>NZ_JBEXLS010000015.1:0-248698 GCF_040610055.1 Streptomyces sp. NPDC004539 | reverse complement strand
CCGGAGTTCGCAGTCCGTCAGGTTCCCGGCTCGGTGCTCGTCCCAGTACTTCCACATGTCGGTGCCGGAGCCCCGGGAGCGGCTCCCGGGGGCTCGACGCGTTCGGCGGACTACCAGGTGAAGGCGCTCGACTGGGCGCTCGTCGCCGTGCAGTACGAGGTGAACGTGCCGCCCGCGTTGGTCACGACGAACTTGAGGGACCAGTTGGCGGCGCTCGGCGTGCCCGACAGGGCGGCCGAGTCGGTCGTGTCGCCGGTGGCCAGGGACCCGGAGGTGAGCGGGAGGGGGCCGAAGGACAGCGGGTCGCCCGTGCTCGCCGCCGGGTGGACGGCGCCGGAGAACTGCACCTCCCCGCCGGACGCCTTGGTCAGCTTCAGCGTCGTCGTCACGGAGTTCGCCGCGTACGGGAACTGCGCCACGATGTCCGCGGAGTCGAGCTTCACGCTCTTGACCCCGCCGGAGTCCGCCGCGGTCAGGGTGATCGTGCCGCTGCCCGCGGCGTCACAGTTGTACGACGCCGTCGCGGTCGCCGGGGCCACGGCGAGGGCCGGGCCGGCCAGCGCCAGCGACGCCCCGAGGGCGCCGGAGGCGGCGACGGCGGTCAGGACGGATCGGCGCGTCGACAAGCGGTTCATGTGGGGTGCTCCTTCTTGGCAGGTGCCGTATTCCTGAGAACTGAGCTGTCTGCGAGAGCCGGGCCCGGCGTCACGGACCGAGTACAGCCCATGATTCTTCGGCGGCGATTGGCGATCACTTGGGACCGGGCCGCCGGTGACGGAGGGTGAGGAGAGCGGAACGGGCCTGTCAAGATGGGGAACTGCCTTGTCAAGATCAAGCCATCTCCACAGAATGGCCATGCTGTGTCTTCGCGGGGGGCGGGACATTCACAGTCCTGGAAGGAGGCGGCATGACGGTCTGTCTGTCGTTTCAGGTGCTGGGCCCGCTCAAGGTGAGGGTGGACGGGCGGCCGTTGCTGCTGCGCAGCGCACGACAGCGCACGGTGCTGGCCGTACTCCTGCTGACCCCCGGCCGCGCTGTCTCCGTGGACGCGCTCGCGGACGCCGTCTGGCACGGCGAACCCCCCGTCACCGCCCGCAACCAGATCGCGATCTGCGTCTCCGCGCTGCGCAAGACGTTCCGTGACGAGGCGGGAGTGGACGGCCTCATCGAGACGCAGCTCCCCGGCTACGTCCTGCACAGGGAGGACCACTACGTCGATGTGGCCGACCTGTACGAGTCGGCCGCCGCCGCGCGCGCAGCCGCCGAGGCCGGGGACACCAACGAGGCCGCCGCCCGCTTCGAGGACGCCCTCGCGCTGTGGTCGGGGCCGGTCCTCGACGGCATGGGCGACAGTGTCCTGAGCGGCGCGGTCGACCGGATCACGGAGCTGCGCAACAACCTGGTGGAGGAGTACGCCGCCGTCCAGCTCCGGCGGGGCCGCTACCGGTCCGTCGTGGAGTCGCTCGGGCCGCTCGTCGCCGAACACCCGCTGCGCGAGGACGCCCGCGCCGTCCTCATGCGCGCCTACCACCTCTCGGGCCGCCGCTCCGAGGCCCTCGACTGCTACCGCGAGGGCCGCCGCATCCTCGTCGCCGAACTCGGCGTCGAACCGGGCGCCGAACTGCGCGAGCTGCACCGTACGGTCCTGGCGGGCGACGTCCGCGCCCAGCCGCACGCCACCGCGACACCCCCCGAGACGGCCCGCCCGCACGAGGAGTCCGGCCCCTGGGACGCACCGGCCGCGACGCCCTTACCGCACACGCCGGCCGAGGCCCTCCCCCGATACGCCCTCGGCCTCCCCGAGCCCGCCCGCCCCCACCAGGAGACCGCCCCCTCCCGGGAGGAACGCCACCCCGAAACCCCCCGCTCCCACGAGGAACCCGCCCTCTGGCACGGCCTCGCCGCCCTCGAATCCGCCCGCCCCCGCCCGGAGTCCACCACCCCGGCCACCCCCGCCCGCCGGCTCCCCCTGCCCCCCGAACCGTTCGTCGGCCGCACCGCCGAACTGGAGCTGCTGCGCCGCCTCGTCCCCGGCCGCGACGACACCACGGCGGCCCGGGTCGCCATGGTCTGGGGCGGCGCCGGCACCGGCAAGAGCGCCCTCGCCCTGCACTGGGCCGACCGGCACGCCGAGCACTTCCCCGACGGCCGCCTCCACCTCGACCTCCAGGACCCGCACGGCGGCGGCCCCCAGGACGCCCTGGGCCGGGCCCTGCGCGCACTCGGCGTCCCCGGCGCCGCCATCCCCGAACACCTCGCGGACCGCACCGCCCTGTACCGGCGCACCCTCGACGGCCGGCGCCTCCTCGTCCTCCTCGACGACGCCCGCTCCGCCGACCAGATCCGCCCCCTCCTCCCCGGCCCCGGCCCCGCCCGAGCCCTCGTCACCGGCCGGGACCCGCTGCCCGCACTCGACACGACGACCGCCGTGACCCGCCTCGAACTGGGCGCCATGAACCCGGCCGACTCCCTCGGCCTCCTCACCGCCACGATCGGCGCGCACCGCGTGACGGCCGAACCGGAGGCCGCCCGGCACCTCGTGGAACTGTGCGACCTGCTGCCCCTGACCCTGCGCGTCGTCGCCACCCAGCTCCTCTCCGACCACCGCCGCTCGCTGCACGAGACGGCCGCCCGCCTGGCGCAACGCCGGGAACGCGCCGGCGCCCCGGAGGCGGACAGCGACGTCGGCGTGGGCGTCCGCCTCGGCTACCGGGCCCTGTCCGCCCAGGCCGCCCGGCTCTACCGCCGGCTGAGCATGCTGGACGTACCCGACGTCCCGGAGTGGATCGGCTGCCCCGTCCTCGGCGTCACCCCCGACGCCTCCGAGGAACTCCTGCGCCGGCTCGTCGCCGCCCAGCTCCTGGAGGTCCGCCCCGCCAGGGCCGGCACCGCCCGCTTCCGCTTCCCCGGCCCGCTGCGCCGCTTCGCCCGGGAACGCTGCCTCGCCGAGGACACCGCGCAGGACCGCGCCCAGACCCTGGACCGCGTCCTGTCCGCCGTCCTCACCCTGGTCTACGCCGCCCAGGAACAGCTCTACGGCAAGGGAGCCGTCCCCCACGACGGACGCCTCGCCGCCGAACCGGCGCTCGGCGACACGGCCGGCGAACTCGTCGCCGACCCCATCGAATGGTTCGAGGACGAACGCGAGACGCTCGGCGGACTCGTCGCCCAGGCCGTCCGCGAAGGACGCACGGAACCCGCCTGGCTCCTCGTCGCCGGAGCCGTCCCCTTCTACGAGACCCGCAACCACCTGGACGACTGGCGGCGCACCGCCGAACACGCCCTCGACGGCGCCCGCCGCAGCGGCGACACCCGGGGCGCCGGCACCATGCTCCGCTCCCTCGGGACCCTCGCCATCTACCAGCGCCGCCACCAGGAGGCCCGCGAACTCCTGCGCACCGCCCTGGACCACCTGGAACACACCGACGACACCCAGGGCCGCGCCATCGTCCGCCGCAACCTCGCGGTGTGCGCCCGCTTCCTCGGCGACCTCACCGAGGCGGCCCGCTACTGCGAGGAGTCCCTCGTCCTGTTCCGGCACGCCGAGGACAACTCCGGACTCTCCCACGCCCTCGGCCTCCTCGCCCAGATCGAGATCGAACAGGGCAACCCCGAACGCGGCGTGAG
Source organism: Streptomyces sp. NPDC004539 (assembly GCF_040610055.1). Taxonomy (NCBI): domain Bacteria; kingdom Bacillati; phylum Actinomycetota; class Actinomycetes; order Kitasatosporales; family Streptomycetaceae; genus Streptomyces; species Streptomyces sp. NPDC004539. The sequence goes on along the minus strand of NZ_JBEXLS010000015.1, from coordinate 245,071 downwards.
CCTCAGCAACCAGGCCATCGAGGTCAGCTACGAGGCCGGGTCGCTGCGCAGCCGCACCCAGAACCTCTACCGCCTCGCCGAGGCGCTGCTCGGCGCGGGCCGCTGCGCGCAGGCCGAACGGATCTGCCACGACGTCGTCGGCCTCGCCCGCGGCCAGGGCGACCGGCTCGGCGAGGCGCACGGCCTGTGCGCGCTCGGCGAGGCGCAGTGGCGGCAGAACGACCCCTGCAAGGCCCGCGCCGGCCTGCTGCGCGCCCGGCGCCTCGCCGAGGAGGTCGGCGACCGCTTCCTCCAGGCCCGCATCGTCACCCACCTCGCCTGCGCCGAAGCCGTTCGTGGCGGCTCCGGCGCAGACGCGCCCCTGGACTGGGCGGAGAAGGAGTTCCGGGCCCTGGGCGCCCCGCTGTGGGAGCGCCGGGCGGGCCGGCTGCGCGAGGTGCTCGACGCCCATGACACGGCCCGTCCCGTCGAGGGATCGGTCCTGGCCGGACTGCTCGCCGACCGCTGACCCGCGGCCCGTCAGGTCCAGGGCAGATCGCTCTGGACCGCGGCGACGCTCGTCCACGGCAGATCGCCCGTCGCGTCCGCTCCGATGCCCACGACGAGCAGCAGCGGAAGAAGAATGAGGGCACCCGCGAGTGTTCGGTGCTTGCGCATGTCTGTTCTCCCCGTTGAGTAATTCTTTTCCAGTGCTTCCGTTCGGTGCTCGTGAAACATCCTAGAGGGATGCGCTTTTGGCGCGATTTCGACACCGTTTCGGCCTCTCGAAATCGACTCGATAACGCGGGAAAAGGGGCGGCTCATAGAGTGGGGAGCGCTCAGCAAGTCGTTTCGCGGGGGAGGCCGAACTTTGCTGAACTCCGCTGGAGTGCTCACATTCCGGCTGCTCGGCCCGGTCTCCGTGACCAGGGAGGGCTCGGACGTCCCGCTCTCCGGAGCCAAGATCCACACCGTGCTCGCCGTGCTGCTGATGGCACGCGGCACGCTCGTCGCCGACAGCCGGCTCAGCGCCGCGCTCTGGGGAGACACACCACCACCCACATCGAATTCACAGATCTATGCCCATGTCTCACGGCTGAGAAAAACACTGGGGAACTGTGCGCAGATCTTCAGGAAAGGACCCGGATATGTGCTTGAGGTCCGCGAGGCCGACGTCGATCTGTTCGCCTTCGAACGGCTCGACAGACTCGGCCGCGAGGCCCTCGAACAGAATCGGCCCGAGGAGGCCGGCCGGCTGCTCGGCGGCGCGCTCGACTGCTGGAGCGGCCAGGCCCTGGAGAACGTGACCGAACACCTCCAGCGGTACGAGCGGCCCCGGCTGGAGTTCCGGCGCACCCAGGCGCTGGAGCGCCGGATCGAGGCGGACCTCTCGCTCGGCCGGCACCGCGCCCTCGTCCCCGAACTCCTCTCCCTGGTCGCCCGCTTCCCGCTCGACGAGACGCTGCGCGCCCACCTCATCACCGCCCTGCACCGCTGCGACCGCCAGGCCGAGGCCGTCCAGGTGTACGACGACGGCCGCCGCGTCCTCGACGAGCAGCTCGGCGTCGTACCCGGCCGCCGGCTCGGTGACACCTATCTGCGGATGCTGCGCGGCGAGGGCGCCGACCCGCCGCCCGTGCTGCTGCCCGCGAGGGCCGCCGCGTTCACCGGGCGCGCGGTCGAGGCGGACCGCCTCAGGTCGCTGCTCCTGGGCGCCCGCCTGCGGGCGGCGCTGGTCACGGGCGGGCCCGGCAGCGGCAAGAGCGCCCTCGCCGTGGAGGTCGCCCACGGCTGCGCGGAGGCGTTCCCGGGCGGCGCCGTCCACGCCCGGCTCCGCGACCCCGACGGAACCGCCCGCCCGGCCGCCGCGGTCCTCGCCGAACTCCTCGCCGCCCTGGGGGAGTCCGGCACGGCACGAGCGGGCTCCGACGACCTCCTACGCCGCTACCGGGCCCGGTCGGCGGACGCCGGGCTCCTCGTCGTCCTCGACGACGCGGCGGGCGACGCCCAGCTCAGGGCGCTGCTGCCGGTGGGCCGGGGCAGCGCGGTGCTGGTCACGAGCCGGGCCCCGCTGACGGCCGTACCCGCCGAGCACACCCTGCGGCTCGGGCCGCTGGACGACGAGGACGCCGTACGGCTGCTCGGCCAGTTCGCCGGGGCCGGGCGGACGCGCGCGGAACCCGGGGCCCTACGGGAGCTGGCGGGGCACTGCGCGGGGCTGTCGGCGGCGCTCAGGGCTGCGGGGGAGCGGCTGGCGGAGCGCCCGCGTCTCGGGGTGGGCCGGCTCGTCGCGCGGTTCACCGAGCCGCGCGGCCGGCGGGCCGTGCTGAGCCGGGGCGGCCCGCTCGGCGCGGACGCCCGGACCCTGCTGGCCCGGGTCGTGGCGGACGGCCGGCTCGCGGCCGAACACACCGACGCGGACGGCGCGTTGGCGGAACTCGTCGATGCCGGGCTCCTCCTCCGGGAACCCGGCGGCGACCACTACCGCCTCCACCCGCTGGCCCTGCTGCACCCCGGACCGACACCACGGGGAACGCCGGCCCGCTCCCGACGGACGACGCAAGGAAACGGAAATGGAAAAGGAAGGTGACCGCCATGAGTGAAGCGGTGCAGGCCCTCCACTCGGCCATCGAGGAAGCGGCCGGGCTCCTGGAGGTGGCGTACCGGAGGGACGACGTACTGCGCGTCCTGAACCTGTACGGAGGTGAACTCGCCGAGGCCGTCGTCGCGTTCCGGGTCGCGACCGGCGCGGGGCGGGCAGGTGAACTCGACTGCCGGTTCACCGTCCCGCAGAACCTCGACCCGTATCGACTCGCCGTGGACAACGGCCTGCTGGAGAAGACCGACCACCCTGTCTCCCGGCTCCTCGTCGACCTCGCCGAGAGGTGCCCCGTCGACGGCTACGGCATCGACTTCGGGGTCGTCGGCGGCTTCAAGAAGATCTGGGCCGTCCTGCCGCGCACCGGACTCCAGGACGTCAGGACACTCGCCGCGCTGCCCTCGATGCCGGGCAGCCTCGCCGCGAGCCTCGACTTCATCGACCGGCACGGCCTCGGGGACACCGTCGGCCTGCTCGGCGTCGACTACCACCACCGCACCGTGAACATCTACTTCGGCGAACCGCCCGCCGGGGGCCTGGCCCCCGAGTCGGTGCGGGCCATGCTCCGCGAGGTCGACCAGGCCGAACCCAGCGAGCAGATGCTCCGCCTCGGCCGCCGGGCGTTCGGCGTGTACGTCACCCTCGACTGGGACTCCCCGGCCATCACCCGGGTCTGCCTCGCCGTCGCGACGACCGACCCGGAGTCCCTGCCGGTCGAACTCGACGACCGCATCAGGCGGTTCGTCCGGCACGTCCAGGCCGCCGACCCGCAGACCCGGTTCGTGTACGCCGTCGCCTCCCAGCCCGACGGCGAGTACTACAAGCTCCAGTCCTACTACCGGTGGGGCGCCGGCGTGCCGGACATCATGCAGCTCCCCGACGACGCCCCTCTCCTCACCGATTCCCTTGAGAAGGAAGCATCATGAGCACCCTCGACGTACCTGTTCTGATCGTCGGAGGCGGCGGCTCGGGCCTCGCCGCCTCCGTGTTCCTCTCCGCCCACGGCATCGAGCACCTGCTGGTGGAGCGCCGCGCGGACACCTCGCGCCTGCCGAAGGCGCACTACCTGAACCAGCGCACGCTGGGGATCTTCCGCCAGTACGGCCTCGCGGACGATGTCACCGAACTCGCGGCCGGGCCCGAGGAGTTCGGCAAGGTTCGCTGGCAGACCACTTTGACCGGACCGGGCCCGCTGGACGGCCGTGTCATCCACGAGATGGACGCCTTCGGGGGCGGCGCGCTGCGCGCGTCGTACGAGGCGGCGGCCCCCGTTCTGCCCGCCAAGCTGCCGCAGCTGCGGCTGGAGCCGATCCTGCGCCGCCATGCCGAGGAACGGGGCCCGGGGCGGGTCAGGTTCGGGCACGAGGTCGTCGGGCTCACCGAGAACGCCGAGAACGTCACCGCCGAGATCCGTTCCGTCGAGACCGGTGAGACCACGACCGTCGTCGCGCAGTACGTGATCGCCGCGGACGCGGGCCGCACCGTCGGACCCGCCCTCGGCATCGGCATGGAGGGCCTGCCCGCCCTGTTCGACGCGACGACCGCCTACTTCTCCGCCGACCTGTCGCCGTGGTGGACCGAGGGCTCGGTCATCACCTGGTTCCTCAACCCCTACCGTCCCGACCTGTCCAGCGCCCTCATCGAGATGGGCCCGACCTGGGGCAAGCAGTGCGAGGAGTGGGGGCTTCACCTGCCGCTCGCCGGCCTCGACCGCACCGACGAGACGGCCGTCATCGGCCGTATCCGCGAGGTCCTCGGCCTGCCCGAGCTGGAGCTGACCCTGCACGACGTCACCAGCTGGAGCGTGGAGGCGGTCATCGCCGAGCGCTACCGGCAGGGCCGGGCCTTCCTCGTCGGCGACGCCGCCCACCGGCAGCCGCCCGCCGTCGGACTCGGCCTCAACAGCGGCATCCAGGACGCGCACAACCTCGCCTGGAAGCTCGCCTCCGTGCTGACGGGCCGCGCGGGAGACGGCCTGCTCGACACGTACGAGGCCGAGCGCCGCCCGGTCGGCCAGTTCAACCTGGGCTGGGCGATGTCCGCCGCCGGACACCACCAGGTCGTCATCGACGCCGCCGTGGGCCTCGGCCCGCACGTGCCGCCGGAGCGCCGCACCATGGCGTTCTTCTCCTACTTCTCACCGACCCCGGTCGGCGCCGCACAGCGCGCCCGCGCGGCGGAGATCTTCGCCACCCACCGCGCCGAGTGCCAGGCCCTCGACGTCGAGACCGGCTTCGCGTACGAGCAGGGCGCGATCGTCCCCGACGGCAGCCTCCCGCCCGTCCGCTCACCCCTCGGTGACGTGTACCGGCCCACGACCCGCCCCGGCCATCTCCTGCCGCACGCCTGGACCGAGCGGGACGGCGACCGCCTCTCCACCCACGACCTCGTCGGCACCGCCTTCACCCTGCTCACCGGCCCCGGCGCCGCCGCGTGGGCCGAGGCCGCCGAACAGGTCGCCGACAAGCTCTCCGTGCCGCTGACCGTCGCCCGCGTCGACGAGGACACCTGGCGGAGCCTGCCCGGCACCGACCCGGCGGGCGCCCTTCTCGTCCGCCCCGACCAGCACGTCGCCTGGCGGGCGACCGGCACGGAGACCGACCCGGCCGAGGCCCTGGCCGAGGCGCTCGGACTCGTCCTCGGCCACCGCGCCCCGTGACCCGCCGCCCGACCGCCCGCCCGCACCGCCTCACGAACACGGAAGAAACACCATGATCGACAGAAGGTCCTTCCTCGCCGCCGGCGGCGCCGCCCTCACCGTGACGGCCCTCACCGGTGCCGCCCAGCCCAAGTCGCCCACCGTCGGCGGCCGTTGGGGCAAGCTCGCCGACCGGCTCCAGGGACGCCTCGTGCTCCCCGCCGACGCCGACTACCAGCGCGCCAAGCAGCTCTACCAGGTCCAGTTCGACAGCGCGGCCCCCCAGGCGGTCGCCTACTGCGCCTCCGCCGCCGACGTCTCCGCCTGCGTCCGCTTCGCCGCCGCCCACGGCATCCCCGTCGCCGCCCGCAGCGGCGGCCACAGCGCGGCCGGCTACTCCACCACGCAGGGCCTGATCATCGACGTCTCGCGGCTCAACTCCATCACCCTGGGCGAGAGTTCCGTCCGGATGGGGCCCGGCGCGCAGCTCGTCGACATCGCCGACACCCTCGCCCCCGCCGGGCTCGGCATCTCCGCCGGGTACTGCCCGACCGTCGCCGCCGGGGGGTTCCTCCAGGGCGGCGGCATGGGCCTGTTCACCCGCAGCATCGGCATCGCCTCCGACAAGGTGACCGCCGCGCAGGTCGTCCTCGCCGACGGACGGACCGTCACCGCCTCCGCGAAGTGCAACAGCGACCTGTACTGGGCGCTGCGCGGCGGTGGCGGCGGCAACTTCGGGATCGTCACCTCCTACGACATCACCCCCTCACCACTGACGAACGTCGCCGCCATCAACCTCGTGTGGACCTTCGACCAGTCCCTCGACATGCTAGACGGCTGGACGCAGTGGCTGCCGGACGCGCCCTGGACCATCGGCAGCGGCGTCAACGTCACCCTCACCGACGCGGGCCCCAGCGGCGTGCCGACCGCGTCCGTGTTCCTCGGCTCCGTCGACACCGGCGCCGGATTCGACGCGGAGATCGCCCGCCTCATCTCCCTCGTCGGCCGGCCCCCGGTCTACCAGCAGAAGTTCACCGCCCCCTACCGGGCGATCCTCATGCAGCTCTACCAGTGCTCCGAACTGTCCGTGCAGCAGTGCCACCGCGCCGACACCTCCCCGGACGGCAAGATCCAGCGCCCCGCGTTCGGCGCCTGGCGCAGCCGTCTCTTCAAGGAGCGCGGCATGCCCCGCGACGGCTGGGCCAAGGCCCTGGAGACGTTCGACGGCAACCGGTTCGCGGGCGGGCAGATGCGCCAGCTCCAGATCTCCGCGCTCGGCGGCCGGGCCAACACCGTCGCCCGCGACGCCACCGCCTACGTCCACCGCGACAGCCTCTTCTCCGTCAGCTACCTCACCTCCAACGCCGCCTCCGTCAGCACCGAGGCCAAGGACGCCGCCTGGGAGTACGTCGACGCCGGGTTCGCCGCCATCGACCCCTACTCGCAGGGCGAGACCTACCAGAACTTCATCGACCCCCGGCTGCCCGACTGGCGGCGCTCCTACTACGCCGAGAACTACGCACGGCTGGCCCGGATCAAGCGGACGTACGACCCGCACGGGTTCTTCCGGTTCGCCCAGAGCATCGGCTGACCCGCACCGCCCGGCCCCCTCGGAGGGGCCGGGCCCGTCCTCCGCCACCAGGCCGCACCAGACAGGAGCACGACATGAAGATCGCGGACCTCACGCGCCCGGCCCCGCTGCGCCTGCCCCAGGGGATCACCCCGGCCGAACTGCGCCGCGCCACCGCCCGCCTGACCGCCCACATCAGCGCCAGAACGGACGACGACGGCGCGATACGCGAACAGTGCGAGAGCCGGGTCCTCGAATCCGCCCTCGCTCTCTCCCTCATGACCCGCACCGGCACCGCCTCCCCGGCCCGCGAACGCCTCCTCGGCTATCTGCGCGGCCACCTGGACTCCCCGGACCCCCTCGACCTGGTCCTCGCCACCCACGCCGTCGAAGGCGCCGCCGGACGCGCGGCGGGCGGCAACAGCGTCCTCGCCGGCACCCTCGCCGCAAACATCCTCGGCTCCGCGCCCGGCTTCATCTCCACGCGCCGCCGCCTCATGGTGTACGCCGTGCTGTCGGTCCTCGGCTGCCCCCTGCCCGCCGACGCGGAACTCCCCGGCGGCGGACACGTCCCCACCGACCCCCTGCACTCCTGGGCCGCCGTCCAGCAGGCCGCGATCACCCTGATCCTGGCAGGCGCCCTCGGCGTCCGCAACGAGGCCACCGAAGCCGCCCTCGACACCCTGCTCGCCACCGACCCCGGCGCCACCGTCTGGGAGGGCTACGCCCTCATGCACCTCCTGGTGCTGCACGCCCTCGCCGGCACCGGCCGCCACGACGACACCGTACGCCGCGGCCTCACCACCCTCCTGAACCACCAACGCCCCGACGGCGGCTTCCCGTTCGTCCTGGAGATGCACAACTGGTGCACCTCCACCGGCGGCCTCGCCCTGCACGCCGCCGGCGCCGACCTCGCGCTGCTGCGCCGCATGGCCTCCACCCTCGCCGCCGAACGCGGCGGCGCCCCCCTGCCCTCCCTCTCCCGGGGCGTGCCCCTCACCGGCGGCTGGTCCATGTCCCCGGCCGTCGCCCAGAACGACGTCGACGATACCTCCTGCGCCCTGGAGTTCCTGCACGCCGTCGACCCCGTCGCCCACGCCGGGACCGTCCGGGCCGGCGTCGCCGCCCTCCTCGCCGTCCAGGGCCACGACGGCGGCTTCCCCACCTACGTCGCGGGAGCCTCGTCCGAACCCTGCATGACGGCCGCCGCCGTCGGCGCCCTCGGCCCGCACCCCGAGACCGCGCCCCAGCGCGCCAAGGCCCTCGCCTTCCTCGCCGAGCACCAGGACGCGGACGGCGGCTTCGAACCCGGCTGGAGCCGCAGCCGCCTCCACAGCCTCTTCCGGGTGAGGCTCGCCTCCTGCACAGCCCACCCCGACGACCTGCGCTCCGGCGCCATGGCCGCCCGCGTCGAACGCACCGTCCTCGACACCCAGAACGACGACGGCGGCTGGGGCATGCGCCCCGGCGACCCCAGCGACGACATCAGCACCGCCTACGGCATCGTCACCCTCTGCCACGCCGACGACCCCCGCGCCCTCGGCGCCGCCCTCACCTGGCTCCTGGAGCGGCAGAACGCCGACGGCGGCTACGACGGCCCGCCCGACATGGTCGGACCACGCCCCTTCGCCTACCACTTCCCCCTGCTCACCGACATCCCGGTGCTGCTGGCCCTCGGACACGTCCGGGCCCGCCTCCTGGACACGTGAGCCCAGAGAAGAACACCGTCCCCCACAGAACACTGGAGACACACGCATGCTGCGAAAACTGGCCGCCCTGCCCAGCGGAAGGGTGGGCAAGTGGGTCGTCATCGCGATCTGGGCCGTGATCCTCGTCCCGGCGCTGATGCTCGCCGGGAAGCTCGGTGACGCGGAGGAGAACGACAACTCCGCCTGGCTGCCGGGCAACGCCGAGTCCACCGCTGTCGTCGAGCGCGCCCAGAAGCTGATGCCCGCCGACACCGTCCCCGCGATCGTCGTCTACGACCGGGCCGCCGGGACCACCGCCGCCGACCTCGCCAAGGCGCGCGCCGACGCCACCGCGTTCAAATCCATCACCAATGTCGTGGGCGAACCCCAGGGCCCGGTGGTCTCCGAGGACGGCAAGGCCCTCCAGACCGTCGTCCAGGTCCGCAAGGACAAGACCGGCTGGGAAGGGCTCGGCAAGGTCGTCGACGCGATGGCCGAGGTCGGCAAGAAGGATGCGGACGGGCTCGGCTTCCACGTCGCCGGGCCCGCCGGGTACGGCGCCGACTCCATCAAGGCGTTCGGCGGGGGCGGCGCCCTCACCACCATCACCGCCCTGGTCGTCGTCGCGATCCTGCTGCTCACCTATCGCAGCCCGCTGCTCCCCCTGCTGCCGCTGCTCACCGTCGGGGTCGCCCTGATGGCGGCGGAGGCGTTCATCTACCTGCTCGCCGAGAACGCTGGACTGGTCGTCAACAAACAGACCAGCTTCATCCTCGTCGTCCTCCTCTTCGGCGCCGCCACCGACTACGCGCTGCTGCTGATCTCCCGCTACCGGGAGGAACTCGCCCGCCACGAGGACCGGCACGAGGCGATGGCCGAGGCCCTCTACCGGTCCGGGCCCGCGATCGTCGCCAGCGCCGCGACCGTCGCCGTCAGCCTCATGCTCCTCACCCTCGCCGTCCTCAACTCCACCAAGGGCATGGGCCCGGCCTGCGCGATCGGCATCATCGTCGGCCTGCTCGCCATGACGACCCTCATGCCGGCCCTCCTCGTCGCCTGCGGGCGGTGGATCTTCTGGCCGAAGAAACCCGTGTACGGCGCCGAGGCGCAGGTCAAGGAGAGCGTCTGGGACCGGGTCGGCAAGGTCATCGCCGGCCGGCCGCGCCTGGTGTGGGCCGGGACGGTCGTCGTGCTCGGCGCGATGGCGCTCGGCGCGCTCGGGCTGAATGCCTCCGGGCTGTCCAACAAGGACCAGTTCACGAACAAGCCGCAGATGGCCGTCGGCGAGGAGATCCGCGCCGAACACTTCCCGGCCGGCTCCGGCGACCCCGTCTACGTCGTCGCCAAGGCCGACGCCGCCGACCAGGTCAGGACGGCGCTCGCGGCCGTGCCCGGGATCACCGGCGTCGGCGACCCCGTCGTCAAGGACGGCGAGGCGGTCCTGCTCGCCCAGCTCAAGGACGAGCCCAGCAGCGAGGCGGCGATGAGCGCCGTAGACCGCGCGCGCAGCGCCGTCCACAAGATCGAGGGAGCGGACGCGCAGGTCGGCGGGTCCACCGCGATCATGGTCGACACGGAGAACGCGGCGGCACGCGACTCGAAGGTGATCATCCCGATCGTCCTCCTCGTCGTCCTGCTCATCCTCGGACTGCTCCTGCGGTCCGTGGTCGCGCCGCTGCTGCTGATGGCGACCGTCCTGCTGTCGTTCGGCGCCGCCCTCGGCGTGAGCAGCCTCGTCTTCGAGCACGTCTTCGGCCTCGCCGGAGCCGACGCCTCGTTCCCGCTGCTCGCGTTCGTGTTCCTCGTCGCCCTCGGCATCGACTACAACATCTTCCTGGTCACCCGCGTCCGCGAGGACGCCGCCCTGCACGGCACCCGGCGCGCCGCGCTCACCGGCCTCTCCTCCACCGGCGGGGTCATCACCTCGGCGGGCGTCGTTCTCGCCGGCACCTTCGCCGCGATGGCCTCCCTGCCGCTGGTCTTCGCCGTCGAACTCGGCTTCGCTGTCGCGTTCGGCGTCCTCCTCGACACGCTCGTGGTGCGCTCGGTGCTCGTCACCGCGCTCACCCTCGACGTGGGCCGCTGGATGTGGTGGCCCAGCAAGCTGTTCCACCGCCGCGACGACGCCGGCACCTCGGCGGGCGAGAGCGGGCAGGTACCCGCCTACAGCGGCAGGTGAACCGCCTCCGCCACGGCGACCCCGCCGGGGTCCCGTGGCGGAGGCCACCTCACGCACGGATTCACAGCAACGGGGGCAAGAGATCTATGCACACGGAGACGAGGGACAGGGAAGACCGCCGCGACACCACGACGGAAGGCACCGGTGCGCGGCGCATCGCCGAACTCGAACACGAGGTCCGCGAACTCAGGCGCGCCAACGAGACACTCAAGCAGTACGTCAGCAAGGCACTCGACCTCGACACCGGTCCCCGGCGCGAGGACCGGGCGGGCGCGCGGGGCCCGGGACCGGACACGAACACGGACCGGCCCGGCGTGCGGCTCACGGACCCGGAACGGCCCTCGCGCCGGCCCGCGCCCGCCACCGGCGTCGAGTTCCGGGTCCTCGGCCCCGTCGAGGCGGCCGTCGACGGGCGCCGGGTCGACCTCGGGGCGCCCAAGCAGCGCGCGGCGCTCGTCCTGCTGGTCAGCCAGGTCGGCCAGCCCGTCTCCGTCGACACGCTCGTCGACGCGCTGTGGGAAGGACGGCCGCCGCAGTCCGCGATCACCTCGCTGCACGCCTACATCGCCAACCTGCGGCGCGCCCTCGAACCCCACCGCGCGCCGCGCACCCCGGCCACCGTGCTGTGCACGCGCGGACGCGGCTACCTCCTCGACAGCCGGGCCGTCGAGGTCGACGCCCACCGCTTCTGGGAGCACGCCACCGCCGGCTGGCAGGCCCTGGACCGGGGCGATCCGCAGCGCGCCCTGTACGCGTTCGAGGCGGGCCTCGCCCTGTGGCGCGGCGAGGCGTACGCCGAGGTCGCGGGCGCCCCGCACGTCGCCCCCGAGGCCGTCCGCCTGGAGGAGCTGCGCCTGTCGGTGACCGAGGGACGCTGCGCCACCCTCATCGCTGTCGGCAGCCACGAGATGGCGGTCCCCGAACTGGTCGCCTTCACGCAGGCCCACCCCCTGCGGGAGTACGGCTGCGAACTCCTCACCCTCGCCCTGTACCGGTCGGGCCGGCAGGCCGACGCGCTGTCGGTGCTGCGCGCCCACCAGAAGCGGATGGTCGAGGGCCTCGGCATCTCGCCCAGCCCCGCCCTGCAACACCTGGAGCTGGAGATCCTGCGCCAGGCCCCGGAGCTGGAACGCTCCTGAGCACCCGGTGCGGTGGCCCGTCCCAGGGGGCCACCGCACCGCCCCTCACCGCGCCAGCACGAGGGTCGTCGGGGACGGTGTCTCCACGAACCGCACCTCCTCGAACCCGGCGGCCGTCAGCCACGCGTGATAGTCGCTGCGCCGCCAGGTCGACCCGTGCCGGCTCTTCAGCAGCATCTCCCCGGCGAAGGTCAGCGCGAACGCCGGCCCGCTGCGCTCGTCGTCGGTGACATAGTCCGAGACGACGAGCGTGCCGCCCGGCTTCAGGGCCCGGCGGATACGGGCGAACACCGCCCTGTTGTCCTCCGGCCCCTCCTGGTGGGCGATGTTGGAGTACATGACGACGTCGTGCTCGCCGTCCCCGAAGCCGACGGTGTGGAAGTCGCCGTCCACGTGCTCGACCCGCTCGCCCACCCCCTGCTCGGCCAGCAGCCGGCGGGCGATCGCGTTGATCGGCGCCCAGTCGATCTGCGTGGCGCGGGCGTCCGGGTTCAGCCCGAGCCAGACCGCCGAGCAGACCCCGGAGCCACCGCCGACGTCCAGGACCGAGATCTTCCCGGCGTCGGCCAGCCCCAGCTCCCGTGCGGCGATGTGCGCGACGGGCACGGACTGCGCGGCGATCGCCTGGACGAGGTTCTCCCAGTGCGGGTTGTCGGCGACCTCCACCACCGCGTCCGACACCGGCCCGCCCGCCTTCACGACGTCCGGCAGCGCGGCCAGCGACCCCAGGTGGCCCATCTTGAGGCGCGCGAACGCCGCCAGCGACGCGGGCCTGCCCGAGACCAGGAACGCCGACGCCTCCCGGGAGTTGCGGTAACGCCCGCCGGCCACCTCGACCAGCTCCAGCGCGACCAGCCCGTCCAGCAGGGCCCGCGCCCCGCGCACCGCGATCCCGGCGCGCCCGGCCAGCTCCTCGGGGGTGCCGACGCCGTCCTCCAGGTGCGTGAACAGGTCGTACGTCGCGGCCGTGCCGAGGACTCCGGTCGCCCAGTAGCCGTTGATCAGCCGCATCACGCGGTCGGACGTGGGTGTGGCGTGGTTGTCGTGGTCGTTCATGCGGTCCTCCCCAAGGACAGGTGCTGAGGGGCCGTGCCGTCGACCCAGGTGCCGAGGGCCATCTCGGCCGTGATGCCGGGGCCGAAGCCCGCGATCAGACCCGTCGCCCCGGTGGGCAGCGGGCCCTCCTCGAACCGGCGGCGCAGGGCGTCCAGGACGACCGCGCTCGCGATGTTGCCGTACTCGGTGAGCGTCCCCCAGCTGTGCCGGAAGACCGCCCCGTCGACCCCGAGGTACTTCGCGAGGTCGTCCAGGATGCGGGGGCCGCCCGCGTGGATGACGTAGAAGTCGAGGTCCCCGGCGTCCCAGCCGTGACCGGCCGCGAGGTCCTTGAGGACCGGCGCGAGCGGCTCCATGGTGCCCGGCACCCGGCGGTCGAGCTGGAAGTGGAAGCCGGTGTCCCGCACCGCGTACGAGATCCAGTCCTCCGTGTTCGGGATCAAGTACGAGGCGTTGCGGGCCAGTTGGACACCCGTGACACCGGGCCCGCCCCCGCCGCGCACGACGGCCGCCGCGACCGCGTCCCCGAACAGGCCGTCCGACAGTAGCGAGCCGATGTCGTCGGCGTCCGGCTGGTAGCACAGCGAGCACAGTTCGCAGGACACGATCAGCACGTTGCTGTCCGGGTGCGCCACGCAGAAGTCGTGCGCCCGGTTGATCGCCGCCCCGCCCGCCGCGCAGCCCAGCTGGGCGATGGGCAGCTGCCGGGTGTCGTACCGCAGACCCATCGTGTTGATCAGCCAGGCCGTCAGCGACGGCATCATGAAGCCGGTGCACGACACGTAGACGATCGCGTCGATGTCCTCGGCCCGCAGCAGCGCGTTCGCCAGAGCCTCCTCGATCGCGTCCGGGCAGCGCTTCTTCGACTCCATCTCGTAGATACGGTTGCGTTCCTCGAAACCGGGGTGGGACAACGTCTTCTCTATGGGCTGGACCAGGTGTCGTTTCTTGACCCCGGTGTTCTCTATCAGCCGGAGCGCGAGCGGGAGCTGAGGTTTTCCCGCGTGTGCTTTCCGGGCGAAATCCAGGGTCTGTTCCATCGTGATGACGTATTCCGGTACGCGCACCGCGGGCTTGCAGAGGATGGGCATCTCCGGCATTCGCCTTTCGAAGATCGCGGACATGGTCGTGACTTCCGTCGTCAGGGAGTGGGAAAAGAGCCGTCGCATTCGGCGTCCACCAGAAGAGCGGCGGCGCCCGTGTAGTCCTCGGGGTCCAGCAGCCGGGAGATCCGGTCCGCCGTCAGATGCGCGGTCACCTCGGGGAGTTCGCCCAGGACGGCGCCGAGGGGGCGTCCGTCGCGGTCGGCCTCCAGGGAGGCACGGGTGAGCAGCTCCCGGGCGCGCGCCTTGCCGAGAGCCGGGGCCAGCGCCGAGCAGACCCGCTCCGAGACGATCCGGCTGCCGGTCAGCGCCAGGTTGGCCCGCATCCGGTCGGGCCGGACCACGAGACCCTCGGCCAGCTCGACGGCCGTGTGCGCGGCGCCCCCGGCCAGCCGCAGGCACTCCCGCAGCAACTGCCACTCGGCGTGCCACACCCCGGCCGACCGCTCGTCCTCGCAGACCAGACACTGCGTCACGCCGGCCGCGAGCACGGGCACCTGGAGCGCGGCGCTGCGCAGCAGGGTCGCCAGGACGGGGTTGCGCTTGTGCGGCATCGCGGAGGACGCGCCCCGCCCCGCGCGCGAGGGCTCGGCGACCTCGCCCACCTCGGTCCTGGCCAGCGACTGCACGTCCACGGCGATCTTCCCGAGGGCCCCGGCGGTCAGCGCCAGTACGGCCGCCAGGTCCGCGACCGGGGTGCGCAGCGCGTGCCACGGCAGCGGCGGCCGGGCGAGCCCCGTCTCGGCGGCGTACGCGTCGAGCAGCGCGTCGGCGCCGCCCGCCGGACCCGACTCCAGATAGCCGGCGAGCGTCCCGGCCGCCCCGCCCAGCGAGCACGGCAGCCCGCCGTCCAGCAGCGCCGCCACCCGGTCCCGGGCGTCCAGCACGAGCCGCCGCCAGCCCGCCGCCTTCAGCCCGAACGTCGTCGGCACGGCGTGCAGGGCGAGGGTCCGCCCGGCCATCACGGTGTCCCGGTGCCGCACCGCGAGCACGGCCAGCGCGGCGGCCGTCCGCTCCAGGTCGGCGTGGACCAGGACGAGCACCCGGGAGGCGACCAGCATCGCGCCGGTGTCGAAGACATCCTGGCTCGTCGAGCCGTGGTGGACGTACCCGGCGGCCTCCGGCGACGCCTCGGCGACCGCCCGCGTGAGCGCGCCCACCAGCCCGACCACCGGGTTCGCGGTCTCCCGCGCGCCCACGGCCAGCGCGCGCACGTCGAACCGCTCCGCCCGCGCCGCCTCGGTGATGACCTTCGCGGCATCCACGGGCACCACACCGACGGCGGCCTGAGCCCGGGCCAGGGCGGCTTCGGCGTCCAGCATGCCCTGAAGCCAGGCGGTGTCGGAGGTGGCCGCCTCGGCGGGCGTACCGGCACGGACGGGGGAGAGGAGACCGGAGTCGTGAACGGTCGTCATGCGGACGCTCGCAGGGTCGGGGGCGGGGGTGTGGGTGCGGTCGAGGGGCCGGGGTGAGGGCTGGGCGCGGGGGTGGGGAGGGGAGCTGCCGGGGTGCCGGCGGTCGGTGTCCGGGTGGTGGGGGGTTCCGGCGCGGGCACCGGCTGCGGGGCGGGAGGGGGAGACGCGGGGCGGGAGAGGGGTGCCGGGGCCTCGGCGGGTGGTGTCCGGGCGAGGTCCGGGGCCTCGGTAGGCGGTGTCCGGGCGGTAGTCGAGGGCTCGGTGCGCGGTGCCCGGGTGGGGCCCGAGGGCTCGGCGGCGGGTCCTGGCGCCGTGTGCGACGACACCCCGGGCGAACCTGACGCCGTGTCCGACGACATCCCGGGCGAACCCGACGCCGCGCCCCCCGCCCCCGTCGGCCCCAGCGCCAGCACCGCCCGTGCCACCGCGTCCGCGTCGCCCAGGATCATGGAGTCGACGCCGGGGCGTATCCCCGCCGCGGTGACCCAGTGGACGCCCTCCGTGGGAACGCCGAGGGCGAAGCGGCGTGGATGGGCGCGCCCCGACGCGTCGACGAGCCGGTAGGGGCGCCCGGTGACGGCCAGCCCCCGCGTCGCGACCTCCGTCCCGCAGGTCCCGGCGATCCGGAAGCGCGCCGCCCGCCCGGACTCCAGCAGACCGCGCAGCAACGGGTCGGCGGTACGGGCGAGATCCGGCTCCGGGAGCCGCGCCTCGACCAGGGCCGTCGCCCGCACCGGCGGCCCCGGCACGACCCCGGAGACGACGTCGAACCCGGCACCGGCGCCGGCCGACACCCGGACGCCGGGCCCGAGGATCTCCACCACCCCCGCCTCGATCAGCGCGATCAGCTCCGCCACCCGGGAGACGGGCGGCCCGATCGACAGGAACGCGTTCAGCGGGGTGTACCAGCCCTGGAGGTCGTCCTGGTACGAGCCGCCCTCCAGCCGCCCGTGGTCGACGGCGGCCCGGATCTCGTTGCGCAGATCCCGCAGCACGTCCAGGGCGGCCTTCAGCGGACCGCGCACATTGCCCGCCTGCGCCTCCCGCACGTCCTGCGCGAGATGCTCCAGGAGCCACGCCCGGTACGCGTCCTGGTCGCCCAGCTCGCGCCCCCGCCAGGGGCGGGCCACCCGCTCCCAGTCCCACCGCTCGTCCGGCGCGACCCCGGCGGCGTCCAGCAGCCGCGCCTCGGCGGAGGGATCGGGGGCGGCCAGGAACTCCCGTACGAACGGCTCGCGTTCACGCCCGCGCGCGGCCAGCAGCGTGCCGTAGTAGACGCTCTCGACCTCCTTGGCGATCAGCGGCCACAGGTCGGCGCGGAACGACAGCCGCTCGCCCTCCTCGGCCCGCCGGTGCAGCCGGGCCACCGCCGGGAGGGTCAGCAGACGCGGTACGTGCCGGCCGTACGGGCCCTTCTGGTTCTCGCCGCGCGCGTGGTACGGCACCCCGCGCCGCGAGCCGGCGACGATGCGCGGCTCCCGGCCCGAGGGGCGATAGCGGAGCCGGCCGCCTTCCCGCGTGAACGTGCCGCCGCGCTCCTCGGTGAGGAGGGCCAGCACGTCGAAGAAGTTCAGCCCGAGACCCCGCACGAACACCGTCTCGCCGGGCGCGATCGCGGACAGGTCCAGGTCGGCCGGGTTCGCGGGGGCGAAGTAGGAGAGCCCGGCGGCCTCCGAGAGACGCCGCTCGCCGGGCGTGGGACGGACGGGGAGGTGCCCCTGCCCGAGGACCACGGCGTCCAGGCCGGTCAGTTCGGTGCCGTCCGCCAGCCGCAGGGACTGCGTGCCGTCCGGCCCGTCGTCGAGCGCGACCGCGCGCGTGCGGTGTTCGACGACGGTCAGATGGGCGGGCGCCGAGTCCCGCACCGTACGGAAGACGTCCTCCAGGTACGCCCCGTAGAAGGCCCGCGTCGGATAGTCGTCCGGCCCGAGCCGCCCCGCCCCGGGCGGCAGAGCCGCAGCCCACTCGTACAGGCTCGGCCCCTCCTCGACCGGGCCGTCCATCGTCACGGTGTGGTCGGTGAACATCGTGACCTGCGAGGCCACCGTGTTCATCAGCAGCCGCCGCGACTGGTCCGTCCGCCACACCTTCCCCGCCCCCGGCGCGTACGGCTCCACCACGTGCACGGTCACCGCCCCGTGCGCCGGCGACTTCCGCTCGTTCGCGCACAGCCGCTCCAGGACGGACAGCCCGCGCGGCCCCGCTCCGACAAGACAGACGACAAGCACGGACTCTCCTGTCAGGTCGCGCGGACGTTGTTCTTGAGCTCGGCCCGCAGCACGTCCACGACGCGCTCGACCTGGCCGTCGCCCAGCTCGGCGTGCATCGGTATCGCCAGGTTGCGGTGGAAGAGGTCGGCGGAGACCGGGCAGCTCTGCTCGGTGTCGTAGACCGGCTGGAGATGGCTCGCCCAGGTGCCGTGACCGCAGCCGATGCCCTGGGCGCGCAGCGAGGCGGCGAGGGCGGACCGGTCGACGCGCGGGGAGAGCGTCACGAGGTAGGACTGCCAGGCGTGGGTGCGGTCGTCCGGCACGTACGGCAGCGTCAGGAGCCCCTCGGCGGCCTCGTCGGCGAGGAGTTCGCCGTACGCCGCCGCTACCTCGGCGCGGCGGGCCAGGAGGTCGTCGACCCTCTCCAGCTGGACCTGGAGGATCGCGGCGGCGATGTCGGAGAGCTTGTAGTTGTAGCCGATGTCGGTGAACGTCGGGATCGGCAGCCCGACCACCTGCGCCTGGTCGTAGATGCTCCCGATGCCGAACGACGACCGCAGCCGGGCGTCCGCGCCGATCACCGGGTCGGCGGCGAGCAGCGCCCCGCCCTCCCCGCTGCTGGCGCCCTTGCGGCCGTGGAAGGAGAGACAGGCCACCGGCGCCAGCGCGCCCGCCGGCCGCCCCCGGTAGGTCGCGCCGACCGCGCAGGCCGCGTCCTCGACGACGAACAGGCCGTGCCGGTCGGCGAGTGCCATCAGCTCGTCGTAGTCGGCGGGCAGCCCGACCGTGTCCACGGCGATCACGCCCGCCGTGCGCGGCCCGATCAGCGCCGCCACCGCCTCGGGGTCGACCGTGCCGGTGTCGGGCCGCACGTCCGCGAAGACGGGCGTCGCGCCGACGTACCGCACCGCGTGCGCCGGGGCCGGGAACGTGTAGTCGGCGACGATCACCTCGTCGCCCGGCTCCACGCCGAGCGCCAGCATCGCCAGGTGCAGCGCCGCGCCGCAGTTGCTGAGCGCGACCGCGTCGCCGACGCCGTACCGCGCCTTCAGCTGTGCCTCGAACGCCTTGCCGCGCGGGCCCTGGCCGGCCGGCCAGCCGGAGGCGAACACCTCGGCGACGGCGGAGAGTTCGCGGGCGCCGAGGCTCGCGTGGACGAGGGGGACGCTGTCGTGGGTGGTCATGGGGCGACCGTCCTTTCTGCGGGCGGGGTGAAGCGGAGCGGGGTGATCTGCTGGACGTCGTAGCGCCGGCGCATCCGCTCGACCGCCTCCGGGTCCACCGCGGGACCGGCCGCGAAGATCTCGACGATCTCCTCGAAGTACCGCTCGTGGTCCGGCGAGGGGGAGCTCTGGAAGAGCATCCGGGCCGGGGTGTCCGAGGCGTTGCGGAAGGCGTGCGGGGTGCCCGGCGGCACGAACATGCAGCTGCCCGCGACCGCCCGGACCGGCCGCTCGCCCTTCGGGGACTCCCAGCCGTGCCAGGTGTCCGCCGTCCGCTCGGCGGGCTCGAACGCGAACAGCTCCAGCTCGCCCTCCAGGACGTAGAAGAACTCCTGGGACTCGCTGTGCGCGTGCGCGCCGACGTCGAAGCCCGGCGGCACGACCACCTCGAACACCGAAGCGGAGGAGCCGTCCGCCGCGGTGACTTTGAACGTCACGTCCTGCGCTTTCGTGACGAGTTTCCTGCCGTGGCCGGGCGGGACGATCAGACCGCTCATAGAGGTCGCTCTCCGTGTCAGGGGAAATGCGGAATTCCGGGCCGGTCCTGCGGCCGATTTCCCCAGCGACAATGCCAGCGCCGACTTGGCGGCCACTGGGCCCGCGATTGGCGCCCGCTTGCCGCCAAGCCGGGGCCAACTCGCCGCGTATTCCCCGGCAAGGGGCGGCACCGAGGATGCGGTGCGCACGGATTCCAGAATCCGGCTCCGACCACCCGAGGGGGAAACCATGCAGTCCGCCGCCGCACCGCCGCGAGTGCTGCTCGCCGCGCCACGGGGGGCCTGTGCCGGAGTGCACCGGGCCATCGAGACCGTGGAACGCGCGCTGAAGATCCACGGCGCGCCCGTGTACGTCCGCAAGCAGATCGTCCACAACGAACACGTCGTGCGGGAACTGGAGGACAAGGGCGCCCGGTTCGTCGACTCGGAGGAGGAGGTCCCGGCCGGCGCGGTCTGCGTGTTCTCCGCGCACGGCGTCTCCCCGCAGGTCCGCGACAACGCCCGCGGGCGTGACCTGACCGTCGTCGACGCGACCTGCCCGCTCGTCGCCAAGGTCCACCAGGAGGCCGTGCGCTTCGCCCGCACCAACGACACCCTGATCCTCATCGGGCACGCCGACCACGAGGAGATCGAGGGCACGTACGGCGAGGTCCCGGAGCGCACGGTCGTCGTCGCGGACGTCGCCGAGGCCAGACGGCTCGACCTCGCGCCCGGCACCAGCGCCGCCTACCTCACCCAGACCACGCTGTCCGTCGACGACACCGCCGAGATCGTCGCCGTCCTCCAGGAACGCTTCCCCGGGCTCACCGGCCCGGCCGCCGCCGACATCTGCTACGCCAGCCAGAACCGGCAGAACGCCGTCAAGGCGATCGCCGGGCGCAGCGACCTCGTCCTCGTGGTCGGCTCGGCCAACTCCAGCAACTCGCTGCGTCTCGTGGAGGTCTCCCGGGCCGCCGGCACCCCCGCCCGCCTGCTGCCCGACCCCGCGCTCCTGGACCCTGGCTGGCTGACCGGCGTCCGCACGGTCGGCCTCACGGCAGGGGCGAGCGTGCCCGAGGTGCTGGTGGACCGGGCGCTGGAGCGCCTCGCGGAGCTGGGGTTCGCGGACGTCGAGACGGAGGTCACTGCGGTGGAGAACGTGGCGTTCCGGCTGCCGCCCGAGGTGGAGGAGTCAGGCGCCGTACGGCAGTCGAGGCTGCTCGACCGGGTCGACCGGCGTATCGGGGAACTCCTCGACGCCGAGCGGGCGCGCTGGGGCGCGGTCGATCCCCGGGGCGCGGTGCCGGTCGAGGCCGTCGCGGAGCTGGTGGACGCGGGCGGGAAACGGCTGCGCCCGCTGTTCTGCGTGACCGGCTATCTGGCGGCGGGCGCGGACGGCGACGAGGACACCGTCGTCGACGCGGCGGCGGCCCTGGAGCTGCTGCACGCGTTCGCGCTGATCCACGACGACATCATCGACAACTCGCCCACCCGGCGCGGCACGCCGACCGCCCACGCCGCCCACACCGAGCTGCACGCGCGGCGCGGCTGGGCGGGGGAGTCCCGCCGCTACGGCGAGGGGGTCGCCATCCTCGCCGGAGATCTCGCGCTGAGCTACGCGAACCGGCTCGCGGGCGCGCTGACCGGGCCGGCGGCGCGGGTGTGGCACGAACTGGTCACCGAGATGATCATCGGCCAGCAGCTCGACGTCGCCCTCGCCGCCGAGGCGGTCCCGGACGCGGCGCTGGCCCGCTGGGTCGCCGTCTGCAAGTCCGGCCGCTACACCATCCACCGCCCCCTCGCCCTCGGCGCGGCCCTCGCCGGACGCCCCGAACTGCACGACGTGTTCGAGGCGTACGGGGTCGCGGCCGGTGAGGCGTTCCAGCTGAGGGACGACCTCCTCGACACGTTCGGCGACGCGGAGGTCACCGGGAAACCGGCCGGCCTCGACCTCGACGAGCACAAGATGACCCTGCTGATCGCGCTGGCCGCCGCGAGGGAGCCGGAGGTGGCCCGGCTGGTCGACGAGAGCCGGCACGCCGACTGGGACCCGGCCGCCCTGCGCGCCGCCCTGCTCGCCTGCGGGGTGCGCGCGGAGGTCGAGGAGCGCATCGACGCCCTCGTCGTCGGCGCCCGCGCGGCCCTCACGGACGCCGGACTGCCCGACGCCTGGCGGCTGCGGCTCGAAGAACTCGCCGACATGGTCGCCTACCGCGACCGCTGACGACTCCCGGAGGACCAAGCCATGAGCACTCTCCTGTACAAGCTGAGCCCCGGACCGGACCGTGCCGCGCTCCACCGGCAGGGCCTCTACCTCGGCGTCGTCCCGCAGGCGGCGGCCCGCGTGCGCGGCGCGATGCCGGTCGTCCTCGACCACGACCTCGACGTCCTCCCCGACGCCGGACGGAACCTGACGGTCGGTCAGCTCGCCGTCCATGTCGCGGACTTCGCCAACCGCCTCGCCGCAGCCGGGGTGCGCCGAGGCGGACACGTCGTGATCTGCAAGGCCCCCAACTTCGACCTCTGGCTCCTCGCGACGGCCGTCGAACGCCTCGGCGCGGTCCCGGTCATGCTCTCCCAGCACCTCGACTCCGAGGCCCTCGCCGCCCTCCTCGCCCGCCTCGACCGCCCCCACCTGATCACCGACGGCCCCAAACTCCGCTCCCTCACCGGGGACGGCGTCGACCTGGACGAGCTGGCCAGGGGCGTGCTCGGCGTCGGCGACGCGGGGCCCGGCGCCGTCCCGCTCGCCACCCTCGACGGCTCGGTGCCGGTCCGCCCGGTGCTGCGCGGTCTCGACGAACCGGCGATGATCACGCACACCTCCGGCACCACCGGCCTGCCCAAACTGGTCGTCCACACGCCGCGCACGATGCGTTCCCGGCTGCGCCCGCAGATCTTCCTGCTCGGCCTGATGCGCAGGCGCGGCACCGTCGCGATCCACACCCCGTTCGGCCACTCCCGGACCTTCGCGGCGATGTCCCTCTGCCTCCTCCAGGGCATGCCGCCGCTCCTCGTCAACGACGGCACCCCGGACGCCGTCGCGCGCTTCTTCGCCGCCCAACGCCCCTGGCTGATCGAGGCGTTGCCCAACACGTTCCTCGCCTGGGAGGAGCTGGCCGACGACGCGCGCCGGCCCTTCGCGTCCGTCAAGTACTTCAGCAGCACCTTCGACGCGATCCACCCGCGCACCGTGCGCCGGCTGCTGCACGCCTCCACGCAGCGGGCGCAGTTCTTCCAGATCTACGGCCAGAGCGAGGTCGGCCCCGCCGCCGGCCGCCCCTACTTCCGCCGGTTCGCACACCGCATGGACGGCCGCTGCGTCGGCTACCCGCTGCCGGGCAGCGCCCAGGTCCGGCTGGTCAGCCGGGACGGGAAGCGGCCCTCGCAGGACAACCCCGGCTTCATCGAGGTCCGCTGGGACGGTATCGCGAAGACCTACCACGGCGAGCAGGAGCGGTACGACGCCAACCTGAACGACGGCTGGTGGCGCACCGGTGACGTCGGCTACCGCACCCGGCTGGGCTGCCTGCACATGCTGGACCGGGAGTTCGACACGATCCCCGGGGTCGGCAGCAACCTGGAGATCGAGGACCTCCTCCTCGACGAACTGGCGGAACTCGCCGAGGTGGTCGTCGTGCAGGGGCCGGACGCGAAGGCGGTGCCCGTCGTGTGCACCCACCACGACGAGCCGCTCGACCTCGGCCGCTGGCACGCCGCGACCGCCCGCTACCCGCAGCTCGCGGAGCCCGTCCAGATCCCGCTGGCCGAACTCCCGCGCACCGCCACGCTCAAGACCCGCCGCGTCGAACTCTCTCGGCGGCTCGCGGCCGGCCTACCAGGGGCCGTGGTCGAGTAGCCCGAGGACGAGGATCGCCACCGCCGTGGCGAGGAAGACGATCCCGCCCACGATGTTCCGGGAACCCACCCGCACGTGGGCGACGATCGCCCCCACGAAGTACAGGATGAGCCCGACGGCGGCCAGCGTCCCCAGCGCGGGCACCGCCAGCCCGGCCAGCAGCCCGACGGTGCCCGCCGCCAGCAACGACCCGAGGACCGGGACGTACTTGCGCGGGATGCCCTTCATGTCCGCCTGGGTCTTGGGGTACTCATGGCCGATCAGATACGTGACGGCGGCGGCCCCGTTGAAGACCGCGCCGACGATGGTCATGGTCACGAAAGCGGTGGACAAGTTCTCTCCGCATCTTTGAGGACGATCTTGCTGAGCACCGTTCTGAGATGCCCCCCGGCGTCGATGATCGTACAGGCGACGGCACGGGCGGCGCCGGACTACACCGCGTCCCAGCCGTGCTCGCGATGCGCGGGCTCGGCCTGGCTCACCGGCAGCCACCGAAGCTCGTACACGGTGTCGCGCAGCCGGAACGCGCCGGCCGACCAGTCGGTGAGTTCACCGTCGAGGTCCTCGCCCCGCACCACGCCGTCGTCGGCGGTCAGCACGCCGGAGGTGCCCACCGGCCACACCATCCACTCCGGCAGCTCCTGTTCGCTCGTGACGCGCCTGCGCCACAGCCACCCCGTGTACTCCCGCCAGACGTCCACCCGCGTCACCAGCAGCCCGACCTCCCGCCCGTCGAGCATCATCCGCGCCGCACCCCGCCGATACGGATCGAGCCGCACGTTCCCCGCGCTCACGCCCCAGCACCCCCGCCCGTGTTACCAAGAACCATGTCTGCACACACTGCATCACACGCGTACGACGCCGTCGTCGTCGGAGGCGGTCACAACGGCCTGGTCGCCGCCGCCTACCTGGCCCGGGCCGGGCGGACGGTGCTCGTGCTGGAGAGGCTGGACCGGACGGGCGGGGCGGCGGTGTCGACGCGGCCGTTCGCCGGGGTGGACGCGCGGCTGTCGCGGTACTCGTATCTGGTGAGCCTGCTGCCCGAGAAGATCGTCCGGGACCTCGGGCTGAGCTTCCGGGTCAGGTCGCGGGACATCTCCTCGTACACCCCCGTCGAACGCCACGGGAAACCCACCGGGCTCCTCGTCGGCGGCGGTGAGCGCCGCACCCGGGAGGCGTTCGCCCGGCTCACCGGCTCGGACCGGGAGTTCGAGGCGTGGCAGCGGTTCTACGGCATGACGGGCCAGGTCGCCCGGCGGGTGTTCCCGACGCTCACCGAACCCCTCCCCACGCGCGAGGAGCTGCGCCGCAGGGTGGGTGACGAGGAGGCGTGGCGGGCGCTGTTCGAGGAGCCGGTCGGGGCGGCGATCGAGGAGCGGTTCGCCGACGACCTCGTGCGCGGAGTCGTCCTCACCGACGCCCTCATCGGCACGTTCGCCGGCGCCCACGACCCCTCCCTCGCCCAGAACCGCTGCTTCCTGTACCACGTCATCGGCGGCGGCACCGGCGCCTGGGACGTCCCCGTCGGCGGCATGGGCGCCCTCACCGACGCCCTCGCGACCGCCGCCCGCGAGGCCGGCGCCGTCCTCGCCACCGGCCACGAGGCGATCCGGATCGACACGGACGGCCGTACGGCGGAGGTCACCTACCGCACCGCCGACGGCGAGGGCGTCGCCACCGCCCGCCACGTCCTCGTGAACGCCTCCCCGCAGGCCCTCGCCGAACTGACGGGCGCCGCCCCGCCCGAGCCCGCCGAGGGCGCCCAGCTCAAGGTGAACATGCTCCTGAAGCGCCTCCCTCGGCTGAAGGACACCTCCGTCGACCCCCGCGAGGCGTTCGCCGGCACCTTCCACATCGCGGAAGGGTACGGCCAACTCGCCACCGCCCACGCCGAGTCGGCGGCCGGACACCTCCCCACCGCCCCGCCCTCGGAGATCTACTGCCACTCCCTCACCGACCCGACCATCCTGGGCCCGGAACTGACGGGCCATCACACCCTCACCCTCTTCGGTCTGCACACCCCCGCCCGCCTCTTCCGCGACGACAACGACGCGGCGCGGCAAGCCCTGTTGAAGCGCACCCTGGCCGAACTCGACACCCACCTCGCCGAACCCCTCGCCGACTGCCTCGCCACCGACGCCGACGGCCGCCCCTGCATCGAGGCGAAGACCCCCCTCGACCTGGAACGCGACCTCCGCCTGCCCGGCGGCAACATCTTCCACCGCGCCCTGTCCTGGCCCTACTCCGAGGAGGGCGGGGGCCGTTGGGGCGTCGAGACCCCGCAGGAGAACGTCCTCCTGTGCGGCGCGGGCGCGATCCGGGGCGGAGGGGTGAGCGGCGTACCGGGTCACAACGCCGCCATGGCCGTACTGGAACAGCAGATCTGACGATCCATCAGAAAACCTCTTCCCTCGGACGACCGTCTGCGGCATCCTGCGCGACATGCAGACGGAGCTGAGCAACCAACTGGGAGTCGAGCACGCCCTTTTCGGCTTCACGCCGTTCCCCGCCGTCGCCGCGGCGCTCAGCCGGGCCGGCGGGTTCGGCGTGCTCGGCGCGGTCCGCTACACCGCCCCCGACGACCTCAAACGCGACCTGGACTGGCTCGACGCGCACGTGGACGGGCGGCCGTACGGACTGGACGTCGTCATGCCCGCGAAGAAGGTCGAGGGGGTGACCGAGGCCGACGTCGAGGCGATGATCCCCGACGGGCACCGGCGGTTCGTGCGCGAGACCCTCGCCAAACACGGCGTGCCCGAACTCGCCGAGGGGGAGGCGTCCGGCTGGCGGATCACCGGCTGGATGGAACAGGTCGCCCGCACCCAGCTCGACGTCGCCTTCGACTACCCGATCAGACTCCTCGCCAACGCGCTCGGATCGCCCCCGGCCGACGTCGTCGCCCGCGCGCACGCCCAGGACGTCAAGGTCGCCGCGCTCGCCGGAAGCGCCCGGCACGCGCTCAAGCACAAGGACGCGGGCATCGACATCGTCGTCGCCCAGGGCTACGAGGCAGGCGGGCACACGGGCGAGATCGCCTCCATGGTCCTGACCCCGGAGGTCGTCGAGGCCGTCGACCCGCTGCCGGTGCTGGCCGCCGGAGGCATCGGCAGCGGCGCCCAGGTGGCCGCCGCGCTCGCCCTCGGCGCCCAGGGCGCCTGGCTCGGCTCGATCTGGCTCACCACCTCCGAGGCCGACATGCACTCCACGGCCGTCACCCGCAAACTCCTCGCCGCCGGGTCCGGCGACACCGTCCGCTCCCGCGCCCTCACCGGGAAACCGGCCCGCCAGCTGCGCACCGAGTGGACCGACGCCTGGGACGACCCGGACGGCCCCGGCACCCTCCCCATGCCCCTCCAGGGACTCCTGGTCGCCGAAGCCCTCTCCCGCATCCAGAAGTACGAGGTCGAACCCCTCCTCGGCACCCCCGTCGGGCAGATCGTCGGCCGGATGACCGAGGTCCGCAGCGTCCAGGCGGTCGTCGACGACCTCACACGCGGTTTCGAGAAGGCCGTGGACCGGATGAACCGCATCGCCGGAAGGAGCCTTCGATGAGCAGCGGATTCTGGGCCCAGGCCACCGAACACCCCGAGCGGGTCGTCCTGGTCGCCCCCGACGGCGAGGAGTGGACCGCCGGACGCCTCCACGCCGAGACCAACCGGCTCGTCCACGGCCTGCGCGCCGCCGGACTCGAGCGCGGCGACGCCTTCGCCGTCGTCCTGCCCAACTCCCCGGAGTTCCTCGCCGCCTACCTCGCCGCCACACAGGCGGGCTTCTATCTCGTCCCGGTCAACCACCACTTCGTCGCCCCCGAGATCGCGTGGATCGTCGCCGACTCCGGCGCCAAGGTGCTCATCGCCCACGAACGGTTCGCCCCGGACGCGGCCCGCGCCGCCGACGAGGCCGGACTCCCCGGGGACCACCGGTACGCCGTCGGCGACATCGACGGCTTCCGCCCGTACGCCGAACTCCTCGACGGACAGCCCGAGTCGGCGCCCGAGGACCGCACGCTCGGCTGGGTCATGAACTACACGTCCGGGACGACGGGACGCCCCCGGGGCATCCGCCGCCCGCTCCCCGGGAAACTCCCCGAGGAGACCTACCTCGGCGGCTTCCTGGGCATCTTCGGCATCCGCCCCTTCGACGACAACGTGCACCTCGTGTGCTCGCCGCTCTACCACACGGCCGTCCTCCAGTTCGCGGGCGCGTCCCTGCACATCGGGCACCGGCTCGCCATGATGGACAAGTGGACGCCGCAGGAGATGCTCCGGCTGATCGACCGTCACAGGTGCACGCACACCCACATGGTGCCCACCCAGTTCCACCGCCTCCTCGCCCTCCCCGAGGACGTCCGCCGCCGCTACGACGTGTCGTCCATGCGGCACGCCATCCACGGCGCCGCCCCCTGCCCCGACCACGTCAAACGGGCGATGATCGACTGGTGGGGGAACTGCGTCGAGGAGTACTACGCGGCCAGCGAGGGCGGCGGGGCGTTCGCCACCGCCGAGGACTGGCTGAAGAAACCCGGCACGGTCGGGAAAGCCTGGCCCATCAGCGAGCTGGCGATCTTCGACGACGACGGCAACCGGCTCCCGCCCGGACAGCTCGGCACGGTCTACCTGAAGATGAACACGGGCGGGTTCGCCTACCACAAGGACGAACAGAAGACCCGCAAGAACCGCATCGGCGACTTCTTCACCGTCGGCGACCTCGGACTCCTCGACGAGGACGGCTACCTGTTCCTGCGCGACCGGAAGATCGACCTCGTCATCTCCGGCGGCGTCAACATCTACCCCGCCGAGATCGAGGCCGCCCTCCTCGCCCACCCCGCCGTCGCCGACGCCGCCGCCTTCGGGATACCCCACGACGACTGGGGCGAGGAGGTCAAGGCGGTCGTCGAACCGGCCCAGGGATTCACCCCGGGACCGGAGCTGACCGCCTCCCTCCTCGCCCACTGCGCCGAACGGCTCGCCGGCTACAAACGGCCCAGGAGCATCGACTTCATCACCGAGATGCCCCGCGACCCCAACGGCAAGCTGTACAAACGCCGGCTGAGGGAGCCGTACTGGGCGGACTCAGGAGTGGACGCGGACCACCCGAAGGACGGGTGACGCCTTCACGTCCTTCTCGCAGAACCGCGCCGTCACCCACCGCTCCTGCGAGTACAGGCGCGTCTGGTCCGCGTAGTGCGGTGAACTCGGGTTCGACGACTGCGAGTACGACAGCAGCGTCCGCGCCACCGGACACCCGCTCCCGTCCCAGCCGACCGCCTGGATGTGACTGGACCCCATCGACACCTCGGAGTACCCGCCGGAAGCCGGACTCCACACCCCCTCGACCTTGTTCCACACCCCCAGCGCCTCGGTCCCGCCCGGGATCTGCATCCGCTTCCCGTTCCGTACGACGAACTGGTGCTCCCCGAGCGGCGCGCCGAGCGGAATCCCCGCCGCCCGCAGCTCGCTCACCGCGTCCGCGAGAGCCGCGGTGAAACCCGCACTGCCGGTGTCGAGGGTGTTCGGCGTGCGCAGCGGATCGGCCGCCGAGAACGGCACCTTCCAGCGCTGGGCCGGAAGCTTCCGCCAGAACCGGTCGAAGAGCAGCGCCCCCTCGCTGCCGGTGTTCATCGTCCGGTCCCAGGCCGCCAGCACCCCGCACGCCTCCGACACGTCGACGGCCGTCCCGTTGCTGCCCGTGGCCGTCCCGCCGGGCAGCGCCGCGCAGCCCTTCGCGGCGTCGGCCGCCGCCAGGTCACCGGCCGTGGCCCGATTCGCGAACTGCTGCGCCTGGAGGTCCCGCACGGTCAGCCGCCCGCGCTCCGCGAGCGCCGCCACGTCCTGGAGCGCGCCCCGGGTCCGCAGCCCGCGCTGCGTGCCGATCGTCCCGAAGATCCGCTCGTAACCGGTCAGCGGCTGATCGGCGTTGGCGAGCCACGGGCTGTCGTTGGAGTTCTCCACGTACGGCGCGTCCTTCAGCGTCGGCATCTTCGCCGGGCCGAAGATCCCGGGCTGCACGGCGTCGGGGTCGTCCCCCGGCGCGCACGCGGCACGCGACCCGTCGAGGACGGCGAGCCCGGCCGCCGGGTACGTCGCCGAGCCGAGCGGCGTGGAGCAGGTCGCGGCGAGGTCGTTCGTGATCCGGGGGAGCACCTGCGACTGGGTGTACAGGGTGTGCCCGGAGGAGTCGGCGGCGACCGTGTTGACCCACGGCAGGCCCTGGTGGCGGGCGAGGGACGCGGCGATCCCGGCCGTGTCACGCGCCGTGCTGAAGCCCAGCGAGGTGTCCGCGAACCGCAGGTTGGCCGCGTTCGGGTCGTTCAGCGCGAACGCCGTCGTCGTGGTCCACGGCATCGGGAGCCCGGCACCGGTGGGGGCGACGACCGGGCCGTACCGGGTCCACCACTGGGTACGGGTGACGGGCGTGCCGTCCTTGACGGGGACGGTGACCGTGCGCTTGAGCATCCGCTCCGGCCTGCCGTCGACCAGGTAGACCGTCGGGTCGGACGGGTCCAGGGCGAGCTGGGTCAGGTTGAAGGGGACGCCCGTCGAGACGGTGTGGCTCCAGGCGACCTGCGCGTTGTAGCCGATGGAGATTGTCGGCAGACCGAGCAACGAGCCGCCCGCGACGTCCAGTTGCCCCGGGATCGTCTGGTGCGACTGCCAGAAGCGGCGTCCGCCCTGCCAGGGGTAGTGCGGGTTGCCGAGCAGCAGGCCGCGGCCGTTCGCCGTGGTGTCGCCGCGGAACGCGACCGCGTTCGAGCCCATCGAGGCGTCGGCGGCGTGCTGCTCGACCGCGCGGATCACGGCCCGCGGATCGGCCTTCGCCTGTGGGGAGTTCGCCGTGGGCGGCTGGGCCGCCGTGATGCTGTCGACGTTGCCGCCGTGGCCGCCGAGGACCGACAGGGCGTAGAAGCGGGCGGCGACGTCGACGGTGGTGATCGGGCCGACCCAGGACGCGGCCCGGCACGCCGGGTCGGTGATCCGGTTCTGCCTCAGCCAGGCGTTGTATCCGGCCGTGAACCCGGCCATCAGGTCCTTCGCCCGGCGGGACGGGCCGCGCGGGGCCGGTTCGGCGAGCAGCTTCTCGACCGTGCGGGCGTCGCGTACGCCCTTGAAGTACAGGTCGCTCGACAGGTTCGTGGTCGCCGAGGAGAGCGAGAGGTCCGTCTTCGCGTCCGGACCGAAGTAGCGGGACCGCTCACCCCTGACGGTCACGAAACCGTCGGCCAGCACACACACCTGGTCCGCGGCCTGCGCCCAGCCGGTGCCGAAGCCGAGGTCCTGGTAGCTCTTGGCGGTGATGTGCGGGATGCCGTACTCGGTGTAGCGGATCACCGCGGATAAGCGGCCCGAGGAGAGCGTCTCCTGGCGGCCCTGCGATTCGGCCGCGGCTGCCGGAAGCACCGTCACCCCGGTGAGCAGGGCCACGGCCGCGACGGTCAGCCGTCTGAGGCGGGTACGCATCGTGCCTCCCAACGTCGTTGATGGAAAGGGACGTTGAGACTATCAACGGGTAAATGCCGCGTCAGGGGAACGGGGGCGGGGCGGGCGTGTCGGGGGTACGCCGGGGCGGCGCGGCACCTCAGGTCACGCTGAGCATGCGTGAGGGCGCCCACCACCACCCGGACCGGAGTGGGCGGGCGAGCGGCCTGGCGGCGGCCCGACTTGACCCGTGCACGGCACCCGCCCAGGATCACCCCCATGACGTCCGGACAGACCAGCACCACGGTCGACGGGGTCCTGCGCCGCAGCGCCCGTCGCACCCCGGCCCGTGTCGCGGTGGAGTACCGCGACCGCACCTGGACCTACGAGGAGCTCGACGACGCGGTCTCCCGTGGGGCGGCGGCCCTCCTCGCCCAGGGAGTGGAGAAGGGGGACCGGGTCGGCGCGTACGGCCACAACTCCGACGCCTACCTGATCGCCTTCCTCGCCTGCGCCCGCGCCGGCCTGGTCCACGTCCCGCTGAACCACAACCTCACGGGCGACGACCTCGCCTACCTCGTCACCCAGTCCGGCAGCACCCTCGTCCTCACCGACCCCGCCCTCGCCGACCGGCTCCCGGCCGGCACCAGGACGCTGCCGCTCAGGGACACCGACGGCTCGCTCCTCGACCTGCTGGCGACGACGGCGCCGTACGACGGGGAGGAGGGGCAGGCGGAGGACCTCGTCCAACTGCTCTACACGTCCGGGACGACCGCCCTCCCCAAGGGCGCGATGATGTCCCACCGCGCGCTGGTCCACGAATACCTGAGCGCGATCGCCGCCCTCGACCTGAGCGCGGGCGACCGGCCCGTGCACTCCCTGCCGCTGTACCACTCCGCGCAGATGCACGTGTTCCTGCTCCCCTACCTCGCGGTCGGCGCGACGAACCTCGTCCTGGACGCGCCCGACGGGGACCGCCTGTTCGAACTGATCGAGGCGGGCCGCGCGGACAGCCTCTTCGCGCCGCCCACGGTGTGGATCGCCCTCGCCAACCGCCCGGACTTCCCGGACCGGGACCTCGGCGGGCTGCGGAAGGCGTACTACGGGGCGTCGGTCATGCCGGTCCCGGTGCTGGAGCGGCTGAAGGAACGGCTCCCGAAGCTCAAGTTCTACAACTGCTTCGGGCAGAGCGAGATCGGCCCGCTCGCCATGGTCCTCGCCCCGGACGAGCACCGGGGCCGGATGGACTCCTGCGGGCGGACCGTGCTGTTCGTCGACGCGAAGGTCGTCGACGAGAGCGGCGAGGAGGTCGAGGACGGGACGGCCGGCGAGATCGTCTACCGCTCGCCCCAACTCTGCGACGGATACTGGGAGAAGCCCGAGGAGACCGCCGACGCGTTCCGCGACGGCTGGTTCCGCTCCGGAGACCTCGCCGTCCGGGACGCGCACGGCTTCTACACGATCGTCGACCGGGTGAAGGACGTCATCAACACCGGTGGCGTCCTCGTCGCCTCACGGCAGGTCGAGGACGCCCTCTACACCCACGAGGGCGTCGCCGAGGCCGCCGTGATCGGCCTGCCCGACGAGAAGTGGATCGAGGCGATCACCGCGGTCGTCGTCCCGCGAGGAGACGTCACCGAGGCCGAACTCCTCGACCACGCCCGGGAGAAGCTCGACCACTTCAAGGCACCCAAGCGGATCGTCTTCGTGGACATCCTGCCGCGCAACGCCAGCGGAAAGATCCTCAAACGCGAGCTGCGGGACCGCTTCACCGGGGCCTGAGGTCCACGACCCGGCGGCGAGAGGAGAGGATCGGCCCCATGCCGATCTTCACCGCACCCGACGGGACCGAACTCGCCTACCACGCAAGGGGCGAGGGCGAACCCCTGATCGCCCTCCCCGGCGGCCCCATGACCTCCTCCGCCTACCTCGGAGACCTCGGCGGGCTCACCGCCCACCGCACCCTGATCCTCCTCGACCCACGGGGCACCGGCGCCTCCGCGACACCCGCCGACCCGGCGACGTACCGCTGCGACCGGCAGGTCGACGACGTGGAGGCGCTCCGCGGCCACCTGGGCCTGGACCGCACGGACCTGCTGGCGCACTCGGCGGCAGGCAGCCTCGCGCTGCTGTACGCGGCACGGCACCCGGAGCGCGTCCGGCGCCTCGCCCTGATCACCTCGACACCCCGCGCCCTCGGCCTCACGGTCACCGACGACGACCGCCGCGCCGCCGCCCTGCTGCGCGCGCGGGAGAGCTGGTACGGCGAGGCGCACCCGGCGTACGAGGCGTGGCTGGACGGCGCCGACCTCGCCCTGTCGGAGTTCGGCGGCTTCTTCTACGGCCGCTGGGACGACGCGGCCCGCACCCACCTCGCGGTCATGGACGCCGGGATCAACGACGAAGCCTGCGACCTGTTCCACGCGGACGGCGCCTACGACCCGCCGGCCACGCTGCGGGCACTCGCCCGCCTCACCGCACCCGTCCTCGTCCTCGCCGGAGAACTCGACCCGGCCCTCGCCGAACGCACGGCGGCCCTCCTCCCGCACGCGGAACTCGCCGTCCAGCCCGGCGCCGGACACTACCCCTGGCTCGACGACCCCCACTGGTTCGTCCACCGCGTCAACACCTTTCTGCGGTCGGCAGAGTGACCCCACCGCCCCCGCCGCCCGCCGCTAGCCTCCCGGCATGGACACTGTCGAAGCGGGCGGCATCACCCTCGCCCACCGCACCTGGGGCCCCGAGACCGCGCCGCCCGTCGTCCTGCTGCACGCCCGCGGCCTCGACGGCGCGGACTGGACCCGGGTGGCTGAACGGCTGGCCGCCGGACCACGCCGCGTGTACGCCCCGGACCTGCGCGGACACGGGCACAGCGACTGGCCGGGGGAGTACGGGTACGAGGCGATGCGCGACGACGTCCACGCCTACCTGACCACCCTCGGCCTCACCCGCCCCGACGTCATCGGCCACTCCCTGGGCGGCATCGTCGCCTGCCTCCTCGCCCAGGAACACCCCGGCCACGTAAGGCGGCTCGTGCTGGAGGACGTGCCCGTGACGATCCCCCTCGACCCGCCCCGCCCACCCGCCGAACGGCCCCCGGGCGAGCTGCCGTACGACTGGGCGATGATCACCGCGACCGACGCCCAGCGCAACGCCCCCGACCCGGCGTGGCGGGCGGGCGCCGTACGGATCACCGCGCCGACGCTGCTGATCGGGGGCGGACCGGGCAGCCCCATCCCGCAGGAGCAGGTCGCCGAGCTGGCCGGGCTGCTGCCCGACGTCCGCCATGTCACCGTGGACGCCGGACACTTGGTGCACGCGAACCGGCCGCAGGAGTTCCTCGTCCACGTGGAGGGGTTCCTGAGCTGACGGGCGTTCCCCGAGGGGCCGTCACCGGTCCGCCTCCACCGCCACCTCCCGCGCCCACCGGTAGTCCGCCTTCCCGCTCGGTGACCGCCGGATCGTCTCCGCGATCACCAGCTGGCGCGGCACCTTGTACCCGGCGAGGCTCGCACGGCAGTGGCTCTGGACGTCGTCCAAGGACAACTCGGCGGCGCCCGAACGGAGTTGGACGACCGCCGCGACATGGTTGCCCCAGGTCGGATCGGGGACCCCGGCGACGAGGGCGTCGTACACGTCGGGGTGGGACTTGAGGGCCTGTTCGACCTCCTCCGGGTACACCTTCTCGCCGCCCGTGTTGATGCACTGCGAGCCGCGGCCGAGGACCACGACGACGCCGTCCTCGTCGACGGTCGCCATGTCGCCGAGCAGCACCCAGCGGTCGCCGTCGAGCTCGAAGAACGTCTCGGCGGTTTTCGCGGGGTCGTTGTAGTAGCCGAGGGGGACGTGGCCGCGCTGTGCGACCCGGCCCACCTCGCCGGGGGCGGTGGGTTCGAGGGTCGCCGGATCGACCACGCGGGTCCGGGAGTTGACCTTCACCCGGAAGCCCCGGTCCGGTCCCGAGTCGGCGGTGGCGGTGCCGTTGAAGCCGGACTCGGAGGAGCCGAAGTTGTTCAGCAGCACCGTGTTCGGGAGGAGTTCGCGGAACCGGCGGGCGACCGTGTCGGAGAGGATCGCGCCGGAGGACGAGACGCTGAACAGGGACGAGCAGTCGGTGCCCCTGAGGGGGCCTTCGAGGGCGTCGATCAGCGGGCGGAGCATCGCGTCCCCGACCAGGGAGACCGCGTTGACCTGCTCCGCGGCGATCGTCCGCAGCACCTCCTCCGGCACGAACTTGCGGTGCAGGACGACCCGTTGGCCGAAGTTGAAGCCGATGAACGCGGTGAGGGTCGAGGTGCCGTGCATCAGCGGGGGAGTGGGGAAGAAGGTGATCCCCGCGCCCCCGGCGGCCACCCGCTCGGCCAGCTCCTCCGGCTTCTTCACCGGCTCCCCGGTCGGCGCGCCCCCGCCCATCCCCGAGAAGAACAGGTCCTCCTGACGCCACATCACCCCCTTGGGCATCCCGGTCGTGCCCCCGGTGTAGATGATGAACACGTCGTCCGCCGACCGTGCCGCGAACCCGCGCTCCGCCGACCCCTCGGCCTCGCCGAACCCGGTCCCCAGCCCGCCCTCCCCGACGCGGAGCAGCTCCCGCAGCCCCGGCACCCTGGGCAGCACCGCCCGCACCCGGTCCTCGAACTCCCCGTCGAAGACCAGAGCGACGAGATCGGCGTCCCGGTACAGGTACACCAACTCGTCCTCGACGTACCGGTAGTTGACGTTCACCGGCACCAGCCGCGCCTTCAGGCACCCCAGCACCGTCTGGAGATACTCCACCCCGTTGTACAGATGCAGCCCGACATGCTCGCCGGGCCGGACGCCCCGCGCCAGCAGGTGATGGCCGATCCGGTTCGCGGCGGCGTCCAGCTCGGCGTAGGTGAGCCGCTGTTCGGCGCCGGTGCCCGGATGGTCGACGTACACGAGTGCCTCGCGGTCGGGCACGGCGTCCACGACCGACTCGAACAGGTCGGCAAGGTTGTACTCCACCGGTCCTCCTCACCTCGGCTCGCCGGTCATCAGAGCAAAGGGGGCGGCAACTGGGAAGGCTCACGGCAGAGAAATCTGACTGACTGTCAGAAAGTCGCCGGTCGCCCCTTGAAGTGCCCACCTGCCTCCTGCAACCTGTTCCCCCCAAGGCTCAGGAGGGGAGAGCGCCCATGAGCGGTACCGAACACCTCACAGTCCGGCGCGAGGGTGCCACCCTCGTCCTCACGCTCAACCGGCCCGAAGCGAAGAACGCCCTCTCGCTGCCCATGCTGGTCGGCCTCTACGACGGCTGGATCGAGGCCGACGAGGACGACACCGTCCGCTCGATCGTCTTCACCGGCGCCGGCGGCACCTTCTGCGCCGGCATGGACCTCAAGGCCCTCGCGGGCAAGGGCATCGACGGCGAGCACTACCGCCACCGCCTCGACGCCGACCCCGACCTGCACTGGAAGGCGATGCTCCGCCACCACCGCCCCCGCAAACCGGTCATCGCCGCCGTCGAGGGCCACTGCGTCGCGGGCGGCACGGAGATGCTCCAGGGCACCGACATCCGCGTCGCCGGCGAGTCCGCGACCTTCGGCCTGTACGAGGTGAGACGCGGCCTCTTCCCCATCGGCGGCTCCACGGTCCGCCTCCAGCGGCAGATCCCCCGCACCCACGCCCTGGAGATGCTCCTCACCGGCCGCGCCTACACCGCTCCCGAAGCCGCCGCGATCGGCCTCGTCGGCCACGTCGTCCCCGACGGCACCGCCCTCGACAAGGCCCTGGAGATCGCCGAACAGGTCAACGCCTGCGGCCCGCTCGCCGTCGAGGCCGTCAAGGCGTCCGTGTACGAGAGCGCCGAACTCACCGAGGCCGAGGGGCTCGCCGCCGAACTCAAGCGCGGCTGGCCGGTGTTCGCGACGGAAGACGCCAAGGAAGGCACCCGCGCCTTCGCCGAGAAACGCGCCCCCGTCTACAAGCGGGCCTGACCGAAGGAGCAACACCGTGCTCAAGGCACCGCTCGTCGTCGAGTTCCCCTTCACCCGCTCCCTCGGCCCCGTCCAGAGCGCCTTCCTCACGGGGCTGCGCGACGGCTACGTCCTCGGGGTGCGGACCCGGGACGGCCGCACCCTCGTCCCGCCGGTCGAGTACGACCCCGTCACCGCCGAGGAGATCCGCGACCTCGTCCACGTCGGCCTCACCGGCACCGTCACCACCTGGGCCTGGAACCCCGCCCCCCGCCGCGGCCAGCCGCTCGACACGCCCTTCGCCTGGGTCCTGGTGAAACTGGACCAGGCCGACACCACCCTCCTGCACGCCCTCGACGCCCCCGGCCCCGACGCCGTGCACAGCGGCATGCGCGTCCGAATCCGCTGGGCCGCGGAACGCACCGGCGCCATCACCGACATCGCCTGCTTCGAGCCCGACGACAGCGACGAGTCCGTGGTCGCCGCCCACGCGGGCGAGGCCGAGAACCCGGTCACCGGCATCGTCGCCCCCGCCCGCCTCGACTACACCTACTCGCCCGGCCGCGCCCAGACCGCGTACATCGCCGCCCTCTCCGAACAGCGCACGGTCGGCGAACGCTGCCCCCGCTGCCGCAAGGTGTACGTCCCCCCGCGCGGCGCCTGCCCCACCTGCGGCGTCGCCACCGCCGAACAGGTCGAGGTCGGCCCCGCCGGCACGGTCACCACTTTCTGCGTCGTCAACATCAAGGCGAAGAACCTGGACATCGAAGTCCCCTACATCTACGGCCACATCGCCCTCGACGGCGCCGACCTCGCCCTGCACGGCCGCATCGCCGGCATCCCCTACGACCAGGTCCGCATGGGCCTGCGCGTCGAACCCGTCTGGACGGAAGGCGCCCGCTACCCCGACCACTACCGGCCGACCGGCGAACCCGACGCCGACTACGACACGTACAAGGAGCTGCTGTGACCCGGGACATCGCGGTCGTCGCCTTCGCCCAGAGCGACGTCCGGCGCACCACCGAGGAGTCGTCCGAGGTCGAGATGCTGATGCCGGTCCTGCACGACGTCCTGCACCGCACCGGCCTCCAGACGGCCGACATCGGCTTCACCTGCTCCGGCTCCTCCGACTACCTCGCGGGCCGCGCCTTCTCCTTCACCCTCGCCCTCGACGGCGTCGGCGCCTGGCCGCCGATCTCCGAGTCCCACGTCGAGATGGACGGCGCCTGGGCCCTGTACGAGGCGTGGGTCAAACTCCGTACGGGGGACGCGGACACGGCGCTCGTCTACTCGTACGGCAAGTCCTCGCCCGGACACCTCCGCGACGTCCTGACCCGCCAGCTCGACCCGTACTACGTCGCCCCCCTGTGGCCCGACTCCGTCGCCCTCGCCGCCCTCCAGGCGCAGGCCCTCATCGACGCGGGCGACACCGACGAACGTGAACTCGCGGCGATCGCCGCCCGCAGCAGGCGCGCGGCCACGCTGAACCCCCACGCACAGCAACGGGGCGCTCATCCGCAGGGCGAGTACGTGGTCGCGCCGCTGCGGCACGGCGACTGTCCGCCGGTCGGCGACGGGGCGGCGGCCGTGATCCTCGCCGCCGGGGACCGGGCTCGGGAACTGTGCGACCGGCCGGCCTGGATACGCGGCATCGACCACCGCATCGAGGCCCACTCCCTCGGCGTGCGCGACCTGACCGACTCCCCGTCGACCCGCCTGGCCGCCGAGAAGGCCGGCGCCTTCGAACGGCCCGTCGACACCGCCGAGCTGCATGCGCCCTTCAGCTCCCAGGAGGTCGTCCTGCGCAAGGCGCTCAAGCTCGACGACAGCGTCCGCGTCAACCTCTCCGGCGGCGCGCTCGCCTCCAACCCCGTGATGGCCGCCGGGCTCGTCCGGATCGGCGAGGCCGCGACCCGCGTGCACCGGGGCGAGGCCGACCGGGCGCTCGCCCACGCCACCTCCGGGCCCTGCCTCCAGCAGAACCTGGTCGCCGTCCTGGAAGGGGACCCGCGATGAGCAAGGAACCCGTGGCCGTCGTCGGCGTCGGCCAGACCCGGCACGTCGCCGCCCGCAGGGACGTCTCCCTCGCCGGACTCGTCCGCGAGGCAGCCCAGGAGGCCCTGGGGGACGCCGAGTTGACGTGGGCCGACGTCGACGCCGTCGTCATCGGCAAGGCCCCCGACTTCTTCGAGGGCGTCATGATGCCCGAGCTGTACCTCGCGGACGCGCTCGGCGCCGTCGGGAAGCCCATGATGCGCGTGCACACCGCCGGCAGCGTCGGCGGGTCGACCGCCCTCGTGGCGGCGAGCCTCGTCGCCTCCCGGGTCCACACGACCGTCCTCACCCTGGCGTTCGAGAAGCAGTCCGAGTCCAACGCGATGTGGGGCCTGTCCCTGCCGATCCCCTTCCAGCAGCCCCTCCTCGCCGGCGCGGGCGGCTTCTTCGCCCCGCACGTCCGCGCCTACATCCGGCGCAGCGGCGCCCCCGACACCATCGGCTCCCTCGTCGCCTACAAGGACCGCCGCAACGCCCTCAAGAACCCCTACGCGCACCTCCACGAGCACGACATCACCCTCGACAAGGTGCAGTCCTCGCCCATGCTGTGGGACCCGATCCGCTACTCCGAGACCTGCCCCTCCTCCGACGGGGCCTGCGCGATGATCCTCACCGACCGGGCGGGAGCCGCCCGTTCGCCCCGGCCGCCCGCCTGGATGCTCGGCGGCGCGATGCGCAGCGAACCGACCCTGTTCGCGGGCAAGGACGCGGTGTCCCCGCAGGCCGGCAAGGACTGCGCCGCCGACGTCTACCGGCAGGCAGGGATCACCGACCCGCGCCGGGAGATCGACGCCGTCGAGATGTACGTGCCGTTCTCCTGGTACGAGCCGATGTGGCTGGAGAACCTCGGCTTCGCCGACGAGGGCGAGGGCTGGAAGCTCACCGAGTCCGGGGTCACCGAACTGGGCGGCGACCTCCCCGTCGACATGTCCGGCGGCGTCCTGTCCACCAACCCCATCGGCGCCTCCGGCATGATCCGGTTCGCCGAGGCCGCCCTCCAGGTCCGGGGCCTCGCCGGGGAACACCAGGTGGACGGCGCCCGCAAGGTCCTCGGGCACGCCTACGGCGGCGGCTCGCAGTTCTTCTCGATGTGGCTCGTGGGCGCCGAGGCGCCCGGCTCCTGAAAGGTACGTCCGACGTGCCCTGTCGGGCCCCCGGTGGCGATGGATAGGCTGACCCGCGGACGACGGAACCGGGAGGAGCACGGACGTGGCCGAAAGCACCATCCAGCAGCAGCCTCTGGCGGGCTGGGAGAAGCCGGACCTTGACCTCAGCAGGGCGGAGTGGCAGCCGGGCAGCCGGGGACTGGGAGATGTCCAGATAGCGTTCGTCGAGGGCTTCATCGCGATGCGCAACAGCGGCCGTCCCGAGAGCCCGTCCCTGATCTTCACCCCCGCGGAGTGGGGCGCGTTCGTCTCGGGCGCGCGCGAGGGCGAGTTCGACCTCACCTGAGCCGGCCCACGGGCCCCCGTCCGCGACACCGCGGACGGGGGCCCGTACCTCTGCTCGACCACCGTCCGACCCGTGCTCGGCCACGAGCCCCCGGCACCCCGTACGATGGCCGTATGTCGTTCCTCCGCCGCCGAAGCGCAACCCCCGCCGGCCCCGATTTCGACGTCCTCGCCATGGACCCGGGCGACTGGCCCGGCAATCTCGGCGCCGGCCTCCTCCCCGCCCCCGACGGCAGCTGCCAGGGCGTCTTCCTGCGCTACGACCTCTTCGGCGGACGCGGCCCCGCGATGATCATCGGCAACCTCCCCGAGGGCTCCCCGGCCCGGGACACCGCCGACGACGAGATCCCCTTCGAGGTCGCCCAGCTCCTCCTGGCCCTGGAGAACGACGAGGAGGTCACCGTCACCGGCACCGAGGACATGCCGGTGATGCAGGGCGACAACCTCCTCATCGTCCGGCGCCTCAAACTCTCCGAGAGCCGGATCTCCTGCGTCCAGTTCGACCGCAGCGACAACGTCCTCGTGACCATCGCCGCCTGGGACCGCCCCATCACGGACGACCTGTACGCCCTGCTGAAGCCGCTCCCGGCGGAGCTTTTCCAGCAGGGCTGAACCTCACCCCCGTACCCTCACCCCCGTACGGACGGCACCACGTCCACGTCCGCCGCGCGCACGAACGCGACCCGGTGCCCGTACTGGATCTCGTAGTACCTGTCCTTCCCGACGACCACCCGGTGCGCGTCGGTGGCGAACGTGACCGAGTAGTAGTACTCCCCGGGCACCTCGCCGCCGACGACGTACGACTGCCCCGCGGGCAGGGTGTACGACAGCGGCGACACCGCCTGGACCGGGACGCCCCGCGGATACGCGGACGCCTCCGGGTAGGCCCGCCCGTACACCGGCACCGACGCCCGGCCCGCCTTGGCGCGGACGACCAGGCCCGCCGCGTGTACCGCCGTGGCGTGCTTGCGCGGGTTCTCGAACCACGCCTTCTGCCCGAGATACCAGATCGCCGTCCAGTCGCCCTGCCGCCCGGCGACCGCGTACTGCTGGCCGGTCGAGACCCGCGACGAGATGTCGTTGACCCCGGTCGTCGGGTCCGTGCCCCGACCGACGTCCTTGATCAGCGGATACGACGTGCCGGGCCCCGAGTACAGGCGCACCTCGCTGGAGCCGTGGTCCGCGCAGGGCTGCCCCTTCGCCGCGCAGTCCGTGTACACCGGCCGGTTCGTGTCGTAGGAGGGGCGGATCGTCACCAGCCCGCCGTGCCCGTCGCCCGTGGCCCGGATCGGCGCCTTCAGCAGCTCGAAGTAGTGCCGCCAGTCCCAGTAGGGGCCCGGGTCCGTGTGCATCCCCGCCACGTTCGCCGTCACCGGCCCCGGCACGTTGTCGTGGCCCAGGATGTGCTGCCGGTCCAGCGGAACCCCGTACCTGAACGCCAGATAGCGCACCAGACGGGCCGAGGCCCGGTACATGGCCTCCGTGTACCAGGCGTCCGGCCGGGCGAGGAACCCCTCGTGCTCGATGCCCACCGAGCCCGCGTTGACGTACCAGTTGCCCGCGTGCCAGGCGACGTCCTTCGTCCTCACGTGCTGCGCGATGTGCCCGTCGGACGAGCGCAGGGTGTAGTGCCAGGACACGTAGGTCGGGTCCTGCACCATGTTCAGGACGCCCTCCCAGGCGCCCTCGGTGTCGTGGACGACGATGTACCGCACCGGCTGCGACTTGGGGCGGTTCGCCAGGTCGTGGTTGCCGTAGTCGTGGTCGCCGAACTCCTGGTACGGCGCCGGAATCCACTCGCAGGACACGTCCTTCGGGCACTCCGTCCCGGCCGTCACCGGCGCCCGCAGCCCGGCGCGCGCCAACTGCCCCTTCTCCGGGGCGAGCCGCGGCTGCGCGGCGAGCCGGACGAGCTGACCGGTGTCGGTGGTGCGCTCCTGGCCGGCGCGCAGCACGCCGTACACGTCGTCGGCGTACGCGGCGGCCGTCGCCGTGTCGTCGGCGCCGGAGAAGCGGGCCACCGCGCCGTACCAGTCGGCGGGGTCGGCGGTGAGGGGCTCGCCCAGGGAGCGCTGGGCGGCGGCGAGGAGGGCGGCGCCGCCCTCGATGTTCGCGGCCGGGTCCGTGCGCAGCGCCTCGGGGTCGAGGCCGGTCAGCTCGGCGGCCCGGTCCAGGGTGCGCAGCCGGGGGGCGTCCAGCGCCCGCGCGAGATCACGGGGCTCGGCCCGGGGCGCGAGGGACGGGCGGGCCGAGTCGCCGCGCGGGTCCTCGGTGCCCTCGCTGTGGTGCGAGACGCCCCGCACGGCGGTGCGGGCGTCGGTCAGGTGCATCGGGCCGTAGCCGCCGATCACGCTGGGGGCGCCCGCGTGGCCGTCCCAGCGGGACTGGAGGTAGGCCACGCCCAGCAGGACACTGTCCGGCACCTGGTACTCGGCCGCCGCCGCGGCGAACGTGCCCTGGAGGGCGAGCCGGGAGGAGTCCGCCTCCGGGGGCGGGGCGGCGGCCAGCAGCGGCAGCAGCAGGACCGCCGAGGCGACGGCCTGCGGGATACGTCTGGGCAATGCGGCCTCCTGTGGGGGGAACGCGCGGGCCGGACACGTCCGTGCCACCGGACCGCTGACGGTCCGTCAATCATGCCCGGAAGGAGGCGCTCCCCTTCGGCACGGCGGCACACGGCGCGTTTCGTGGGCGCGATCCCGCCACGACATGCTGAGGACCTGCGATGCACCGCCGCTCTGGCGCACCGCAGGCCCTCGGTCTCATCGGTCAGCGGGTGCCGACCGCCGCGCGGACCGCCCGCCGCGCCATCTGGCTGTCGTCGTGCAGCCGCCGCAGCAGCAGCCGCTGCTCCTCACCCGACGGCAGCCCGCCGCCGTGCGCCGGCGCCGGGTCGTGCAGGGCGCGCTGGACCGCCGTCTCGTACGTCCGGATCTCGCGCGTCAGCACCAGCATCAGGTTCACCAGGAAGGCGTCCCGGGAGGCCGGGCCCGCCGCCTGCGCGAGCTGGCTGATCTGCCGCCGGGCACCCGGCGCGTCGGCCAGGACCGACCACAGCACCGCCAGATCGTAGCCCGGCAGGTACCAGCCCGCGTGCTCCCAGTCGACCAGCACCGGGCCCGCCGGGGACACCAGCAGGTTCGACAGCAGCGCGTCCCCGTGACAGAACTGCCCCATCCCGCCTCGGCCCGCCGCCTGCGCGATGCCGTGCAGCAGCTTCTGGAGGTCACCGAGGTCACGGTCGGTCAGCAGCCCCAGCTCGTGGTAGCGGTTGATCCGCGCCGCGTAGTCCAGCGGCGCGTCGAACGCGCCCGCCGGGGGCCGCCACGCGTTCAGCCGCAGGATCGCGGCCAGCGCCGCCCGGATGTCCGCGCGCGGCGGCGCCTCGACCGGATGGCGCGTCAGCGCCGCGACCCGGCCGGGCATCCGCTCGATGACGAGGACGCAGTTCTCCGGGTCGGCCGCGATCAGCCTCGGGGTCCGCACCGGCGGACGCTGCCGCACGAACGTGCGGTACGCGGCTATCTCGTGCCGGCCGCGCTCCGCCCACGCGGGCGAGTGGTCCAGGAGGCACTTCGCCACGGCCGGCTGGCGTCCGGTCGTCCCGACGAGCAGGACCGAACGGCCGCTGCGGCGCAGCACCTGCACCGGGGCGAACTCCGGGCAGATCCGGTGCACGGCGGCGAGCGCGGTGCGCAACTGGGCGCCCTGCGGGCCCGACAGGTCCAGTCTGCCGCTGAGCGGTTGCGTGCCCACGACCGCGGGCCGGCGCTGGCGCACCACACCGGGGGCGGGGGCCACCGACCGCGAGGGGTCGAGATACGGGGCGCCACCACCCTGGCGAGGGTAGGAGGGCCGGGGCGGCGCGGACACGGAGGACGATGCTGCGTACATGGGCGAGACAGATCCCTTCGTGTGCCTGCGAAGTAGGTGCGCGTCCCGACCCGGGTCCCGGGTGCACCCTGGGGAGTGTCCCCGGGGAGACCGGGTCGGGGTGGCGCTTTCCTACCTGACACCCGATCGGCCGTGGCACACCACGTGGCGCACCCTGGCGAACCCTGGCGAATAGTCGCCGGGCAACTCCGGCGGGGCTAGTGTCAACTCCAGCCGAGAACCTGGGGGCTTGACGTGAGCGGAGAACCCAACACCCGCCTTTCGGACCTGTTCGGCCTGGCCGGCTGGTCCAAAGGGGAACTCGCGAGGATGGTGA
Organism: Streptomyces sp. NPDC004539; assembly: GCF_040610055.1. NCBI lineage: Bacteria > Bacillati > Actinomycetota > Actinomycetes > Kitasatosporales > Streptomycetaceae > Streptomyces > Streptomyces sp. NPDC004539. Next base: position 200,873 of record NZ_JBEXLS010000015.1, on the reverse strand, counting down.
ACCGGCAGGCGGCGGCCATGGGCCACCCCCAGCTGTCCACCGACACCTCGCGCGTGCGGCGCTGGATCGACACGGGAGAGATCCCGCGCGATCCCGTACCGCGGGTGCTGGCAGCCCTGTTCACCGAGCGTCTCGGCCGTGTCGTGACCATCGAGGACCTCGGTCTGGTCCGGCACGGGCGCCCGGGGAGACGGCAGAGCGGCGGGAGTGCTGAACGCCCCGACGGAATTCCGTGGACGCCCGGCCGGACGGTCGCGTTCCTCACCGAATTCACGGGAATGGACCTCATGCTCAACCGACGCGGCTTGGTGGGCGCGGGCGCCGCGCTCGCCGCGGGCTCCGCACTCAGCAGCGCCATGTACGACTGGCTGCACACCGACCCGATCCTGTCCGCCGACGCTCCCGTCCTCGACGACCCCCTGACCGTCGACCCCGCCGGTTTCGACCGGTACGAGGCCGCCCCCATCGGGCACGAGGAGATCGAGGCCCTGGAGCGCTCCGTGGAGGTGTTCCGCGCCTGGGACGCCGCCCGGGGCGGGGGGCTCCAGCGCAAGGCGGTGGTCGGACAGCTCAACGAGGTGGGCGGCATGCTCGCCTACCGCCATCCGGCACACCTCCAGCGCCGCCTGTGGGGCGTCGCCGCCAACCTCGCCGTCCTCGCGGGCTGGATGTCCCACGACGTCGGCCTCGAACCCACCGCCCAGAAGTACTTCCTGATCGCCGCGCACGCCGCCCGCGAGGGCGGGGACCGGCCCCGCGCGAGCGAGGCCCTCTCCCGGGCGGCCCGCCAGATGGTCCACCTCGGCAAGCCCGACGAGGCCCTCGACCTGATGCGCCTCGCCCAGTCCGGCGCGGGCCCCGAGACCCTGCCGCGCACCCGGGCCATGTTCCACACCGTCGAGGCGTGGGCCCAGGCCGCCGAGGGCAAGGGGCAGGCCATGCGCCGCACCCTCGGCAAGGCCGAGGACCTGTTCACCTCGGCCAGGGACGACGGACCGGCCCCGGCCTGGATGCAGCTCTTCAACGAGGCCGACCTGTACGGCATGCAGGGCCTCGCCTACCGCACGCTCGCCGAGCACGACCCGGCGGCGGCGGCCCAGGCGCAGTACTACGCCGACAAGGCCCTCGCCCTCAGGGACGACGCCCAGCAGCGCTCCAAGATCTTCGACCACCTGTCGATGGCCTCGGCGCTGTTCATCGCGGGCGACGCCGAACACGGCCACCACTACGCCCGCGAGGCCCTCAGCTCCATGGGCGCCAACTCCTCGCTGCGCACCTGGGACCGGCTCGGCGACATGTACCGGCTCACCAGCCCCTACGCGAAGGACCCGAAGATCGCCCAGCTCCGCGAGGAGATCAAGCTGGCGCTGCCGAAGTCGAAGGGGGGCCGGGGAGTGGTGGCGCAGGCGTAGAGCCGCCGCGCGTCAGGGCAGCACTCTCGCGACCAGTACGCAGGCCGAGTCCTCGCCGGTGTGGGGTTCGGCCGCCGACTCGGCGCCCGCCCGTGCCGTTCTCGCCTCCACGAGCCGGGAGGCGGGGGCGGCACGGGCGTCGGGGTCGGTGTGCAGGACGAGGAGATCGCCCGGTTCGAGGACCGTCTCGGCCGGCCGGTGCAGCCCGGCGGGCTGGGCGCCCAGCAGTGCCCCGCCGGGCCCGGCGAGCCGGCGGGCACCGCCCGCCCGCACCAGCAGCGGTGCGCAGGGCCCGGCCTGCGCCCAGGTCAGTGTCCGGGTCGCGGGCCGGAACCGGCAGCACACGACGCCGGCGAGCGCGGGCCGGTCGGTGGCGCCGAGGAGCTGCCCGAGTAAGCCGAGCAGCCGGCCCGGCTCGGTGCCGGCCAGTGCCATGCCCCGCAGCGCGCCGAGCAGCATCGTCGTCGTGGACTCCAGGGAGCCGGCGCTCCCCGTGAGCGAACCCACCGTCAAGAACGTGTCGCCGCCCGGCAGTTGGATCGTGTCGAACCAGTCCGTGCCGATCGGGGCGCCGTTCGCGGCGGGCAGATGGAGCCCGGCGACGTCCAGGGCGCAGGGCGCCTGGCGCGGGAGCCGCAGGGAGCCGCACCAGGGAGGCGTGGCGGCTTCCCGCGGCTCGACCGCGAGCCGTGCCTCGGAGCGCGGTCGCCGCCGGCCCCGGCGGAGCGAGTCACGGGTCTCGGTCACCGCCCGCTGGCTGCGCCGCAGTTCGCTGACGTCCCGCAGCACCGCCCACATCGAGGCGGTGCAGCCGTCGGCGCCGAGCACCGGCTCGCCCATCAGGTGCACGGTCCGCACCTCGCCGCCCGGCCGGACGACGCGGAACTCGCCGTCGATGGGCCGGGAGTCGATGAGGCAGTCCGTCACCATCGCCGCCAGCGTCGGCCGGTCCTCCTCCAGCACCAGCGACGGGAGTTCGTCCAGCGTGAGCGCCGGGGACGCCGGGTCGCGGCCGAGGATGCGGTGGAACTCCGCCGACCACACCGCCTCGTCCGACATCAGGTTCCACTCCGCGCTGCCGACCCGGCTGAGCAGGGAGCCGCGCCGGGGAGCGGCCGGCGCGGCCTCCGCCGCCCCGGGCGGCCCGTCCCGCAACTGGGCCAAGTGCGTGTCCAGGTCGCTGAGTTGATGCAGAGCCAGGTCGTACAGCGCGCGCTGCCAGAGATCCGCGGGGTCGCACCCGGTGGGCCGCGCGTCCCGGCGGACCGCGTCCACGTCCCCGCGCAGCCTTCGCGCCTGCGATATCAGCGCGTCGACCGGGCCGGGCTGGGCGGCGGGGCGGTCCGCGGAGAGAGGGGACGGCATGACGCACTCCGATGCGGGGACGGTTCGGCCGGGGCTGCCGAACGGAAAGGCCGTTACGACTGTTGCACAGCGCGCGACGTCGTGTAAGGGATTTGGCAACACACCTTCAGGCGATGCGCCTGGCATATGCCAGCGGCCTCCCGGACGGCTTTCCGGGCTACCCGCGCGTAACTGCCGGGCGCCTCAATTCATGGACGCCGCACGGGAGTTGCCGGTTGCATCAGAGTGCCACAGCCGCCCCACGCGCATGTTCGAACCCCGTACGCGCTATCCCGTCGCGCCACCGTACAGATCCGGCCGCCCGGCGAGCTCCACACCCACCCGCCCGGCCCCGCGCAGCGACCGCACGCCCGCCTCCGCGACCGCCGACGCCGCGTACCCGTCCCACACCGACGGCCCGGTCACCCGACCCTGCCGGGTCGCGTCCACCCACGCCTGCACCTCACGGTCGTACGCGTCCGCGAACCGCACCACGTAGTCCTGCGGCACCCCGGTCGACGCCGAGCCCGCCGAGGTGACCAGAGGGCCCTGGTCGTCGCCGATGCGGGCGCTGCCGTGCTCGCCGACCGCCTCGCAGCGCACCTGGTAGCCGGAGCGGCAGTTGACGAACACCTCGACGTCCACGAGCGCCCCGCCGGAGGTCTCGAACACCACGAACTGCGGGTCCGCGAGCCTCTCGGGAGCCCCGCCCGAGGGGCTCGGGCGCAGCACCGTCACCGACGTCAGCTCCTGGCCCAGCAGCCAGCGCGCCGCGTCGATCTCGTGCGCCACGGAGTCCTCGACCAGCATCTCGCTGGTGAAGAACGACGGGGAGGCCGCGTTGCGGTGCACGCAGTGCAGCATCAGCGTCCGGCCCAGCCGGCCCCCGTCCAGCACCTCCTTCAGCCGCCGGTAGCCCGCGTCGTACCGCCGCATGAACCCCACCTGCGCGAGCCTGCGCCCGAGCCGCGCCTCCGCCTCGACCACCCGCAGTGCGCCCGCCGGGTCCGGCACCATCGGCTTCTCGCACAGCACCGGCAGGCCCCGCCGCAGCGCCGCCAGCAGCGCGGCCTCGTGCGCGGGACCCGGCGAGGCGATCAGGACCGCGCCGACACCGGGCGCGTCCAGCGCGGCCTCCGCCTCGGCGTACACCCCCACGCCCTCGATCCCGGCCGCGGCCTCCTTCGCCCGCCCGGTGTCCGGATCGGTGACCGCCGCGACCCGGGCACCGCTCACCACCCGGTCCAGCCGCCGGATGTGGTCCGCCCCCATGTGCCCGGCCCCCAGCACGGCGACCCCCAGCAACTCCGTCACGTCCACGGCTCCTCTCGCTCCGATGATCACCAGAGTGGCACGGGGTGGCGAGGGGGTACAGGGGGCCGGGGGAGCGTCAGCGTTCCTCGTCCGCCCCGCACGAACTCCCGCTCGGCGGCAGCGAGCCGTACAGCAGGAAGTCGTTCACCTTGCGGTGCACGCAGCGGGAGGAGGCGTACCCGGTGTGCCCCTCGCCGCGGTTGTCGAGGACGACGGCGGCGGGGCCGAGGCGTGCCGCGGTCTCCGTCGTCCAGCGGTACGGGGTCGCGGGGTCGCCCCGGGTGCCGACCAGGAGCATCTTCGGTGTGCGCAGATCCTTGACCCGGTCGCGGATGAACTCCGTGCCCTTGGGGCGGCCGTAGCACATGAGGGTCTCGGCGAGGCGGTAGCGGCCGAAGACGGGGGACGCCTGCTCGAAGGAGGCGCGCAGCGCGGGGAGGGTGTCGACGATGTGCCGGGCGTCGGGCCGGTCGGGGTCGTCCGCGCAGTTCACGGCCATGAGGGCGGCGGCCATGTTGTCGACAGGAACGTCGGCGGGGTCGGTCAGGGTGAGGTGCTGGCCCTGTCTCCCGGCCGGTCCGAGGGCCCTCGCGGACGCCCCGCCCGCCGCGAACGCCTGCACCCCGCTCGGATCGCCGTCCTGCGTCAGCCGCGCCAGCCCCTGCTCCAGCGACGGCCACCAGTCGCGGAGATACAGCGCCTGCGCCAGCGCCCCCACGAGATCCTGACCCGTGAACTCCCCGCTCATATAAGTCTGTACGGGATTCTCGTCCAGCGAGCGCACCAGCCGGACGATCCCCTCCCGGGCCGCGCGCGGCTCGTCCCCCAGCGGACAGACCGAGTCCCGCGCGCACCACGCCGTGAAGTCGTCCAGCGCCACCTGCTGTCCCCGCGCCCCGGCGATCGCCTGCTCGGCGACCGGCTCGGTCAGCGTGTCCACCCCGTCCAGCGCCAACCTGCCCACCCGGTCCGGGAACTGCGCCGCGTACACCGCCCCGAGCCGCGTCCCGTACGAGAAACCCAGGTAGTCGAGCTTCGGCTCGCCGAGCGCGGAGCGGATCACGTCGAGGTCCCGCGCCGCGAACACCGTCCCGATGTACGGCAGTACGGGCCCCGAACGCCGCGCGCAGAGCCCGGCGACCTCGCGGAGCCGGTCGAGGAGGGCCCGCGGATCGCCGTCGCCCGGCCCGACGTCCCCGTCGCCGCAACTCACCGGCGAGGAACGGCCGACACCCCGGGGATCGAAGGCGACCACGTCGTACCGGTTGGTGAGATCCGCGAACGTCTTGCGCCCGTAGGCCAGTTCGGGGACGCCCGCCGCGCCGGGCCCGCCGAAGTCCAGGACCACCGAACCCTGCTTCACGCCGGTGGCCCGGTAACGGGCGAGCGCGAGTTCGAGGGTGCCGGCGGACGGGTGCGCGTAGTCGAGGGGGACGCTGACCTTCCCGCACTCCAGATCCCTCGGCACGTCCTGCCCGGTACACGCCGACCAGGCGACCTTCTGGCGGAGGAAACCGCTGAGATCCGGGGCGGGCGCGGCGGTGCCCGTGCCGAGCAGGGAGACCGCGACGACCAACGTGACCAGCATCGATGCCTCCCGGAGCGCAGTGCCCACGGTCACGATAGGCGGGGTGGGGCAGGTGCGCCCGTCGGGGTGCGCGGGGTCCGGAGCGGGGTTACCCTGCGCCCTCCGCCGGTCGGCTCGACGGCTTTACTGCCAGTTCGACAAGCGGGCCACTCGATGGGGTGAAAGGACGATGAGCCATAACTCCGATGGTGCGCCCGCGTTTTAACCGGTACGGGCGAGCCGCCCGTGTCCGGTGCGGGGAACGCCCGCGCCCCTGACTGGAAGGCAGGGACCCCATGAGACGGGTGACCCGAAACGGCATGCTGGCCGTCGTCGCCGCGTCCGGTGCGATGGCCGTGACGATGCCCGCCCACGCCGACTCCGCGGCCGACGGTGCCACCGCCGACTCGCCCGGAGCGGTCTCCGGGAACACGATCCAACTCCCGGTGCACATCCCCGTGAACCTGTGCGGGAACACCGTGGACGTCGTCGGGGTGCTGAACCCGGCGATGGGCAACAAGTGCGTGAACTCCTCGGCCCGGCCCACGGGTCCGAGGCCGGCGGGCGCCAAACCGGCCGGTTCCGGGGCGGCGAACGGCGGCGGCGCCCACGCCGACGGGGGTGCGCACGGCTCGCCGGGCGTCCTGTCCGGCAACGGCGTCCAACTGCCCGTGCACCTCCCCCTGAACATCAGCGGGAACAGCGTGAACGTCGTCGGCGCCCTCAACCCCGCGTTCGGCAACGAGGCGGTCAACACCTCCCACGAGGACCCGCCGGCCCGCCCCGTCGACCCGGCCCCGCAGCACCCCGAACCGCACCGGCCGCCCGTCCCCCTCCCGGGCCCGGAAGCGCCCTCGCCCGGCGTGCACGCGACACTCGCCAGCACCGGCACCGACGGGCAGAACGCCCTCCTCGCCGGCAGCGCCGCGCTGGTCCTCGGCGGGGCCGCGCTCTACCGGCGGTTCCGGCCCCGGTCGGCGCGCTGAACCGGTGAGCTGAGCGAGGGCCGTACCGACCGAGCCGGTACGGCCCTCAGCGCGTGTGGAACCGGCGGTGCAACTCCCGTACCTCACCGGCCAGTTCCGGCACCGGCCCGGCCACCCGCACCCCGGGCGCGACCTCCTGGACCGGGAGGGTGCGCACCGGTGGCGCCGGGACGCCCAACTCGGCCAGCCAGGCGCCGAGCTGCTCCGACGAGGCGACGTACACGATGCGGCCGAGGCCCACCCACGCGTGGGCCGCCGCGCACATCGGGCAGTGCTCGCCGGACGTGTAGACGGTCGCCGCCGCGCGCTCCCCGGGGGAGAGGTGCGCCGCCGACCAGCGGGCCAGCGCGAACTCGGGGTGGCGGGTGCGGTCGCCGGAGGCCACCCGGTTGTGGTCCTCGGCGAGGACCGTCCCGTCGGCGCTGACCAGCAGCGATCCGAACGGCTCGTCCCCGGCGTCCAGCGCCTCGGCCGCCAGCTCCACCGCCCGCCGCAGGTACGGCAGCTCCGACTCTCTCACCAGCTCTTTCGCCATCGGCGCACGCCCTTCCGCGGTTCACTCGGGACAAGATCTTCCGGGCAGCGTAATTGTGTTGTGGCGGGCGGGGCGGGGTGTTGGAGTGACCGTATGAACAATGCCGACATCCTCGCCCTCTACGACCGCGAGATGCGTGAGGGCGCCCGCCCCGACAGTACCGACGCCCGGATCGAACGGACGGGGAAGGTCGTCCGGCAGATCGCCTCGGCGGAGGGGTGGAGCGGCATCCTGTGGTCGGGGGTCGACGAGGGCGACGCGGACGCGGTCATAGCCGAGCAGGTCGCGCTCTACACGGCACTCGGCCGCGAGTTCGAGTGGAAGACGTACTCCCACGACACCCCCGCCGACCTGGGGCGGCGCCTGAAGGCCGCCGGGTTCGTGCCGGACGACGAGGAGACGCTCCTGGTCGCGGAGACGGAGAGCCAGCTGCCCGGTGCCGAGCCGCCCGAGGGGGTCCGCCTCGAAGCCGTCACCGACCTGGCCGGCGTGGAGCTGATGGTCCGGGCCAACGAGCGGGCGTTCGGCCGGGACGGCTCCTGGCTGCGGGACCTGATGCGCGTGCGGCTCGCCCAGGACTCCGGCCTCCTCGTCGCGGTCGTCGCCCTCGCCGGTGACGAGCCCGTCAGCTCCGCCCGCATGGAGCTGATCCCGGGCACCCGGTTCGCCGGGCTCTGGGGCGGCGGGACGGTGCCCGAGTGGCGCGGGCGCGGGATCTACCGGGCGCTGATCTCCTACCGGGCGCGGATCGCCGCCGAGCGCGGGTACCGGTTCCTCCAGGTCGACGCCTCCGAGGACAGCCGGCCGATCCTGGAGGGGCTGGGGTTCGCGAGGCTGAGCACGACGACGCCGTATCTGTACACGCCGTGAGGGCTGCCTGCGGGCACGCGGTGCGGCTGTGTCCCTCGCGGTCCGTGCCCGCTCCGGGGCCGGGGCGGCGCTGACGCGGCCGGGGTCGGCCGCCGTCCGGGTGGGCCCGCCGTGCGTTGAGGGGAGCCGGGTCGGCGGGCCCGGTGTCGGACCTCTGTGTGTCCGCCCAGCGTAGACCCCGGCGCCCGAGGGGGGAACGGCGCGCGGGGTCGTCGTACCGGCGCACGGCGCAGTTCGCCGTACGGCGGTCGCGCGGTGTGGCGTAGGGGGTGCGGGCAGGCCGGCTGTGGTCCCGCGTGCCTGCCCGGTGCGGGGGTCAGCGGCGGGACTTCGCGCGGTCCAGTGCCGTGACGCCGACGGCCGCGAGGCCGATCTGGATCAGCCACTCGATCCAGTCGACGCCGTTGGTGTCCTGGACGTCGAGCCCGTTCGCGACGGCCGAGCCGACGAGGGCCGCGGCGATGCCGACGAGGATCGTCCACAGGATGCCGATGCGCTGGCGGCCGGGAACGACCAGGCGGCCGAGGACGCCGATGACGCAGCCGATGACGATCGCGCTGATGACTCCTGAGATCTCCATCTTCGCCCCTTCGAGTCGGAAGTCCGTCGTCCTACGGGTGCCCTCCCGGACGTCGAACAGTCCGGTCCGGTTATTGCCCGCTCTTGATGGTCTCCCGCTCTCGCCGCCATGTACCTTTCAAGCGGTCGATGCGCGTAGAGCCCTCCCGACCTGGGCCTACGCCCATCCGTCCGCGTACCCGCACCCGCCTCTTTCCCCCCATCCTTCACGGAGGTTCGCCGGATGCCCGGTATCGCCCGCCCCCGCTCCCAGGCCACCAGCACGCTCGCCGCGCTCGGTCTGCTCGCCGCCGGGGTCACGCTCCAGATCACCGCCGCCACGCCCTCGCACGCGGCCACCCCCCACCGCGTCCTCTTCGACAACGCGCACGCCGAGACGGCGGGCAACGCCGACTGGATCATCTCCACCAGCCAGCCCGACCCGCTGGGCGAGGACTCCTCCCCGTCCGACGAGACCGACTGGACCGGCGCCCTGTCCTCCTGGGGCGTGGCGCTCCAGCAGACCGGCGACTACAGCCTCAAGACGCTGCCGTCGGGTTCCAGCCTGAGCTATGGCGGCTCGTCGGCGACCGACCTGTCGAAGTTCGACACGCTCGTCCTGCCGGAGCCCAACACCCTCTTCACGACCGCGGAGAAGACCGCGATCATGAACTTCGTGAAGAACGGCGGCGGCCTCTTCATGATCTCCGACCACACCGGCGCCGACCGCAACAACGACGGCGAGGACGCGGTCGAGATCCTCAACGACCTCATGACGAACAACTCCGTCGACTCCACCGACCCGTTCGGCTTCTCCATCGACTCCCTCAACATCAGCTCCGGCTACCCGGCCGCGATCAACGACTCCACCAACGCCGTCCTGCACGGCTCCTTCGGCACGGTCACCAAGAGCCTGATCGCCAGCGGCACCACGGCCACCCTGAAGCCCGCCGACAACTCCGCAGTCAAGGGCCTGCTCTACCGCTCCGGCTACTCCGGCAACACCGGCGCCTTCTTCCTCACCTCCACGTTCGGCTCCGGCCGCATCGCCTTCTGGGGCGACAGCAGCCCCATCGACGACGGCACCGGCCAGTCCGGCAACACCCTCTACGACGGCTGGAACGACTCCGGCGCCACGAACGCGGCCCTCGCCCTGAACGCGACGGACTGGCTCTCCAAGGCGTCCTGACCGGGACCCGCCGCCGGAACCGCGTCCCACCCCGGGATGCGGTCCCGGCCGGGCGATGGGAGCGTGGAGCCCACGTCCGGCCCGAGCGGGGAGAGCGATGGAGTACACGTACGTCCTCTACATCGGCGCCTCGGCCGAACAGGTCTGGGACGCGCTCACCGACCCCGAGCTGACCGCTCTCTACTGGGGCCACCGGAACGTGTCCGACTGGCGCGAGGGCTCGCGCTGGGCGCACGTGCGGACCGACGGGTCGCAGACCGCGGACGTGGTGGGCAGCGTCGTGGAGAGCCGCCGGCCCGGCAGACTGGTGACGACCTGGGCCGCGCCCGGTGATCCGGAGCGGGTCTCGCGGGTCTGGTTCGACGTCAAGGGGCACGGGGAGATCGCCCGGCTGACGCTCGTGCACCAGGATCTGTACGACGCCGCCGAGGTGCGGGACGTCGCGAGCGGCTGGCCCGCCGTGCTGTCGAACCTCAAGACGACGCTGGAGACCGGGCGGCCTCTGTCGACGGAGCCCTGGACGGTTCCGGAGGGCTGAGGCGGCCCGGTCGGGTCGGATCGCTGATCGTTCGGTTCAGGTCTTCGTGCTCCGCGCCGCCGTGCCGGCGCACATCACCCCCAGGATCACGGCCAGCGCGCCGATGATGATGTTGTTCAGCTTCACCCCGGTGTCCGGGCTGCTGCCGACGACCCACGGGGCGATGATCATCCACACGCCCAGCGCGCACATGGCCCAGCTGAGGCCGTACATACGGGCGGGGGCCACGGTGAAGCCGACGCCCAGGAGGGCGATCGCGATGCCCACGATCAGGTTGTGCGTCATGAGCGGGGGCTGGCTGGTGGTGTAGTGGACGATCCAGGGGGATACGGCGCAGTACAGACCGAGCAGGAACACCGGTCCGTCCACGAGCGCCACATCACGACCGCCGAGCATGCGGGCATACCGGTCCCGCATCTCGGATACATCCGGGTGAGTCGCTATGTCACCTCGGGTGGGCGAAACGTTGGCCATGATTCGTCTCCTTCGACGTCATAGCGGTGATAACGCCGCTTTGCTCCATTCTGCTCTTATTTTGCTTTTATGTGTAGGGGTGTGGTCAGGCGGAGTCCGGTACGGCCGTGAGGCGCGCGGTACGGACGAACACGTCGTGCAGATCCCGCGCCGCCTGCGGCACCGCCTCCGCCCGCCGCCTGCGCAGCACCAGCAGCACCTGCGGGGTACGCCCCGCCAGCGGCCGGTACGTGATCGCCCCGAGCCGCTCCAGCGGATCGCCCGCGACACTGAAGTCCGGCAGCACCGTCACCCCCAGCCCCTCCGCGACCATCAGCTTCCCCATCTCCGCCCCGTCCGTGGAGTACGCGAACGACGGCCCGCTCCCCCCGAGCAGCCGGTGCACGTACCGGTGCATCACGTACCCCGACCGCATCCCGATCAGCGGCACCCCCGCCAGCTCCTGAACCCCCACCGCCTCCCGCGCCGCCAGCGGGCAGTCCGGATGCATCACCACCACCGGCCGCCCCCGCAGCAGCTCCGTCGACGCGAACTCGGCCGGCATGTCGTCCCCTTCGAGATGGTTGACCAGCCCCAGATCGAACCCCCCTTCCAGCAGGGCCCGCTGGATGTCCGACTGCTGCGCCCCCACCACCTCCACCTGCGTCAGCGGATGCGCCCGCCGGAACTCCCGCAGGGCCGGGATCAGCAGCGGCACGGTCGCCGCGTTCACCGTCCCCACCCGCACCATCCGGCTGATCCGGTGCTGCTCCCCGGCCGCCGACCGCAGCCGGTCCACCGCGTCGAGCACCCCGATGATGTGCGGCAACAGCTCCCGCCCGGACGCGCTCATCGTCGCCCCCGACCGCTTGCGCTCCAGCAGATCGACCCCCAGCTCCCGCTCCAGATTCCGCACCGTCTCGCTCAACGCGGGCTGGGAGAGCCGCAGTTCCTCGGCGGCCCGGCGCAGGGAGCCGAGCCGGGTGACGGCCGCGATGTATTCGAGCTGTTCGGTGCGCATGACCGGCAGAATGCGGCCCGATTCCCGCCGCGTTCAAGGGTTTCCCTGTCACACCTTCGTGAAATTCAATGGTCCGCGATCCGAGACCGGTCGGGTTTTCCTTGACGGCCCGCGCGGGCGGCTGCCACGATCGACGGCATGAAGATGCGACTGGACCTCACGCGGCGACGCCATGTCGACCTCGCACGCGTCTCCAGCGCCTCCTGTCGCGCCGCGGCCTGATCAACTCCCGCAGATCCGCCGCGTTTCCCTTTCCTGAAGCCTGAATTCCCCGCGCCTTTCGCGCCCCCTGAATTCGGCATGCCCGAAAACGCATTCCCGCCACAGGAGTTCCGCATGCCCGCACCCGTGAAATTCGCCTACTGGGTCCCCAACGTCAGCGGGGGACTCGTCACCAGCTCCATCGAACAGCGCACCGACTGGGGCTACGACTACAACCGCGAACTCGCCGTCCTCGCCGAGAACAACGGCTTCGAGTACGCCCTCAGCCAGGTCCGCTACATGGCCAGCTACGGCGCAGAGTTCCAGCACGAGTCCACCAGCTTCTCCCTCGCGCTCCTCCTCGCCACCGAACGCCTCAAGGTCATCGCCGCCGTCCACCCCGGCCTCTGGCACCCCGGCGTCCTCGCCAAACTCGGCGCCACCGCCGACCACCTCTCCAAGGGCCGCTTCGCCGTCAACGTCGTCTCCGGCTGGTTCAAGGGCGAGTTCACCGCCCTCGGCGAACCCTGGCTGGAGCACGACGAACGCTACCGGCGCGCCGAGGAGTTCATCACGGCGCTGCGCAGCATCTGGACGGAGGACCACACCGAACTCGCCGGGGACTTCTACCGCCTGCGGGACTTCACCCTGAAGCCGAAGCCCCTCAACACCCCCGAGCGCCCGCACCCCGAGATCTTCCAGGGCGGCAACTCCACCGCCGCCCGCGCCATGGCCGGCCGGGTCTCCGACTGGTACTTCTCCAACGGCAAGGACTTCGACGGCGTCACCGAACAGATCGACGACATCCGCAAGTCCGCCGCCGAAGTCGGCCGCACCGCGCCCAAGTTCGGCCTCAACGGCTTCCTCATCGCCCGCGACACCGAGGCCGAGGCCCGCGACACCCTCCGCGAGATCGTCGCCAAGGCCGACCGCGAGGCCGTCGAGGGATTCGGCGCCGCCGTCAAGCAGGCCGGACAGTCCACCGCCGACAAGAAGGGCATGTGGCAGGACTCCTCGTTCGAGGACCTCATCCAGTACAACGACGGCTTCCGCACCGGCCTGATCGGCACCCCCGAGCAGATCGCCGAGCGGATCGTAGCCTACAAGAAGCTCGGCGTCGACCTCTTCCTCCTCGGCTTCCTCCACTACCACGAGGAGGTCGAGTACTTCGGCAAGAAGGTGCTCCCGCTGGTCCGCGAACTCGAAGACCGGCAGACCGCCTGACCCTCCCCCCACCCCGCCGAAAGGACGTCACGCACATGAGCACCGCGACCACCCGCTGGACCACCGCCCCCACCACCGCCCAGGACTGGATCGCCCGCGCCGCCGAGGCCGCCGCCGTCCTCGCCACCGACGCCGCCGCCCGCGACAAGGCCGGCGCCACCCCGTACGCGGAGGTCCAGCTCCTCAAGGACGCCGGCCTCGTCACCCTGCTCGGCCCCACGGAGCACGGCGGCGGGGGACAGGACTGGCCCACCGCCTACCGCGCCGTCCGCGGGATCGCCAAGGCCGACGGCTCCATCGGCCAGCTCCTCGGCTACCACTACCTGTGGTTCTGGGCCGCCCGCCTGGTCGGCACCCGCGAGCAGTGGGAGCACGTCGAAGCCGAGGCCACCCGGCAGAACTGGTTCTTCGGCGGCGCCGTCAACCCCCGCGACCACGACGTGACCGTCACCGAGGACGGCGACGACCTCGTCTTCACCGGCGCCAAGACCTTCTCCACCGGCAGCAAGGTCTCCGACGTCACCGTCCTCGAAGGCGTCCTCGCCGGCACCGAGAACCACGTCTTCGCGATCGTCCCCTCCGACAGCCCCGGCCTCACCTTCCACGACGACTGGGACAACATCGGCCAGCGCCTCACCGAGTCCGGCAGCGTCACCATCGACGGCGTGCGCACCCCGTGGACGAACGCCGCCGGATACGTCGACAAGGTGTTCCGGCCCCGCGTCTACAACACCCTCAACGTCCCCACCATCCAGCTCGTCTTCGTCAACTTCTACCTCGGCATCGCGGGCGGCGCCCTGGAGACCGCCGCCACCTACACCCGCACCAAGTCCCGCTCCTGGCTGCACGGCGGCCACCCCCGCGCCACCGACGAGCCGTACGTCATCGACGTCTACGGCGACCTCACCGCCAAGCTCTGGGCGGCCGAGGCCCTCGCCGACGCGGTCGCCCTGGAGGGCCAGACACTGCACGACGACCCCGACGCCGTCACCCCTGAGGCACGCGGCGCCTTCGAGGTGCGGGTCGCGGCCGTCAAGGCGCGCGCCACCGAGGTCGCCCTGGAGATCACCAACGGCATCTTCGAGGTCACCGGCGCCCGCGCCACCGCCGCCTCCGAGGGCCTCGACCGGTTCTGGCGCAACGTCCGCACCCACACCCTCCACGACCCCGTCGCCTACAAGCGCCGCGAGGTCGGCCGCTGGGTCCTCGACGGCGAACTGCCGCAGCCCACCTGGTACTCCTGACCCCTTCTCCCGGGGTGTCCGGTCCGCCGTCGGACACCCCGGCCCTCCCGTGAAAGAGGACCCCATGGCCACCGTCCTGTCCGTCTCCGGCAGCCCGTCCCCCTCCTCCCGCACCGGCCGCCTCCTGCGCCACCTCGACCAGCGCCTCACCGCCCAGGGCCACCGGGTCGTCCCCCTCGACGTCCGCACCATCCCCGCCGAGGCGTTGCTCGGCGCCGACTTCAAGCACCCGGCGATCGTCGAGGCCACCGAACTCTTCGCGCAGGCGGACGGCGTCGTCGTCGGCACCCCCGTCTACAAGGCGTCCTACTCCGGCGTCCTCAAGGCCCTCCTCGACCTGCTCCCTCAGTACGCGCTCACCGGCAAGACCGTCCTGCCGCTCGCCACCGGCGGCTCCACCGCCCACGTCCTCGCCCTGGACTACGCGCTGCGCCCCGTCCTCAACTCGATGGGCGCCGCGCACATCGTGCAGGGCTGGTTCACCCTCGACAAGGACATCACCGCCCACGACGACGGCACCGTCACCGTCGCCCCCGGTACCGCCGAGGCCCTCGCCCAGGTCGTCGACCAGTTCTCGGCCGCCCTCGGCCGCACCCCCTACCTGGCGGCGGCGAGCTGATGACCGCGCATGTCATCGCCGACGCCGCCGAGGCGCTCGCCGTCGCGCGGGCCCTCGTCGGCGAGTTCCGCACGGACGCCTCGGTCCGCGACCGCGAACGCCGCCTGCCCCGCGCCGAACTGGACCGCCTCTCGACGTCCGGCCTGCTCGCCGTCACCGTCCCCGCCGACCACGGCGGCGCCGACGTCGACGCGGCGACCCTCGCCGAGATCTTCCGCCTCCTCGCCACCGCCGACGGCAGCCTCGCCCAGATCCCGCAGAGCCACTTCGTCTACGTCAACGTCATCCGCCGCCAGGGCACCGAACAGCAGCGGAAGTTCTTCTACGGCGAACTCCTCGCCGGCCGCCGCCTCGGCAACGCCCAGTCCGAGGCCGGCACCCGGCACGTCCAGGACATCCGCACCCGCCTCGACCGGCAGCCCGACGGCACCTACCTCCTCACCGGCACCAAGAACTACTCCACCGGCGCCCTCTTCGCCCACTGGATACCGGTCCTCGCCCGCACCGAGGACGACAAGCTCCACGTCGCCTACGTCCCCGCCGACGCCCCCGGCCTGACCGTCGACGACGACTGGGACGGCCTCGGCCAGCGCACGACCGCCAGCGGCACCGTCCACCTCGACGCCGTCCCCGTACCGGCGGACCGCCTCTTCGCGCATCACCTCACCTTCGAGGGCCCGCAACTGCACGGCGCCGTCGCCCAGTTGCTGCACGCCGCCATCGACGTCGGGATCGCGGGCGGCGCGCTCGCCGAGGCCGTCGCGTTCGTGCGGACCAAGAGCCGGCCCTGGTTCGAGAGCGGGTTCGAGACCGCCGCCGAAGACCCGCTGCTCATCCAGCGGTTCGGCGAGCTGGCCATCCAAGTGCGGGCGTCGGAGGCGCTGTTGAAGGAGGCCGCCCGCGCGGTCGACGCGGCCCGCGCCGAGCTGACCGACGACACCGCCGCCGAGGCGTCGATCGCCGTCGCCGCCGCGAAGGTCACCGCCGCGCAGGCCGCCGTCGACGTCGCCGGCGCCCTCTTCGAGGTCTCCGGCACCCGCTCGGCCCTCAACTCCCTGAACCTGCACCGGCACTGGCGCGACGCCCGCACCCACACGCTGCACGACCCGACGCGGTGGAAGGTGCAGCACATCGGCCGCCACGTGCTCAACGGCACCCGCCCGCCCCGCCACGGCCTGCTCTGAACGCCCTAGGAGACCCCCGCATGTCCCTCACCTTCCACTGGTTCCTGCCCACCAACGGCGACAGCCGCCATGTCGTCGGCGGCGGCCACGGCACCCCCGCGACCGCCTCCGGCCGGGACCGGCCGCCCACGGTCGCCTACCTCAGCCAGATCGGCCGCGCCGCCGAGGACCTGGGGTTCGTCGGCGCGCTCACCCCCACCGGCGCGTGGTGCGAGGACGCCTGGCTCACCACCGCCATGGTCAGCCAGCACACCGAGCGGCTGAAGTTCCTCGTCGCCTTCCGGCCCGGCTTCGTCTCACCGACGCTCGCCGCGCAGATGGCGTCCACGTTCCAGCGGCAGACCGGCGGACGGCTCCTGCTCAACGTCGTCACCGGCGGGGAGAGCCACGAGCAGCGGGCGTACGGGGACTTCCTCGACAAGGACGACCGCTACCGGCGCACCGGCGAGTTCCTCGAAGTCGTCCGGGCGCTGTGGACGGGGGAGTCCGTCGACCTCAAGGGGGAGCACCTGCGGGTCGAGGACGCGAAGCTCGCGCGGGTGCCCGACCCGGTACCGGAGGTGTACTTCGGGGGTTCCTCGCCGATCGCCGGGGAGATCGCCGCCAAGTATGTGGACGTGTATCTGACCTGGGGCGAGCCCCCGGCGCAGGTCGCCGAGAAGATCGCCTGGATCAAGGGGCTCGCTGCGAAGCACGGGCGGACCCTGCGGTTCGGCATCCGGCTGCACGTCATCACCCGGGACACCTCCGAGGCGGCCTGGGCCGAGGCGGACCGGCTGCTCGAAGGGTTCGACCCCGAGACGGTCGACGCCGTCCAGTCGGGACTGGCCCGCAGCGAGTCCGAGGGCCAGCAGCGGATGCTCGCCCTGCACGGCGGCAGCCGCGACGGACTGGAGATCCACCCCGGCCTCTGGGCCGGCATCGGCCTGGTCCGCGGCGGCGCCGGCACCGCCCTGGTCGGTTCCCACACCGAGGTGGCCGCCCTCATCAAGGAGTACGCGGCCATCGGCATCGAGGAGTTCGTCCTCTCCGGCTACCCGCACCTGGAGGAGGCGTACTGGTTCGGGGAGGGCGTCCTCCCGCTGCTGGCGGCGGAGGGTGTCTGGGAACACCCGTCCGGCAAGACCTCCGCCCCCTCGGCGCAGGTGCCGTTCGCCGGCTAGGCCGTGTCTGACAAAGGATCTTGGAGGGGCTCGCGGAGCCAGAGGATGAGTGCGGCGAGGTGGATTCCGGCTTTGTAACGGGCGGCGAGTTTGTCGAAGCGAGTGGCGATCGCGCGGAACTGCTTCAGACGGCCGAAGCAGCGCTCGACCACGTTGCGGGCTTTGTAGAGATCGCGATCGAAGGCCGGTGGTCTGCCGCCGGCCTTCCCTCGCCGCAAGCGGTTGGCCTTCTTGTCCGCCCGCTCCGGGATCACCGCCTGGATGCCCCGCCTGCGCAGAGCCTGGCGGATCGCCCGGGACGAGTACGCCTTGTCCGCGATGACCGCGTCAGGCTTGCGGCGGGGGCGTCCGGCACCGGCCCGGGGCACCCTGACGGCTCCCAGAACGGCGTCGAAGACGGTGGAGTCGTTGACGTTGCCCGGCGTGACAACGACGGCCAGGGGCAGGCCCCGGCCGTCGCAGACAAGGTGGACCTTGGTGGTCAGCCCGCCGCGGGACCGGCCCAGCGCCTGGCCAGCCGCCTCACATGCCGGATCTTCCAGTTCGTCCCCCGGTCCCGCCCCTTTTTGCGGGCACCGGCGGCGTGCTGATGAGCCCGGCTGATCGTGGAGTCGACCGACACCGTCCACTCCACCGCCCCGACGCAGTCGTCGCGGACCTGGACCTGCCCGAGCAGGCGGGCCCAGGTGCCGTCCGCCTCCCAGCGGGCGAACCGCTCATAAACGGTCTGCCACGGCCCATAGCGTTCCGGCAGGTCACGCCACGGAGCGCCTGTCCGCAACCGCCACAACACCCCGTTGATCACCTGCCGGTGATCCCGCCACGGCCGACCACGACCGTCAACACCAGGCAACAGGGGCGCTATCCGCTCCCATGCCGCATCCGTCAGCTCACCACGACCCACCACAAGATCAATTATCAGACAGGGCCTAGCGGGGCCCCAGTTCCGTGAGGACGTCGAAGTCCAGGCCGTCCGCGCGGGCGAGGTAGATGCGCTGGCGGACGTGGCTGCCTTCGAGGCGGAGGAGGCCGCGGGCGCCTTCGTAGGAGACGGTGGGGGCGGTGGCGCCGATGCGGGTCATGTCGTGGGTGCCGGCGTTGCGCAGCAGGGCGGCCAGGAGGAGGACGCCCTCGTAGCAGGACTCGCCGAGACTGCCGGGGGAGGGGGCGTCCAGGCCGAAGCGGTGGGCGTAGCGGCCGTGGAAGTCGAGGGTGTCGGCGGTGGCGAGGGAGGTGAAGAAACCGGCGGTGCTGTACAGGTCGGAGGTGGCCGAGGGGCCGCTGGCCAGCAGCATGTTCTCGTCCATCAGGGTGCTCAGGCGCAGACAGCGCGCGTCGAGGCCGTACGCGGCGAAGGCACGGTTGAAACGGACCGCGTCGGTGCCGACGAGGAGCATCAGGACGCCGTCCGCGTCGGAGCGCTCGATACGGCGCAGGACCGACGCGAAGTCGTGGGTGCCCAGGGGCAGATACGCCTCGCCGATCACCCGTGAACCGGTCCCGCGGGCGTACGTGTGCGCCGCGCGGGCCGTGCGCCGGGGCCAGACGTAGTCGTTGCCGACGACGAACCAGCGCCGCACCCGCCGCTCCCCGGCGAGCAGGACCATCGCCGGACACAGCTGGTCACGCGGCGTCTCGCTGGTCAGGAAGACCCCGGCGCGGTCCTCGCCGCCCTCGTACAGCGCGGTGTACACGTACGGCACCCGGTGGGCGATGCGCGGCGCGAGGGCCTGGCGCACGGAGGAGATGTGCCAGCCGGTGACCCCCTGCACGGCCCCGGAGTCCACCAGCGCCTCGACCTGGTCGGCGACCTCGCGGGGCGCCGCGCCCCCGTCGACCGGGATCAGCCGCAGCTCCCGCCCGAGCACCCCGCCCGCCCGGTTGACCTCCTCGGCGGCGAGCCCCGCGCACAGCTCACAGGCGGGTCCGAAGATCCCGCCGGGCCCCTGCAAGGGGAAGACGAGGGCCACACCGAATACGGAGGCGTCGGGGAACATGGCGCCATGGTCGCGGGTCCGTACGGCGAACTCCAGTGCGTCTCATACGATGTACACACCTCGGAGCTAGGAGCAGGATGCCGACCTCGTCCGCCCGCCGCCCCAACGACCTGATACGCCTGCTCACCCGGGCCGAACGGCTGGCCGCCCGCCGGCTCCAGAGCGCCCTGGACGAGGAGGGCTGCTCGCTGGACGCCTGGCGGGTGCTGTCCCTCCTCGCGGACGACTCGGGCCATCACATGTCGGCGATCGCCGAGGCCGCCTTCCTCCCGCCCCCGACGCTCACGAAACTCGTCGACCAGCTCGTCGACCAGAACCTCGTCCACCGCCGCGTCGACCCGCACGACCGGCGCCGCATCCTCGCCCACCTCACCCCGCGCGGGCGCGAGTACGCGCGCCGCGTCGACCGCGCCGTCCGCGCGGACTGGCCCGCCCTCGGCGAGGGCGACGAGGAACTGCTGAAGGCGCTCCTGGAACGCCTCGCGGAGACCGTGGACGGCACCACGCGCGTGTGATCGCGCCGTGGCCCAAAGTAGTCGTACGGCCCGGGAATGCTGGACGCGAACCGATAGTTGCTATATACATCTGATCCACGAGCATCAGCTGCTCCCCGAGCATCAGTCCCTCTACGCGAGCGAGGCACCACCGTGACCACCGCCACCCCCGAGCAGGCCGCCGACGTCGTCACCCGGCTCCGGGCCACCTTCCGCACCGGCCGCACCAAGCCCGTCGAGTGGCGTACGACGCAACTGCGCCGCCTGCGCGAGATGCTCACGGCGAAGGGCGACGACCTCGCCGCCGCCCTCCACACCGACCTCGGCAAGAGCAGCACCGAGTCCTACCGCACCGAGATCGACTTCACCGTCCGCGAGATCGACCACACCCTCGACCACCTCGCCGACTGGCTGCGCCCCGAACCCGCCCCGGTCCCCGCCCACCTCGGCTCCGACGCGACCGCCCGCACGCAGTACGACCCGCTCGGCGTCGTCCTGGTCATCGCCCCCTGGAACTACCCGGCCCAGCTCCTGCTGGCCCCGCTCGTCGGCGCCCTCGCCGCCGGCAACGCGGTCGTCGTCAAGCCCAGCGAACTCGCCCCCGCGACCTCCGCGGCCCTGGCCCGCCTGCTGCCCGCGTACCTGGACACCGACGCGGTCGCCGTCGTCGAGGGCGGCATCCCCGAGACCACCGCGCTGCTCGCCGAGAAGTTCGACCACATCTTCTACACCGGCAACGGCGCCGTCGGCCGGATCGTCCTGCGCGCCGCCGCCGAGCACCTCACCCCGGTCACCCTCGAACTCGGCGGCAAGTCCCCGGCGTTCGTCGACTCCACCGCCGACCTCAAGACCGTCGCCGGCCGCCTCGCGCGCGGCAAGTTCCTCAACGCCGGCCAGACCTGCGTCGCCCCCGACTACGTCCTCACCGACCCGGCGACCGCCGCCGCCCTGGAACCCCTCCTCGCGAGCGCCGTCGAGGAGACGTACGGCGCCGACCCCCAGCAGTCCGGCGAGTACGGGCGGATCGTCAACGAACGCCACTTCGACCGGCTCACCGGTCTCCTCGACTCCGGCCGCACGGTCGTCGGCGGCACCCACGACCGGGCGGACAAGTACATCGCGCCGACCGTCCTCGCCGACGTCGACCCCGGCTCGCCCGTCATGGGGGAGGAGATCTTCGGCCCGATCCTGCCGATCGTCACCGTCGACGGCCTCGACGAGGCCCTCGCGTTCATCAACGACCGCGACAAGCCCCTCGCCCTGTACGTCTTCTCCGAGTCCGCCGAGACCCGCGGCCGCATCGCCGCCGAGACCTCCTCCGGCGGCCTCGGCTACGGCCTCCCCCTCGCCCACCTCACCGTCTCCGACCTGCCCTTCGGCGGCGTCGGCGAGAGCGGCATGGGCAGCTACCACGGCCGCTACTCCATCGAGACGTTCAGCCACCGCAAGGCGATCCTGGACAAGCCGCTCGGCTGAACCGCGCGGCCCGGCCCTGTGCGAGACTCCCCCGATGACCACAGCGAAGATCACGGCGGCGGCCTCCGGCACCTGGACCCTCGGCGACCTCACCGTCAACCGCGTCGGCTTCGGAGCGATGCGGCTGACGGGCAGCGCCGCCTTCCACCTCGGCACCCCCAGCGACCGTGACCGCTCGATCGCCGTGCTGCGCGAGGCGGTCGACCTCGGCGTCGACCACATCGACACGGCCGCCTTCTACTTCTCCGCCCTGCGCTCGGCCAACGAACTCATCAACAGCGCGCTCGCGCCGTACGCCGACGACCTGGTCATCGCCGTGAAGGTCGGCCCGTTCCGCGACTGGGCGGGGGAATGGGGCACTTCGGCCCGCCCCGAGGACCTGCGCGCCCATGTCGAGGAGAACCTGCGGCAGTTGGGCCGCGACCACCTCGACCTCGTCTACCTGCGCCGGATGCGCCAGGATTCCATCGCCGAACACTTCGGCGCGCTCGCGGAGTTGAGGGACGCGGGCCTGATCCGCAACCTCGGCGTCTCGGACGTGGAACCCCGGCACCTGGCGGAGGCGCGCGAGATCGCCCCCGTCGTGAGCGTCCAGAACCGCTTCGGCCTCGGCGGCGGCGACGAGGCCACGGCCGAGGTCCTGCGCCTGTGCGGCGAGTCCGGCATCGCCTTCGTGCCGTTCTTCGCCATCGCGGGCGACGCCGGACCCCAGGGCGCGACCGCCGACCACGACGACGCCGTACGGGACATCGCCGCCGCCCACGAGGTGAGCCCCGCGCAGATCCGGCTCGCCTGGACCCTCGCCCAGGGCGAGCACGTCCTCGCCATCCCCGGCACCGGCAACCCCGCCCACCTGGCCGAGAACATCGCGGCGGGCGCCCTGCGGCTGACCGAGGGCGAGCTGGCCCGACTCCAGGAGGCCCACCGTAAAGTGGCGGGGTGAATGGTGACTCCGTGACGCTGCGACCGGTCCGCGAGGACGACCTCCCGGTCCTGGAGGCGTTCCTGGTCGACGCCGAACTCACCGGCCCCTTCCAGTGGTTCGGCTGGGCCGACCCCGCGCGGTTCCGGCGCCGCTGGGCCGAGAACGGCATGCTCACCGACGACGGCGGCCACCTCACCGTGGCCGCCGACGAGGAACCCGTCGGCTTCGTCGCCTGGCACAAGGCCGGCGTCACCCGCGCCGCCCACCACTGGAACATCGGCATCCAGCTCCGCCCCGACGCCTGCGGACGCGGCATCGGCACCGAGGCCCAACGCCTCCTGGTGCGCCACCTGTTCGCCCACAGCACCGCCCAACGCGTCGAAGCGGACACGGACATCGAGAACGTCGCCGAACAACGCGCCCTGGAGAAGCTCGGGTTCACCCGCGAGGGCGTCCTGCGCAGCGCCGCCTTCCGCGACGGCCACTGGCGCGACCTCGTCCGCTACAGCCTGCTGCGCGACGACCCGCGCCCCTGACCCGCCAGCCACACCCCGTCCCGCATCAGATGCCGGCGCGGCAGCTCCCGCTGCTCGCACCACGCCTGCACCTCCAGCGGCCGGACCCGGAAGTACCCGTACGACGCCGCGTCCCCGCGCGGGTCCCACCCGGTCTTCGCCAGGAACGCCAGCGCGGCGTCCTCCGGGACGGTCTCCCGGGTGTACGAGTCGACCTCGCCGTCCAGCAGCACGACGTCCCGCGTGTCGCCGAGCGCCAGCCGGGCGCGGGCGCCGTCGCGCAGGTTGCGGCCGGTCGGGTTCGTGAAGCGGGTCGCCAGCCACAGGCACTCGTCGTGCCACACGAACCAGAGGGCCACGAGACACGGCACCCCGTCCGCCCCCGCCGTCGCCACCCAGATGTCCGCCTCCCGTTCCAGCCGGGCCAGTACGTCCCGCCTGCGCCGTTCGAAGTCCCGGACCGGTTCGGTGATCGTCATGCCCGGAACGTATCCGGGCGGGGCGCGCGCCCGCCTCGGGCGCGGGGCGGGGCACAGGTCGGTCCCGGGCCCTAGATCCCGGGACCGACGGCTTCCGGAGCACCCCGGGAAGAGGATTGGCGTCCGGTGCGTTTTACGTATAACCTCATCCGCTAACCAGCCCGGTCGATCTTCCCGAAAGGCCCCGATGTCCCGCATCGCCCTGGTCACCCTCGTCGTCGACGACTACGACGAGGCGATCCGCTTCTACACCGACGCCCTCGGCTTCCGCCTCGCCGAGGACGAGCCCCGCCCCGACGGCTCGCGGTGGGTCGTGGTCGAACCGGGCGACGGCGGCACGGCCCTGCTGCTGGCCCGCGCCAAGGACGACGCCCAGTCCGCCCGGGTGGGCGACCAGACCGGCGGCCGGGTCGGCTTCTTCCTCCACACCGACGACTTCGCCCGCGACCACGCCCGGATGAGCGCGGCGGGTGTCACCTTCCTGGAGGCCCCGCGCCACGAACCGTACGGATCGGTGGCCGTCTTCCAGGACCTGTACGGAAACCGCTGGGACCTGCTCCAGCCGAAGGGCTGAGCGGGGACGGGGGCCGCGGCGGGCGCCCGTGACGGAGGGCCTCGCCCTTCCGCCGAGGCTCACCCACCGAGGCTCACCCGCCAAGACGGCCACCCGCCGACACCGCCACCCACCGACCGGCCCCGGCGCGCGCCGCCGACGCCGATCGCCCGCACCACCCCTCGTCCGCCGAAGGCCCCCGGCGCCCGCCCGCATCGCCGCCGCCCACGGCACCCCCGCACCGACTCCGACCAAGGGAACCCCTCACCATGACCACTACGCGCGTAGACCCCGCCATGATCCGCACCCTCCCCAAGGCCGTCCTCCACGACCACCTCGACGGCGGCCTGCGCCCCGCGACCCTCGTGGAGCTGGCCGCGGAGGTCGGCCACACCCTCCCCACGACCGACCCCGACGCCCTCGCCGCCTGGTTTTTCGAGGCCGCGAACTCCGGTGACCTGGTCCGCTACATCGCCACCTTCGACCACACCCTCGCCGTCATGCAGTCCCGCGAGGGCCTGCTGAGGGTCGCCGAGGAGTACGTCCTCGACCTGGCCGCCGACGGCGTCGTCTACGCCGAGGTGCGGTACGCGCCCGAGCTGAACACGCGCGGCGGGCTGACCATGCGCGAGGTCGTCGAGACCGTCCAGGAGGGGCTGGCCGCCGGGATGGCGAAGGCCGCCGCCGCCGGGACGCCCGTGCGGGTCGGCACGCTGCTGTGCGGCATGCGGATGTTCGACC
The DNA here is from genome assembly GCF_040610055.1 of Streptomyces sp. NPDC004539. Lineage (NCBI taxonomy): Bacteria > Bacillati > Actinomycetota > Actinomycetes > Kitasatosporales > Streptomycetaceae > Streptomyces > Streptomyces sp. NPDC004539. Next base: position 176,271 of record NZ_JBEXLS010000015.1, on the reverse strand, counting down.
GCGTCCGCGAGGCCGCCGACCTGGCCGTCGCCTACCGGGACGCGGGGGTCGTCGGCTTCGACATCGCCGGCGCCGAGGCGGGCTTCCCGGCCGCCGACCACGCCGAGGCGTTCGCGCACCTGCGCGGCGAGAACGTGCCGTTCACGATCCACGCGGGCGAGGCGGACGGCCTGACCAGCATCCACCAGGCCCTCCAGACCTGCGGGGCGCAGCGCGTCGGGCACGGCGTGCGGATCACGGACGACATCCCCGACCTCGGCGCGGGCAAGCTCGGCCGCCTCGCCGGCTGGGTCCGCGACCGGCGGATCGCCCTGGAGATGTGCCCCACCTCCAACCTCCAGACCGGCGCCGCGACCTCCATCGCCGAACACCCGATCACCGCGCTGAAGCGCCTCGGCTTCCGCGTCACCCTCAACACGGACAACCGTCTCGTGTCGGGGACGACGATGACGCGCGAGATGTCCCTCCTCGTCGAGCAGGCCGGCTGGACCACCGCCGACCTGCGCGACGTGACGGTCAACGCCCTCAAGAGCGCGTTCGTCCCGTTCGACGAGCGCACCAGGCTGATCGAGGACGTCGTCCTGCCGGGCTACTCCTCCGCGCTCTGAATCATCCCGCGCAGATAGGCCGCCTGGCCGGCGTGCTCCAGGTCGTCCGCGAGCACGCTCACCAGGCGCACCCCGAGGCTGACCGGCGGGTCCCAGCGGATGTCGACGATCCGCTCCAGATCCTCCGCGTCGACCGTGGCCAGCGCCTCCAGCGTCTGTTCGTGGACGGCGTCGTAGTAGCCGGTCAGCAGGTTCGCCCCCGCCACCCGTACCTTCCCGACCTGCTCGGGGCCGTGCCCGTAGCCGGTGTCGTGCACGGGCAGGTCGAGGCCGAAGAGCTTCTCCCAGCCCTGCGCGTGCCACACCTGCTCCAGGCCGAACGCGTCGGCGACATGGTCGTCCTGGACGCGCGTGAGATGCCAGATCAGCCAGGCCACCGAGTTGGCCTGGGGGGTCGGCCGGTGGTTGAGGCCGTCCGCGTCGAGGTCGGCGACCGCCGCGTGGACCTCTTCCCGGATGCGGCCGTACCCGTCGATGAGAATGTCCTTCGCATGCATACGACCACCATGCCCCGCCCGGGCCTCAGGCGCCCCCGGTTTCGAGCAACCCCATGAGGGCCCGCGCCGCCGGGCTCGCCGCCCCGTCCGGCGGCAGCAGTGCCACCGTCTCGTAGCCCCGCTCCCCGGACCCCTTCAGCGGCAGCGCGGCGAGCGCGGGCCGCTTGTGCCGGAAGTGCCGGGGGACGACGGCCACCCCGAGGTTCTCGTCGATCAGGTCGAGGAGGCTGTGCACGTCGTTGACCTCCAGCGCGACCGTCCGCCGCACCCCCGCCTGCGCGAACGCGGCGTCGGTCGCCCGGCGCGGCCCCCAGTCGGGATGGAAGTCCACGAACACCTCCTCGCCGACGTCCTCGCAGCTCAGCGCCGCCCCCGCCGCCGCGAGCCGGTGCTCCGGATGACAGAGCACGTACATCGGCTCCACCGCCAGCGACACCGACCGCAGCTGATCCGTGTCGTCCTGCGTCCGGTAGGCGAACGCCAGGTCCAGCCGCCCCGCCGCGACCTCCTCCGCGAGCGCCGTCGACCCGAACTGCCGCAACCGCACCTCGACGTCCGGATGCGTACGGCGGAACGCGGCGAGCAGACCCGGCGGGTGGACGCCCGCGATGCACTGTTCGGCGCCCACCGCGAGGGTGCCGCGCAGGACGCCCTGGACGGCGGCCACCGCCTCGTGCGCGGAGCGGACCTGCGCGAGGACGCGCTCCGCCTCCGTCAGCAGCGCCCGGCCCGCCTCCGTCAGCGTCACCCTGCGGGTCGTCCGCACGAACAGCGGGGCGCGCAGCTCCCGCTCCAGGGCCCTGATCGACGCCGACAGGCCGGACTGGGAGACCATGAGGCGTTCGGCGGCCCGGGTGAAGTGCTGGTCCTCGGCGACCGCGACGAAGTGCTGGAGATGGCGCAGTTCCATGACTGAGAAGCGTAGTCGCTGAATTCCATCGGATTCTTCTGTTGGACCTCTGTCCGCAGGTCGACGAAGGTGGACATCGCTCGAAAGCTGTGCCTCACCCCTCTGATGGAGTCGCGTTGTCCTACACCGCACACCCCGACCGCTACGCGGACATGCCCTACCGCCGCTCCGGACGCAGCGGCCTGAAGCTCCCGGCGCTGTCGCTCGGCCTGTGGCACAACTTCGGCCCGGACCGCTCGGTCGAGACGCAGCGCGCGATCCTGCGCCGCGCCTTCGACCTCGGCGTCACCCACTTCGACCTCGCCAACAACTACGGCCCGCCGCCCGGCGCCGCCGAGTCCGCGTTCGGCGAGTTCCTCAAGGGCGACCTCGCCCCCTACCGCGACGAGATGATCATCTCGACGAAGGCCGGCTACCTGATGTGGCCCGGCCCGTACGGCGAGTGGGGCTCCCGGAAGTACCTGCTGTCGTCGCTGGACCAGTCCCTCAAGCGGATGGGCCTCGACTACGTCGACATCTTCTACTCGCACCGCCCCGACCCCGACACCCCGCTCGAAGAGACCATGGGCGCGCTGCACTCCGCGGTCCAGCAGGGCAAGGCGCTGTACGTCGGTGTCTCCAACTACTCCGCCGAACAGACCCGCGAGGCCGCCCGCATCCTCGGCGAGCTGGGCACCCCGCTGCTGATCCACCAGCCCCGCTACTCGATGCTGGACCGGCGCCCGGAGTCCGGCGGCCTGCTGGACGCGCTCGACGAGCTCCAGGTCGGCTCGATCGTCTTCTCCCCGCTGGAGCAGGGCGTCCTGTCCTCCCGCTACCTGAACGGCATCCCGGAGGGCTCCCGCGCGGCGAGCGACAGCCCGTTCCTGAACTCCGACGCCCTCACCGAGGACCTCGTCGCCAAGCTCCGCGCGCTGGACGAGGTCGCCGCCGAGCGCGGCCAGACCCTCGCCCAGCTCGCCCTGGCCTGGGTGCTGCGCGGCGGCCGGGTCACCTCCGCCCTCGTCGGCGCGAGCAGCGCCCAGCAGATCGAGGACAGCGTCGGCGCCCTCGCGAACCTGGAGTTCGAGGACGCCGAGCTGGCCCGGATCGACAAGATCGTGAACGGCTGAAGAGCACGGCCGTGGCGCCGCCGCCGCTTCGCGCGGTGGCGGCGCTGACGCACGGTGTCAGAGCGCCCCGTCCGGCACCCGGTCCAGGAAGCCGAGGACGGCAACGATTCGGCCGTCCTCGGCGAGAGTGACGACATCCGATCCGGCCACGGGAGCCGTACCGTCCGCTTCGTTCACCAGCTCCCACGAGAAGCGGACGGTGTGGTGGTGTCCGTCCGCCGTTCCGGTGGGCCGGAGGACGAATCCCGGGAACTGCTCGTGCGCGGCGGCGATCACCGCGGTGACGCCCGCGTGGCCGCTGACGTCGGCGAGCGGGTCCGTGTAGCCGCCCCCTTCCGTCCAGGCCGCGGCGACCGCCTTCGCACGGGCCTCGGGGTCACGGGCGTTCCAAGCCTCGAAGTAACGGGTGACGGCGATGTCGTGACGCTCGGTGTGCGCGGACATGGGAAATCAGCCCCCGGAGAGGTCGTCGTGGCTGGTCGGGACCCGGATCGCGATCCGGTGAGCCCTACTGTGCCCGCGCGGCTCCCCGGGGTCGATTACCTCCGAGGTCATGACGGGAGCCCCGGCCGCCCTGCGCATTCCGGCCAAGCCGGGCGCCGAATATGCCAGGAGACTGGCTGGAAAGACGTGGTGACAGTGTTTTAGAAGTGAACATACTCGTCGTCATGGGTAGCTCACTCTCAGGTACCGCTTAGGAAGCGAGGCGACCCGCCCGGCAGCCTAGCGACGGGGGAGAGGGACGTGCACGACGAATTCCTGTGCCATGTCACCGCGTACGGAGTCTGCGACGGACGGCGCATCGGCGTACCGCTCGGCACCTACCGCGCGCCCACGCTCGCGCTGGCCCTGTGGTGGCTGCGCGACCGGGCCTCCTGGATCGCCGAGCGTTTAGATCCTCAGCCGGAGGGCGGAGTGGTCCCGCCGGGCGCCCTAGTCCCCGTGGCCCACACCGTCCCCGACGTCCCCGGAGCGCTGCGCGCGTGGTGCGCCGACATGGGCCAACAGGAGCTGGTGGCCGACGAGTTGGCGGTCGGCCGGCTGGTCCGGATCGCGCTGAGCGACGAGACCACCGAGTACGAACTCCTCGCGGAGTCGGTGGACGCGCTGAGGATGCAGCGGACGATCCCGGCGCTCGTGCTGCCGGTCGGCTGACGGCTCCCCGGCCTGCCCTCGCCGGGCGCACGGATGGGTCAATCGTTAGAATTCGGGCATGGCGGAGCCGTCGGTCGTCCCGACCGCACCCGACCTCGTGCTGGAGACCGAGACGGGCTCCACCGTGCTGACCCCGGCCCACGCCTACCACGTCGGCCGCGACCCCCTCAGCGACATCGTCCTCGACGACTCCCGGGTCTCCTGGCACCACGCGGTCCTGCGCCCCGCCGGCGACCACTGGCGGGTCGAGGACGAGCACAGCACCAACGGCACCTGGACCGACGGCCACCGGGTCCACGCCGAGGACGTCGGCCCCGGCAGCGTCCTGTGCTTCGGCGGCCCCGACGACGGCCCCCACGCCCGCCTCACCGCCGTCCACCGCACCACCGCCTTCCGCAGGCCCACCGCCGTGCACCGGCTGCCCGCCCGGACCGTGCGGATCGGGCGCGCGGCCGACAACGACCTGGTGCTGGACGACCTCGTCGTCTCCCGGCACCACGCCGAGCTGCGGGCGCTGCCCGACGGGACGCACGAGATCGTCGACCTGGGCAGCCACAACGGCACGTACCTGAACGGCGGCCCCGTCGCCCGCGCCGCCGTGGGACCGGACGACGTCGTCGGCATCGGGCACTCCGCGTTCCGCCTGGCGGACGGCAGGCTCCAGGAATACACCGACACCGGCGAGGTCTCCCTCGACGTCCAGGACCTCACCGTCACCCTCGGCGACGGCCGCGTCCTCCTCGACCACGTCTCCTTCCCCGTCGGCGAGAGGTGCCTCCTCGCGGTCGTCGGCCCGAGCGGCGCCGGGAAGTCCACGCTCCTGGGCGCCCTCACCGGCCAGCGCCCCGCCGACCACGGCACCGTCGGCTACGACGGCCGCGACCTCTACCGGGACTACGCCGAACTGCGCCAGCGCATCGGACTCGTCCCGCAGGACGACATCCTGCACGCCCAGCTCACCGTCCGCGCCGCCCTCACCTACGCCGCCGAACTCCGCTTCCCCGAGGACACCGCGAAGGCCGAACGCCGGGCCCGCGTCACCGAGGTGATCCACGAACTCGGCCTCGACCAGCGCGCCGACCAGCCCGTGCACAGCCTCTCCGGCGGCCAGCGCAAACGCGTCAGCGTCGCCCTGGAACTCCTCACGAAACCCTCCCTGCTCTTCCTCGACGAACCCACCTCGGGCCTCGACCCCGGCATGGACCGCTCGGTGATGCACATGCTGCGCGGCCTCGCCGACGACGGCCGCACCGTCATCGTCGTCACCCACTCCGTCCTCAGCCTCGACGTCTGCGACCGCCTCCTCGTCCTCGCCCCCGGCGGCCGGACCGCCTACTACGGCCCGCCCGAGGACGCCCTCGGCTACTTCGGCGCCGAACAGTGGCCGGAGGTCTTCGAACACCTCGAACAGGACCGGGACTGGGCGGGGGAGTACCGGCTCTCCCCGCTGCACCGCCGCTACGTCCAGGACGCCTCCGCCCAGCCCCGGCTGCCCGGCGGGGCTCCCGTCAGCGTCCCGCCCCCGCCCCGGCCGCGCGGCCGGACCGCCCAGCTCTCCACCCTGTGCCGCCGTTACACCGCCGCCCTCTCCTCCGACCGCACCTTCCTCGCCGTCATGATCGCCCTCCCGTTCGTCATGGGCGGCATGGCCCGCGCTCTCGCCGGCGGGCGGCTCACCGAGAAGACGGCGATGAACGCGCTGCTCATCCTGTGCGTCGGAGGCGTCCTCACCGGCGCCGCCAACGCCGTCCGCGAACTCGTCAAGGAACGCGGCATCTACCGGCGCGAGCGGGCCGTCGGACTGTCCAGGGGCGCCTACCTGATGTCCAAGGTGGTCGTCCTGGGAACGGTCACCGTCCTCCAGGCCGTCGTCCTCACGCTCGTCGGGCTGCTCGGCGTCGACCTCGGGGCGCCCGGCGGGAAAGGCGTCCTCACGCATCCCCTGGTCGAGATCACCCTCGCCGTCACCCTCCTCTCGTTCACCGCGATGACCCTCGGGCTGCTGGTCTCCGCGCTGGTCCGCAAGGAGGAGGTGACCATGCCGCTGCTGGTGCTCCTCGCCATCGTCCAAGTCGTGTTCTGCGGCGCCCTCCTGGAGCTGAACGGGGTGCCCGTGCTGGAGCAGCTCGCCTGGATCGTGCCCTCTCGCTGGGCCCTCGCCGCGATGGCCTCGACCCTCGACCTCGGCCGGATCGTCCCCGCCGACCCGCTCTACGAGCACAGCGCGGGCGTCTGGCTCCTCGACGTCGGCATGCTCGTCGTCCTCGCCGCGCTCTTCCTGTTCGGCGTCTCCCGCCTCCTGCGCCGGCACGAGCCGGCGATCATGCGGAAGTAGGGCGGTGACCGTGGACGGCCCGACCGTGAACGCCTCCCGCCCCGAACCGGGCGTCTTCCGGCCCACCCACGTGGTCCCGCCCCAGGGCATGCCCGCCTGGCAGGCCCCCGACCCCGCCCGCCCCACCCTCCCGCTCGACCCCCTCCTCCCGGTCCAACTCGTCGAGTCGCGCGGCGACTGGGGACACGTCCTGTGCGCCAACGGCTGGAGCGCCTGGGTCGACGCCCGCTACCTCGTCGCCGTCCCCCAGGACCCGCCCCTGCCCACCGGGGACCCGGCCCCCGCCGACGACGCCGGACCGCTGCTGGCCCGCGCCGAACACGCCCTCGCCGAGTACCGGGCGGCCGTCCGGGAACTGGCCGGCGGACTCGACGGGGAGTCGTTCCGGCGCCGGACCCGGGGCCTGCGGATCGGGGTGGTCGTCGACGGGGAGTCGGTGTGGCTGTACGACCCGGAGCGCGGCCGGTGGGTGTACGCGCGGGGCACCCGGCTCAGCACGTACACCGCCGAGGGCCCGCCCCAGCAGACCCCGACCCCACAGACCTCGACCCCACAGACCCCGCCCGAGCAGGCCCCGCCCGGACACGCGCCCACCCGGGTGGTGAGACCCGATGAGCGGTGACACCGGGCGCCTCGTCGGCGGGTTCCGCATCGAGCGGGAGATCGGACGCGGCGGGATGGCCGTCGTCTACCGCGCCCGCGACCTGCGCCTGGACCGCACGGTCGCCCTCAAGATCCTCGCCCCCGAACTCGCCCGCAACGACACCTTCCGGCAGCGCTTCGCCCACGAGTCCAAGGTCGCGGCGGCGCTGGACCACCCGCACATCGTGCCCGTCTTCGCGGCGGGGGAGACCGACGGCGTCCTCTACATCGCCATGCGCTACGTCGAGGGCAGCGACCTGCGCCGGCTCCTCGACCGCGAGGGCCCGCTGCCGCTCGCGACGGCCGTCAGGATCGCCGCCCAGGTCGCCTCCGCGCTCGACGCGGCCCACGCGCACGGGCTCGTCCACCGGGACGTGAAACCCGGCAACGTCCTGATCGCCCCGGGCCCCGACGACGAACACCCCGAACACGCCTACCTCACCGACTTCGGGCTCACCAAGAAGTCGCTCTCGCTGACCGGGTTCACCACCGTCGGCCAGTTCGTCGGCACCCTCGACTATGTCGCGCCCGAGCAGATCGCCGGGAAACCGGTCGACGGGCGCTGCGACGTGTACGGGCTCGCCTGCGTCGTCCACGAATGCCTGACCGGCCGGCCGCCGTTCTGCCGCGACGACGACATGGCGCTGCTCTGGGCCCACCAGTACGACACCCCGCCCGCGCCGACCTCCCTGCGGCCCGGACTGCCCGCCCGGCTCGACGCCGTGTTCGCGAAGGCGCTGGCCAAGGACCCCGAGGACCGGTACGCCACGTGCCTCGCGTTCACCGGGGACCTCAGGGGCGTTGAGATCAGGGGTGAGGCCGAGCCCCCGGTCCGGCCACCGGAGTGGGCCGCCGCGATGTTCGGGGCAGACACCCCGCCAGGAACCCCGCGATGAACCCCCACAGCGCCGCGAGCGCGAGCCCCGGCCACCATCTCGGCCTCAGCAGCAGCGAACCGCCCAGACCGCCGGCGAGATCCCCGATCCCGAGGACCGACAGGCCGTAACGGGCCTCCGTCCGGCACAGCAGGAACACCGCCGCCACCGCGAGCGTCAGCCCGACCGCCATGTGCAGCCCGTGCCGCCACGCGGGCGTGCCCGCGGGTGAGCGCCGTACCATCACCACGGCCGCCGCCAGCAGCGACAGCGCCACCACGACGGCCAGCCACCACACCCGCCCGTCCCGCGCGGCCAGCGCGCTCAGGTCGAGCGTCGACAGGTCCGGCGTCCGCAGCACCTCGTCCAGCACCTTCGGCATCGGCAGCCCGAACGGCCCCTGCACCCGCCCCTCCCAGGTCGCCCCCAGCCCGATCGTCAGCGCGAGCCACATCAGGTTCGGCATCCCCAGCAGCACCACGGCCACCGTCTCCACCCGATGCCCCTTCGCGACGACCACCCCGAGCGCGGCCAGCACCCCCAGCGCCACCCACGCGAGCAGCAGTACGACCATCGCGTACGACACCGGCCGCACCGACTCCCGCGCCCGCAGCACCCGTCCCGGCAGCGGTGCGCCCCGCGAGACCAGCAGCGCCAGCAGGAGCACGCCCGCCAGCCACACCAGCCCGACCGCGAGGGTGAGCGGCACGTCGGTCGTGAAGCCGACCTCGGGAGTGGCGCCGAACAGGTCGGCGAGGTCGCCGAGCGTGCCGTCGCCGAGGGGGATGCGGAACGTGTGCCGGGCGGCGAGCGCCAGCCCCAGCAGGGCCAGCAGCCAGAGGGCTGCGAGCCGCGCCGCCCAGCCCGCCAGCTCCACCGCCCCCGCGACCGCGCGGTGGCGCAGCGGGCGCAGGAAGCCCGCGCCGATCACCAGCGCCCCGGTCAGTGTCACCGACAGCGGGAGCACCGTCATCCCGGCCCGGCTGCCCGCGAGGGCGCCCGCCGCGCCGGACAGCTCCACCGTGCCGCCGACCGCCGTCACCACCGACGCCGCGACGACGCTGGGGAACGCCCCGCCGGGCAGGTCCGTCGCCCCCGCCGCCAGCAGGCCGAGACCGGCCACGAGACCCATCGCGAACACCCCGGCGAGCACGGCGCCGAGCGCCTGGGGCCAGCCGTGCCGGGCGGGGACGGAATCGATCATGCCTGCCACGCTAAGCAGGCCCGCCCCGGCCCGCCTGCCGGGTGCGCCGTCGGTGTCGGCTTGCGGGTGACACCCGTATGGAGCACACAATAGGGACATTCGGTAGCAGAACGATCCGAGCGAACCCCACTTCGGGAGGGTGCGTGAGCGTCGAACCGCCGTCCTCAGGAGGCCCCAGCGGACCGCCGTCGGGCCCCCTCTCCGGACCCTCCCAGCCCGCCCCGGTCCCACCGGACGGACCCCGCCGCCCCTGGTGGAGGTCGGCTCCCCGGATCGCCCTCGCCACCGCGACGGTCGTGGCCGTCGCCGCGGTCGCCGTGCTCCTCACCCGCTCCGGCGGCGACTCCGACAAGAAGACCGGCGCGAGCGGCGGCGAGGTCATCCTCCAGGCCGCGAACAAGCCCGGCCTCGACCCCTTCACCGAGTCCACGGCCGCCCAGAGCTCCGCCCCGCCCGCCGTCACGGCCCCCTCGCAGGCCCCCGCGGGCACCCTCCGCAGCGTCGACGGCGGCTCCGCCGGGCTCTACGGCGGCAGCAAGGACGTCTCCGCCTGCGACGTCGAGAAACAGATCCGCGTACTGGGCGCGGCGCCCGCGAAGAACACCGCCTTCGCCTCCGTCGCCGGCGTCCGGCCCGCCCAGGTCCCCTCCTACCTCCGCTCCCTCACCCCCGTCCAGCTCCGGGCCGACACCCGGGTCACCAACCACGGCTTCCGCGACGGCGCCGCGACCAGCTACCAGTCCGTCCTCCAGGCCGGCACCGCCGTCCTCGTCGACGGCTACGGCGTCCCCCGCGTCCGCTGCGCCTGCGGCAACCCCCTCACCCGCGCCCAGGCCCAGTCCGGCACGCCCCGCCCCGCCGGCGACTCCTGGCCGGCCTACCGCCCCGGGAACGTCGTCGTGGTGGCCCCGTCGATCACGGTCGTCAACATCTTCGTCCTGTACGACCACCACGACCACGGCTGGATCGCCCGCCCCCGAGGCGACTCGGGGCACGGAGACCGGCCGACGACACCCCCGACGACACCGCCGGTGACACCGACGCCCACGCCGACGCCGAGCCCGAGCACCAGCGGCAGTACCAGCCCGAGCCCGAGTACGAGCCCGTCCTCCCCGTCGCCCTCGACCTCGCCCTCACCCTCGACCTCTCCCTCTGTCTCGCCCTCCGCTTCCCCTTCGTCCTCACCCTCTCCGTCCCCGTCCCCCGAGTCCCTCTCCCCGCCCCCGATGAGCCCGTCCCCCTCCCTGTCGCCCCCGCTCTCGTACTCGCCGGCCGAGCCGTCACCGGTGACCGCGTCGCCCGGTCCCACGGCCCTCATGTCCCCCTCGCCGTCACCCTCTCCCGGGGAGCTTCCGGCTTCCCCCGGCGTATGAGGGGACTGCACGGCCCGGCACGGGGTACGAGCACAGGTGCGGCAGCGTCCGGCCAGTCCGGCCTCACAGAGAGACGCACGAGGAAGAGCACGACCGAGCACCTGGACGGGGCAGTGATACCGACTGGTTTCGACGTACCTGTGGAACCGCTTCGGCGGGCCGAGCACTACACGGGCGACCCCGGCTGCATCGGCGAGGCCCGCGCCTTCGCGGCCCGCTTCGTCGACCAGCTGAGAACCGAGTGGTGCGCAGCCATCGACGAGCACGTGGTCAACGAGGTGATGCTCGTGGTCAGCGAGCTGGTCACCAACGCCGACCGGCACAGCAACGGCCCGTACATCCTGGAGCTGGAGGGCACCGACGCGGCCGTCACGGTCTGCGTGTACGACAGCAGCGACGCGCTGCCCCTGCGGTTCCCCCGAGACCCCGAACGCATCGGCCGCCACGGCCTGGAGATCGTCCACGCCCTGGCGACCGAGGTCAGCGCCGAACGCGTCCCCGTGGGCAAACGCGTCCGGGCCGTCCTCCCGTTCGGCTAGGCCGTGTCTTTCGGATCGGTCCTGGTCGCGGGGTGTGGCACGCACATCTGCGGCGTTGTCGTCGGTCGCCGACGCGCCGCGTCGACTCCCTCCTCCGCCTTGCAGCTGCACGCACCACACCCCGCTCGCCGGCGTCACGAAGGCACCGCTTCTTGAGGCGGACCGATCCGAAAGACACGGCCTAGCGGCCGGTCCCGGCCGCGTGGTCAGGCCAGCATCCCCTCCCGCAGGCGCGCGATGATGCGCTTGATCAGACGGGAGACGTGCATCTGGGAGCAGCCCAGTTCGGCGCCGATCTCCGCCTGAGTGGCCTCCCGCACGAACCGCAGATGCAGGATGCGCCGGTCCCGCTCGCTCAGTTCGGCCATCAGCGGGGCCAGCGTGTGGAAGTCCTCGACGAGCCGCAGGGCGTGCTCCTCGATGCCGATGAAGTCGGCCAGGACCGCTTCCCCGCGCTCGGTGCCGTCGCCGGTGAGGGCCGCGTCCAGGGACGAGGAGGTGTAGCCGTTGGCGGCGATCTGCGCCTCCACGACCTCGTCCTCGGAGATGTTCATCAGCGTCGCCAGCTCCGAGAGGGTCGGCTCCCGGTCCAGGCGGCCCGCCAACTCGTCCCGTGCCTTGGCGAGTTCGACCCGCAGCTCCTGGAGCCGGCGCGGCACGTGGACCGCCCAGGTGGTGTCCCGGAAGAACCGCTTGATCTCACCGACGATGTACGGCAGCGCGAACGAGGTGAACTCCACCTCGCGGTCCGGGTCGAACCGGTCGATCGCCTTGATCAGCCCGATCATCCCGGTCTGGACGATGTCCTCCATGTCGTCGCCGCGGCCCCGGAACCGGCCTGCCGCGAACCGCACGAGCGACATGTTCATCTCGATCAGCGTGTTGCGGGCGTACTGGTACGCGTGGGTGCCCTCCTCCAACTCGCCCAGACGCCGCAAGAACTGCCGCGACAGTTCTCGTGCGTCTCGTGGGGCCACGCTGCGGGGGTCCTCGACCCCCGGCAGCCCGGTGTCCCCGTTCGGTGCGGACGACGTCTCGACGACCTGTCCTGCCTGCGAGCCGATCACGGCGGTACGCATGCCCTCTCCCTCGTGCGACGGGTGTGCCGGTCCCCGGGGCGGGCGCATGCCACGGAGACCGCTCACGAGGCGCCTACCCGAAGTCGCGCGGGGCATGCGCCCCGGTTCGGTCCAACGTCCGCCGAGCGGTGAGGAGTTCGTGGAGATACCGCTTCGTGACCGTGCCGCCGTACCGGGTGTCGATCAGCTCCCGCAGCGCCCCGAGCAGGCCCGTACGCGAAGGTTCGTCGAGGGCGAGGTGGTTGGAGTAGGTGAGCAGGACCTCCAGATACCGGTCGGTGGAGTAGGTGACGTCCTGGGTGAACCTGGTCACGGTGACGTCCTCGTAGCCGGGTTCCCGCTCGAACTCGCCGATGCCGGCGGTCACTTCGGAGGCGTCCTTGAGGAGGAGGCCCGGCGGGGTGCCGGGGACCCAGCGCTCGTAGTGGACCTGCGAGTCGTGGAAGAACTGCGTGGTGCCGCCCGCGACATGGTCGGTCACCACCACCGCGAGCAGCCCGCCTGGGCGCAGCGCCGCCGCCGTCCGCGCGGCCCGCGTCGCCGGGTCGAGCCAGTGGAACGCGGTCGCGCACGTCACCAGATCGAAGGACGCGGCCGGCGGCTCCCAGACGTCGAAGTCGGCGACCACTACCTCGGCGCGGGGCCGGTCCGCGAGGTTGCGCCGGGCCACCGCGGCGAGGGACGCGCCCAGCTCCACGGCGGTGAGCCGGCAGCCCGTCGCCGCGAGCGGCACCGTCAACTGGCCGGTGCCCGGGGCGATCTCCAGGACGCGGCTGTCCGGGCCGAGGCCCGCCGCCGTCACGATCGCGTCGACCAGCGCGGAGGGGTAGCGGGGGCGCACCCGGTCGTAGCGTTCGGCGACGGCGTCGAAGGTCTCGCGGAGCATGGGACGCACCTTTCGGAGGCTTTCAGAGGTTTCCGGAGGCTTGGGGAAGCTTTCGGAAGAAGGGGACGACGAAGAGCGCAGTCTGCCGTCGCGCCCACCGCCGTCGCCCCCGGTTTTCGCCCCGGTTTTCCGCCGTCGGCGGAACGCCGGGCCACGTGGCCGCCCGCCTCCTAGGCTGGGAAGGTGAGCAACCACGACGAGGCCCGAGTCGTCCCCCTGGCCCCGCCCCGCGAGCCCCTCTGGCGGGACCTGGTCGGAGACGTCCTGCGGCGCGAGCGCCAGGCGCAGGAGCGCACGCTGAAGGACGTCGCCGAGGCGGCCCGGATCTCCATGCCCTACCTCTCCGAGGTCGAGCGGGGCCGCAAGGAGGCATCCTCCGAGGTCCTCGCCGCCGCCGCGCGCGCCCTCGGCCTGACCCTCGGCGACCTCCTCGCCCGCACCCACGGCGAGCTGACCCGGGTCACCTCCCGCCGCGTCTCCGCCCACCGCCGCCCGACGCCCACGGCCATGGCCACCGCCTCGTACGACGGACTCTGCCTGGCCGCCTGAGGAGGCCCGGGGCTCAGCGCCGGCTGAGCACCTCGTCCGCCAGCCCGTACGCCACCGCCTCCTGGGCCGTGAACACCTTGTCGCGGTCCATGTCGGCGTGCAGCGTCGCGACGTCGTGGCCGGTGTGGCGGGCGAGGACCTCCTCGACCTGGGAGCGGATACGCACCATCTCCTTCGCCCGCAGGGCCAGGTCGGAGACCATCCCGCGCTGCCCGCCGCTCGCCGGCTGGCCCAGCAGCACCCGCGCGTGCTCCAGCACGAACCGGCGCCCCGGGTCCCCGCCCGCCAGCAGCACCGCCGCCGTGGACGCCGCCTGCCCGACGCAGAACGTCGAGATCGGCGCCTTCACGTACGACATCGTGTCGTAGATCGCCATCAGCGAAGTGAACGAACCCCCGGGCGAGTTGATGTACAGCGCGATCTCGTTCTCCGGGGACGCCGACTCCAGATGCAGGAGCTGCGCGATCACGACGTTCGCGACACCGTCGTCGATCTCCGTGCTGAGGAAGATGATCCGCTCCGACAGCAGCCGGCTGTAGATGTCGTACGACCGCTCGCCCTGCGGGGTCCGCTCGACGACGTACGGAATCGTGTAGGAGCCCATCGTCACAGTCCCATCCGTCGTTCCGGGGCGGCCGGGCGCAGGTCGGCCAGGGAGCCGACGATCCGGTCGACCATGCCGTACTCCCTGGCCTCCTCGGCGGTGAACCAGCGGTCCCGGTCGCTGTCCCGGGAGACCGTCTCCCGGGGCTGTCCCGTGCGTTCGGCGAGGATCTGCTCGATCGTCCGCTTGGTGTGCTCCAGGTTGGCCGCCTGGATCTCGATGTCCGAGGCCGTGCCGCCGATCCCGGCGGACGGCTGATGCATCATCACCCGGGCGTGCGGCAGCGCGTACCGCTTGCCGGGCGCGCCCACGGTCAGCAGGACCTGGCCCATGCTGGCGGCGAAGCCCATGGCGAGCGTCGCGACGTCGTTGGGGATCAGCTGCATCGTGTCGTGGATGGCGAGCCCCGCGTGCACCTCGCCGCCCGGGCTGTTGATGCACAGCACGATGTCCGCGCGGGGGTCCTCGGAGGCCAGCACGAGCAGTTGCGTGCAGACCCGCTGGGCGGACACCTCGTCGACCTGTGTCCCGAGGAACACCATGCGGTGGGCGAGCAGTTGCCCCGCGAGCTGGTCGTCGAAGCGGGTGGGCCGGGTGTCGCCCTCGGCGAGGGTGAGGGGTGGTGTCATCACGTCTCCTCGGTCTGGTCGCGATGCGGTCCTGTCGCGATGCGGTCGGGTGCCGATGCCTCCACTCTCGCCGCGCCGCGACCCTCACCAGCCGTTTCTCTGCCCGCGGCAGAACGGCTCTGCCGACAGCAGATCAGCGCAGCGTGCGGAAGAACGCCCGGACGTCCGCCACCAGCAGGTCCGGCTCCTCCAGCGCCGGGAAGTGCCCGCCCCGGTCGTACTCCGTCCACCGCACGACGTTGTCCGTGCGCGCGGCCCGGTGGCGCAGCGGTATCTGGATCTCCGCCGGGAACAGCGCCAGCGCCGTCGGCACGGTCGACGGCTCGGTGGGCCGGGCGAGGCGGCCGGTCGTCGTGTGCGCCCGCTCGTAGTAGATCCGCGCGGCCGAGTTCGCCGTACCGGTCAGCCAGTGGACCATCACGTTCGTCAGCAGCAGATCCCGGCCGACCGCCTCCTCGGGCAGCTCCCGGGAGTCCGTCCACTCACGGAACTTCTCGATGATCCAGGCGAGTTGACCGACGGGTGAGTCCGTCAGCCCGTACGCGAGGGTCTGCGGCCGGGTCGCGTGGACGGCGGCGTACGCGGACGCGTCGGACATCCACGTGGTCCAGCTCCGCCAGGACTCCAGCGTGCGTTCCCGCTCGGCCGGGCTCAGCGGGGCCAGTTCCTCCGGCGTCGGCTCGGTCGTCGCCTGCGCCCCCGGCAGCAGGTTGAGGTGGACGCCGGTCACCCGGCCGGGATGCGCCCGCCCCAGCTCCCGGGAGATCCCGGCGCCCCAGTCACCGCCCTGCGCGCCGAACCGCTCGTACCCGAGGCGCGTCATCAGCTCGGCCCACGCGTCCGCGACCCGCCCCGCCTCCCAGCCACTCTCGGTGGTCGGCCCGGAGAACCCGAACCCGGGGATGCCCGGCACGACGACGTGGAAGGCGTCCGCCGCGTCCCCGCCGTGCGCGACCGGGTCGGTGAGCGGTCCGACGACGTCCAGGAACTCGACGATCGACCCGGGCCAGCCGTGCGTCAGGATCAGCGGCACGGCGTCCGGCTCGGGGGAGCGGACGTGGGCGAAGTGGACGCGCGCCCCGTCGATCACCGTCGTGAACTGCGGCCAGGCGTTCAGCCGCGCCTCCGCCGCCCGCCAGTCGTACCGGTGGCGCCAGTGCTCGGCGAGCTCCCGCAGATAGTCCACCGGCACGCCGTACGACCAGCCGGAACCGGGGATCTCCGCAGGCCAGCGGGTGCGGTCGAGGCGGTCGTGGAGGTCGTCGAGATCGGCCTGCGGGATGTCGATGCGGAACGGGTGGATCGTCATGATCCGGATGCTAGTTCGGGGCGCTCCGGGGGCCGCCGGAATTTCTTCCGGGGGAGCGATGAGTTTGCCGCGGGCGGCCGGTCGATACACATGACCGCGTCATCCGAGACCCCGGGGAGCCCCAGTGACCACCGACGGATTCATCACCTGCCTCTGGTTCGACGACCAGGCCGAGGACGCCGCCCACCACTACGTCTCGATCTTCAAGAACTCCAGCGTCGGCAAGGTCTCCCGCTACCCCGAGGGCGGCCCGCGCCCCGCCGGCAGCGTCCTGACCGTCGAGTTCACCGCGAACGGCCAGCGGTTCGTGGCCCTCAACGGCGGCCCCGAGTTCACGTTCAACGAGGCCGTCTCCTTCCAGATCATGTGCGCCGACCAGGAAGAGGTGGACTACTACTGGACGAAGCTCACCGAGGGCGGCGGCGAACCCGGCCCCTGTGGCTGGCTCAAGGACAAGTACGGGGTGTCCTGGCAGGTCGTCCCCATCCGGTTCATGGAACTCTTCTTCGACCCCGACCAGGAGAAGGCCAACCGCGTCAACCAGGCCATGCTGTCCATGGGCAAGCTCGACATCGCCGCCCTGGAGAAGGCGGCCGAGGGCGCATGACCGCGCCGATACGCCGAAGCTCCGGCCGGTGAGACCCGGCCGGAGCAGGTGGCGTACGGCTCAGACGCGGTCCGCGACGATCATCAGGTACTGGAAGCTGCCGTTGCGGTAGGCCGTGAGGAACGTTTCCTCGATCCCGGTCACCAGATGGTCGGCCCGGCTGCGCAGGTCCCAGTAGGGGATCGCCGTCTGCGTGAGGTCCTCGACGTGGACCGGCACCAGCCGGTTGCGGGACATCGCGCGGAAGTACTCCGAACGCGGGTGGATGTCGCAGATGTAGTGCGCGTTGATCAGCGACACCTCACGCGACGCCTGCCCGTACGTGTCGTTGTAGCAGCCCGTGATCGTGACGTACCGGCCGCCCCGGCGCAGCAGCCGGGCGTGCTCGGCGAAGAGCAGGTCCAGCTCGACGTACATCGTCGACTCGTTGTTCCAGGACGCCGCGTACGCGCCCGTCTCGAAGCCGGTGTCCAGCATGTTGCGGTGGTGGTAGCGGACCTTGCCGTCGATGCCCCGCTTGCGGGCCTGCTCGTTGGCGAAGTCGGCCTGCTTCGTGGAGAGCGTCACGCCGTCCGCGCCGCAGCCGTAGCGCAGATGCGCCGTCACGCTGCCGCCGCCGCGCCCGCAGCCCGCGTCGAAGACCCGGTCCTCGGCGGTCAGCGGGCCCAGCTTGGAGGCCAGCAGCTCCGCCTGGGCGTGTTCGAGGCGGTGCAGCTCGGCCGTCAGACGGTCACGGCGCAGCACGGGGTCCGGCTCGTCCAGGACGCTCCAGTCGGCCTCGCCGATGCCGTAGTGGTGGTGGTACAGGTCGTCGATCTTGCCCAGGTCGAGGTTGACCGGGTTCTCCTCGGCGTTCCAGTAGTCCGCGACGCGGTTCTGGTACACGGACTGCGTGGGCAGCGAAACGAGACCGGGTCGGGTGTCGTGGGCTGTGGTCAACGGTTGCTCCTATGTCGTACGGGTTGGTGCGTGGTGGACCGGGGGTCTCACCAGTAGTCGGGCAGGTGGTAGCGGTGGGTGTTGGTGGCGTGCCACTCGTGGTTGCCGGCCACCCAGTCGTCGAGGCTTCGCGCGTACCGCTCCGCGAGCGGGGAGAGCGCCGCGAGCTGGGCCGCCTCCTCCTCGAACGCCTCCATGATCCGGTTGTGGATCTCGACCGCCTTGAGATAGGCGGACTTCAGACCGCACTGGTCGTTCGCGGCGATGACCTGCGGAAGGTTCAGGTGCTCGGGGTCGGTGGCCAGCTCCTTGGTGAAGGAGTACAGGTCGTTGACGAGGGTCGTCGCGTTCGAGGCGAGCGCGGTGATGCGCTGGATCTCGGGCCGGACGTAGATCTGCTCGGGCAGCTCGTAGCCGTCGACGGCGTCGACGATCGACAGGCAGGGCCGGAAGTTGTTGAACTGGCGCATCACCAGGTACTCCCAGACCTTCGGCACGTACCCGGTCTGCGCCCAGGCCGCCTCGCCGAGGTAGCCGAGGTGCAGCCGGGCCATGTCGTGCACGAACCGGTCCGCCTGGCTCGGCGTCGAGAGCGCCGCGTAGTCCTTCATCGCCCAGAAGTAGGAGCGCAGCGGGCTGTCCGCCTGCATCCCCTCGTGCCACTCCTCGGTGAGGTCCGCGGGGCCGTGGAACGGGTCGAGCGCGGACTGCGCGATCACGAGCCGCCCGCCGAGCCCGGCGGCGCTCCCGCCCCGGCCCTCGGCCTCCTCGCAGTAGCAGTCGTCGACGATGTTCTCGGCGAGCAGCAGCTTCCCGGCCGCCACCAGCCGCTCCATGTCGAGGGCGTTCGGGTGCTGGAGGACGACGGCCCGGCCGAACTGGAAGTCCGAGAAGTCGCCGTGCCACTCCGGCGGGAACAGCTCCAGCTCGTTCGCCCACTCCTCCAGCCTGCGGTCGACCTCCGCCGCCTGCACCGGGTCGGCGGGTTCCACCCGGCGGTGCTTGAGACCCGGGACGACACCGGTCCGCCTGACGTTCAGCGGGCGGAAGGGGGCGGGGGGCCCGGGAGGCGCGTAACTCATGGCGACGTCCGTCCGATCTGTACGTTCTCCAGGATGCCGACCGCGTCCGGCACCAGTACGGCCATCGAGTAGTAGGCGGTGACGAGGTAGCGGATGATCGCGTTGTCGTCGATCCCCATGAACCGCACGTTCAGCCCCGGCTGGAACTCCTCCGGGATGCCCGTCTGATAGAGGCCGACGACGCCCTGGTCCGCCTCGCCGGTGCGCAGCGCGATGATGCTCGTCGTCAGGTCGGGGCCGACCGGGATCTTGCCGCACGGGAAGATCGGCACCCCCCGCCACGCGGGCACGTGGTGCCCGTTCACCTCCGCCGGGGCCGGCATCAGACCGCGCCGGTTCAGCTGCCGGAAGAACGCGGCGATCGCCTTGGGGTGCGCCAGGAACAGCGTGGTCCTGCGGCGCATCGACAGCAGCTCGTCCAGGTCGTCCGGGGTCGGCGGGCCGCTGGACGTGGGGATGCGCTGGTCGTAGTCCGTGTTGTGCAGGAGGCCGAACTCCCGGTTGTTGACCAGCTCCCACTCCTGGCGCTCGCGGATCTCCTCGACCGTGAGGCGCAGTTGCTGCCGGGTCTGGTCCATCGGCTCGTTGTAGAGGTCCGCGACCCGGGTGTGGACCTTCAGGATCGTCTGCGTGAGGGACAACTCGTACTCGCGCGGGGAGAGTTCGTAGTCGACGAACCCCGCGCCGATGGTCGGCTCGCCCACGTGCCCCGCCTGGACGGGCACCTCGGCCTCGCCCTCGCGGTTCATGGGCAGCCGCTGTCTCGTCGCGTACGCCTCGAAGTGCGCCGCGAGCGACGGGACCCGCGCGGTGAGCTCCCGTACCGCGTCCCAGTCCAGCGTGAGGACCACGCCCGCCGTGTCCGCGCGCACCGAGGCGCCCCACAGCGGGTCCGGGCGCCCGATCGCCTCGTCGCCGAGCTGGTCGCCGCCCGCGACGATCCCGACGACCTCCTCCTCGCCGTACGCCCCCGCCGTGAACCGCGTGAACCGGCCGTGCGCCACCACGTACGCCTCGGTCACCGGCTGCCCGGCCTCGACGAGGACCTCGCCGGCCCGCACCTCGCGCGCCCGGAACCGGCCCGCCAGCTCCCGCAGCACCTCGGTGTCCGCGTAGCCGCGCAGCGGCGGGAGTTCGGTGAGCGTCTCGGGGACGATCCGGACGTCGTCCGCGCCGTTCTGCTCGAACCGCACCCGCCCCCGGCCCACCGACAACTGGAGCCGCCGGTTGACGCGGTAGGTGCCGCCCCGCACGTCGATCCACGGCAGCGAGCGGATCAGCCAGCGCGAGCTGATGCCCCGCATCTGCGGTTCGGACTTCGTGGTCGTGGCGAGCTGCCGGGCGGCGTGCGTGCCGAGGCTGGTGAGCGGGGCGGTGGTGACACCGTCCGGTGTGGACACATTCACTCCCGTCGATCTGGGCAGAGCGGCACCGGCCGGCGCCGGCCGGATGCGTACAAGCAGCCAACCCGGTCGTGCGACGAACGCGCACCGGCGTGCGGGGGTGGCTCCTTCGCATGCGGGTCGCACGGACGGATCAACTGGTGCAGAGACCGTGATCCACGGCGCTCCCGCGTCACTCTCCAGGGGAATATGTGGAACGTCCGGTTCTGTGTTAGAGGTCTTGTCGACAGTGTTTCGGCGGCGCTCTCGGCGCGCGGGCCGCAGGGCGCGTGACTAGCGTGGACAGCGACCTGTCGGCCGATCGGAAGGGGCGCGGTCATGGCCGTGCAGCCCGAAGGAACGCCCTGCTGGGCGGATGCGATGTTCACGGACGTCGAAGGGGCCAAGAGCTTCTACGGCGACGTCCTCGGCTGGACCTTCGGCGAGGCGTCGTCGGAGTACGGCAACTACACCCAGGCGTACGCGGACGGCAAGGCGGTCGCCGCCGTCGTCCCGCCGATGCCCGGCCAGGAGGGCGCCTCGCAGTGGTGCCTGTACCTCGCCTCGGACGACGCGGCGGCGAGCGCCGCGAAGGTCCGGGACAGCGGGGGAGAGGTGCTGATGGAGCCCATGAAGGTGGGCGACTTCGGCACCATGTGCCTGGCGCGCGACCCCGGCGGCGCCGTCTTCGGGATCTGGCAGGCCGGCGTCCACGAGGGCTTCGAGGCCGTCGCCGTCCCCGGCGCCTACTGCTGGGCCGAGGTCTTCACCCGGGAGCCGGCGAAGGCGGACGCGTTCTTCCCGGCCGTCTTCGGCTACACCGTCAAGGAGATGGACGACGCCGCCGTCGACTTCCGCATCTACAGCCTCGGCGAGAACATGCTGATGGGCCGGATGAGGATGGGCGAGGAGTTCCCGCCGGAGATCCCGTCGTACGTGAACGTCTACTTCACGGTCGACGACTGCGACGCCGCCGTGCAGCGGGCCGTCGACGGCGGCGGCATCCTCCGGTTCGGCCCGATGACCATGCCTTTCGGGCGGTTCGCGGCGCTCAGCGACCCGCAGGGCGCGAGCTTCTCGGTGATCGACGTGACGACGACGGAGGGGGAGCAGCCGACGCTGACCGACGTGGCATGATCGAGTCCATGCGTGAACGACTGGTGGCCGCGTGCGACGGCGCCTCCAAGGGCAACCCCGGACCGGCGGCGTGGGCGTGGGTGGTCTCCGACGACGCCGAGACGCCGGTCCGCTGGGAGGCGGGACCGCTCGGCAAGGCGACCAACAACGTCGCCGAACTCACCGCGCTGGAGCGGCTGCTGACCGCCACCGACCCGGCCGTGCCGCTCGAGGTGCGGATGGACTCGCAGTACGCGATGAAGGCCGTCACGACCTGGCTGCCCGGCTGGAAGCGCAACGGCTGGAAGACGTCCGGCGGCAAGCCCGTCGCCAACCAGGACCTCGTCGTGCGCATCGACGAACTCCTCGGCGGGCGCACCGTCGAGTTCCGCTACGTCGCCGCGCACCAGGTCGACGGCGACCCCCTGAACGACTTCGCCGACCGCGCCGCGAGCCAGGCCGCGATCGTCCAGGAACCGGCGAGCAGCGAACTGGGCTCGCCGGAGCCGCCGCCGTCGTCCATGACCCCCTCCTCGGGCGGCGCCAAGCGCACGGGCAGGCCGGCCGCGCGCAAGCAGGCCGGTTCGTCCCGCACGCTCAAGGCCAAGTTCCCCGGCCGCTGCGTGTGCGGACGCTCCTACGCGGCTGGCGAGGACATCGCGAAGAACGCCCAGGGGTGGGGTCACCCGGAGTGCCGCGCGGAGGCTACCGGCTGAACCGGACACGTGCCGAACGTGCGCTGACCGACGCCCACCGACTGCTACCCTGCGTCGTCTCTTGCCCACGTTCGGTCAATTTCAGAGGTGTGCGTGAAGGTCGCCTGCGTCGGTGGCGGGCCCGCCGGCCTGTATCTCTCGATCCTGCTCAAGCGACGGAACCCGTCGTCCGACATCACCGTCCACGAACGCAACCCGGAAGGCTCCACCTACGGCTGGGGAGTCACCTACTGGCGTGAACTCCTCGAAAAACTCCACCACTACGACCCCGAGTCCGCCCGCCTGATCGACGCCGCCTCCGTCCGCTGGACCGAGGGCGTCGCCCACATCCGGGGCACCGCGACCCGCCAGCCCGGCGACGAGGGCCACGGCATCGGCCGCCACCGCATGCTGGAGATCCTCGCGGAGCGCGCCCGCGAACTCGGCGTCCGCCTGGAGTTCGAGTCCGAGGTCACCCCCGACAGCCTCCCCGACGCCGACCTCGTCGTCGCCGCCGACGGAGTCCACAGCGCCCTGCGCACCCGGCACGCCGACGCCTTCGGCGCCGACCTGAACGACGGCCGCAACGCCTACGTCTGGCTCGGCACCACCAAGGTCTTCCCCACCTTCACCTTCGCGTTCGTCGAGACCGACCACGGCTGGGTCTGGTGCTACGGCTATCCGTACGACGACGAGCACAGCACCTGCGTCATCGAATGCGCCCCCGAGACCGTCACCGGCCTCGGCCTCGACGGCGAGGACAGCCTCCCGGTGCTGGAGAAGCTGTTCGCCCACATCCTCGACGGCCATGCCCTGATCGGCCGCGAGCCCGGCCCCTGGCCCGCCTTCCGCACCCTCACCAACCGCACCTGGCACCACGGCAACGTCGTCCTTCTCGGCGACGCCGCCCACACCACCCACTACTCCATCGGCGCGGGCACGACCCTCGCCCTGGAGGACGCGATGGCCCTCGCGGACGCCCTCGACACGGGCGACCTCCCGACGGCCCTCGCCGCCTACGAGGCGCGGCGCAAGGCCGCACTGCTGTCCACGCAGAGCGCGGCACGCTACAGCGCCCAGTGGTACGAGAACCTCGCGCGGTACATCGACCTGCCGGCGGAGCAGATGTTCGCCCTGCTCGGCCAGCGCCACTCACCGCTCCTGCCGTACGTCCCGCCCCAGCTCTACTACCGGCTCGACCGTGCGGCGGGCTCCCTGGAGCCGCTGCTCCGGTTCAAGCGCTGGCTCGGACCGAAGCTCGCGCGAGGCGTCCACGCCCGCGTCCTGACCTCGCGGAAGTAGGCCCCGGGGAACGTCGGCTCCCTTTGGTGAATGGCGATTCACTGCTACGGTGAATCGCCATTCACCTGTTTCTTTCCGCGTTGGAGTGCCCCATGGGGTCGCCCGTCCCGATACCCGTCACCAGGCCCGACGGCCTCCGCAGCCGCCTCACGATCCCCGCCCTCGCCTTCGGCGGCATCCTCATGGCCGTCATGCAGACGGTCGTCGTCCCCCTCCTCCCCGACCTCCCGCGCCTCACGCACTCCTCCGCCTCGGCCGTCTCCTGGATGGTCACCGCCTCCCTCCTCTCCGGCGCCGTCCTCACCCCCGTCCTCGGCCGCGCCGGCGACATGTACGGCAAGCGACGCGTCCTCCTGCTGTCCTTCGCGATGCTCTCCGTCGGCTCGGTGATCTGCGCGCTCACCTCCGACATCGGCATCCTCATCGCGGCCCGCGCCCTCCAGGGCGCCGCCTCCGCCGTCGTCCCGCTCTCCATCAGCATCCTGCGCGACGAACTCCCCGCCGAGAAAAGGGGATCGGCCGTCGCGCTGATGAGCTCCACCGTCGGGATCGGCGCCGCGCTCGGACTGCCGGCCGCCGCCGTCGTCATCCAGTACTTCAACTGGCACGTCATGTTCTGGGTGACCGGGGTCCTCGGGGCGCTCGGCGTCGTCCTCATCCGGTGGGCGGTGCCGGAGTCGCCGCTGCGCGAGCCCGGACGGTTCGACGTGACGGGTGCGGTGGGGCTCGCGGTGGGGCTCGTGTGCCTGCTGCTCGCCGTGTCGCAGGGCGGGCAGTGGGGGTGGGGGAGCGGCCGGATCGTCGGGCTGTTCGCCACCGCCGTCGTCGTGCTCGCGCTGTGGTGGTGGCAGCAGGGGCGCGCCGAACGGCCGCTCGTCGACCTGCGGCTGGTGACCAGCCCGCGCGTGGGGCTCGCGCATGTCGCGGCCCTGCTCACCGGGTTCGCGTTCTACGCCAACTCCCTCGTCACCGCGCAGCTCGTGCAGGCCCCGAAGGAGACCGGGTACGGGCTCGGCCTGTCCCTCGTCGAGACCGGGCTGTGCCTGCTGCCGGGCGGGGTCATCATGCTGTTCCTCTCCCCGGTGTCCGCGCGGATCTCGGCGGCGCGCGGAGCACGGGTCACCCTCGCGCTCGGGACGGCCGTCATCGCCTGCGGATACGCCGTACGGATCGCCGACAGCCACTCGCTGGTCATGATCATGGTGGGCGCGGCGGTCGTCGCCACGGGGACGACGTTCGCCTACTCGGCGCTGCCCTCGCTGATCCTGGGGGCCGTGCCCGCCGGGCAGACCGCCTCCGCGAACGGGGTGAACGTCCTGATGCGGACCATCGGGCAGGCGGTGTCCAGCGCGGCCGTCGCGGCGGTGCTGGTGCACCACACGACACCGGTCGGCGGGCTGCCGGTGCCGACGCTCCACGGCTATCTGGTCGCGTTCTCCGTGGCGGGGGTGGTGGCGCTGGCGGCGAGCGCGGTGGCGCTGACCATTCCCCGGGAGGGGAGGACGGGGGAGGGCGTACGGGGGGTCCGGTCGTTGCGGGAGGGGGTGAAGGAGGGAGCATGAGGGCTGTGACCACTGTCCCCGCGCGGCGTGACGCCGAGACCACCAAGGCGGCGATCCTCAAGGCCGCCCGCCACCTCCTCGCCCGTCAGGCGCGGGCCGACATCACGCTGAAGGCGGTCGCCGAACGGGCGGGCGTGAGCGCGCCGCTGGTCCTGAAGTACTTCGGCAACAAGGAGGCGCTGTTCACCCGGGTGATGTCCTTCGAGGCGGACACGGAAGCCCTGCTGGACGCGCCGTTGGAGGAGCTGGGCCGGCACATGGTCCGGCGGGTCGTGCGCGGCCAGCGGGAGGAGGGCGCCGATCCCGTCCTGCGGATCGTCTTCGCCCCGCTGCACGGCGAGCACGGCGACGTCCTGCGCGCGAACTTCCGGGCCCAGGTGATCGACCGCCTCGCCGCACGCCTGCCCGGCGCGGACGCCGCCCTGCGCGCGGAACTCGCCGTCGCGACGCTGCTCGGGCTCGGGGTGATGAACGGGATCGCCCGGGGCGAGGTGGTGCGCGCGACGCCGGTCGAGGAGATCGTGGCCCGCTACGGGCCGACCGTGCAGGCACTGCTCACGGGACCGCCGGGAGGGGGCGAGTGAGACGGGCGGGCTGATCGGGACGGGCCGGCTGAGTCGGGCCGGTCGGGATGGGCCGGTCGGGATGGGCTCGCCGGGTCGGGTCAGCCGAACAGCCGGTCGTGCAGCGGCGCTCTGAACACCCCGTGCGGATCGAGCCGATCCAGCACCCCGGCCGCCTCCGCCCACGCCGCCCCGTACGACTCCGGCACGGCCGTCCCCAGCACCTCCGGGTCGGCCCACGCCGATGTGTCCGTGTACCCCCAGCCCTTGGACCACTCGACCCGCGCCAGCGCGTCCGTCCCGTCGAACGACGCCAGCAGGAACCGCTCCAGCTCGCGGTAGAACTCCTCGGCGTGCGGAGTGCCCGGCAGGGTCAGGATGTCCAGCCAGACGGCCGTGTCCCACTCGGGCCGGCCGGATACCGGACTCAGCGCGGAGATCAACGGCGCCCGGGCGCCCGCGTGTTCGGCCTCGGCCGGGTCGTCGAGACCGGTCACGCGGATCTCGACGGCGCCGTTGACCGGGAACTTCCCCTGAGCGGCGTACGCGTCTAGCTGACGTCGGTAGAAGTCCGCGAACTCCCGCACGACGCGCTGGACCTGAGGGCGTGACGTGAGGATCGCGTACCCGTTCGCGTGGACCCGCAGGGTCGTCGGCCTGACGTACAGCAGCGTGTTCTTCGACGGCCCCCACAGATCCGCGGAGAACGTCGCCGTGAGCCCCAGCACCGCCGCGTCGAGATGCGCGTTGCCCAGCACCGGCGCCAGATACCAGGCCGCGTCCGCGACGAGCCGCCCGGCGAGATCGGCGACCGGCGTGGGCAGGGTGTCGGAGAAGGGGTAGTTGTACGGCGCGTGGACCCGCCGGGACAGCAGCGGCTTGACCGGCTCCACGCTCCACGTCTTCAGCCACGGGAACTCGGTGAACGCGAACCAGATCGCCTCCACCCGCCCGGCGGAGTCCACGAAACTCGCGAACGTCCGCCCGCTCGCCCCGAACAGCTCCCGCGCCGGGACGTCCGTCCGGCTCACACACCGCAGACTGCTGTTCGCCCCCACTCGCAGCACCGCCTCGACGACCAGCGACCGCCCGAGATGCGTGAGCAGCGCCGCGCAGTCCGCCTCGTCCCGCCGGAACGTCCGCAGCGCGTACGCCTCCCCGTCCCACACGACCGCCGTCAGCTCCAGCACCCGGTTGCTCAGCGAGCCGTACGTCTGCCCCGGCAGCCGCGCCTCGCCGGTCGCGGGGACGGCCGTCCCGTGCCCGTCGACCGCGAGGACCCCGCCCAACGTCAGATCGCCCGGCGCGGGCGCGGCCGTCACCCCGAGGCCGTGCCCCTCCAGGAAGCCCAGCAGCGCCTCCATACGGACGCCCGTGCCGGCGCGGACGGCGGTGGGGGAGTCCAGGGCGAGGGCCGTGAAGCGGGAGGTGTCGAGGAGCAGGACCCGCGCGTCCGCCGGGGTGTCCTCGGCCAGCGTCAGCGGGGCCCAGCCGTGCGAGGCGCCCCGCGGGCGGACCGTCCAGCCCCGCGCGTGCGCCCAGTTGACGGCGGCCACCGCCTGCGCCGGGGTCGCCGGGACGCAGGCCCACAGGCCGACGGCGACGATCGTGCCGTCCCAGTTGCGGTACGCGGAGCGGCGGACCTCCACGCCGGACGGGAAACCGGGCAGCTCCGAGGCGGCGGCGGCCGGATCGGCGGCCAGCAGCACCAGAGCGGCGGCGGCACCGCCGAGGAACCCGCGGCGGCTGGGGAGGTTCCCCGAGGGAACGAGGCGATCAGTCACAAGATCACGGTAGGCGCATACGTCCGTATATCGGCCGTCTGGCCGAACAGATCACCCGGACGAGTGACACGGGACCGTGTGTCGCTCCCATTTCCGCCCCGACCGGCCCTGATGACAGACTGCGCCCATGGAGCAGCGCGCATTCACCCGCACCGACCTGTCCGCATCCGTCATCGGCCTCGGCACCTGGCAGCTCGGCGCCGACTGGGGCGACGTCGACGAGAAGGAGGCCCTCGCGGTCCTGGACGCCGCCGTCGAGTCCGGCGTCACCTTCCTCGACACCGCCGACGTCTACGGCGACGGCCTCAGCGAGCAGACCATCGCGACGTTCCTGCGCGCCCGCCCGGAACTCGACGTCTTCGTCGCCACCAAGATGGGCCGCCGCGTCGAACAGCTCCCCGAGAACTACGTCCTCGACAACTTCCGCGCCTGGAACGACCGTTCACGCCGCAACCTGGGCGTCGACCGCCTCGACCTGGTCCAGCTGCACTGCCCGCCCACCCCCGTCTACTCCAGCGACGAGGTCTTCGACGCCCTCGACACCCTCGTCGCGGAGGAGCGCATCGCCCACTACGGCGTCAGCGTCGAGACCTGCGCCGAGGCGCTCACCGCGATCGCCCGCCCCGGCGTCGCCAGCGTCCAGATCATCCTCAACCCGTTCCGCCTCAAGCCCCTCGCCGAGGTCCTCCCGGCCGCCGAGAAGGCCGGCGTCGCGATCATCGCGCGCGTACCGCTCGCCTCCGGCCTGCTCTCCGGGAAGTACACGAAGGACACCGTCTTCCCGGCCAACGACCACCGCACCTACAACCGGCACGGCGAGGCGTTCGACCAGGGCGAGACCTTCTCCGGCGTCGACTACGCGACCGGCGTCGAGGCGGCCGTCGAGTTCGCGGGCCTCGCCCCCGAGGGCGTCACCCCCGCCCAGCTCGCCCTGCGCTGGATTCTCCAGCAGCCCGGCGTCACCACCGTCATCCCCGGCGCCCGCACCCCCGGACAGGCCCGCGCCAACGCGAGCGCCGCGGACCTGCCCGAACTGGACGCCGCCACCCTGGCCTCGATCCGCGACCTGTACGACCGCCGGATCAAGGACCAGGTCGAGAACCGCTGGTAGCGGCCCCCTTTCCCGAAAGGCGCTACTCCGCGCCGCGGGCCGTGCGCAGGGAGGCGATGCAGCTTCCGATCGCCTCCTGCAACTCCTCCAGCTGCTTGACCATGTCGTCCTCGTAGAAGTCCTGCGCGTCGTCGAAGGTCAGCTCCTCGAACACCTTCGTGGCCCGCTGGAGGCTGCTGTAGAACTTCGTGCGCCGCTCCTGGACCCGCAGTTCGGGATCGGCCTCGACGGTCTCCACGACGAGGTTCTTCATCGTGTCGTACGCCTCGGACGCCCACTCACCGGCGTCCTCGTCCTCGTTGAGTTCGTCGATCAGCGACAGATGCCGCTCGGCCTCCTCGCGCAGCGACTTCGGCGCGTCGATCGTCTGCCCGGCCGGGGTCTTCACCTGACCGGACTCGGCGATCTGCCGGACGTACCCGATGCGGTCGGCGGAGCGGCTCTCCGTCGCGACGGCCTTCTTCAGGTCGTCGGTGCGCACGACGTCCCGGGCCAGCTCGGCCTGGAGCGTCGGGTCCTCCTTGATGCGGTCCAGGAGAGCGGCGCGGGCGGCCCGCGCGGTGGACGGGTCGGCGAGGATCGCGGCGCGCAGGGCGGTCGGGTTCTCGGCGACCTCCAGGGCCTTCGTCGGCCGGATGCCCTCCGCCTCGGCCGCCTCCGAGATCGCGGCGCCGCGCTCGGAGGTGGCGCTGGAGCGGGAGACGTAGTAGCTCAGCCAGACGTCCGCCTCCGGGAGCTGGACGTCCTGTCCCGGCTCCAGCTCCTCGAACTGGGGGACGAGACCGTCGTCGGCGGCCCGGTCCCACGCCTTGTAGTAGCGCATCACGCGCTCGGGGGAGCACTCGGCGAGCTCGGCGAACTCCTTCGCCGACACCTTGTCGCTCTCGCCCGCGGCCTGGCCGCCGGGCCGCACACTGCGCGCCACCTTCAGCCCGAAGGCCCAACCACCGGTCCGCGCGTACGCGCCGAACTCCCGCGCGTCCCGCACCACGGCGTCGGCGAGCGGGGCGAACTCCACCTCGGCGGGCATCTCGGACGGGTCGATCGCCAGGGTCACGGAAGACTCCTCAAAAGAACTGCCGGGCATACGAACATGCAGACCGGCAGCCTATATCGACCCGTTGATGCGCCTTTGGCAAGACCCGCGCGGCCGGGCCCCACTCGGCTGAAACGTTCGCTCGATCAGGCCGGAAGGGCGGCTCAGTTGGGCTTGAACGTCTTGAAGAACGTCTTGAGCGCCTCGACGTTGGCCGGTCTCTCCCACTCCGCCTCGGGCGTCGTCCACCGCAGCGAGAACCCGGAGTGGCCGCCGGTCAGGAACCCCCGCCCGAAGGTGCGCAGCGCCTTGCCGTCCGCCTCCTTCACGACCCACTCCATGTCGGCCGCCTTGAATCCTTGGTACGTCGTCGCCCGGATCTCCCCGATCCGCCGGAACCCGCCCGCCTGCCGCAGCTCCGGCTCGACGGTGTCCCGCCACACCTCGACCGGGTCGGAACCGAGCTGTGTGCTGTAGGTGACGGCGAGCGTCCGGTCGTCGCCCTCGGCCCCGAACGTCACCCGGTACGCCAGATCGCCCTGCTTGGAGGTCTCGATCCGCTTCCACCCCTTGGGCAGCGCGATGGAGAAGCCCTCGGGCGCGCGGTAGACCGTGAACTCGGCGGTGGGAGCGGGGGAGGGCGTCGGTGACGCGGGCGCCGACGTGGCGGACGGCGTGGGTGTAGGGGAGGGCGCGGGAGGGGCGCTCTGCTCGACTTCGTTGTCAGGCGGAGCCGCCGCGGTGGCCGACGGCCGGGCCTGCGCGTCCGTCCCGGCGTCCTCCGTCCCCGGCAGCTGGTGCGTCGCCGCCAGCGCCGCGACGGCGACCGTGACGACCGCGAGCGCCGTCCCCGCGGCCATCGCCCGCCCCCGCCACTGCGGTGCGCCGTGCAGCATGGCGTAGGCGCGCCGCAGCCGGGGCGCCGGGGTGAGGTGCGGGTTCTCGTCGAGGGTCCGGGTCAGGGACTGGCGCAGGACCGTCCGCGTCAGCCGCTCCCGGGAGTCCTTGCGCAGCAGGCCCTGGACGGTCCCGGCGAGCGGACCGGCCCGCACGGGCGCGCGCAGCGGGAGCCGGTCCACGCCCCGCAGGGTGGCGTCGGGCCGGTCCCGGTCCCGGAACGGGGGCCGCCCCTCCAGCAGCGTGTACAGGATCGCGCCGAGCGCCCACAGGTCCGCAGCGGGGCCGATCCGCTCGTCGCGGGCCTGCTCCGGCGAGGCGTACGACGGGGCTGCGACCCGGGGCGCGAGCGTCGCGCCGACCAGGCCGAACCCGGTGAGGACGACGGGGCCGCGGTCCCGGACGAAGATCTGGCCCGGACTCAGCTCGCCGTGCGTGATGCCCTCGCCGTGCGCCGCCTCCAGGACGTCCAGCACCTCCAGGGCGATCGCCGCCGCCCGCGCGGGGTGGAACGAGCCCTGCTGGTCGATGAGCTGGCCGAGCGGCAGTCCGTCGATCCACTCGGTGACCGTCCACAGCGAGCCGTCCTCCGCGACCGTGTCCAGCACCGCCGCGATCCGCCCCGGGCACAGCCGGGTCATCGTCGCCGCCATGCGCCGCACTCCCTGCGCGGCGTGCCGCCCGTCCTCCTCGGCCGTGCCCTCCGGCAGCCCGATCCGCGTGACCAGGCAGGGCCTTCCGTCCTCCGCGTCCTGCCCGTACCAGCTGACGCGGTTCGTCTCCCGTTGGACGACGTCGAGGAGGAGGTATCTGCCGGCGATCAACTCGTGCGTGGAGACGTGCGCCTTGACCATGGTCATCCCTCGCTGAACCCCCGGAGTCTCTCTCCCTTTCCCAGTGGTACGGCGCGCGGGGCGCGAAGCGTTCAAAGGAACCGCGATTTCCGGGGCGAATCTGTCTTTCATTCAAAAGCGGCGCCGCGCGCGGGGAAACGTATGTGCGAGAAAAGCGGATTCAGGCGCCGAATAGCTGCGTCCAGTACGTCCCCGAGGGGCCGCCGCCCGCGAAGCCGACACCGAGGTGCGTGAAATCCGCCTTCAGGATGTTGGCCCGATGTCCCGGACTGTTCATCCAGCCTTCGACGACCTCGGCGGGGGACCGCTGGCCGCAGGCGATGTTCTCCCCGATCGACCGTTTCGCGGACCCCGCCGCCGCTGCCCGGTCCCAGGGCTGGGTGCCCTCCGGGGAGGTGTGCGAATAGAATGCCCGGGCCGCCATGTCGACGCAGTACGCGCGCGCCGCGCGGGCCAGCGGCCCGTCGGGAGCGAGGGGCCGCAGCCGTGCCTTCGCCCGCTCCCGGTTGGTCAGTTCGAGCACCTCGGCCTCCGCGCGGTCCAGGCCCGCCGCGGTGAGCGGGCTCGCCCACAGCGCCGTCCAGTACGCGCCCGCCCGCGCCACCCCCGCGTGCGTGAACGCCGGGTCCTGGAGCGTACGGCGGGGCTGCTCGGCGCCGAGGCAGTACTCGACGAACTCGGCGTGCGTGCGGGGCCCGGAGACGAGGTGCTCGCCGACGGCGAGGTACGTGAACCCGGCGGCGGTGATCCGCTGGAACACCGAGACGCCGTCCCGCCCCTCCACGCCGAGCTGCCCGGCGGCGGCCATCGCGGCGGCGTGCGCGTGGGCGGCGGAGGTGAGCCGGGGGTCGAGTGCGACGGGCGGTGAACCGGCCCGCGCGCGGGCGGGGTTGACGAGGGCGAGGAAGCCGTCGGGGTCGGAGGAGGCGGGGGAGGCTGAGGGGTGGCCCAGGGAGGGGTGGTGGCGGGCCGGGCGGCCGGGCGCGGCACCGGCGCCCTGCCGGGGTCCGTGGGCGCCCCGGGAGGGCGCCGCCGCGTGTCCGGGCGCCCCGACGGCCGTGGTCCCCGCCGGGGTCTCCTCCTCGACGTCCACCCCGAAGTCCCGCGCCAGGCCCGCCAGTCCGTCCGCGTACCCCTGGCCCAGCGCCCGCACCTTCCAGGCGCCCGCCCTGCGGTAGACCTCCGCGAGCAGCAGCACCGTCTCCTCGCGCACGGGCGCCGGGGTGAAGCGGGCCAGGACACGGCCCCGGGGGTCGGTGACCTGGAGGGTGGGGGAGGGGAGCCGGGCCAGCGCGGCGCCCGGGTCCGCGGGGCTCACCACGAGCGTCACGCGCGTGGCCCCGCGCCGCAGGGCCGCCGGGTCCAGGGTCAGCGCGTCCCCGTGGAGCCGGGCCCCGGGGACCGCCGGCTGGTTGAAGAACACGAAGTCCGCGTCGCCGCGGACCTTCCCGCCGTCGTCCGTGATCAGGGCGCTGACGTCGAAGGGGCCCGGTACCCGGAAGGTCCACGCGCCGCTCGGGAGGGCCGTGTTGCCCCCGGGTACCAGTTCGCTCATCCGTGCCGCCCCGCTGTCGCTCCGTACTGCTCCGACAACGGACGGCCCCGCGTCACGGTTCCCGCCGGTCAGTCCAGCGCGACGTCCGGCGCGAGGTCGTCGTACCGCTCCTCGACCGGTGCGGGGGAGATGCGGGACTGTGCGCGCTTGCCGCAGAACGCCGACTCCAGTGTGCGGAGCATCGTGTTGTGCACGCGCGAGCTGTTGGAGGCGTTGGCGAGGGCGGCGAGGCTGCGGCGGCCGTCCTTGGTGGTGAACGCGTAGCTGTAGTAGCCCTGGACGGCGCCCGTGTGGCCGTAGACCGAGACGCCGCAGGAGAGGGTGCGGCGGCGCAGGCCGAGGCCGTACGCCTGGGAGGTGCCGGCCGGGACCCACTTCTGCATCTGCGCGAGCTGCGCCGCCGACATCAGCTTGCCGCGCATCAGGGCCGACAGGAACGTGTCGAGGTCCTTCGCGCTGGAGATCATCGCGCCCGCGCTCTGCGCCCAGGAGACGGTCTGCCGGGTCGCGTCGACGTAGGGAGCGCTCGCCTTGCCGGTGGTGAGGTACCCGCGTGTGTGGCGGCCCGGGATCGCGGTGCCGGGGTGGACGTACACGGTGTCGTTCAGCTTCAGCGGCTTGATGACGCGTTTCTGGTACTCCGTCGCCACCGAGTGCCCGGTGAGCTTCTCGATGAGCATTCCGGCGACCACGAAGTTCGTGTTGGAGTACCGGTAGGGGCCGCCCGGTTTCGTGGTCCGCGCGTGGCTCAGGGAACGGGCCACGAGTTGCCGGTAGGTGAAGACTTTCGTGCGGACCGCCTCGAATCCGGAGACGGAACTGGCGAACATGTCGTTGCTGTAGTCGTACAGTCCGCTGCGGTGGCTCAGGACGTGCCGGACGGTGATCCGGTTGTCCGGCAGCAGGTTCGGCAGGTACTGGTTGACGGGGGCGTCGAGGCGCAGCTTGCGCTCGTCGACCAGTTGCAGCAGGACGACCGCCGAGAACACCTTCGTGACGCTCCCGATCCGGAACCGGTCGGCCGTACTGAGCGCCCGTCCCGTCGAGCGGTCCGCGACGCCCACGGTGACCTGACGGACCGTGCCGTGGTCGTCGATCCGGGCCAGCGCCCCCGGCGCCCCCTGCTGCTGCGCGGCCTTGAGGACGCCGCGCAGTGCGGTCATGTCGGGTACGGGGGCCGCCGCGGCGTGCGCGGGGCCGTTGAGCAGGGACAGGAACACGGCTCCCGTGAGCGCTCCGCCGGCGAGCCCTCTCCACCTCACGCGCGTCAAGTTTCCTCCGCTGTCTCACCTCTGCACGGCCGACGCACGGTCACGAAAACGTGACCGTGCGTCGCTGACGTGCCTCAGTATCGCCGTGTGAGACGCGGAAACCGATGACCCGCGCGCGGGATTTGTCCTACCGGTGCAGGGAGCGCGCCCAGTCCGCCGGAACCCGCCCCTCGGGACCCGGCGCCGCCTGGCCCTCCGGGTGGTTCAGGGGCGGCGCCAGCGCGGGCCCCGTCTCGTGCAGCTCGTCGCGCGCGTAGTCCCAGAACCAGCCCTCCCCGGGCTCGTAACTGCGCACCACCGGATGCCCGGTGGCCTGGTAGTGCCCTGTCGCGTGCTGCCCCGGCGAGGAGTCGCAGCAGCCGACGTGCCCGCACTGCGTACAGCGCCGCAGGTGGAACCACCACCCGCCCGCAGCGTCGCAGTCCACGCACCCCGGGCCGCTGGGCGGCACACTCGGGTCGACACCGGCGAGTTCGGTCATGAGGGGTCCTCCTCCGGGAGCGGTGCGGTCAGCGGCAGCAGCACCTGGAAGCGGGTGTCCCCGGGGACGGACTCCACCTGGAGGCTGCCGTGGTGCTTGTTGACGACGATCCGCCACGAGATGTCCAGCCCCAGGCCCGTGCCCTCGCCGACCGGCTTGGTCGTGAAGAACGGGTCGAAGATGCGGTCGCGGATGTCGGCGGGCACCCCGGAACCGGTGTCGCGGAACTCCACGAGCAACTGCTCGCCCTCCCGCGCCGTACGGATCGTCAGGGTGCCCTCGCCGCCCATCGCGTGGACGGCGTTGTCGATGAGGTTCGTCCACACCTGGTTGAGTTCCGCCGGGTATGCGGGAACTTCCGGGAGTGTCCGGTCGTACTCCTTGACGACGGTGATCTGTTTGCCGAGCTTGCCGGAGAGCATGAGGAGGGTGCTGTCGAGGAGTTCGTGGACGTCGACGTCGCGGAAGGGGGCGCGGTCGAGCTGGGAATACTGCTTGGCGGCGTCGACCAGGTGCGAGATGCGGGTGGTGGAGTCCTCGATCTCGGACATCAGCAGCTCGGTCTCGACCGTGTAGTTCAGCCAGCCGACCGCCCCCGGCAGGATCTCCTCGCCGACGGCCCCGGCGACCTGCTCCAGCCAGTCCGTGTCCAGCCCGGCCTGCACGAACGTCGGCGCGAGCTGCCAGCCCCCGGCCACCCCGTGCTCGTCGAGCCAGTCGGCGACCACATCCTCCCGGTCGGACGCCTCCAGCGGGCTCAGCGCGGGCGCCTTGCCCACCCGCTCGGCCGTCCGCTCCTGGATCTCGATCAGCCGGGTCAGCGCCTCCCGGTCGTACGGTCCCGAAGCGATGATGGCGAGCTTGTGCCGCATCTTCGCCACCCGCTCCCGCAACGACGCCGTGGCCCGCACCGCCGCGGCGGCCGGGTTGTTCAGCTCGTGCGTCAGCCCCGCCGACAACGAGCCGAGGGCCAGCAGGCGTTCGCGCTGGGCGACCGTGCGCTGCGTGTTGCGCGAACCGAAGAACATGCCCTCCAGGAGGTGCACGGCCATCGGGAACCAGTCCTGCATCATCACCGAGAACGCCTCGGCCGGCATCACGAAGAACCGGGACGGCTCGGTCACCCGCATCGACCCCGCGTACACCTGGGGCACCCGGTCCCCGAGGAACGCCTGCATCGACCCCGAGTACACACCGCGCTGCGAGGTCCGGTTGACCTCCACGTCGTCCCCGCCGACCCGCCGCGACAGCACGACGGTGCCCTCGATCATCACGTAGAAACAGGTCGCCGGCTCGCCCTCGCCGTACACCGGACCGGGCTCGAACTTCTCCACCCGGCCCGCCGCGCACAGCCTCCCCAGCTGCTCCGGCGCCAGCTTCTCGAACAGGAACAGCGACCCGATCTCCGCCGGGTCGCAGGGCAGGACGACACCGCTCACGACTGCTCCAGGTATCGGTGGACGAGCATCACGGCCATGGCTCCCTCTCCTACGGCGGACGCGACCCGCTTCGCGGACTCCGCGCGCGCGTCACCCGCGACGAACACGCCCGGGACGCTGGTCTCCAGGTGGTACGGCGGCCGGTCCAGCTCCCAGCCCGCCGGGGGCAGCCCCTCCGGCGTCAGATCGGGACCGGCCAGGATGAACCCGCGCCCGTCCCGCAGCACCGCCTCGTCCAGCCAGTCCGTCAGCGGCGCCGCCCCGATGAACACGAACAGCCACTGCGCGTCGACCAGTTCGCTCGCCCCGCTCGCGGTGTCCCGGAGAGTCAGCTGCTCCAGGTGGTCCGCGCCGTGCGCCGACTCGACGACCGTGTGCGGGCGCACCGAGATGTTCGGCGCCTGCTCGATCTGCTGGATCAGGTAGTGCGACATCGACGCCGACAGGTCCGGCCCGCGCACCAGCAGCGTCACCGACTTCGCGCCCTTGGCCAGGTACATCGCCGCCTGCCCGGCCGAGTTCGCGCCGCCCACGATGTACACGTCGTGCCCCTGGCAGGACGGCGCCTCCGTCAGCGCCGACCCGTAGAACACCCCGCGCCCGGTCAGCTCCCCCGCCCCCGGGCACTCCAGCTGCCGGTACGACACCCCCGTCGCGAGGATCACGCTGTGCGCGGCGACCGACGACCCGTCCGCGAACCGCACCACCCGCGCGGAACCGCTCACATCGAGGCCCGTCACCTCCCGCGCGGTGAGGATCTCCGCCCCGAACTTCGCCGCCTGCCGCCGAGCCCGCTCGGTGAGCTGACCGCCCGACACCCCGTCGGGGAAGCCCAGGTAGTTCTCGATCCGCGAACTCTGACCCGCCTGCCCGCCGGTCGCCGACCGCTCCACGAGGACCGTCCGCAGCCCCTCCGACGCCCCGTACACAGCCGACCCGAGCCCCGCCGGACCGCCGCCGATCACCACCAGGTCGTAGAAGTCGGCCGTCGGAGTCGTCGCGAGACCCACGCGCGCCGCCAGCTCCGCGTCGCCCGGCTCGACCAGGGGCGTCCCCTCCGCCGTGATCACCAGCGGCAGCCGCTCCCCGTCCGCGCCCGCCGCCGCCAGCAGCCGGCGGCCCTCCGGCTCGTCCGAGGAGTACCAGCGGTAGGGCACCTGGTTGCGGGCCAGGAACTCCCGCACCTCCGAGGAGCGCGCCGACCAGCGGTGCCCCACCACCTTCGTCGTCGGCACCGGCCGGTGGTCGCTGCGCCGCCACGCCTCCAGCAGATCGTCCAGGACCGGGTAGAGCTTCTCCTCCGGCGGGTCCCACGGCTTCAGCAGGTAGTGGTCCAGATCGACGACGTTGATCGCGTCGATCGCCGCGTTCGTGTCCGCGTACGCCGTCAGCAGCACCCGGCGGGCCCCCGGATACACGTCCAGGGCCTGCTCCAGGAACTCGATGCCGTTCATCTGCGGCATCCGGTAGTCGGCCAGGATCACCGCCACCAGGTCGCCGCGCAGCTTCAGCTCCCGCAGCGCCTCCAGCGCCGTCTCCCCCGACTCGGCGCGCACGATGCGGTGCCCCGCGCCGTAGCGGCGCCTCAGATCGCGGGCGACGGCTCGGGAGACCCCCGGGTCGTCGTCCACGGTCAGGATGACGGTCCGCGCCGTCTCGGCGGCCTGTGTCATACGTCTCCCACCCCGTGCGGTCAGGTCCAGGGCATGCCGCCCTCGTCGACTGCGGCCATCGTAGGGTCGAAGGACGACGATCGCTCGGCCTCGCGGGCAGCCGCGGGCCACGACCGAGGGAGGCGACCGCATGACGGCCCCGATCACGGCCGGTTTCGACGGCACCGAGGAGAGCCTCGCCGCCCTGTCCTGGGCGGCCCGCGAGGCCGTACGGCAGGACAGGGCGCTGAGGATCGTCCACGCCTGGGAGGTCCACCCGGACGCGACGGTCGACCACGCGACCCAGGAGGGCTGGGCCCGGGACGCGGTCGCCGCGGCGGCCCGGGAGACCGCCGGACGGCATCCCGGGCTCGACGTCGTCACCGACTCGGTCGAAGGCCCCGTCGTCGAGACGCTCACCGGCGCCGAGGGCCTCCTCGTGCTCGGCTCGCGCGGACACGGCGCGGTCGTCGGGTTCCTGCTCGGCTCGGTCGGGCAGCAGGTCGTCGCGGACGCCGCCCACCCCGTCGTGCTGGTGCGCGCCGGGGACGACGCGGCGCACGAGGCCGCCGGGCTGGACGTCGTCGTGGGGCAGGAGGGCGAGCCCGAGGACAGCGCCGCCGCCCTGGAGTTCGCGTTCGGGACGGCCGCCGCGCGCGGAGCCGTCGTCCGCGTCGTCCGCGCCTGGACGCTGCCCCCGCTGTTCGCCTACAGCCCCGGCTCCCTCCGGCTCCTCGACGAGGTCGGCGGACCCGAGCCGTACGAGCAGCAGGCCCTCGCCGACGCCGTACGGCCCTGGCGGGAGCGGTATCCGAAGGTGCCCGTCGTCGAGCACGTCGAGATGGGCAGCGCCGGGCAGGTGCTCCTCGCGGCGGCCCGGGCGGCGCAGCTCGTCGTCGTGGGGCGGCGGGCCCGGCGGACGGCCGTGGGCGCGCGGATCGGGTCCGTCGCGCACGGCGTGCTGCACCACGCGCCCTGCCCGGTGGCCGTGGTGCCGCACGCCTGAACCCGCTTATTCGGGGAGCGTCGGCACCAGGGTCTCGCGGGCCTTGGGCAGGATGTTCTTGATGTAGTCCGTGACGGCCGTGTCGAGCCCGATGTCGTGCTGCGCGCGCTCGGACAGGTACCAGCGGTGCTCCAGCAGCTCGTGGTAGATCTCCGCCGGGTCCATCTGGCCGCGCACCTCGATCGGCACCTCGCGCACGGTCGGCCGGAACACGTCCCGCACCCAGCGGTGCGCCAGCACCTCCGGGCGGGCGGCGAGGGGGTCGCCCGGGGCGTAGTCGTCCTGGGTGGCCATCCAGGACTCCAGGTCGCTCAGCAGCCGCCGGGCCTGGTTCTCCTCCGTGTCCAGCCCCGTCAGCCGCAGCAGCTGGCGCTGGTGGTGGCCGGCGTCCACGACCTTCGGCACGAACGTGACCGTGTCACCGTTGGAGGAGTGCTCGATCTGCATCTCGGCGACGTCGAAACCGAGTTCGTTGAGGCGCCGGATGCGCCGCTCGATGAAGTGGTACTTGCCCGCCGGGTACACCGAGGTGCGGGTCAGCTCCTCCCACAGCTCGCCGTAGCGGCGGAAGATCTCCTGGCCGAACTCGATCGCGTCGATCGACGGGTGCAGGGCGCCCGACGCCTCCAGGTCCAGCAGCTCGCCGCTGATGTTGACGCGCGCGAGGTCGACGTCGTACTCCCGCTGCCCGGTGGACAGCTGCGGGTGCAGGTCGCCGGTCTCGGCGTCCACCAGGTACGCCGCGTAGGCGCCCGCGTCGCGGCGGAAGAGGGTGTTGGACAGGGAGCAGTCGCCCCACGCGAACCCGGCGAGGTGCAGCCGGACCAGGAGGACGGCGAGGGCGTCCATCAGCCGGTGCATCGTCGCGGGCCGCATCGTCGTCTCGAACATCGACCGGTACGGCTGCGAGCCCCCCAGGTGCCGGGTCACCAGCACCGACTCCAGGGGCTCGCCCTCCTCGGTGGTGCGGCCCGTCACGACGGCCAGCGGATCGACCGCCGGGATGCCCAGCCGGTCCAGGTCGCGCAGCAGCTCGTACTCGCGCAGGGCGGGCCGCTCGGCCAGCTCCTTCACGGCGATCACCTCGTCACCCGCGCGCGCGTAGCGCACGACGTGCCGCGAGATGCCGCGCGGCAGCGGGACGAGAACCTCCTCGGGCCACTCCTCCAGCGGAACGTCCCACGGCAGCTCCAGCAGGAGGGCCGGATGCTCCGGAGTCGTCGCACTTATCTGCAAAGCCATGGCCTGACCTTAAACGTCCTGCCCCCGCGCCCGACGTGCGGCATCGCCGATGTCGCCCCGGTGCAGCGGACCGTGCCCCGGAAGGACGACGTCGCCGTCCAGCTCCTCGAACACGGCGAGGGACGCGACGGCCCTCTCCCGCTCGTGGTGGAACATGTCGGGCAGCAGTTGCGGACCCTTCCGGCGGGACGTCGGATGGCCGCTGACCAGGGCGTCTCCGGAGATCACCGCGCCGATGCCGGGCAGGTGGAAGGCGCAGTGGCCGAGGGTGTGCCCCGGGGTGTGCACCGGCACCGGACGGCCCGGCAGGTCCAGCGCGCCGGACGAGGGGAACGCCTGCGGGGAGGCCACCCGGGTGTCGGTGGTGCCGCCCGAGCGGATCGCGTGCACCGCCCACGGCAGCACACCGGGCCGCCAGCCGTTCCTCAGCACCGTCCCGACCGTGACCTGGTGGAGGAACTCCCGGCGCGCGTGCGGCACCTCCGCCTCGTGCAGGTACACGGGCGTGCCGTACGCCGAGCGCAGGAACTCCGCGTTGCCGAGATGGTCGGAGTGGGCGTGGGTGACGAGCACCGCCGCCACCGCCTCCGGGGCGCTGCCGACCGCCGTGAGGGAGGCGAGGAGCGCCTCGCGGTCACCGGGGTAGCCGGTGTCGACGAGCGTGACCGCGTCGCCGTCGCCGAGGACGACCCAGTTGGTGTTGCTGCCGCGCACGAGATACGTCCCGTCGGCGACCTGCTGTACGTCTGGCTGCATGTGCTGGTCCTGTGGGGGGTGAGGTCCGAGCGGATCACCCACAGCAAAGCAGATCAGCGGGCGGGCTCCGGTGGAGGGGTGGCCGCTTCCGGCTGCCCCGGCCGCATCCCGAACAGGAACCGCGTCACCCGCGTACGGCGCACCCCCCACTCGTACAGCACGAGCACCGTCACCAGCGAAGCCGCCACGATCGCCGCGTACTCGACGACGATCGGCGCCTGCCGGCCGACGATCCCGTAGGCGTACGCGACCACCACCGGCTGGTGCAGGACGTACAACGGCAGCGCCGCGGCCCCCAGATACGCCCTCACCCGCCCCGGAGGCTCCCCGGCACCGTCCTCCCGGGGGCGCGGCCGGTCCAGGTGTCCCAGGATCGCCAGGACCAGGCACCAGCCGGCCGCCGTGAACAGCGCGCGGGTGGCCAGCGCGAGCGGCGTCCACGCCGTGAACGGGTCCTCGTCCGCAGCGAACCCCGGCGTCGTCGCCGCGAACAGCACCGCCCCCGCGATCCCGAGCGGCCGGGCCGCCGCCCGCATCGCCGCCCGCACCCCCTCGTCCCCGGCGAGCGTGAAGCCGTACAGGAAGAACACCAGGCACGCCCAGTGGTGCCAGGCCGCGTACTGGACCTCCATACCCGCCAGGACGTGGATCAGGAGCAGCGGCACCAGCGGCAGGAGCAGCAGCGCGGGACGGCGTGCCACGGCGGGCGCCACCCTGTCGGCGAGCCCCGCGAGCCGTGCCGCGCACGGGGCCAGCAGCAGACAGAACGCCAGCAGCAGGAGCACGAACCACAGATGCCCGGTCTCGAAATAGCGCCCGTCGACGACGAACGGGAAGTCCGCCGGGTCCAGGCGCACCGTCAGGAAACGTGGCCAGAAACGCCAGTACGACTCCGTGTACGACGGGTCCGCCGCCCGCAGCCGCAGCCACTGGGGGAGCGGGTTGAGCGCGAGCGTCGTGAACACCAGCGGCACCCCGAGCCGCAGCAGCCGCTCCCGGGCGAACCCGCCCGCACCCCGGTGGCGCACCGAGTACCGGGCGCCGGTCCCCGCGACGAGGAACAGCATCGGCATCGCCCAGACCACCCCGAACCCGGCGAGGAACGTCACCACCTCGGTCCGCTCCCGGTTGCGGACGTAGAAGTCGCCCTCGGTGGCGAACACCAGCCCCGCGTGGAAGAAGACCAGCCCGATCACCACGAACGTGCGCAGCGCGTCGAGTTCCCCACGTCGGGCGGTCACCCGGCTCAGTGTCGGCGCTCCCGCGCGCGGACGACAGGGCTCCGGCACACCTCATCGCACCCCGCGCGGGCGGAACTGGACGCTGATCCGTGGCCCCGCCGCGCGCGTGCTCTTCGGCACCGCGTGCTCCCACGTGCGCTGGCAGGAGCCGCCCATCACGATCAGGTCGCCGTGCCCCAGCGGACGGCGCACCGCCTCGCCGCCGCCCACGGGACGCAGCAGCAGGTCACGGGGCGCGCCCACGGAGAGGATCGCGACCAGCGTGTCCTCCCGGGCACCCCGGCCGATCCGGTCGCCGTGCCAGGCGACGCTGTCGCGGCCGTCCCGGTAGTGGCACAGGCCCGCCGTCACGAACGGCTCGCCCAGCTCGCGCGCGTAGTGCGCCGACAGAGTCTCCCGCGCCTCGGTCAGCACCGGGTGCGGCAGCGCCCGGCCCGCGCCGTAGAACGCCAGCAGGCGCGGGACGTCCACGACGCTGTCGTACATCGTCCGCCGCTCGGCCCGCCACGGGACGGTCCGCGCCAGCTCCTCGAACAGCGTGTCCGAGCCGGCCAGCCAGCCGGGGAGGACGTCGATCCAGGCGCTCGCGTCGAGGTGGGTGCGGCGGGCGGCGGCCAGCGGGCTCAGGCGCGGGTCGTCGGTCTGGTCGAAGAGGGACGGCTGGAGGTGGGGCATGAGCCCAGGGTAACCCTGAATCGAATACCCGTTCGAGTGGGAAATCGTCGAGACCCTGTTCGATACATCGGTGTATCCGATACATTCGCGTATGGAACAAGGTTGCGAAGGGAGGTGAGGTACGGAGATGACCGACGGCGAGCCCGCCCCGCGCGTCACGCGACGCCGGGTCCGCACCCGCGCCAAGCTCCTGGCCGCCGCCTTCGACGTCTTC
The DNA here is from genome assembly GCF_040610055.1 of Streptomyces sp. NPDC004539. NCBI lineage: Bacteria > Bacillati > Actinomycetota > Actinomycetes > Kitasatosporales > Streptomycetaceae > Streptomyces > Streptomyces sp. NPDC004539. The sequence continues at coordinate 133,503 of NZ_JBEXLS010000015.1, read as the reverse complement.
GCCGCCAAGGGGTTCGGCCGGGTCTCCATCGAGGAGATCTGCGAGGCCGCCGGATACAGCCGGGGCGCCTTCTACTCCAACTTCGACAGCCTCGACGAACTCTTCTTCGCCCTCTACCGCCAGCGCGCCGACCTCATCGCCGACCAGGTCGCCGGGGCCCTCGCGCAGGACGGCCCCGGGCTCGACGTCCCGCAGGCCGTCGACCGCGTGACGGACGTCCTCCTCCTCGACCACGACTGGCTGCTCGTCAAGACCGACTTCCTCGTGCACGCCGCCCGGGACCCGGAGGTCGCCGAGACCCTCCTCGGGCACCGCGCGCGCCTGCGCGGCGCCATCACCGACCGGCTCGCCGAGACGCCCGTCCCCCCGGTCCTCGGCACCGCCCCCGCCGCCGCGCACGCGGTGATCGCCGCCTACGACGGCGTCACCACCCAACTCCTGCTGGACAAAGACGTCGAGCGCGCCCGCGCCTGGCTGAAACAACTGCTCACCGCGCTGCTGACGGACGGCAGCGACACCATCGGATGAAGGGACGGGCGTCATGGACGCGGACGTCATCGTCGTAGGAGCCGGACTCGCCGGACTGGTCGCCGCGCACGAACTGACCAGCAGGGGCCGCCGGGTCGCCCTGGTCGACCAGGAGAACGCCGCCAACCTCGGCGGACAGGCGTACTGGTCCTTCGGCGGGCTCTTCCTCGTCGACTCCCCGGAACAGCGCCGCCTCGGCATCAAGGACTCCCTCGACCTCGCCTGGAGCGACTGGCAGGGCAGCGCCGGCTTCGACCGCACCGAGGACGAGGACTCCTGGGCGGTGCGCTGGGCGCGCGCCTACGTCGAATGGGCGGCCGGCGAGAAGCGGACCTGGCTCGCCGGGCACGGCATCTCCTTCGTCCCCACCGTCGGCTGGGCCGAGCGCGGCGACCTGCGCGCCGACGGCCACGGCAACTCCGTCCCCCGCTTCCACGTCGCCTGGGGCACCGGCACCGGCGTCGTCGAACCCTTCGTCAAGTACGCCAAGCAGGCCGCCAAGGACGGGCTCCTCACCTTCCACCACCGCCACCGCGTCGACGGACTGGTCATCGAGGACGGCACGGCCAAGGGCGTGCGCGGCACGGTCCTGGCTCCTGACGACTCCGCGCGCGGGGTGGCCTCCAACCGGGACGCGATCGGGGAGTTCGAACTCACCGCGCAGGCCGTCGTCGTCACCTCCGGCGGCATCGGCGGCGACCACGACATCGTCCGCCGGTACTGGCCCGAGCGGCTCGGCACGCCGCCCGCCGAGATGGTCACCGGTGTCCCCGCCTACGTCGACGGCCGCATGCTCGACATCAGCGCGGAGGCGGGCGTCCGGCTCGTCAACCGCGACCGGATGTGGCACTACACCGAGGGCATCCAGAACTGGAACCCGGTCTGGCCCGGCCACGGCATCCGCATCCTGCCCGGACCGTCCTCGATGTGGTTCGACGCGCTCGGCCGCCGCCTGCCCGACCCCTGCCTGCCCGGCTACGACACCCTCGGCACGCTCAAGCACCTGAGGACCACCGAGGACATCGCCGGGTACGACCACTCCTGGTTCGTGCTCTCGCAGAAGATCGTGGAGAAGGAGTTCGCGCTCTCCGGGTCCGAGCAGAACCCCGACATCACCGCGAAGGACCGCAAGGCGGTGCTCCGCGACCGGCTCCTCGGCAAGGGCGCTCCCGCCCCCGTGCAGGCGTTCCTCGACCACGGCGCCGACTTCGTCATCGCCGACACCCTGGAGCGGCTCGTCGAGAAGATGAACGGCCTCACCGACAAGCCCCTCCTCGACGCGGACACCCTGCGCCGGCAGATCAAGGCCCGCGACCTCCAGATCGCCAACCCCTACAGCAAGGACGCCCAGGTCCAGGGCATCCGCAACGCCCGCCGCTACATCGGCGACCGCCTCGGCCGCGTCGCCACCCCGCACCGCATCCTCGACCCCTCCGCCGGCCCGCTCATCGGCATCAAGCTCCACATCCTCACCCGCAAGACCCTCGGCGGAATCCAGACCGACCTCGACTCCCGCGCGCTCGCCGCGGACGGCACGCCGATCGCGGGGCTGTACGCGGCCGGTGAGGTCGCCGGGTTCGGCGGAGGAGGCGTCCACGGCTACAACGCCCTGGAGGGCACGTTCCTCGGAGGCTGCCTGTTCTCGGGGCGGGCCGCGGGGAGGGCGGCGGCGGAGCAGACGCGGTGAGGTGAGAGGGGAGTGGGCTGAGGGGGCGACTGACAGCCCCTCAGCTCAACACCCGCGCCAGCACCGCCGCATGACTGCTCCCCGGCTCCTTCGCCGACGTCAGCAGTGTCACCGGCCCCCGTGCGGCCCACTCCCGGACCTGTTCCAGGAGCCGGGCCGCCTCGGGGGCGGTCAGCTCGGCCTCGTACCGCCGTGCGAACTCCTCGTACGAGCCCTCGCCCGCGTGGTACCAGCGGCGCAGCTCGGTCGACGGAGTCATGGCCTTCGGCCACTCGTCGATACGGGCCGCCTCTTTGGTCAGGCCGCGAGGCCAGAGGCGGTCGACGAGGACGCGGAGCCCGTCGTCCGGCTCGGCGGGGTCGTAGACACGGCGGACTCGGACGCTCATACGGGTGAGCCTAGGCCCCCGAAAGGTGATCACACTCCGTGGTTTGACCTGAATGGGGGACGAACGGCAGGGGTCTTCTCCCTAGTGTGAGGGGCGTTTGACCCCACCTCACCGAGGAGCGCCCGTGCCCCACAGACGTCCCGCCCTCGCAGTACCCGTCGCCCTCACCGCCGTACTGATCGCCGCGAGCCCCGCGGCGGCGGGCCCCGTCGGGGACGCCGGCGTCGGCGACCCCTACTTCCCGCTCGCCGGGAACGGCGGCTACCACGTCTCCCACTACGACCTGACGCTCGCCTACGACCCCGGCACGAAGCACCTGGCGGGCACCGCCGTCCTCACCGCCCGCGCCACCCAGGACCTCACCCGTTTCGACCTCGACCTCAGCGGCCTCACCGTCACCGGCCTGACGGTCGATCACCGCAGGGCCGCGCACCGCCGCTCCGGCCAGGAACTGGTCGTCACCCCGGACCGCCCCCTGCGCAAGGGCCGGACCTTCCGCGTCACCGTCACCTACCAGGGCACCCCCGCCCCGGTCACCGACCCCGACGGCTCGGCCGACGGCTGGATTCCCACCGACGACGGCGCGTTCGTCGCCGGGGAGCCCCAGGGCGCGATGACCTGGTTCCCCGCGAACAACCACCCCCTGGACAAGGCGTCGTACGACTTCGCCCTCACCGTCCCGCAGGGCCGCACGGCCGTCGCCAACGGCGTCCTCGTCGGCCAGCGCACCAGGAACGGCCGCACCACCTTCCGCTGGCACCAGGCCGAACCCATGGCCGCCTACCTCGCCACCGCGACCGTCGGCACCTTCAAGGTCCGCCAGTACACGACCAAGAGCGGTCTGAAGGTGTACGACGCGATCGACCCGCGCGAGGCGAACGCGGCGGAGCCGGTCACCAGGCAGCTGCCGGCCGTACTGGACTGGGAGAGCAAGCTGTTCGGGCCCTACCCGTTCCGCGCGGCCGGATCGATCGTCGACCACGCCCCCCAGGTCGGCTACGCCTTGGAGACCCAGACCCGGCCGGTGTACGACAGGGCGCCTGACCTCTCCACCCTCGTCCACGAGAGCGCCCACCAGTGGTTCGGCGACTCCGTCTCGCTGACCTCGTGGAAGGACATCTGGCTCAACGAGGGCTTCGCGACGTACGCGGAGTGGCTCTACGACGAGCAGCACGGCGGGGACAGCGCACAGAAGACGTTCGACGCGCTGTACGCCAGCCCGGCGGGCGACGGACTGTGGGCGTTCCCGCCGGGGAACCCCGGCAGCGGGGCCAACATCTTCGCCCGGCCCGTGTACGCGCGGGGCGCCATGACCCTGCACGTCCTGCGCAAGACCGTCGGAGACCGTGCCTTCTTCCGCGTCCTGCGGTCCTCGGCGGCCGAACACCGGGGCGGCAACGGCACCACAGCCCAGTTCCAGCGCCTCGCCGAGCGGATCTCCGGCAAGAACCTCGGCCCGCTGTTCCACACCTGGCTCTACACGGCGGGCAAACCGACACTCCCCTAGGGGTACGGGCGTACGGCTCACTGCTCGCGCAGGCCCCACGGTGAGCCGTACTCCGTCAGCAGGTCCAGGAACGGCCGCGCCGGGAACGCCTCCGGGCCGAGGACGCCGGTGCCCGACCAGACGCCGCCCGCGAGGAGTTCGAGAGCGACGACCGGGTTCACGGCCGTCTGCCAGACGACCGCCTGACTGCCGTACTCGGCCATCGACCACTCGTTGTCGACGACGTGGTAGAGGTACACCTCGCGCGGCGCGCCGTCCTTCGTGCCGCGCACCCACGTGCCCGCGCACGTCTTGCCGCGCATGCGGTCCCCGAGGGATGCCGGGTCGGGCAGGCAGGCCGCGACGACGTCCCGGGGCGAGACCGCGACCGGACCGCCGGCCGTCGGCACGGTCACCGGGGAGGTACGGTCCAGCTCCAGGCGGTGCAGCGTCCTGAGGGTGTCGACGAACTCCTTGCCGAGCCCGTACTTGAACGTCACCTTCCGCGCGTCCACCCAGCGCGGCACGAGGAGCACCTCCTCGTGCTCGACGTTCACGCACTCCACCTCCCCGATGCCCTCGGGGAAGTCGAACACCTCCGGCTCGCTGAACGGCGCGGTCGTGTACCAGCCCCGGTCCGCCTCGTAGACCACCGGCGGGTTCAGGCACTCCTCGATCGTCGTCCAGATGTTGAAGGACGGCGCGAAGTCGAGTCCGTCGACCGTCAGGTTCGCGCCGTCGCGGATGCCGATCTCCTCGATGTCGTCGAAGAGTTCGTCCGCCGCGTACCGGGCGAAGACGTCCGAGAGGCCGGGCTCCACGCCCATGCCGACCAGCGCCAGTGCGCCCGACTCCGCCCACTGCCCGGCCCGCGCGAACTGGGCGTCGCCCAGCTTCACCCCGCACTCCTCGTACGGGCGGTCCGGGTGCGGGTGCGACAGGGACATCGCCATGTCGACATAGGTGGCGCCACTGGCGTGGGCCGCCTCGAACAGAGGGAGGACGAACCGCGGGTCCGTCGCGTTGAGCAGCACGTCACAGCCGTGCCGGACCAGCAGGTCACGGACGGCCGCCTGGTCGGAGGCGTCGACGGACGCCGCCGTGAAACGGTCGTCGCCGTCCAGCGCCGCCACGGCCGCAGCCGCACGGGCGGGGTCGTAGTCGGCGACGACCATCGCTTCGAAGAACGGTCGCCGGGCGGCGATCCGGGTGATGGCGGTACCCACGCCACCGGCTCCTACGAGCAGTACACGCATGACAAGGCTCCTGTCGATTTGTCGCTACAGGGGTGCGCGCGCCTTGTGAGCATCAAAGGTGCTGGGGTGGCGTAAGGTCAATGGCGTTGGCATAAGGACGGGCGAGGAGGGTTCGTGGCCAAACAGGTCGTCCCCGAGGAGAAGCGCCGGCGGCGCCGGCCCACCAAGAGCGGCACGGTCCTCTCCGAGGCGCTCATCGTCGACACGGCGCTGCGGATGCTGCGGGAGCACGGCAGTGCCGGCCTCACCGCCCGCCGCCTCGGCGCCGCCCTCGACTGCGACCCCAGCACCCTGTACCGCTACTTCCGGGGCATGGACGACCTGACCCTCGCGATCGGCGACGCCCTCATCGGGCAGGCGCTCCAGGGGTGGAGGCCGACGGGGGAGTGGCGTGCCGACCTGTACGCCGTGGGGCTGCGGATCTACGAGGCGTACGTCGCGCATCCGCAGGCCGCGCAGCTCACGGCGAGCCGGGTGACCGGGCGCGCGAACGAGCTGGCCGCCGACGAGGCCGTCCTGCACGTGCTGCGGCGGGCCGGGTTCCCGCTGGCCGAGACCGTCCGCATCTACCACGCGTTCATCGACCAGACCCTCGGGTTCGCGGCCCTCGACGCGGCCTCCCTCGCCCTGCCGCGCGCCTCCCAGCGGGCCGACGACGCGAAGTGGCAGTCCACCTACGCGCGCCTGCCGGCCAGCACGCATCCCCGGATCGCGGAGGCGGCGCCCCTGTTGACGACGTACATGGTGACCAGCGCGTACCCGACGGCGCTGGAGATGCTGCTGGACAGCGCGGAGGCGCGGCTGGCGGAGGGCGCGGCATAGGGGGAGACGCCGGGTCCGGTCAGCGCAGGAACGCCCGCGCCGTGGCCGTCACCGCCTCGGCGACCGACGCGAGCGCTGGGGAGTCCAGCTTCCACTGCTGCCAGTACAACGGCAGATCCAGCGGCCGGTCCGGCGCGAGGGACACCAACCGGCCCTCGCGGACCAGCGGTTCGGCGTGCACCTCGGGGATCATGCCCCAGCCGAGCCCGGCGACCACCGAGTCCCGGAACCCCTCCGAGCTGGGGACGGCGTGCCGCACACCGCTCGCACCGCCCGCGCCGAGGCGCCGTACGAAGGTGTCCTGGAGGCCGTCCCGGCGGTCGAAGACCATCACCGGGGCCCGCGGCAGCGACTCGGGCAGCGGGTCCGTGAGATGGCGGGCGGCGAACTCGGGGCCGGCGCAGGCGAGATAGCGCATCGTCCCCAGCCTCCGCACCACACACCCCGTCACCGCCTCCGCCGACGCCGTCACCGCCGCCATCACGAGCCCCTCCCGCAGGAGCTGTGCCGTACGCGTCTCGTCCTCGCGGTGCAGCTCGAAGTACAGGCGCGGCTCCTGCGGGACCCCGGCGAGGGCGGGCAGGAACCAGGTCGCCAGGGAGTCCGCGTTCACCGCGACGGAGACGCGCGTCGCCTCGCCCTCGCCGCTCATGCCCAGCTCGGAGCGCGTGTCGCGTTCGAGCCGGGCGAGCTGCCGGGCGAACCGCACGACGATCTCACCGGACTCCGTGGGCCGTACCGGCTTGGTGCGCAGCAGCAGGACCCGCCCCGTCCGCTGCTCCAGCGCCTTAACGCGCTGGCTGACGGCGGACGGCGTCAGGTGGAGCGCCGAGGCCGCCGCGTCGAACGTGCCCTCGTCGACGACGGCGAGGAGGGTCCGTACCTGGTCGAGAGGGAGATCCGTCATCACGAGAGCTAATGTTACGTAAGAATCTTTAGCTGTACGCGTAGTGATCCACTTCGTACCGTGGACGGCATGTCCCCAGCTCTCACCGCCGCCGTGGCCGGATTCGGCACCGGCCTGTCGCTCATCGTCGCCATCGGCGCCCAGAACGCGTTCGTCCTGCGCCAGGGTGTCCGCCGGGACGCCGTCCTGCCCGTCGTCGCGATCTGCGCCCTGTCCGACGCGCTCCTGATCGCCCTCGGGATCGGGGGAGTGGGCGCGCTGGTGGTGGCGTGGCCGGGGGTGCTGACCGCCGTCGGCTGGGTCGGCGGAGCCTTCCTGCTCGGGTACGGCGCGCTGGCCGTCCGCCGGGTGGTGCGACCGCAGGGGGCGCTGGCGGCCGAGGGGGACACGGCCGGGTCGGTGAAGCGGGCGGTGCTCACCTGCCTCGCGCTGACCTGGCTCAACCCGCACGTCTACCTCGACACCGTGTTCCTGCTCGGCTCCATCGCCGCCGACCGGGGCTCCCTGCGCTGGACGTTCGGGTTCGGCGCCGCCGCCGCGAGCCTGTGCTGGTTCGCCGCGCTCGGGTTCGGCGCGCGGCTGCTGAGCCGGTTCCTGACCCGGCCGGCCGCCTGGCGCGTGCTGGACGGGTTCGTCGCGGCGACGATGATCGTGCTGGGCGTCACGCTGATCGCGGGCAGCTGACGGTGGCCCCCCGCGGGCTGCGACACTGATCCCCGCCAGCGAAAGATGTAACCAGCAAGCAGGGTGCGCGTGGATACCAGTGAGAGCAGCCCCTCGGTCGACGAACCGGCGCCCGTCCGCAAGGGATGGCGGCGCTGGGCGATGGACACCCGGCCACTGCGGCGCCCCGCCTACCGGCGGCTGTGGACGTCGACGATCGTCACGGCCGTCGGCAGCCAGCTGACGGCCGTCGCCGTGCCGAAGCAGGTGTACGACATCACCGGGTCGTCCGCGTGGGTGGGGTACGCGAGCCTCGCCGGGCTCGTCCCGATGGTGGTGTTCGCGCTGTGGGGCGGGGCCGTCGCCGACGCGATGGACCGGCGCAAGCTGCTGCTGATCACGAACTCGGGGATCGCCGTCACCTCGCTGCTGTTCTGGGTGCAGGCGTTCTCGGGGCTGGACAACGTCGGGGTGCTGATGGTGCTGCTCGCCGTGCAGCAGGCGTTCTTCGGGCTCAACTCGCCCGCCCGCAACGCCTCGATCGCGCGGCTGGTGCCGCCGGAGGAGCTGGCCGCCGCCAACGCGCTCGGGTCGACCGTCATGCAGACGGGCCTGGTCGCCGGTCCGCTGCTGGCCGGGGCGCTGATCCCGGTCGTCGGGCTGCCGGAGCTGTACCTGATCGACGCGGTCGCGCTGTGCGTGACGGTGTGGGCCGTCCACCGGCTGCCCTCGCTGCCGCCGCTGGACGGGGGCGGGAGGCGGCGGGCCGGGGTGCGGGAGATCGTGGAGGGGTTCCGGTACATATCCCGGCACAAGGTGCTGCTGCTGTCGTTCCTCGCGGACGTCATCGCGATGGTGTTCGGGATGCCCCGGGCGCTGTTCCCGCAGATGGCCGCCGAGACGTACGCGTCCTACGGCGAGGGCCTCGCGCTCGGCCTGCTGTTCGCGGCGATCCCCGTCGGGGCCGTGCTGGGCGGGCTGTTCTCCGGGACGTTCTCGCGGATACGGCGGCACGGGGTGATGGTCATCGGGGCCGTCGTCGCCTGGGGCGCGGCGATCGCGCTGGTGGGGGTGAGCCTCAACCTGTGGTTCTCGGTGGCGTTCCTGATCGTCGCCGGGGTCGCGGACATGGTGTCGATGGTGTTCCGCGGGGCGATCCTGCTGTCCGCGGCGACCGACGAGATGCGGGGGCGGATGCAGGGGGTGTTCACCGTGGTGGTCGCGGGCGGACCCCGGCTCGCGGACGTGCTGCACGGCACGGCGGGCGCCGCCTTCGGGCCCCGGGCGGCCGTCACGGGCGGCGGGGTGCTGGTCGTGGTGGTGATGCTGGGGATCGCGGCGGCGCTGCCCGCGCTGCGGCGCTACCGCATCTGACCCCCGGGGGCGCCGGGCCGCCTACAGACTCCCCCTGCGGTGCGCCTCCAGGAGTCTGCCGCGCGTCAGTTCCAGCCGGTGCGCCAGGATCTCCGCCACCAGCCGGACCAGGGACAGCCCGAGCGCCGGGTCCTCCTCGCACAGGCGCAGCACCGGCGCCGCCTCGAACTCGTAGGCGCGGACCGGGCTGAACGCCTCCGCGCCGAAGTCCCAGACGTACGGCGGGAAGAGCCAGGACCAGCCGAGGAGGTCGCCGGAGCCGAGGCTCGCGACCGTCACCCGCTGCTGACTGGTGACCTGCTGGTCGAGGCTCACCGCGCCGGAGCGCAGGACCCAGAAGCGGTCGGCCGGGCCGCCCGCCTCGAAGATGCGGGTGTCCTCGGGGAAGGACACCTCCTCGGCGAGGGAGAGCAGGCGCTCGCGCTGGGGCGGATCGAGGGCGGTCAGGAGTCTGGTCGCTCTGGTCATGCGTTCCATTGGAGCCCGTGACGGCGCCCGGGGCACCTCGGCGTGTGTGAAGAAAGGGGAAAGCCCTGGCTGGACGGGGGAAGCCAGCCAGGGCTGTCACACGGTGATGTCCGGAGGAGTGAAGTCTCGACTCCGTGCACCCCGTATGTATGAACCGTAAACCATCGAGGGAGATTTCGCGTAGCCCCAAGCGGGTTGAGTGACCTGTTTCACTTTCATCTTTCCCGAAAACCGGCCCAAGTGGGCTGATTCCAAAGGAAGTTCACAGGCTCCGCTAGGCCGCCACATCACCCGACTCCGCCTTCACCGGCACCCCCAGCGGACGCGCGAGCCCCACGACCGCCTCGTCGAGCCGCTGGAGATGCCGCAGCACCCGGTCCGTGACCCGCCCGTACCGGGGCGTCCCGTACCGGCCGGGCCGCAGCAGCGACGCGATGCTCGCCCCGGTGCGCACGGCCGCCGGCTCGTCCCGCACGTGCGCCGCGACCGCCCCGATGTTCGCCACGATCCGCTCGCCCGCCCCGCGCAGCCGGGGATCGGCCGCGATCGACGGATGCGTCGGCAGCAGCTCGGCCGTCGCTGCGAGCGAGCGCGCGTGGTACGCGCAGGTCTCCAGCAGCGCCACCACGTACCGCGCCGTGTCCTTGCGGCCACGCAGCGGCGACACCGGATGGGTGAGCGGCTGCGTCGCCGCCAGCAGATCCGCGAGCGCCTGGTCCAGGTCCCGCGCCCGCTCCAGCAGATCCTCCGCCGCCGCCCCGCTGAGCTGGTCCAGCGCCCCCGAGGTGACGTCCGCGAGCCGCTCCAGGGCCGCTTCGAGGAGTTCGTCCGTACGCCGGTCCGTGTGCACCGGCAGCACCAGCGCCGCCGCGATCACCCCGCAGGCCGCCCCGAGCGCCGTCTCCTCGACGCGCAGCACCAGCACCGACAGGCTGTAGGTGTGCAGCAGCGTGTACAGGACGCCCAGCGCGGCCGTCACGAAGAACGACATCAGCGTGTACGACAGGGGAGCCGTGTAGAACATCGCGAACACGCAGAGCAGGACCAGCGCGAACGCCGTCCACGTGTGCTGCCCGACCAGGCCCGCCAGCCCCAGCCCGGCGACCACCCCGAGGACGGTCCCCAGCAGCCGGCGGTAGCCCTTGACGAGGATCTCCCCGGTCGACGCGGTGTTGATGAACACGATCCAGCACGTCAGCACCGCCCAGTACCAGCGCTGCGAGGACAGGAACTCGCCGCCCACGATCGCCAGCGACGACCCCACGGCCACCTGCACCGCCGCCCGGGTCGTCGGCCGCGCGAGCCCCGTCGCCTCAGGCTCCTCCTCGGCCTCCAGCGCCGCGTCCTCCGCGTCCAGCTCCTCCCGGGAACGCGCGGTCTCGGCGGTGTCGTCGGCGTCGTCCTGCGGGCCGTCCAGCACGATCCGCAGCCCCAGCACCGCGCGCGCCGCCTCCCCGATGCCCCGGAAGACGTCCTGCACGGCCGGCGGCCCGTCCGGGAGGTTCTCCTCGTCCCGGTAGCCGAGGAGGCGGTTGCGCAGATGCGCCCGCGAGGCCCCGGCCGCCTCGGGGTCGCGCACCAGCAGGCGCAGCGCCGACAGGTCCCGGCGCACGGTGTCACGCGACGCGTCCCGCACGAGATGCCGGCCGGCCTCGGGGACGGGGAAGCCGGGGAGGTGCAGGGTGAGGGTGTCGGCGCGCTCCGCGCTGCGGGCCGTCAGCAGGAGCAGGCCGAGGCGCTCGGCGGTGATCTCCGCGTCCGCGACCCGCCGCTGCACCAGCCGCGCGGACGCCGCGTCCGGGGTGCCCTCCTCCAGCCGGCCCTGGATCATCAGCGCCGTCTCGTGCAGCCGCGCGGTGCGCTCACGCAGATGCCCCAGCGCCCGCTCGACGTCCTCGGGACCGGCGTCCAGCAGCTCCAGCTGCGCGTCCAGGAGCTGCGCGAGCCGCGCGCGGAACGCCCTGCGCAGCCGCTGGAAGGTCCCGGCGGACGTCTGCGGGACCAGCGCGAACCGCGCGACCGCGCTGCACGCGAACGCCACGGCGACCGTCCCGAGGAACCCGGGCAGGTTCCCGGCCCGCACCTCCACGAACAGCGCCACGAAGTGCGTCTGGAACGCGATCATCCCGAGCGCGTGCCCCCGGTCGCCGAACCGCCGCCCGTACACCGCGCCGAAGATCAGCACCACGAAGAACACGTCCCCGACGACGACCAGGGAGTGCAGCAGCGTCGCCAGCGCCACCGACGCGGCGGCCACCGGCAGCCCGAGGGCCAGCGTCACCGCCTGCGGGCCGCGCCGCTTCTCCTGGATCGCGAACGTCGCGACCATCGCCGTGATGGCGCCCGCGACGAGATGCGACACGCTCACCCCGAACGGTGCCAGCACCGCGAGGGTGAGGGCGATCGCCCCCGTCGTCCGCAGCCCCGCCGCCAGCCTGAGCAGCCCCGGGTCCGACGCCGACACCCTGTCCCACACCCGCCTGACCACTGTGTTCACGCCGCGTACTTTATGCGGGGCCGCAGCCGGGCGGGACGGGGCGGGTCCGCGGAAGCACCCGCCCCGTCCCCCGGCTCAGTCCTTCCCCGCCCCCTTCACCTGTTCCGCCACCTGCTCCGGCGTCAGATACGTGTCCGTGTACTCGAAGTCCCTCATCCGCGCCGGCCTGCCGTACTGGAAGCCGGTACGGACGAAATCGTCCCCGGCGAGCGCGTTGAGCGTCCAGTTCGTCAGCACCCGCACCTTCGCGACGTTCGTGCGCAGCGCCGACCAGTGGTAGCCGCGCGCCACCGCCTGCGCGGGCACCCCCCGCAGCTCCACGCCCATCGGCTTGGACACCGCGTCCGTCCCCCCGAGGTCGACGACCAGCCCGAGGTCCTTGTGCCGGTACGGCTTCGCTGGCCGCCCCCGCAGCGTCGCGATGACGTTGTCCGCGACGACCTTCCCCTGCCGCATCGCGTGCTGGGCCGTCGGCGGGCAGACCGCGTCCGCCTCCCCCTTGGCGAGGTCCGGCACGGCCGCCGCGTCACCGAGGGCGAACACCCCGTCCTGCCCCGGCACCGACATCTCCGGCGTCACGGCGAGCCGCCCCCGGACCGTCTCCGCGCCCAGCGTCCCGATGAGGGGGCTCGCGGCGACCCCGGCCGTCCAGATCAGTGTGCGCGTCGGGATCACCCGGCCGTCCGTGAAGGTGACCTCCTCGGCACCGGCCTTCGCGATGGACACCCCGAGCGAGATCTCCACGCCCCGCTTGCGCAGCACCTCCTGCGCGCTCGCCCCCAGCTTGTCGCCCAGCTCCGGCATCAGCTTCGGGGCGATGTCGATGAGATGCCACTTGATGAGCTTCGGGTCCAGCCGCGGATACCGCTTGACCGCGTTACGGGTCAGGAGTTGCAGACAGGCCGCCGTCTCCGTACCGGCGTACCCGCCGCCGACGACCACGAACTGGAGCCGGGAGGCCCGCTCGGCGGGATCGTCGCTGGCGTCCGCGAGATCGAGCTGCGAGATCACGTGGTCACGGACGTACGCGGCCTCGGCGAGCGTCTTCATGCCGATCGCGTGGTCGGTGAGGCCCGGGATGTCGAACGTGCGGGTCACGCTGCCGGGGGCGAGGACGAGGTAGTCGTACGGCTCGTTGACGAGGTCGCCGGTGATCGTGCGGACCACGCACACCTTCGACTTGAGGTCCACGCCGATCGCGCCGCCCGGGATGATCCGGGTCCGGTACTTGCTGCTGCGGCGCAGCGACACCGCGATCGACTGGGGGGTCAGCACACCCGACGCGACCTGCGGCAGCAGCGGCAGGTACAGCTGGTAGGCGAACGGCGTCACCAGCGTGATGTCCGCCTCGCCCGGGGAGAGCCCCCGCTCCAGTCTGCGGACGCAGCCCACGCCCGCGAAACCCGCGCCCACCACCAGGATTCTGGGTCGATCCACGTCGACCTCCCTTTCTACGGCACCACACCGATCCCACCGTGCCGGGAGCGCTCGCGCCAGCCGGGAGAGGCATGTTGACGACCCCGACCCGATAGTCACATGGCCATACCCCCGTCACACGGTTCCATGCGTGCCGTACGGCACGCGGGTATGCGGCGTCACCACGCCTTCGGGCGGGTATGGGGGTAGCTGTACGGACGGCGGCGGGCGGCCGTCCACGGGGTGAAAGGGAGGGAGCCGTGTTGACCAGCGAGAGAATCTGGACGTACGCGCCGGAGTCCGGCCGCACCGAGGGGCAGGGACTGACCGGCTACACCGTCGTCGCCACGGACGGCACCGTCGGCCGCGTCGAACGCGAGGCCGCACCCCAGGGCCTGAGCCATCTCGTCGTCGAGACCGGCGTATGGGTCTTCGGCCGCAGCGCGGTCGTCCCGGCGGGCACCGTCGCGGGTGTCGACGACAGCGGCCGGCGCGTCCTGCTGACCTGCACCCGCGAGGAGGTGAAGGCCGCGCCGCGCTTCCGCACCGACAGCGAGACCCGCGACCCCGGCTACCTCGCCACCGTCGGCGCCTACTACCTGCGCCTCACCGCACGCGGCACCGCACCCGCCTGAGGCTCAGCGGAACACGTCGTCGCTGTCGTCCCAGCTGAGGATCTCCGGCGGGCTGTGGCGGGGGATCGGGGCACGGGCCTGGTACATCGCCTCGATCTCCGCCGCCCAGTGCGCCACGATCGAGTCCCGGCGCAGCTTCATCGACGGCGTCAGCAGCCCGCCCGCCTGGTCGAAGGCGCGCGGCAGGATACGGAACACCCGGATCGACTCCGAGCGGGAGACGGCGCTGTTCGCGGCGGCGACCGCCCGGCCGATCTCCTCGCGCAGGGCGTTCTCCTCCCGCGCCTCCCGGCTCGGCACATCGCCCTGGAGCGCGAGCCGGGCCCGCCAGTGCGCCAGGAAGTCGGGGTCGAGCGTGATCAGCGCGCCGACACAGGGCCGGTTGTCGCCGACGACGACCGCCTGGTGGACCAACGGGTGCACGCGCAGCCGCTGTTCGAGGAGCGTCGGCGAGACGCTCTTGCCGCTGGTCGTGACGATGACGTCCTTCTTGCGGCCGGTGATCGTCAGATAGCCGTCCGCGTCGAGATGGCCCAGGTCGCCCGTGGCCAGCCAGCCGCCGTGCAGCGCCGAACGGGTCGCCGCCTCGTCGCCCACGTACCCCTGGAACACCGAGGGGCCGTTCACCAGGATCTCCCCGTCGTCGGCGACCCGGATGTCCGTGCCCGGCAGCGCCCGGCCCACCGTGCCGGACTTCTCGCGGCCCAGCGGCTGCATGGTGATCCCGCCGCCGGTCTCGGTGAGGCCGTAGCCGTCGTGGACGTAGATGCCGATGCCCTCGTAGAACAGCGACAGGTCCCGGTGGAGGGTCGAGCCGCCCGAGGTCGCGCGCCGGACCCGCCCGCCCAGCGCGCCGCGCAGTCTTCGGTAGACGGTCCGCTCGAAGACGGCGTGCTGCATCCGCAGATCGAGACCGGGACCCGAACCCCGGCCGAGGCGCTGGCGCTCCACGGACGCCGCGAACTCCCGCGCCGTCTGCGCCGCCCGCTCGAACAGCCCCCCGCGCCCGTTCTGCTGGGCGGCCAGCAGGAACCCCTTGTAGATCTTCTCGAACACCGACGGCACCGCGTACAGGTACGTCGGCCGGAACGTGCGCAGCGCCGCCGTCAGCGCCGCCTCGCTCATGTCCGGCTCGTGCCCCATCAGGATGCCGCCGCGCACGCACAGCCCCTGGATCATCAGCCCGTAGACGTGCGAGAACGGCAGGAACGCGAGGACCGCCGGCCGCTGTCCGGGCGGCGCGACCGTGTGCCCCCACCCGGCCAGCAGCGTGTCGCAGGGGCTCGCCAGCCCCTGGTGGCTGAGCGCGCAGCCCAGCGGGCGGCCCGAGGTCCCGGAGGTGTACACGATCGCGGCGGTCGAGTCGGGGAACACGATCCGGCGCAGCGACTCCACCGTCGTCACCGGCACCGACTCGCCCATCGCGACGAGCTGTTCGAGCGCGCCCGCATCCAACTGCCAGACGTGGCGCAGCCAGTCGAGCCCCGCGCACACCGAGCCCACCGTCATCACGGTCGCCTCGTCCTCCACGACCACCCCGACACACCCGGAGTCCCGCAGAATCCACTCCACCTGGTCCCGCGACGACGTCGGGTACACCGGCACGATCTCCGCGCCCACCGTCCACAGCGCGTAGCTGATGACCGTCCACTCGTAGCGGGTGCGCGCCATCACCGCGACCCGGTGCCCCGGCGAGATCCCCGACGCGACGAAACCCCGCGCCAGCGCCACCACCTCGTCCCGCAGCGCCGCCGCGCTCACCTCGGTCCACGCCCCGGGGTCCACCGCCGAACGCCGCGCCAGCACCGGCCGGTCGGGGGTGCGCTGGGCGGCGTCGAAGACACTGTCGGCGAGCCCTCCGGTCAGGGGGGAGACGGCGGCTGGGGGAGCGACCGCGACGTCGCGCATGCGCTGGCTCCTGACAGGTACGGGGAGTGAAGGCCCAGGCCGGAACGGTCACCGGGGTGCTCGAATCTAGCCCAGCCACAGGCCCTTGTGACCACGAACGCGCAAGTAAGAAGCACCGATCGGCGACATCGGGAGCACTTTTTCCACCAGGTCTTTTCATCTGGCATAAGCACACCGATCACGGGTACGCGAGGTGCTCGTGTTGCACGAATGGAGCAACACCCCCACCGTGGAAGTGACGCGGAAGCGAACGGCAGTCACGCTCCGTGGAGCTGACTCGGTGAGGAGCCAACGACGATGAAGACCGCCGCTCCCTGCACCTACCACCTCGACGTCGACGTCAGCCCCGAACGGGCCGGACAGGTCCGGCGCATCCTCGCCGCACACCTGCGGCACTGGGGCCTGGAGACGCTGGTGGACCCCGTCGGGGAGGGCGCCGAGCTGCTCCTCAACGCCATCGACCGGCACGCCGTCGACAAACGCGCGGCGATCGAGATGTGGTGGAACGGCCACCACCTCATCACCGCCGTCGCCGAGCACGACCCCGACCTGCGCCCCGACCACGACCTGCGCGCCTGCCTCACCCGCCTCGCCGCCACCAGCGACGGCTGGGGCTGCTGCGCCACGGCGGGCGGCGCCAAGGTCATCTGGTTCACCCAGCGCGCCCGCACCGGCCGCCGCGCCCTCCTGATCCCCGTCGCACCGGTCCCGAGCCTGCGCACCAGCCTCGACCTGCCGAGGGCCCTCCCGGCCGCCGTGTGAGACCCCCGGCCCTCAGTCCCCGCGCTCCGCCACCGTGAACTGCGCCCCCTCCGGGTCCCGCAGCACCACCTCCCGCGCCGACTTCGTCAGCACGCTCCCGCCGTGCACCTCCGCCGCCCGCGCGCACGCGGCGACGTCCGGGACGGTGAAGTGGACCTGCCAGTGCGGCCGTACCGTCGGATCGGGGGCCGCCTCCAGCGCGCCGGACCCGATCCGGGCGACCACCGCGCCCCGGCTGCGCAGGACGACCTCGCCGTCCTCATAGTGGACCTCGCAGCTCCCCGGCAGGTCCGATGCCCAGTCCAGCACCTCGCCGTAGAAGATCGCCGACGCGAAGGCGTCCCGGGTGTGGAGGCGGACCAGGGCCGGGGCCGCGCGGCGCCACAGGTCCCAGTCGCCGAACAGCGCGCCCTCCCAGATGCCGAACGCGGCCCCGTCCCGGTCCGCCAGCAGCGCCGCCCGACCCGGCGGCAGCGCGACCGGCCCCACCGCGACCGTGCCCCCGCGCTCCCGCACCCGGCCCACCGCCTCGTCCGCGCCGATCACCGCGAAGTACGGCGTCCACGCCACCGCCATCTGCCACATCGCCGCCACACCCGCGATCCCGGCCACCGGGACGCCGTCCGCCGACGCCACCCGGAAGTGGTCGCCCAGGGAGCCCTGGCGCCACTGCCAGCCGAAGACGGCCCCGTAGAACTCTTGGGTGGCCGCCAGGTCGCGGGTGGTGAGGCTGACCCAGCAGGGGGCTCCGAACACGGAGCGGGTGGTGACGACTTCGGGGCGGTTGTTCATGGGCGCTCGCGTCCTGCTCTGTTGCGTCCGGCGTGATCGTGACCAGTGTCGGCCGGACAGAGTGCCGACCGCCTCTTGACTCACCCTTGAGGCTGTTACCTCTGCTAAAGAGATAATCTGGTCGTATGGACGACGAGACGTTTCCGCAGGAACTCGCCGACGCGATCGTCGGGGTCCAGCGGCTCCTGCGCCGCCGGCTGCGCGCCGGACTCACCGTGCCCCGGCTGCGCGGCGGCGAGGCCGAACTGCTGCGCCTGGTCGGCACCCGGCCCGGCATCGGCGTCTCCGAGGCCGCCAAGGAGCTGATGCTCGCGGGCAATTCCGTCTCGACCCTCGTGAACCGGCTCGTGAAGGAGGGCTATCTGATCCGCGAGACCGACCCCGCCGACCGGCGCGCCGCCCGCCTCCGGCTCACGGAGGCCGCCGAGGTCCGGCTGCGGGACTGGCGGGCCCGCCGCGCCCTGCTCGTCGAACGGCAGGTCGCCCGCCTCGACGCGGCCGACCGGGAAGCGCTGAGAGCGGCGCTGCCGGCGCTGCGGACCCTCGCCGTACAGCTCCAGCAGGAACCGGAAGTGCCCCAGGAGGAGGACCCCTCATGACCGACGCCGTCACCTGCACCGGCCTCGCCTACGCCTTCGGGGACACCCGGGCCGTCGACGGCCTCGACCTCACCGTCGCCGAGGGCGAGGTCTTCGGCCTCCTCGGACCCAACGGCGCCGGCAAGACCACCGCCATCCGCTGCCTCACCACCCTGCTGCCGGTCCCCGCCGGCATGGTCTCCGTCTTCGGGCACGACGCCGCCGGCGACCGCATGGCCGTGCGCCGCCTCCTCGGCTACGTCCCCCAGCAGCTCTCCGCCGACGCCGGGCTCACCGGACGCGAGAACGTCTCCCTGTTCGCCCGCGTCTTCGACGTACCCCGCCGCGAACGCGCCGAGCGCGTCGGCCAGGCCCTCGCCGCCGTCGGCCTCACCGACGCCGCCGACCGGCTCGCCGGGACCTACTCCGGCGGCATGGTGAGGCGGCTCGAACTCGCCCAGGCGCTCGTCAGCGCGCCCCGGCTGCTCATCCTCGACGAACCCACCATCGGCCTCGACCCCATCGCCCGCACCGGCGTCTGGGAGCACATCGGCGCCGTCCGCGAGGCCACCGGCATGACCGTCCTCGTCACCACCCACTACATGGACGAGGCCGACCACTACTGCGACCGCGTCGGCCTGATGCACCACGGCCGGGTGCGGGCGCTCGGTACCCCCGAGGAACTGCGCGAGGGCCTCGCCGCCCGGCGGGGCACCGAGACGCTGCCCACGTTGGAGGACGTCTTCCGCGACGTCGCCGGCGGCTCCCTCGACGAGAACTCAGGAGACTTCCGCGATGTCCGAAGCACCCGCCGCACCGCTCAGCGTGTCGGCTGACATATCCCTCCTCGTCAAACCGCCCGCGCCGCGCGCCGGCTGGCGGCTGGTCCCCGCCCGGGTCGGCGCGATGTGCGTCGTCGAGCTCCAGAAACTCCGGCACGACCGGACCGAGCTGTACACGCGCGCCGTCCAACCGGCCCTCTGGCTGCTGATCTTCGGCCAGACCTTCACCCGCATCCGGGCGATCCCCACCGGCGGCATCCCCTACGTCGACTACCTCGCGCCCGGCATCATCGCCCAGTCCGCCATGTTCATCGCGATCTTCTACGGCATCCAGATCATCTGGGAGCGGGACGCGGGCGTCCTCAACAAGCTCCTCGTCACGCCGACCCCGCGCGCCGCCCTCATCACCGGCAAGGCGTTCGCCGCCGGCGTGAAGTCGGTGATCCAGGCCGTCGTCGTCATCGTCATCGCGGCCCTCCTCGGGGTCGCGCTCACCTGGAACCCGCTCAAGCTGCTCGGGGTGCTCGCGGTCGTCGTCCTCGGGTCGGCGTTCTTCTCCTGCCTGTCCATGACCATCGCCGGGATCGTCCTGAGCCGCGACCGGCTGATGGGGATCGGGCAGGCGATCACCATGCCGCTGTTCTTCGGCTCCAACGCGCTCTACCCCGTCTCCGTCATGCCCGGCTGGCTCCAGGCCGTCAGCGCGTTCAACCCCCTCAGCTACGAAGTGAACGCCCTGCGCGGTCTCCTGATCGGTACGCCGGCCCATCTCGCCGTCGACTTCGGGGTGCTCGCGCTCGCCGCCGCGCTCGGTGTCGCCGCCTCCTCCGCGCTGCTCGGCAGGCTCGCCCGGTGACGTGATGTGCGGCACGTTTGCACAAGGCGTCACCTCGGTGTTTCAGATATTTCTGCTGGGCACGGCTTGATCGCCGATCAAAAGGGACGATGGCCCAGGCCACGGCGCATTCCGCTCATTTGACAGTGCACTCGGGCCACGGATAGGACTCAGCCGGTGGACGTCGGGAGGTGGGCCGTGTACGAGCCGAACGTGGTCGGAGACTGGCAGGAGTACGAGGCGTACTCCGGTCTGCGTCTGCGCGTGAACCGGCTGGAGCGCGCGGAGCCGCCACGGGGCCGCGACGACGCCGCCGAGGGGCTCACGTACTTCAGGCTGCGGGTCGTCGTCGAGAACCGGGGTGAGGCGAAGTACTGCGTGCACCTGGAGGACGGCCAGATCGACGTCCGGATCGGGCCCGACGGCGAGAGCGCCTTCGTCGACTGGCGCAACTCCCAGTTCGTCGAGGGCTTCGACGTCTACCCCCTGCGCCGCGTCACCGCAGTCCTGCACGCCGCCGGCCCCGAGGCCACCCTCGACCGCATCGACGTCCAGGTCCAGCTCCGCGTGGACGACGAGTGGACCGAACGCCGTTTGTGGACGGGCGGGTTGGACCTCTGCGAGGAGAAGGTGGGCGCGGCTCCCTGCGCGGGACGCGTCGGGGAGGAGCTGTCCCGCCAGGTGAGCAACTATCTCCGGGACCAGACCGAGGCGGGCGACGGGACGTCCTGAGGCGCCCGCGTCGGCCGCCGGCCCGGAGGGGTCAGTGGGGGATGCCGTCGATCAGCTCGCGCGCCCCCTGGCGCAGGAGGGCCACCGCCACCGACGTGCCCAGGGTCGCCGGGTCCAGCGGGCCCGCCCACTCGTGGGCGTTGAGGCGGGTCTTGCCGTCGGGGGTGAAGACGCAGGCGCGCAGGGAGAGTTCGCCGGTGCGGTCGACCTGGGCGTAGCCGGCGATGGGGCTGTTGCAGTGCCCCTGGAGGACGTGCAGGAACATGCGCTCGGCGGTCGCCTCACGATGCGTCGCGGGGTCGCCCAGACCGCTCACCGCGTCGATCAAATCCGTGTCGCCCTCACGGCACTGGAGGGCCAGGATGCCCGCGCCGATGGGCGGCATCATCGCCTCGGGCGAGAGGACCTCGCTGATCACGTCCGTACGGCCGATGCGCTCCAGCCCCGACACGGCCAGCAGCAGCGCGTCCGCCTCACCGGCGGCCAGCTTCTCCAGGCGCCGGTTCGCGTTGCCGCGGAACGGCACGCACTCCAACTGCGGATGCGTCGCCGCCAGTTGAGCGATCCGGCGGACCGAGGACGTACCGATCCGGGTGCCGTCCGGCAGCTCGTCCAGGGTGAGACCCCCGGGGTGGATCAGCGCGTCCCGGACGTCGTCCCGCTTGAGGAACGCCGCGAACACCGTCCCGGCGGGCAGCGGACGGTCCGCGGGCACGTCCTTCACGCAGTGGACGGCGAGATCCGCCTCCCCGGCCAGCAGCGCCGCGTCGACCTCTTTGGTGAACGCGCCCTTGCCCTCGACCTGGGACAGGTCGCCCATCCACTTGTCACCGGTCGTCTTCACCGGCACGACCTCGGTGCGCACCCCGGGATGCAGTGCGCCCAACTCGGCGCGCACCCGCTCCACCTGGGCCAGCGCCATCGGCGAGTCACGGGAGACGATACGGATCAGTTCGGGTACCGACATGTGAGACACGATAGACCCTCCCGGCCGTCCCACGGACACCGCGGGCGCTCCCTCGAACCCGGCCGGACCCGGATTCGAGGGATCGCCGAGAGACGGGCTCAGCTCACGCGGCGGGATCGAACGAGATGCCCGACGGCTTCGCCTTCGTGAGGTGGTCCACGAAGTTCGCGTCCTTCAGACCGAAGTTCGCGCTCCCGAAGTCGTACGCGCTCAACTTGTCCCGCAGCCCCGCCGGGTACCCGTTCCAGCCGACCAGCGGCGGGTACTGCCAGGTGTGCTTGTCGTTCTCCGGCGGCTCGTCGTTCGTGTTCGCCAGCCGGAAGCAGTGCGTGCTGATGCCGTCCTTGTGGTAGACGACCTTCGCATGCGTCCCGTCGAACCGCACCGCCGACGCCGCGCTCACCGTGAACGACCCGTGGTTGGACGTCGACACGTACTGCACCGCGCCGTTCTGCACCCAGATCACGACGTGCTCCCAGTCGTGCCGGTGCCCGCCGATGCTGCTGTTCGCGAGGGCCTGGTCCTTCTCGAAGTACAGGCCGTACATGTACGCGCACCAGCCGTTGTTGCACTTGTAGCGCGAGTAGCTGTTGGTGTTGTCGAGGTCCGACGCGTCGTGGCAGTCGCCGCTGAGCGAACCCGTCGGCTTCAGACCGCCGTTGATCGTCCCGTCGGGGCCGATCGCGGGGGTCGAGTAGCAGCCGTCGGTGTCGTAGTCGAACGCCGGCAGGTACGTCAGCTCGGCGGCCTCCGCGTTCTGCGGCAGGGCCGTCGGCGGAGCGGCGTACGCGGCCGTCGGGACGGCGAGCACGAGCGCGCCGGCGAGCGCCGACACGGTGAGCCATCTGCGACGGGCCGGCGTGGACTTGGGTGACGACAAGGCGTCCTCCGGATGGGGGGAGAGGGGGTGCGCGGGGGGCAGCTCAGCTTCCCCGCTTTTCCCGCCCCGGCCAAGGGGTCGCGCACGTCTCAGAGGTGAAGTACCGGCCAATACTGGCCTGTTGAGGACCGGTCAGAGCCGGTGTGTCCGGAATTCCGCTTCCGGGGGCGGCGGCAGCACCAGACCCGACTGGTAGGCCATGACGACGAGCTGGGCCCGGTCCCGGGCGCCGAGCTTCGTCATCGCCCGGTGGACGTGGGTGCGCACGGTCAGCGGGCTGACGAACAGGCGCTCCGCTATCTCCTCGTTGGAGTGGCCCTCCGCCACCCACGCCATCACCTCCCGTTCGCGCGCGGTCAGCCCGTTCAGCGTCTCGGGGGTCGCGAGGCGGGACGCCTCGGTGGGGGAGGACAGGAACCGGGTGATGAGGACCCGGGTGGCCAGCGGCGACAGCAGCCGCTCTCCCGAGGCGACCGTGCGGATGCCGTCGAGGAGGTCGTCGGCGGTGACGTCCTTGCCGAGGAAGCCGCTCGCGCCGGCTCTGAGGGCCTGTGCGACGTACTCGTCGATCTCGAACGTCGTCAGGATCAGCACCCTCGTCTCCGCGAGCGCCGGGTCCGCGCAGATCGCGGTCGTCGCGGCGAGGCCGTCGGCGCCCGGCATCCGGATGTCCATCAGGACCACGTCGGGCCGCAGTTCCCGGGCGAGCCGCTCCGCCTCGAAGCCGTCGGTGGCCTCGCCGACCACCTCCATGTCGGGGCAGGAGGCGACGAGGATGCGGAAGGTGGCCCGCAGCAGGGCCTGGTCGTCGGCGAGGAGCACGCGGATGGTCATGGGGTCCGTTCCTGGGGTGGGGTGGGTGCGGGGTACAGCGGGAGCCGGGTCGTCACCTCGAAGCCGCCCTCGGGCCGGTGCCCGGCGTGCAGCGCCCCGCCCATCGACAGGGCGCGCTCCCGCATGCCGATCAGCCCGAAGCCCTGGGCGGCGGGCCCGGCGGCGGGGCCGGTGCCGTCGTCGGTGACGGTGAGGGTGACGTGGTCGCGGCCGTAGCGCAGCCTGACGCGCGCCGCCCGGGTCCCGGCGTGCTTGGCGACGTTCGTCAGCGCCTCCTGCACGATCCGGTACGCCGTCAGGTCCACCCCCGGCGACAGCGGCCGGGGCGCCCCCTCCGTCGACACCTCGACGTCCAGGCCCGCCGTCGCGCAGGCCCGCGTCAGCTCCGCGAGCCGGTCCAGGCCCGGCGCCGGGGCGAGCGGCGCCTCGGACTCCCCGGCCTGCCGCAGCAGGCCCACCGTCGCCTTCAGCTCCCGCAGCGCCGACGACGTCGTACCGGACAGGTCGGTGAGGATGCCCGCCACCTGCTGGGGGTGCGTACGGGCGAGGTGCGCCGCCGTGCCCGCCTGGGCGTTGGCCAGCGCGAGATGGTGGGCGACGACGTCGTGCAGCTCGCGCGCGATCCGTACCCGTTCCTCCGTCACCCGGTGGCGGGCCTCCTCCTCCCGGCCGCGCTCCGCGAACTCCGCCCGCTGCTGCACGGCCGTCAGATACGCCCGGCTGAGCCGGACGGCGTTGCCCAGCACGGCCGGCAGCAGGAGCCACGCGGCCGGGCTGACGACCTTCATCGCCCAGGGGTGCGGCACCGGGTCCAGGAGCACCGCCGACAGCACGACCAGCGCCAGTGAACCCGCGTAGTACCGGCGGACGGTCCGGCGCCGGGTCAGGGTCGCCAGCCGGTACAGCGCGAGCATCAGGGGCGCCAGGAGTAACGGCGTCAGGAGATGGCCCAGGGCGCTGCCGCCCGCGACGCAGGCGGCGGTGAGCGCCGTCGTCGTCCGCGGGCGGCTGCGCTGCCACAGGAGGAGGGCGACGCAGGCCACCGCTCCGTAGGCGAGGGTGGGCAGCGTCTCGTCCGGCTGTTCGGCGCGCGGCATGGTGATCTCGCTGCCGAAGAGGAACGCGGCGAACAGGAGGACGGCCGACATCGTGTCGACGGTCCGGGCGTGCTCGCCCGCGTAACGCTGCCACTGCGTGCTCATACGCGGACGGGCTCCTCGGGCGCGGCGGCCGGCCGGTTCAGGGCCTCGCCCTCGACGTCCACCGTCGGCAGCAGCCGCTCCAGCCACCCCGGCAGCCACCAGGCCGCCCGCCCGAGCAGCGCGAGAACCGCCGGCACGAACGCCATCCGTACGACGAACGCGTCGAGGAGCACGGCGGCGGCGAGCCCGAAGCCGATCATCTTGACCATCGACTCGTCGGCGGTGACGAACCCGGCGAACACCGCGATCATGATCAGCGCAGCGGCCACCACGACCCGCGCGCTGTGCCGGAACCCGGAGACGATCGCGTCGGGCGCCCGGTCGCCGTGCACGTACGCCTCCCGCATCCGGGCGACCAGGAACACCTCGTAGTCCATCGCGAGCCCGAACACGATCCCGACCAGGAAGATCGGCATCAGGTTCATGATCGGACCGGTCTCCTCAAGATCCAGCAGATCCGCGCCCCAGCCCCACTGGAACACCGCGATCACCGAGCCCAGCGCCGCCAGCACCGACAGCAGGAACCCGAACGCGGCCTTCAGCGGCACCAGCAGCGACCGGAACACCACCAGCAGCAGCACGAACGCGAGCCCGACGACGACCGCGAGATACGGGACCAGCGCGGACTGCACCTTCTCGGAGACGTCGATGTTCACGGCCGTCGTCCCGGTCACCGAGAACGTCGCCCCGGTCGCCGCGTCGATGCCCGGGCGGTCGTCACGGATCGCGTTGACGAGGTCCTGCGTCCTCACGTCGCTCGGCCCCGTCGAGGGCGTCGCCGTGAACACGGCCGTGTCGCCCGCCTCGTTGAACCGCGCCGGGGACACCGACACGACCCCCTTGTGGGCGCCGATCCGCTCGGAGATCTCCTTCGCCGCGCCCTTCGCGTCCCGGGCCCCGCGCGCGTCGACCACGATCATCAGCGGCCCGTTGAACCCGGGCCCGAACGCCGTCGCCAGGTCGTCGTAGGCCCGCCGCTCGGTCGTCGCCGTCGACTTCACCTCGTCACCCGGCATCCCGAGCTGGAGATCCAGCACCGGCACCGCGAGCGCGCCCAGGCCGACCGTGCTCAGCAGCAGGACCGTCACCGGACGGCGCAGCACGAACCGCGCCCAGCGGGACCCGCCGTTGTTCGGCCCGCCCTCCTTGATCCGGCCGCTGCGCCGCGCCCGGCGGGAGAGGACCGCGTTCGGCCAGCAGCCGATCAGCGCGGGCACCAGCGTCAGCGAGATCAGCACGGCCACGACGACCGCGCCGGCGGCGGCCAGGCCCATCTTGGTGAGCGTCGGGATGCCCACCACCGAGAGCCCGGCCAGGGCTATGACGACCGTGAGCCCCGCGAAGACGACCGCGGAACCGGCGGTGCCGACGGCCGTCCCGGCGGCGTCCTGCGGCTGCCGTCCCTTCGCGCGCTCCTCGCGGTAGCGGGAGACGACGAACATCGCGTAGTCGATGCCGACCGCGAGCCCGAGCATCGTCGCCAGCGTGCCCGTGGACTCCGCCAGCTCGAACGTGCTCGACAGGGCGAGGATCGCGGACATGCCGATCCCGACGCCGACCACCGCCGTCAGCAGGGGCAGCCCGGAAGCGGCCAGCGAGCCGAACGTCATCAGCAGGACGAGGGCGGCGATCCCGATGCCGATGACCTCGCCGATGCCGCCCGCGCCGGGCTGTTCGGCGAGCGCGGTGCCGCCGGTCTCGACGGTCAGGCCGCTGCCGCGCGCCTCCGCGATCGCCGCCTTCAGGTGGTCCTTGCTCGCGTCGGTGAGGTGGTCGGCCTTCGCCTCGAACGACACCGTCGCGTAGGCGGTCGTGCCGTCCTCGCTGACCGCGCCCGAGGTGAACGGGTCGACGGCCTGCGAGACCTGCGAGCCGTCCCCGGCCTCGTCGACGAACCGCTCGATCGCGGCCCTGTGCGCGGTGACCTTCTCGCCGGTCGGGGCGACGAACACGACGCGCGCGTTCGCGGTGTCGGCCGTCGTGCCCGGGAAGCGCTGTTCCATCAGGTCGAACGCCTTCTGGGACTCGATGCCGGGCATCGACGTCCCCGGGTCCTCGACGGCGGGCGCGGTGGCCGCGGCGGCACCCGCGCCGGCCAGCAGCGCCACCCACAGCAGGATGACGGGCCAGCGGCGCCGGAAGGCCAGGCGGCCCAGTCGTGAAAGCAGTACGGCCATGGAACGGACGTCTCCCCGGACGGTTTCGGACAGGAGCCTCAGAGTCGCGGGACGCGGCCCCTCGGGTCGTCGTCCGTCCGCCGACAATCGGGCGTACTGAGAACGCAGTACGCGGGGGCGGGGAGTCATGCCGCAGGGCGAGGGGAGCCCGGGTGCGGCCGTGTCACCACACGCACGGGAGGTCCGCCGTCACCGTCGTCGGGCCGCCGGGCGGGCTGTCGACGGCGATCATGCCGTCCAGTGCCGCGACCCTGCGCCGCATGCCGGTGAGTCCCGAACCGGCCTGGTCGTCGGCGCCGCCCTTCCCGGCGTCCCGGATCTCGACGCGCAGGCCGCGCCTCGTCCGCGTCAGGCCCACCTCGGCGTGGTCGGCGCCGCTGTGCTTGGCGACGTTCGTCAGGGCCTCGGCGACCACGAAGTAGGCCGCCGCCTCCACCGCCGCCGGCGGACGCACCCCGTCCTCGTCGAGGCCGTCGGCGCGCACGTCGACCGTCAGTCCGCTGCTGCCCGCGAGCGCCCGGACGGCGCCCACGAGACCCCGGTCCGTGAGGATCGGCGGGTGGATGCCGCGCACCACGTGCCGCAGCTCCGACAGCGCCTCCTCCGCCTGGCCGAGGGCGTCGTCCAGCAGCTTGCGCGCCCTCTCCGGGTCCGCCTCGTACGCCCGCTGGGCCAGCCCGATCCGCATCGACAGGGCGACCAGGCGGGCCTGTGCCCCGTCGTGCAGGTCCCGTTCGATCCGGCGCAGCTCGGCGCCGTGCGCGGCGACGGCGTCGGCGCGGGTCGTCGTCGGCTCCTCCACCCGCGCCTCCAGCAGGGCCTCCGGGGAGGGCCGCAGCAGGGTCGTCGACCAGTTCGCCTCCAGGTCCGCCAGCTTCGTGATCAGCGGCAGGACCAGGGCCCGCCGTCGCAGCAGTCCGCACCACACGCCGTCCACCACGAGGCCGGCCGGCCACAGCGGGATCATCAGCAGCGTCAGCCAGCCGTACGCGTACTGCGCGACCATCCACAGCAGGTCCTTGCCGGTGCCCGGATCACGGACGGCGATCTTGATGCGGTCCGGCAGCGGGCCCTTGACGGGCCGGTACGCCTCCGGGATCGGCCGGCCCGTCCAACGGGTCGTCAGCGCCCGCTTGGCGCCCGCGATCCGCCGGATGATCAGCACGGTCTCCGGCAGCATCCAGATCCCGATCACCGCGACGACGCAGACGGCCGTGATGAGCAGGACGGTGATGAAGATGTACGAGAGGAACGCCACGACCGCGGCGAGAGCGAGATGCGCCGAGGCCCGGGCGGCCTGACGGAGGGTCGCGAGCATGGGGGGTCCTGGGGGAGCGGGGGCGGGGAGGGGACGTACGGGGGCCGCGCGCATGGGGGGTGCGCGCGCCCTCGCGGTTCGGCGGTCAGTCGTCCAGCGTGACGACGATCTTCTCGGCGGCGCCCGGCGAGAGCGCCAGCTCGAACGCGCGGTCCGCCTCCGCGAACGGGATCGTGTGGCTGATCAGCTTCGCGAACCGGTCCTGGTGCTCGACGAGTTCGGGTGTCACCTCGAAGATCTCGGTCGGGTAGCCCTGGGACGGGACGAGCGTCAGCTCGCTGCGGAGCATGCCGCCGAGGTCGATCTCGCCCTTCTTCTGGACGGCGACCATGACGAGCTTGGCGTGCCACTTGGCGTTGCCGACGACCGTGTTGAACACGGCGGGGGCGCCGGCCGCGTCCAGGTAGATGTCCGTGCCGGGCCGCGGCTGGCCGAGCGCGTTGGCGGCCTGGCCGTGCAGTTCGGTGAGGCGCGCGGTGACGTCCTCCTCCGCGGAGTTGATGACGGCGTCCGCGCCCACGGCCAGTGCCTTCTCCAGCCGGGAGGGGATGACGTCCGCGACGACGACGTGCTTGACGCCGCGCAGCTTGAACCAGATCGCGGCGCCGAGCCCGATGGGGCCCGCGCCGAAGACGACGACCTTGTCGTCGGGGCCGGCCTCGGAGCGGTTCACCGCGTGCCGGGCGACCGCCATCGGCTCGTTGAGGGCGGCGACGTGGAAGGGGACCGTGTCGGGGAAGACGGCGACGCTTTTGCCGATCTCCGCGTTCTCGATCAGCAGGTACTCGCTCATGCCGCCGAACGTGCCGCCGCAGCCGATGATGCCGGTCGGGGCGGCCTGCGGGTCGACGACGACGCGGTCGCCGGCCTTGAGGTCGGTGACGTCGGCGCCGACCCGGACGACCTCGCCGGCCGGCTCGTGGCCGAGGGCCACGGGGACCATGTCGCCGCCGAGGTGGGCCCGCGCCGGCATGCCGCCCATGTGCAGGAACGTGACGTCGGTGCCGCAGATGCCGCAGGCGCGGATCTTCACGAGCGCGTCCTTGGGACCCGGCTCGGGGAGTTCGACGTCCACCGTCTCGACCTGGTGCACGCCGGCGGTACGGACGGACTTCATGGTGCTCATCGCAGGGCCTTTCGCTGATTCAGGGGGGTTTGTCCACAGAGGGGAACAGGATGTCCCCGGGCCCGGCGGCGGCTGGAGGAACACGCCGTCCGCCGGGCCCGGAGCATGCGCCGTTCCCCGTCCCCACGGGTCCGGCGCACGGGACCGACTCCGCTCAGAGGGTCCCGGCTCGGTGTTGCTTGAGTTAGGCAAGCATATGTGGGTTACTTGAGTCAAGCAAATGATTGCCGGGCGCGGTGTCTCGTACGTACGCAGTACGGAAAACGAAACGGAGGCCGTAAGTTACTTGAGTTACGCAACAATCTGGTAAAGTGGCGCGCATGTCGACCGAACCGCTCCCCGCCTCGGCCACCCCCGAGGTCATCGAGATCGAGCGGGCGCTCACCCGCATCACCTACCTGAGCACCCGTGCCCGCCAGCACGACCGCCTGATGTCCGTCGCGGGCGTCCCCCTCGACCGCGCCGCCGTCGCCCTGCTGCGCCAGGTCGCCGACTCCGACCCGCTGCGCCCCGGCGAACTGGCCCAGCGCCTCGGCGTCGAGGCGTCGCACGTCACCCGCACCGTCCAGCAGCTCCAGAAGTCCGGGTACGTCACCCGCGTCCCCGACCCGCAGGACGGCCGCGCCCAGCGCATCCAGCTCACCGAGGAGGGGCAGCGGGCCGTCGAGCGCATCCGCGCCGCGAGCACCCGCGGCATGCAGCTCGCCCTCCAGGAGTGGACGCCCCAGGAGCTGGAGCAGCTCGCGGCGCTCTTCCACCGCATGGTCGACGACTTCCTGCGCTACTCCGTCGAGGAGGACACCGAGCCCGCCACCGCCTGACCCCCCGGCTCCCGCACCCCGCGGACCAGCAGCCACGCCACCACGGGCGGCACCAGCAACGGCACCAGAGCGGCCCGCAGGGACGTCGCGTCGGCCAGCGCCCCGAGCGCCGGCGCGGCGATCCCCCCGAAGCTCACCGTCAGCCCCAGCGTCACCCCGCTCGCCGTCCCCACCCGCCCCGGCAGACAGTCCTGCCCCAGCGTGATGTGCAGCGAGAACGGCACGTACAGCCCGGCCGACGCCAGCGCCACGCACCCGTACAGCGCGGGCCCCGGCACCACCAGCACCCCCGCCACCGCGACCAGCGTCACCCCGTACGACGCCCGCACCACCGCGAGCCGCCCGTACCGCCCGGCGAGCCGGCTCCCCGCCAGCGTGCCGACCGCGCCACCCGCGTACAGCACGCACAGCGCGACCGTCCCCGCCGCCGCGCCCCCGCCCGTGCGCTCACGGACGTACAGGGCCACGAAGGTGCTGAGGCCGACGAAGACCAGCGACCGGCAGATCACGGCCCCGGACAGGCGCAGGAACGACGGCCAGTCGTCGCGCCCGGAGTCCCGGCCGGCCCGGACGGGCACGCGATCGCGCGTCCGCGCCGTCGCCGCGCACAGCACCGCCCCCACCACCCCCGGCACCGCCAGCCACGGCGTCGCCCCCAGCCCCCACGGCCCGACCACCCCCGCCACCAGCAGCGGAGCCAGCGCGAAGCCGACATTCCCGCCGAGCGAGAACCACCCCATCGCCCGGTGCCCGTCACCCGCCACCGCACGCGCGGCCCGCGCCGCCTCCGGGTGGTACGCGGCCACCCCCACCCCCGACACCGCGAACGCCGCCAGCGTCAGCGCGTACGACCCGCCCACCCCGCTCAGCGCGACCCCGGCCGCCGCCGCGAGCGTGCTCACCGGCAGCAGCCACGGCAGCGCCCACCGGTCGGTGACCAGCCCGAACAGCGGCTGCGCCACCGACGACAGCAGCGACGCGGCCAGGACGACCCCCGAGGCGGCGGCGTACGCGTAGGCGCGCTCGGCCACGAAGAACGGCACCAGGGCGGCCACGGCGCCCTGGTAGAGGTCGACGCAGGCGTGGGCCAGGGACATGAGAGTGACGGTTCGACGTGGAGACACCCTGCGAGCCTGACGCCCGCGACACCTGTCGCGCTTCCGATAATCTGCCTGATGATGTCGAACATCCGCCAAGCGCCGACCGCCGTCCGCCACCTCGCCCCCGGCGAGCGCATCGAGGCCCACCGCCACGACGACCACCAGATCGTCCACGCGGGCTCCGGCGTCCTCGCCGTCACCACCGACGCCGGCACTTGGTTCGCCCCCGGCACCCGCGCGCTGTGGATTCCCGCCGGCACCGTCCACGCCCACCGCGCCTACGGCACCCTCGACCTGCACCTCGTCGGACTCCCCGCCCACGACAACCCCCTCGGCCTCACCACCCCGACCGCCCTCGCCGTCGGCCCCCTGCTGCGCGAACTCATCCGCGCCTGCGCCGAGGAACCCGACGACGGCGGCCCCGAACGCGCCCGCCTCCTCGCCGTCCTGCGCGACCGGCTCCGCACCTCACCGCACCACCCCCACCTGCTCCCCACCCCGACCGACCCCCGCCTCGCCGCCGTCTGCGACCTCGTCCACGCCGACCCCGCCGACCCCCGCACCCTGGCCCGGCTCGCCACCGCGACCGGCACCGGGGAACGCACGCTCAGCCGGCTCTTCCGCACCGACCTCGGCATGACCTTCCCCCAGTGGCGCACCCAGTCCCGGCTCTACCACGCGCTGCGCATGCTGGCCGACGGCGAGCCCGTCACGGCCGTCGCGCACGCCTGCGGATGGGCGTCCGCGAGCGCCTTCGTCGACGTGTTCCGCAGAGCCTTCGGCACCACCCCGGGACAGCACGGAAGGGCCGCCTCCGGACGGTCCGAAGAGGTCAAGTAGCATCACGCGCAACCCCACTTGAAGGAGGGACTGGCAATGAGCCGCGCCCCCGAGACCGGCGACGTCGTCGACGACTTCGCCCTGCCGGACGAGACCGGAACCGTACGCAGCCTCACCGAGCTGCTCACCGACGGCCCCGTCGTCCTCTTCTTCTACCCGGGCGCCCTGACCCCCGGCTGCACCGCCGAGGCGTGCCACTTCCGCGACCTCGCCGCCGAGTTCGAGGCCGTCGGCGCGCGGCCGGTCGGGATCAGCGGCGACACCGTCGACAAGCAGAACGAGTTCGTCGGCAAGCACACGCTGGGGATGCCGCTGCTGTCCGACGAGGACGGCGCCGTGCGCGAGAAGTTCGGCGTGAAGCGCGGGTTCGCGCTCATGGCGACCAAGCGCGTCACGTTCGTCATCGGGCAGGACCGCAAGATCCTGGAGATCGTCCGCAGCGAGCTGCGGATGAACCAGCACGCGGACCGGGCGCTGGAAGTCCTGCGCGCCCGGGGTTGAGCCCACGCCCCATTGCCCCCATTCTGGGACACATGGAGCATCTCGTCGCTGCGGCGGTCATCGATGCCCGGGGCGTCGTGACGGGCTGGAGCGAAGGTGCCCGCGAGCTGACCGGGCGTACGGCGGGGGAGGCGGTGGGCAGGCCGGCCGCCGAACTCCTCGGCGACGCCCTGCCGGCCGGCGGCCCCGTCGTCCTGCGGCACAAGGACGGCCGGCCCGTCACCGTCACCCTCACGGCCTGCCCGGTCCTCGGCCCGGGCGGCGAACCCGCCGGGCACGTCGTCACCGTCGTACCGCCACCGCCGCCCTCGCTCGGTGAGCTGGCCTTCCAGCAGGCGTCCATGTCGATGTCCGTGTTCGACACCCGGCAGCGGTATCTGCGGCTCAACGGGGTCGCCTGCCAGGTCATGGGCGTCGACGAGGACGTGCTGCTCGGGCGGCCGTTCCCGGAGACCGTCGAGGACGCCGAGCACAGCCAGGGCTTCAATTTCCACCTCAGGGAGGTCGCTCGGACCGGGCGGCCCGTGCACTACGAGAGCTACACCGGCGAACCCTCCGGGAACCGCGAGCACGCCTGGAACATCGAGATGTGGCCCGTACGCGACCCGGACGGCGAGCTGACGGCCGTCGCGCTCGCCGCGTTCGACAGCAGCGAGCAGTACTGGGCCCGCCGCAGACTCGCCCTCCTCAACGAGGCCGCCGCCTCCATCGGCACGACCCTCGACGTCGTCCGCACCGCCGAGGAACTCGTCGGACTCCTCGTCCCGCAGTACGCCGACTTCGCGAGCGTCGACCTCTTCGACTGGGTCCTCGGCTCCGACGAACCCCCGCGCATCCCCGAGAGCCACATCGTCCTGCGCCGCGTCGCCCACGGCTCCGGCACGGACGGCACCCCCGAGGCCGCCGTCCACCTCGGCGAGACCGACGCCTACCCCGCCTACAGCCCGCCCGCGAGAGCGCTGCGCGAAGGGCGGGCCGTGCTCAGCCAGGCCGGGGAGCCCGACTTCGTCCGCTGGGTCGCCGAGCGCAACACCCGCGCACCGGCCGGGCAGCCCCACCGGCAGGGCGTGCACTCGATGATGGCCGTCCCCCTCAAGGCACGCGGCACCACCCTCGGGGTCGCCGTCGCCATCCGGCTGACCCACCCCGACGACTTCGGGGACGACGACACCGTCTTCGCCGAGGAACTCGCGAGCCGCGCCGCCGTCTGCGTCGACAACGCCCGCCGCTTCGCCCGCGAACGCAGCACCGCGCTCACCCTCCAGCACAGCCTCCTGCCGCGCGGCCTGCCCGGACAGGCCGCCGTCGAGGTCGCCCACCGCTACCTGCCCTCCGGATCGACGGCCGGCATCGGCGGCGACTGGTTCGACGTCATCCCCCTCTCCGGCAGCCGCGTCGCCCTCGTCGTCGGCGACGTCGTCGGCCACGGCATCCCCTCCTCCGCGACCATGGGCCGCCTCTGCACGGCCGTGCGCACCCTCGCCGACGTCGACCTGCCGCCCGACGAACTCCTCACCCACCTCGACGACCTCGTCACCCACCTCGCCACCTACGACGACGGCTCCGCCGACGCCGCCGAACTCGGCGCGACCTGCCTGTACGCCGTGTACGACCCGGTCGCGCGCCGCCTCGCCATGGCCGCCGCCGGACACCCGCCGCCCGCGCTCCTGCTGCCCGACGGGACCGTCGGCCTCGTCGAGATGACCCCCGGACCGCCCCTCGGCGTCGGCGGGCACCCCTTCGAGGCGACCGAGGTGGACCTCCCCGAGGGCGCGATCGTCGCCCTCTACACCGACGGGCTCATCGAGGGGCGCGACCGGGACATCGACCGGGCCAGCGCCGAGCTGTGCAGCGCGCTCGCCGCGCCGGCCGCGACGCTGGACGCGCTCTGCGACACGGTCCTCAAGGCCGTCCTGCCCGAGGAGCCCGGCGACGACGTCGCGCTGCTGCTCGCGCGGACCCGGGCGCTCGGCGCCGACCGGGTCGCCACCTGGGACGTCGTCCCCGACCCGGCGCACGTCGCCGCGACCCGGCAGGCCGCCATGGAACAGCTCGCCCGCTGGGGGCTCGACGAGGCGTCCTTCGTCACCGAACTCGTCGTCAGCGAACTCGTCACCAACGCGATCCGCTACGGCGAACCGCCCATCCAGCTCCGGCTCATCCGCGACCGCACCCTCATCTGCGAGGTGTCCGACGCGAGTTCCACCTCACCGCACCTGCGGCGGGCGCACGCGTTCGACGAGGGCGGGCGGGGACTGCTGCTGGTCGCCCAGCTGACGCAGCGCTGGGGGAGCCGGCAGACGGCCCGTGGCAAGACGATCTGGGCGGAACAGACCCTCTGACGGCGGCTATTCGAAGTCGCAGCCCGGGTTCGGGGCGTCTCGCGAGAACGGGGCGCCGTGCGGCAGCACGTACAGCGCCTTCAGGACGAGCGGGGTGTCGCCCAGGTTGCGGCCGATGTGCGTGTAGTTCGGGCCCTCCTGGATGACCTGGCCCTTTTGGTAGACGCCGTCGGACTCGCACGTCGCGTCGAAGTGGCTCAGGGTGCCCTCCTCGACGAGGCCGTAGACCATGCCGTCGTGGTAGTGCCAGCCGGTCGCCTGGCCCGGCGGGATCGTCAGCTCGCGCAGGACGTAGTCCTTGTCGCCGACCGTCCGCTGCGCGAGGAGCACGGCCGTCACCCCGGGACCCGGGGGAGTGGCGTGGGCGGCCGTGGTGGAGAGGAAGAGAGCCGCGAAGGTGCCGGCGAGAACGGTACGCGTACGCATGGGGGGCCTCCTGAGGCGCGTCGTCGGGCGGACCCTATCGAACGGGCAGGGGCGGGAGCGGGGTATTCCGGGTAGGGACCCCTCGGGAACCGATCTTGGAGGGCACATGGACGTCGAGCCGGTCGCGGGACACATCGGGGCGGAGATCCACGGGGTCGATCTCGCCGGAGAGCTGGACGAGGCGGCCGTGCGGGCGATACGGGAGGCGGTGCTGCGCTGGAAGGTGGTGTTCTTCCGGGACCAGAAGCTCGACCACACCGGGCACGTGGAGTTCGCCCGGCGGTTCGGGGAACCCGTCGTCCTCCGCAAGCGCGGGAGCGCCTCCCCGGCCGGCTTCCCCGAGGTCGAGACCACCGCCGACCGGCTCGAACTCGGCGGGAGGTTCGGCATGGACCACGACGAGTGGCTCCAGCGGCGCCGGCACACCCTGCTGCGCGGCTGGCACTGCGACCACGGCGCCCGTATCGACCCGCCCGCCGCGACGATCCTGCGCGCGGAGACGGTCCCGCCGTACGGGGGCGACACGACCTGGGCCAACCTCGCCGCCGCGTACGCCGGGCTGTCCGCGCCGGTCCGGGCCTTCGCGGACGGGCTGCGCGTGGAACACCGGCTGGGCGTGGGCTACCAGCCACGCCCCGGGGACGACGCCTACCTGCGGCATCTGCTGGACCACCAGGTCGCGTCCGTGCATCCGCTGGTGCGGGTCCACCCCGAGAGCGGGGAGCGGATTCTGTACGTCAACGGCTACTACGTCGAGCAGATCCAGGACGTCTCCCGCGCGGAGAGCCGGGCCCTGCTGGACATGCTCCTGGAACAGGCCGTCCGGCCCGAGTACACGGTCCGCTTCCGCTGGGAACCGGGGAGCGTGGCGTTCTGGGACAACCGCTCCACCATGCATCTCGCCCCCAGTGACAACGCCCACCTCGGGTTTCCCCGGACCATGCATCGGGTGATGCTGGCGGGGGAGGTGCCGGTGGGGGCGGACGGGCGGGGGTCCTCGGCGGTCACGGGGACGGAGGCGGGGGTGTGGTGAGGGGGCGGGTGGGCCGCCCCTTCCCGACAGGCCCCGCCCCCCCTTCAGGTCAGTCCGCCGAGCCCGGGGTCCACCCCAGCGCCGGGCCCAGCCTGGTCGCCATGTCCGTGAGGATCTGTACGTAGTCCTCGTGGTCGAAGGTGAAGGGGAGGGCGAAGGCGACCTCGTCGATCTCGCGGTAGGCGGCGTGGGCGTGCAGGCGGGCGGCGAGTTCGTCGGAGGTGCCCACGTAGTCCGGGGCGAACATCATGCGGGCCGGGCCCTGCGGGGAGGCGGTGCGCGGGAGGCGCTTCGCCGCGTACTCCTCGTACTTGGCGCGCTGGGCCGGCGTCGCCGAATCCGTCGGGATGACGACCAGGCCCTGGGAGACACGGGCGGCGTCGCCGTCGGGGTGGGCGGCGCGGAAGGCGCGGATGTGGGAGAGCTGGACCTCCGCGAAGTCCTCGGACTCCTCCGCCTTGACGACGCTGCTGGTCAGGAAGTTCATGCCGTGCTCCCCGGCCCAGCGGGCGGAGCTGAGGCTGCCGCCGCCGTACCACATCCGCTTGCCGAGCCCGGGGGAGTGCGGCTGGACCCGGTCCGAGAACACCTCGAAGCCCTGCACCCCGCTGAAGTCGCTCGCGGACTTGCCCCGCACGAAGTCGAGCAGCCTGCGCACCCGCTCGTACGAGAAGTCCTCGGCGTCCGCCGTGTCCGGATAGAGCGCCCCCTTGACCTGGTCCCACTGCATCGGCGGCCCCACGCTCACCCCCGGGTTCAGCCGCCCGCCGGACAGCAGGTCGACGGTCGCCCAGTCCTCGGCGAGCCGCAGCGGGTTCTCCCAGCCGAGCGGCGTCACGGCCGTACCGAGATGGATACGGCTCGTGCGCTGCGTCGCGGCGGCGAGGACCGCCACCGGGGACGAGATGCCGTACTGGAGATGCCGGTGGCGCAGCCACGCGCTGTCGAAGCCGAGCCGCTCACCCAGCTCGATGATCTCCAGGGTGGATTCGTGGCCCGCGCGGGGATCGTCCCCGTCGAACAGGCCGATGGTGAGAAAGCCGAGCTTGCGCAGGGGGCGGGGGGTGGACGGCATGGGCTCTCCAACGGTCACGGTGCGTACGACCCTGCCAACCCCCGCCACGCCTCACGCATTCCGGTTCAGCGGGATGATCACCTCGTCCTCGACCGGCGGATCGACCTCCTGCGCCAGGTTCCCCGTCGCGGCGAAGCACCTGATGCGCACCGACTCGGGCGTGACGTCCAGCCGCAGGAAGCTCTTGAAGAACGGCGGACTGTACGTCGCCGAACTCGGCGAGAAGAGCTGCGTGTAGATCTTCCGCACGGGCAGCCTGAACCGCTTGCGGCGCTCCGGCTTCGGCGCGACCCCGAGCAGCGCGGCGACCAGCCTGATCCGCCGGGTGAGCCGCACCTCGGCCCCGGGCGCCCGCCTCGGCTCGATCCCCAGCCGCTCCGCGATCACCGCCAGCGCCTCCTCCTCGCTCAGCCGGAACAACCGCCGCAGTCGCAGCCGCCGCCCGTACAGCCCCGCGTAGAACGCGAGCGAGTCGCCCCGCAGCGGATAGCACCGGAAGTCCGCCTCACCGACCCCCGCGATCGACACCCTCGGGATCGTGTGCGTGGCGTGCATGAACGCGCCCCCGCCGCCCGACACGACGTAGTGGAGCGTCCGCCCGTCCTCGCACCGCACCGGATAGCGCTGGTAGTTGTGGATGTCCCCGCCGATCGCCGCGACGTACCGGTGCTCCGGCGCCCGCACGATCTCGTCGACCGTTCCCCCGCCCTCGATGGCACAGGGGTGGTGCTCCCCGTCCACGTACAGCGGCGACCCGGTGATCAGGATCTTCGGCAGCGGCCCCCGCGACACCTTCCGCAGCCACGCCCCCTGCTCCGCGTCCAGCGTCCCGAGCAGCCCCGTGTCTATCCCCACGATCCGCACCGGCCCGGCGTCGATCGCCCAGTACGGCCCCGGCTGCACCGCCTGCTCCCGCCGCAACTCCCGCACCGCGTCCAGCCGTTCACCGTCGCCCGGCCGCCCCCGGTGCCACAGCAGCGACCGCAGCCACGCCTTCGTGAGCGCGCGCGGCTTCGGCTCGGCGGGCAGCGGCGGCGCGTCCCCGCAGAACACCCGCATGAACGCGCCGAGATCCTCGTACCAGTCGTGGTTCCCCGGTATCGCGTAGATCGGCGCCGGATAGTCCGCGTACGGGCGGAAGAACTTGGTGCCGTAGTCGTCGGCGCTGCCCACGGGATAGATGACGTCGCTCGCGACGACCGCGAACCGCGTCCCCCGGCTCGCCTTGAGGAACCCGGGCACGACCGCGTACTGCGGGTCGTCCCCCTCGCCGGTGTCCCCGATCACCATGAACGAGAACCGGTCCGGGTCGTCGCGCCGGATCACCTTGTCGGCCGGTGCCCCGGCCGCCGCCCGCTGCGCGACCCACCTGCCTCTCGTACGGCCCGTGGGGTCCCCGAACCAGGACGCCACCACGCCGTTGCGCGCGGCCCACAGGGTGCGCGGGTCCAGCCAGGAGACCTTCTCGGTCTTCTCGGGCATGAGCTGACGGTAGGCACCCGGGGCGGCCTCGCCCCATCCGGCGCCGGCGGCGGTATCGCGTGAGGAGGCTGACACGGAGGCACCGTAGCAATGGCCAGAGCCTGGCGGGGAGTTGGGGCGGAAGCCGGGCCGGGAGCCGGGGCGCGGTGCAAGGGGAACCCTATCAACGCGTCGGAATTACCGATTCCCGGCATACGAGACGACCTGCGGAATCTGTTGACCCCGATCAGCCGCCTTTGCTTGGATCAGCGCCATGATGAAGCGAGAAGGGCTCACGCGGCGACGGCACGTCGACCTCGCCCGTGTGTGCAGCGCCTTCTGTCGCGCCTGCCGCTAGACCCTCCGGTTCTTTCCGAATTCCCGGCCGTCCCGGCCGCGCGCCGCTGATCCCTCTTTTCCGCATGCCTGTGCGCGGCATTCCCTTTCGCATGCCTTTCTCGTACCGAAGGGTTTCCCATGCCCACCGTCCCTGTGCTCACCGACGCCGCCGAGGCGGTCGCCGTCGCCGCCGCGCTGGCCGCCCGGTTCCGGCTCCACGCGGCCCACCGCGACGCCGAACGGCGCCTGCCCCAAGCGGAGTTGGCCGAGCTGTCCGCCTCCGGGCTGCTCGCCGTGACGGTGCCCCGCGAGCACGGGGGAGCGGGCCTCGGGGCACGCGCCCTCGGTGACGTGATCCGGCTGCTGTCGGCGGCCGACGCGAGCATCGGGCAGCTTCCGCAGAACCACTTCTTCTTCGTCGAGGTCCTCAAGGAGAACGGCACCTCCGAACAACAAGCCTTTTTCTACGCCCAGTTGCTCACGGGCGCCCGATTCGGGAACGCCCTCGCCGAGAAGGGCACCCGGCACGCCCTGGAATTCGCGACGCGTCTCGTCGAACGCCCCGAAGGCAGGTTTCTCCTCGACGGGGTCAAGAACTACGCGACCGGGGCGCTGTTCGCCGACTGGATTCCCGTGTTCGCGCTCGGCGCGGACGACCGGCTCACCGCCGCGTTCGTCCCGGCCGACGCGCCCGGGGTGAGCGTCGTCGACGACTGGGACGGGTTCGGGCAGCGGACCACCGCCAGCGGGACGGTCCGGTTCGAGCGGGTCGTGGTGCCCGAGGACCGGGTCGTGCCGCACCACTTGACGTTCGACCGGCCCGAAGTGTTCGGCGCGTACGGGCAGTTCATCCACGCGGCCGTCGACACCGGCATCGCGCGCGGGGCGCTGGAGGAGGGCGGGGAGCTGATCCGGACGCTCGCCCGGCCGTGGGGCGAGGCGGGGGTCGAGAAGGCGTCCGAAGAGCCCCTGGTCGTGCAGAAGTTCGGGGAGCTGGCGCTGCTCGTGCGGTCCGCCGAGGCGCTGTTGGAGAAGGCGGGCGACGCCATCGACACGGCCCGCCGCGACCCCGCCGACCCGGAGGCGGCCACCGAGGCGTCCCTCGCGGTCGCGGCGGCGCGGGCTCAGGCGGACACGGCCGCCGTGACCGTCTCCAGCGACGTCCTCGCGCTGATCGGGACCCGGGGCGCGAGCCGCGAGCTGGGGTTCGACCGGCACTGGCGGAACGCCCGCACCCACACCCTGCACGATCCGCGCCGCTGGAAGATCCAGCACCTCGGCGACCACGCGCTCAACGGGGTGACACCCCCGGCAAACGGGATCGTCTGAAACACCCCGAATCGTCAAGAGAGAAGCCACCTCCATGCCCTGGATCTCCACCGCCCGCACCGTCGCCTCCCGGCTCGCCGAGGACGCCGCCGCCCGGGACAAGGCCAACCAACCCCCGTTCCCCGAAGTCGAGTCGCTCCGCGCCTCCGGCCTCCTCTCCCTCCTGATCCCCAAGGAGCGGGGCGGCGGCGGTGCCGACTGGCGGACCGCCTACGCCGTGATCCGCGAAATCGCGGCCGGAGACGGCTCGATCGGCCAACTCCTCGGCTACCACTACCTGTTGTCCTGGAACCCCCGGTTCTTCGGCACCGACGCGAAGACCGAGGAACTGGAGCGCGCGGCGGCGGACGGCGGCTGGTTCTGGGGCGGCGCCTTCAACCCCCGTGACCCCGACGTCACCCTCACCCCGAGCGACGGCCACTTCCTCCTGAACGGCCGCAAGAGCTTCGCGACCGGCGCCCGCGTCGCCGACCGGATCGTCGCCGGCGCGACCCGCACCGACACCGGCGACCCGGTCGTCGTCGTCCTCGACCCCGCCCACCCCGGAGTCCACCGCCCGGACGACT
The DNA here is from genome assembly GCF_040610055.1 of Streptomyces sp. NPDC004539. Classification (NCBI taxonomy): domain Bacteria; kingdom Bacillati; phylum Actinomycetota; class Actinomycetes; order Kitasatosporales; family Streptomycetaceae; genus Streptomyces; species Streptomyces sp. NPDC004539. The sequence goes on along the minus strand of NZ_JBEXLS010000015.1, from coordinate 92,650 downwards.
GGGACAACTTCGGCCAACGCCTCTCCGCCAGCGGAAGCATCACCTTCACCGACGTACCGATCAGGGCCGAGGACGTCCTCGGGGTCCTCTCCGACGACCTCGACCCCTTCGGCACGCTCGTCACCCCGGCCATCCAGACCGTGTTCGTCCACTTCTACCTCGGCATCGCCGAGGGCGCGCTGGCGGCGGCCCGCGACTACACCCGTACCGTCACCCGGCCCTGGGTCCTGTCCGGCGTCGGCACCGCCGCCGAGGACCCGTACGTCCTCGCCACCTACGGCGAACTCGCCGTCAGCGCACACGCCGCCCGCGCCCTCGCGGACCGGGCCGCCGACGCCGTACAGCGAGGACTCGACCGGGGCCACGAGCTGACGCTCCACGAGCGCGGGGAGATCGCCGCGACCGTGGCCGTCGCGAAGGTCGCCGCGACGAACGCCGCGCTGGACATCACCGCGCGGGTCCTCGAAGTGACCGGCGCCCGCGCGACCGCCTCGGAGCTCGGGTTCGACCGGTTCTGGCGCAACGCCCGCACGCACACCCTGCACGACCCCGTCGCCTACAAACTCCGCGAGGTCGGCGACCACTTCCTCAACGGCACGCACGCCCCCTTCACCCTGTACACCTGATCCGGAGCCGTCATGCTCAGCCGCCGCACCCTCCTCACCGCCCTCGCCACCACCCCGCTCCTGGCCGCCTGCGGCTCCGGCGAGTCCACCGCCCTCGACCCGAGCGCCACCCCCAAACTGGACGGCGTCACGCTCAAGATCCTCGCCAACCAGCCCAACGCGCTGTCCTTCAAGTACCTCGCCGAACCCTTCGAGAAGGCGACCGGCGCGAAACTCGACGTCACCCCCATCCCCTACGACCAGCTGACCTCGAAGGCCGTCCTCGACGTCCAGTCCGGGGCGGGCCGCTTCGACGTCTTCATGTACTGGTACGCGGCCGTCGGCACCCTCGCCCAGGGCGGCGTGATCGAGGACCTCACCGCCTACATCAAGGCCCACAAGGACATCGACGAGGCCGACTTCCTGCCCTCGCTGTACGACACGTACACCCGCTGGGACGGCAGGCGCTGGGGGCTGCCGTACGACGGCGACACCCACATCCTCTTCTACAACACCGAGCTGTTCGCACGGCACCGGGTCGAGGCGCCGAAGACCTGGGAGGAGTACAACGAGGTCTCCGCGAAGATCACGAAGGACGCGCGCGGCAAGTACTACGGGGCGATCATCGAGGCCCAGCAGGTACCGGTCATCCTGGGCTGCGCCTTCGCCAACCGCCTCGCCGGGTACGGGGGTTCGTTCCTCGACGCCGACGGGCTGCCCACCCTCGACACCCCCGAGGCGATCGCCGCCGCGCAGGTCCTCTTCGACGCCGCGCCCAGCGCCCTGCCGACCCCGCTCCAGATCGGCTTCGACCAGGCGCTGCCCGCCTTCCTCGACGGCAAGGGCGCGATGCTCGACTTCTGGACCGACTTCGCGAAACGCGCCCAGGACCCCCAGCAGTCCAAGGTGGTCGACAAGTGGGCGGTGACGACCCTCCCCGTCGGCGGCGACAACACCACACCGCGCACCTCCCTAGACGCCGGATTCGGCCTCGCCGTCTCCACCGCCTCCAAGCAGAAGGAAGCGGCAGCCGCGTTCATCAAGTGGGCCACCCTCGCCCAGCAGAACCTCCTCGTCCTCTCCAAGCCCGACGCGGGCGCCGACCCGATCCGCACGAGCACCCTCGACTCGCCCAAGTTCCGCACCTACTCGCCGGACTCCTACGAGGTGGTCCGCACCGGCCTCGCCGGCGACCCGCTGCCCTGGCCGACGGTCCCCAAGTCCCCGCAGCTCCTGCAAACCCTCGTCGACGAACTGGCGTTGGGCCTCCAGGGCAGGCAGACGGCGAAGGCGTCGTTGCAGAACGCCCAGCGGGCGTGGGAGAAGCAGCTCAAGAAGGGCACGTCGGGATGAGCGCGACGGCACTCGCGGAGCGGACTCGCACGGAGCAGGCCCCCGCAGGCAAACCCCCTACGACGGCGGCCCGTTCGAGGGTCCCCGCCCTCCTCGCCGCCCCCACCCTCGCCTTCCTCGCCGTCTTCGCCGCCTACCCCCTCCTCTACATCCTCGGCCTCGCCTTCACGGACTCCACCCTCGCCCGCCCCCTCCAGCGCTGGACCGGCTTCGACAACTTCCGTACCGCGCTGGAGAGTCAGTCCTTCACCGGCTCCCTCTGGCGCACCACGGCGTTCGCGGTCCTCACGGCGCTCCTCCAACTCCTCGCCGGCACCGCCCTCGCACTCCTCCTGCGCGCCCGCGGACGCCGCCCCGGACTCCTCGGCACGCTCCTGCTGCTGCCGCTCGTCACCCCGCCCGTCATGGTCGGCGTCGCCTGGAAACTCCTCCTCGCGCCGACCGGCGGCGCCCTCAACTCCCTGCTGCACGACGTGGGTCTGCCCGCCGTCAACCCGCTCGGCAGCGCCGTCCCCGCCTTCCTCACGCTCGTCGTCATCGACACCTGGCAGTGGACGCCGTTCGTGATGCTCCTCGTGCACGCGGCGCTCCTCGGCGTCCCCGACGAGCTCACCGAGGCGGCGGCCCTCGACGGCGCGGGCCCCTGGCGGACCCTCAGGTCGGTCACCCTCCCCGCGATCGAACCGACCCTGCTGAGCGTCCTGCTCCTCAAACTCGTCATCGGCTTCAAGGTGTTCGACCTCGTGTACGTCGTCACCTCCGGCGGCCCCGGCTTCTCCACGACCACCAGCACCTTCGACATCCAGCGCACCGCCCTCCAGGAGTTCGACGTCGGCTCGGCCGCCGCCGCGACCGTCGTGTTCTCCCTGCTCATCGGGGCCGTGGCCGGAACCGTCGCGCTCCGCCGCAAGCGCTACGAGGAGTACGCATGAGACGCCACGCGCCGACGGCCCTGCTCGCCCTGACCGCCGCCCTCCTCTGCGTCCCCGTCCTGTACGTCGCCTCGCTGTCCCTGCGCTCCCGCGACGACGTCCTCAACGGCGGCCTGCTGCCGAGCCGCCTCTTCTGGCGGAACTGGCCCGACGCGTTCCACGCCGTCGACCTCGGCCACTACCTCCTCAACTCCTGGACGGTGGCCGCCGGTTCGGTGGTGCTGACGCTGCTGGTCGCGGTGCCGGGCGCCTACTACACGGCGCGCGCCGGACGCCGGGGCGCCCGCCTGTCCTCGCTCGTCCTGTCGAGCTACTGCGCGCCTCCCGTCGTCGCCGTCCTGCCGCTGTTCTTCCTGCTCCGGGGTCTCGGCCTCGACAACTCTGTGACGGGGCTCGCGCTGGTCGACGGGCTCGCCAACGTGCCGGTCGCGATCTGGCTGCTGGACGGGTTCGTGCGCAGGGTGCCGAAGGAGGTGGAGGAGGCGGCCTGGCTGGACGGGCTGGGGAGCGCGGCGACGCTGCGGCGGATCGTGCTCCCGCTGATCGGGCCCGGGGTCGCCGCCGCCGCGCTGATCTGCTTCTTCCTCAGCTACAACGAGTTCCTCTTCGCGGTGAGCTTCGCGCAGGACAGCGGCTCGCAGACGCTGCCGGTCGTCCTCTCCCTCTTCCAGGGCGACAAGAACGTCGAGTTCGGCCAGCAGGCCGTCGTCTCGCTCGCCGGTATCGCCCCCGTCTACCTCCTCGCCGTGGTGGCCCAGCGCCGCCTGGTCGCGGGGCTGACCTCCGGAGCCGTCAAATGACCCGCCGTATCCACCTCAACGCCTTCGACATGGCCTGCGCCGGCCACCAGTCGCCCGGACTGTGGCGCCACCCCGCCGACCAGGCCCACCGCTACACCGACCTGGAGTACTGGACCGGCCTCGCGCGCCTCCTCGACCGGGGCGGCTTCGACTCCCTGTTCCTCGCGGACGTCCTCGGCGTGTACGACGTCTACCAGGGCTCCCGCGACGCCGCCGTCCGCCAGGGCGCGCAGGTCCCGCTCTCCGACCCGCTGCCGGCGGTCTCCGCGATGGCCGCCGTCACCGAGCGGCTCGGCTTCGGCGTGACCGTCTCCCTGACCTACGAGCAGCCCTACAAACTCGCCCGCACCCTCACCACCCTCGACCACCTCACCAAGGGCCGCGTCGCCTGGAACGTCGTCACCTCCTACCTGGAGAGCGCCGCCCGCAACCTCGGGCTCGGCGGGCAGCTCGGGCACGACGACCGGTACGAGGTCGGCGAGGAGTTCCTGGAGGTCTGCTACAAGCTGTGGGAGTACTCCTGGGACGACGACGCGGTCGTCCGCGACCCCGAGCGCGGCGTCTACACCGACCCCGAGCGCATCCGGGACATCGCCCACAAGGGCCGCCACTACGACGTCCCCGGCGTCTTCCTCTCCGAACCCTCCCCGCAGCGCACCCCCGTCATCTTCCAGGCCGGCGCCTCCCCGCGCGGACGCGCCTTCGCCGCCCGGCACGGCGAGGGCGTCTTCATCAACGCGGTCAGCCCGGCCGCCACCCGCAGGGTCGTCGACGACATCCGCGCCAAGGCCGCCGCCGAGGGGCGTGACCCGTACGGCGTGAAGATCTACATCCTGCTGACGGCGATCACCGCCCCCACCGACGAGGAGGCCCGCCGCAAGCACGACGAGCTGATCGCGTACGCCTCCACCGAGGGCGCGCTCGCCCTGTACGGCGGCTGGAGCGGGCTCGACCTGTCGGAACTCGCCCCGGACCAGCCGCTGGAGTACGTCGACACCGACGCGGTGCGCTCCGCGCTGGCGATCTTCTCGACCGCCGATCCGAGCCGGACCTGGACACCGGAGCAGGTGGCCCGGTACCTCGGGATCGGGGGGATCGGGCCCGTCGTCGTGGGGTCCCCTACGACCGTCGCGGACGAGTTGGAGCGGTGGGTGGAGGAGGCCGACGTCGACGGCTTCAACCTCGCGTACGCCGTCACGCCCGGGACGTTCGAGGACTTCGTCGAGCTGGTCGTGCCCGAGCTGCGGGCGCGGGGGCGGGTGCCGGAGACACCGCCGGGGAGCACGCTGCGCGAGCACCTGTACGGGGAGGGGGTCCGCCGGGTGCGCGACGAGCATCCGGCGGCCCGGCACCGGGAGCGGGCGGCCCGGGAACGGGAGGGTGGTCAGAGCCGCTCGTAGGGGAGCTTCTCGCCCGCCTCCACCGCCACCGGCAGCCTGTTCTCCCGGGGCGGCAGGGGGCAGGTCGCTTGGTCCGTGTACGCGCACGGCATGTTCCCGGCGCGGTTGAAGTCGACCGTCACGGCTCCACGCGCGTCCGGGGCGGCGATCTGGAGGGAGCGGTTCGCCGCGTACGTCGTGACACCGGAGGTCTCGTCGGTGAACAGCACCATCAGGCTGCCCGGCGTCGGGCCGTTGAACGCGGTCAGGCGGTGGACGGCGCCGGCCAGCTCGAACTCGACCTGGCCGGGGGAGTCGTACACGTGCTCCAGGCCCTCGACGGCCGCGCCCACCGTGACCTCGCGGGGGGTGTCGTACGGGACGAAGCGGCCCGGGACCGCCCAGTCCGGGTCGGGGGCGTAGGCGGGGGTCTCGCGGTGGTTCACGCGCAGGGGGTTGTCGGGGTGGCGGGGGCGCAGGAGGTCGCTGCCGCCGCGCTTGGCGATCTCCAGGACGGTGTCCCCGGCACGGACGTACAGGCTCGCGCGCTCGGGGATCGAGCCGAAGGAGTGCCGGCCGGTGAGCACCGTGCCGTCGAGGACAAGTTCCTCGCCGTCCGCCAGCTCCACGACCACCCCCTCGTCGCCGCTGGACCACGCGCCCGGCGCGTCCTCGAAACGCTCCGGCTCGGGGGAGAGCCAGCGCAGACTGGTGATCGCGAGAAAACCGTGCGGCCCCGTCAGCGTCTCCTCCCGCCTCCGGTGCCACTCCTCCCACTCCGCCACGAAACCGCCGCTCATACGCGCTCCCTGCTCGTTTCCCCTGCCAACCACCCCACCCGACGACTCATTCCCGGGCCCCGGAGAGGGTCTCCCGGTTCTCCCGGGCCACGGCTCCGATGTTCGGCGCGTCCGTGTAGCAGGCGCCGTCGCTCTCCTCCGGGCTCGCGTTGATCCGCGTACCCATGTCGGGTTCCTCCCCCTCGGCGGTGACGAGCGTCAGATCCACGGCCGCGCCCCCGCCATGCGGACCCGGTCGGCGGGCCAGGCGGGGTGGGCCGTGCGGAGTTCGGCGGAGTACCCCTCGAAGTAGGCGCGCTGGAGCGCGGGCGGGCGGTGGCCCTCGATGAAGAGCAGGCGCAGGCCGTCCGGGAGGAGGGTCTCGGCGGTGACGAGGCGGGTGAGGACGCCCTCGCGGAGGCGGGCGTAGGCGCCGGCGGCGTCCTGGCGGCGGGGGTCGGTGCGGAGCGTGCCGCGCACGTCGATCAGGGGCTCGGCACGGTCCACGACGGGGATCGCGGCGACCTTCGGGTCCGACATGAGGATGATCTCGGGCATGGGGCGAGCATGCCCAGGGGGACGGTCTTGACATGCTCCGGGACGGGGGACGTAGGTTGAGGGGAGTTGTTCTGGATGGTGGAGGGCCCCATGCGTGTACCGAGTTCGGCGCCTTGTGGTGCCGGGGCGGGGGCGTGGCTGGTGGTCCGGCGGCATGTGGACTACTGCCGTACCGCCTCCGCCGTCTGTCCTTCCGCGCGCGTCTGAAACTCGTCGCCGGTCCCGTCGTGGCCGGTGGTTTTCGCCGTGTTCCCGGAAGGAATCCCGCATGTCCTCGCCCGCCCTGCGTCTTGCCGTCGAGATCGACGGTCCCGGCGGTTCCCCCAGCCCTCAGCGCCTCGCCCGTGCCGCCGTCTCGGCGGAGAACGCCGGGTTCACGCTGATCACGCTCGACGACTCGACGCTGGTCCCCGGCCGGATCGGGGCGGTGGAGCGGGCGGCGTTCGTCGCCGCGTCCACCACGACCGTCGGGATCGCACCGGTCGTCCCCGTGACCTACGCCGAACCCTTCCACGTCTCCAGCCAGCTGGCGTCCCTGGACCACATCTCGCTGGGCCGTGCCGGATGGGTCGTCTCGGAGGAGGCGCGGCCCGAGGCGGCCCGCGTCTGGGGGCGCCCGGCCGTGCAGGGGGAGGCTACGCTGAGCCGTGAGTCCCGCGACGGCGTCGAGGTGGCGCGCGCCCTGTGGGACTCCTGGGAGGACGACGCCGTCATCCGCTCCGTCGCCACGAGCCGCTACCTGGACCGTGAACGCCTCCACTACATCGACTTCACCGGCGACACCTACACGGTGAAGGGCCCGGCGATCGTCCCCCGCCCGCCGCAGGGCCAGGTGGTGGTGCTGGGCTACCCGCACCGCGTCCCCGCCGACGGGCTGGACGTCGCCCTCGTCGCCGGCCGCGACGTCACGTCGGTCCGCGAGAGCGCCGTCCGCACCCGCACCCCGCTGGTCTTCGCGGAACTCGAAGTCGCCCTGGACACGGAGGACTCGACGGCGGACCAGCGCGCGTCGGACTGGCAGGAGACGGGCCGCCTGCGCCACGTCGGATCGGCGTCCGGCCTGGTCCGCCTCCTGGAGGACCTGAAGGGAACCGTGGACGGCGTCCGCCTGCACCCCCTCTCCCTCGACACCGACCTCCTCCCCCTCTCCCGCCACGTCCTCCCCGCCCTCTTCACCACCCGCACCGCCACCCGCCCCCTCCCGGCGGCGACACTCCGCACGAACCTGGGCCTGCCCAGACCGGCCAACCGCCACGCGGACGCGGCCGAGGCGCCGGGCCGATGAGCCCCCGTCGCGACGCGGGGCGCACCACCCCGCCACCCGCCGGGGCCCGGCCTCGCCCAGCCGGGAGCGCCGGTCCGAGGCCCGACGGCTCAGCCCCCGCCGCGCCCGGCCGTCCCGCCGCGAGCCCGCCCCCGGCGGCCCCCGCCGGCCACGACGCCCCGGCGCTCACCCCCTCCACCCCGCTCACCCGCCCCGCCGCCGGTAAGGACCCCCGATGACCCGCACCGACACCCCCTTCCCGGACGCCCAGCTGCACTTCGGGGTCTTCTTCCAGGGCGTCAACCACTGGACGATCTGGTCGGACCCGCAGAGCGGGTCGCAGATCGATCCCGCGAACTTCACCAAGGTGGCGCGGACGGCGGAACGGGGGCTGTTCGACGCGTTCTTCCTGGGGGAGGGGCTGAGGCTGCGGGAGGTGGACGGGCTGATCCACGACCTGGACGTCGCCGGCCGGCCGGACGCCATCACGCAGCTCGCCGCGCTGGCCGCCGTGACCGAGCGGATCGGCCTGGTGTCGACGTCGAACACGACGTTCAACGAGCCGGCCGACCTCGCGCGCAGGCTCTCCGGACTGGACCTGCTGTCCGAGGGGCGGGCCGGCTGGAACGTCGTCACCACCGACAACGCGTGGACCGGCGCCAACTTCCGGCGGGGCGGCTACCTGGACCACGCCGACCGGTACCGCAGGGCGGAGGAGTTCCTCACGCTGGCGCGGGAGATCTGGGACGCGTGGGAGGGGGAGACACCGGGCCGGGTCGTGCACCGGGGCCCGCAGTTCGACGTCGACTTCACGCCGACCCTGCCGCGCAGCGCCCAGGGACACCCGGTGATCTTCCAGGCCGGCGACTCCGGTGAGGGGCGGGACTTCGCGGCGCGCAATGCGGACGTCATCTTCTCCGCGCACGGCAACGACTTCGACGACGCGCTGACGTTCGCGCAGGACGTCAGGCGCAGGCTGCGCGCGTTCGGCCGGCCCGAGGACGACCTGCGAATACTTCCCGGCACGGAGATCATCATCGGCGCCACCGAGGAGGAGGCGCTGGAGAAGAAGCGCTGGATCAGGCTCCAGCAGGTCACCCCGGCGACCGCGTTGAACATCGCGGGCCAGCTCTGGAACCTCGACCTCACGGGCCGCGACGCCGACGGCCCGCTCCCGAAGGAGGACCCCGCCGTCACCGGCAACGACGGCTCCTTCGGCGCCCGCCGCGTCGCCGACCCGCGTGCCGTGGTCGCCGAGTGGCGGCAGAAGGCCGAGGCGGAGGGCTGGTCGCTGCGGGAGACGGTGATCGCGCTCGGCCCGCAGCGCGGCCACGTCGGCACCCCCTCCGGCCTCGCCGACAAGTTCGCCCACTGGGTCCGCCACGGCGCGGTCGACGGCTTCAACGTCACCCCGTACCTGATCCCGGACGGCCTCGACGACATCGTCGACCTGCTGATCCCCGAACTCCAGGAACGCGGCGTCTACCGCACCGCCTACGAGGGCACGACCCTGCGCGACCACCTCGGCCTGCGCGAGCCCCTCAGCCGCCGCTCCTCGTCCGCTCCCGGTCCCACGCGGCGGGCCGGCTGAACGCCTCGGGGACGGCGGCGGACTTCCGGTTCACCACCGGCCGGTTCCAGTCGCCGTCCCCGAGCACCAGCAGCGGGTCGAACATGACCACGACCCCCGCGAGGAACAGGAAGATGACCGGCCCGATCAGCATCGGCAGCAGCAGCGAGGTCGGCGAGTCGCCGGCCCACGACGCCGTCGTCCCGTGCACCTCGACGCTGACCGCCGCCATGCCTGTGTAGTGCATGCCGGAGACGGCGACGCCCATCACCAGGCTCGCGCCGAGGCTGGCGAGGAAACCGCGGATGGAGACCGCCGCCCACAGGGCGGCGGTCGCGGCGCCGATCGCGATCAGGACGGACAGGGCGACCACCGAAGGGTCGTAGTCGATCCGGCCGTTGAGGTGCATCGCCGCCATGCCGAGGTAGTGCATCGCGGCCACCCCGAGCCCCGTGACGACCCCCGCGAACAGCAGCGTGCGCCCGCTCGCCCCCCGGTAGCCGACGATGAAGACGCCGATCCCCACCACGACGACGGCGACGACGAGGCTCAGGACGGTCAGCCCGACGTGGTAGCCGACCCGGGTCTCCACGACCCGGAACCCGATCATCGCGATGAAGTGCATCGTCCAGATCCCGCACCCGATCGACGTCGCGCCGAGCGCGAGCCAGCCCGCTTTCCAGGACTGCGTGTTGAGCAGGGTGCGGACAATGCAGCGCAATCCGAGCGCGCTCCCCAGACAGGCCATCACATAGGCCGCGACCGGTGTCACCGCTCCGTAGCGGAACCCGTCGACCGTGCCTTCCATAGGCCAACTCCCCCCAGAGCAAAGGCTGTGTGTGTTCGAAGGTTTACGTGTAGAGGGACTGTGAATGCAAGTTGAACCGACCGGTAGGCGAGCAACTTCCGAATACTGATACGCAACTCCCGGCACAGATGCGCCAATTTCGGCCCGCCGTATTTGGATTGGCATATTCATTCGGCAATCGGCGGCCAATTCTTGAAAGTTCAATGCAATTGCCGCACCGAGGGGAAACCCTCGAACCACCCCTGCCTTGATGACATGACCGCGTCAATGGTGTCATCCTCCCTGCCATCCCCCCACGGGAACGGTTCTGCCCCGCTCAACTCGCCTTGCACACAACGGTTGGAGTACGAGTGAGATCCATCCCCCGTAAGCGGACCACGGCCTGCGCCGCCCTGCTCTCCAGCGCCGCGCTGCTCGCGCTCGGCGTCCAGACGGTCCCCGCCGCAGCCCGGCCCGCCGCCCCCCACCCCGCACCCCTGCGCGCCGGCGGCCTCCCCGCCGACCTCACCCCCGCCCAGCGGACCACGCTCATCAGGAGCGCAGAGTCGAAGGCCGCCGGCACCGCGCATGACCTCGGCCTCGGCGGCCAGGAGAAACTCGTCGTCAAGGACGTCGTCAAGGACAACGACGGGACCGTCCACACCCGCTACGAGCGCACCTACGCCGGTCTTCCCGTCCTCGGCGGCGACCTCGTCGTCCACACGCCCCCGGCCTCCGTCGCCGCCGGCACCGTCTCCACGACGTTCAACAACAACCGCCGGACCATCTCGGTGAAGTCCACCGCCGCCGCCTTCGGCAAGTCCGCCGCCGAGACGAAGGCGCTCAAGGCGTCCCAGGCCGAGAAGGCGACCGGCTCGAAGGCCGGCGGCGCCCGCAAGGTGATCTGGGCCGCCGAGGGCACCCCCAAGCTCGCCTGGGAGACCGTCGTCACCGGCGTCCAGAAGGACGGCACCCCCAGCAAGCTGCACGTCGTCACCGACGCCACGACCGGCGCCGAACTCTCTCGCTGGGAAGGCATCGAGACCGGCACCGGCAACAGCCAGTACAGCGGCACCGTCAGCATCAACACCACGCTGTCCGGCTCGACGTACCAGCTGTACGACACCACGCGCGGCGGCCACAAGACGTACAGCCTCAACAACGGCACGTCCGGCACCGGCACCCTGATGACCGACGCCGACGACGTGTGGGGCACCGGCTCCGGCTCCAACACCCAGACCGCCGGTGTGGACGCGCACTTCGGCGCCCAGACCACCTGGGACTTCTACAAGAACACGTTCGGCCGCAGCGGCATCAAGAACGACGGCGTCGCCGCCTACAGCCGCGTCCACTACAGCTCGGCGTACGTCAACGCCTTCTGGGACGACGATTGCTTCTGCATGACCTACGGCGACGGCTCCGGCTCCACCCACGCCCTCACCTCGCTCGACGTCGCCGGACACGAGATGAGCCACGGCGTCACCTCCAACACCGCCGGCCTCAACTACACCGGTGAGTCGGGCGGGCTGAACGAGGCCACCTCGGACATCTTCGGCACCGGCGTCGAGTTCTACGCCAACAACTCCACCGACGTCGGCGACTACCTCATCGGCGAGAAGATCGACATCAACGGTGACGGCACCCCGCTGCGCTACATGGACCAGCCGAGCAAGGACGGCTCCTCCGCCAACTCCTGGTACTCCGGCGTCGGCAACCTCGACGTGCACTACTCCTCGGGCCCCGCGAACCACATGTTCTACCTGCTCTCCGAGGGCAGCGGCACCAAGACCATCAACGGCGTCACCTACAACAGCCCGACCTCCGACGGCGTCGCCGTCGCCGGCATCGGCCGGGCCGCCGCCCTCCAGATCTGGTACAAGGCGCTGACGACGTACATGACGTCGACCACCAACTACGCGGGCGCCCGCACGGCCGCCCTCAACGCGGCGGCGGCGCTGTACGGTTCCAGCTCCGTGCAGTACGCCGGGGTCGGCAACGCCTTCGCGGGCATCAACGTCGGCAGCCACATCACCGTCCCGTCGACCGGCGTCACCGTCACCAACCCGGGCAGCCAGTCCACCACGGTCGGCACCGCCGTCAGCCTCCAGATCTCGGCCAGCTCCACCAACAGCGGCACGCTCACCTACGCCGCCTCAGGGCTGCCGACGGGCCTGTCCATCAGCTCCACCGGCCTGATCTCCGGCACCCCGACCACGGCAGGTACCTACAGCACGACCGTCACGGTCACCGACTCCGCCGGGACCACCGGAACCGCCTCCTTCACCTGGACGGTCAGCGCCAGTGGCGGCGGCACCTGCACCTCCGCCCAGCTCCTGAGCAACGCGGGCTTCGAGTCCGGCAGCACCGGCTGGACCGCCAGCAGCGGCGTCATCACCAGCTCCAGCAGCCAGGCCGCCCGCACCGGCTCCTACAAGGCGTGGCTCGACGGCTACGGCTCCACCCACACCGACACGCTCTCCCAGTCGGTGACGATCCCGAGCGGCTGCACGAACACCACGTTCACCTTCTACCTGCACATCGACACCGCCGAGACGACCACCAGCACGCAGTACGACAAGCTGACGGTCGCCGCCGGTTCGACCACCCTGGCCACCTACTCCAACCTCAACGCGGCCTCCGGATACGTCCAGAAGTCCTTCAGCCTCGGCTCCTACGCGGGCTCGACCGTGACGCTCACGTTCACCGGCGTCGAGGACTCCTCGCTCCAGACCAGCTTCGTCGTCGACGACACCGCCGTCACGACCGGCTGACCTGGCCGTAGGACAGGGGCGCTCGCGGAGGACGGTGCCGCGAGCGCCCCGCCCGTGCGTATCAGGCGAACGTGCGGCCCAGGAGATCCAGCAGCGCCGCCCAGTGCCGTTCGGCGCCCTTCTCGTCGTAGGAGGAGGTGTCGGCCTGCGTGTAGCCGTGGGCGGAGCCCTCGTACAGCTCGCTGCGGTACGTGACCCCGGCCTCGGTGAGGGCCTCCTCCAACTGGCGGATGTTCTCGGGCGTCATGGAGTCGTCCTGGTCGGCGTGGCCGAAGTACAGCTCGGCCGTGACGTTCCCGGCGACCAGGTGGGGGCTGTCGGGGCCGTCCGTGACCATACGGCCACCGTGGAAGCCGCCCGCCGCCGCGACCCGCTCCGGGTAGGTGCCCGCCGTCATCAGCGACAGCCGGGCGCCCATGCAGTAGCCGGTCACGCCGACCGGGCCGTCCGTGACCGCCGGGCTCTGCGCCAGCCAGCGCAGCCAGGCGCCCGCGTCCCGCATCGACAGCTCCTTGGTCAGGGACTGCATGACCGGCCAGATCGCGCCGAAGATCTCCGGGCGGGCCTCGGGGTCGATGAACTCCGGCAGGTCGAAGACGGGGGAGCGGCCGTGCCGGTAGAACACGTTCGGGACCAGCACGGCGTACCCCTCGCCCGCGAGCCGGTCCGCCATCGACTTCAGGTGCGGACGCAGCCCGAACGCGTCCTGGTAGAGCAGCACGGCCGGGTGCGGGCCGCCGTCGGCCGGGTGGACGAAGTAGGCGTCCGCGACGCCGTCCTCGGTGGTGATGTCGACAGAGGTTCCCTGTACAGAAGTCATGACCGACATCGTTCCATGGTGGAACCAACGGTGCGGACGGCGGCCCTCACCTCGTGAACCGCCCTTTACTCGAACCGCGAGGCGTCCCCCGCCCCGTACCGCACGATCTGCGCCTCCCCCTCCGAGAAGTCCACCACCGTCGTCGGCTCGGTCCCGCACTCCCCGGAGTCCAGCACCCCGTCCAGGACGTGGTCCAGCTCGTCCTTGATCTGCCAGCCCTGCGTCATCGGCTCTTCCTCGCCGGGCAGCAGCAGCGTGCTGGACAGCAGCGGCTCGCCCAGCTCCGCCAGCAGCGCCTGGGTGACCGTGTGGTCCGGGATGCGCACGCCCACCGTCTTCTTCTTCGGGTGCTGGAGCATCCGGGGCACCTCGCGGGTCGCCGGCAGGATGAACGTGTAACTCCCGGGCGTGGACGCCTTGATCGACCGGAAGACGTTGTTGTCGATCTGCACGAACTGGCCGAGCTGCGCGAAGTCCTGGCACACCAGCGTGAAGTGGTGCCGGTCGTCCAGCTTGCGGATCGACCGGATGCGGTCGATGCCCTCCTTGCTGCCCAGCTTGCAGCCCAGCGCGTAGCAGGAGTCCGTCGGGTACGCGATCAGGGAACCGTCCCGGACGGCCTGGGCGACCTGGGAGATGGTGCGCGGCTGGGGGTTGTCGGGGTGCACGTCGTAGTACTTCGCCATGGGGCGAGCCTATGCCGCGCGCCCGGCCGCCACCGGCCCGGGACCCGCCGGGAGGTGATCCCGTGTAACGTCCCCGGTCGGGGAAGACTGGGGGAGGCGCGCGGATGACGGCCCGGGACAAGGACGGCACGCGGTGGGCCGAGGAACTCCTCGCACTCCTGCGGCCCTCGGCGGGCCACGGCGTCGACGGCACCGTCGCCTGGCTGGCCCGCACCCTGGACGCCGACGTGTCCCTGCACGACGGCACCGGCACCCCCGTCGCCGGACACCCCCTCCCGCTGGACGCCACCCCCGCCGACAGCGTCCTCGACGGCCGCATCGCCGCCGCCTCCTGGGAGGGCGACGGCCGATACCTGCGCCTCGTCAGAGTCGTACGGCCCGCTCCCGCCCGCCCCTGGCTCCTCGCCGCCGCCCGCACCACCCCCTTCGGCCCCGGCGCCTCCGATGTCGTCGCGCACACCGCCGCCGTCCTCGAAGCCGTGCTGCGCACCCGCGAGGCCGACGCCACCGAACGCCGGCTGCGGCGGGCGGCGGCCGATCTGCGGCTCGCGATCCTCCAGCTGCTCATGGTCGAGGACACCGTCGCCGCCCGCCGCGTCGCCGCCGGACTGTGGCCGGGTCTCCTCGACGTCGAGACCGCGCGCGTCTACATCGCCGAGTCGACCGTCGAGGACCGCGACCGGCTCGCCGAGGACTGCCTCGCCGCCACCCGCGACGCCGCCCTCGTCGTCCGCTGCCCGGCGATGGACCCGCAGGTCATCATCGTCGTCCCCGACGAGACGGCGGACGCCCGGCTGCGCGCCCTGCCCGCCCGCCGGCCCGGCACCTACCTCGGCGGCAGCGTCCCGCACGCCCTCGCCCGCACCGCCACCGCCTACGGACAGGCCGCCAGCGCCCTCGCGGTCGCCCGCTTCCACCCCGACCGCACCGCCGTCTACACCGAACGCACCCACCCCCGCCGCCTGATGGACCCCCAGGACCTCAACGCCTGGGCCCTCGACCTGCTCAGCCCCCTCGACCGGCTCCCGCACCACGTGCGCGCCGAACTCGTCGCCACCACCCGCCTCGGCCTGGAGTTCACCGCCGTCCGCGCCGCCCGCATCCTCGGCGTCAGCCGCAACACCGTCCGCGCCCGCATGGAACGCGTCGAGTCCCTCATCGGCACCGACCTCTCCGACCTGGCCTCCCGCGCCGCCCTCCACCTCGCCCTCGCCCACCGCGACTCGCCCGTCGAACCCGCGCCCCCGGCCACCCTCGGCGACCTCCTCACCGCCCCCGCCCTGCGCACCTGGGCGCACACCCTCCTGGCCCGCCTCGACGCCGACCCCCGCGACCTGCGCGGCACCCTGCGCGCCTGGATCGCCGCCCAGGGCAACGCCGAACGCGCCGCCGACGCCCTCGGCATCCACCCGCAGACCGTCCGCGAACACGTCCGCAGCGCCGAACCCGTCCTGGAACGCCAGCTCCTCGCCCCCGGCGGCGACCTGTACGAGGTGGTCCTCGCCCATCTGGTCACGGGAGACGTCGTCCACCCCGCTCCCGGCCAGGCGAACGGGGGCGAACCGGGCGGCCCTGTGCACAGGTGAGCCCCGGCCGGGCACCTGTGCGATTCACACCCGGCGCCGGCCTGTGTACGTTCACGGGTCATCGGGGTGCGACCAGGACGGGGGACCGGTCACACCCCACATCTCAGCCCTTCAGCCGCACCGGGATCTCCTGCCACCCGAACGCGATGAACGACGGCACCTGCGTCAACTCGCCGCCCTCCAGAGCGAGTTCGGGGAACCGCTCGAAGAGGGCGGCCAGCGCGTACGACGCCTCCAGCCGGGCCAGCGGCGCTCCGATGCAGCGGTGCACACCGATCCCGAACGCCAGATGGTCGTCCGCGCCGCGCGCCGCGTCGAAGACGTCCGCGTCGGCGCCGTACCGCGCGGGGTCCACCCCGGCCGCCGCGAACGTCGTCAGGATCGCGTCCCCGGCCGGCACCGTCACCTCACCGACCGTCAGGTCCTCCACCGCGAACCTCAGCGGCAGCGACGCGATCGACGGATGCGCGCGCAGCGTCTCGTCGATCACCGCGTCCCAGGAGATCTCCCCGGCGCGCACCGCCGCGAGCTGCTCCGGGCGCCTCAGCAGGGCCACGACCGCGTTGCCGATCAGGTTCACGGTCGTCTCGAAGCCCGCCCCGATCACCAGCAGCAGCGTGTACAGCAGCTCCTCGTCGCTGAGCCGGTCACCGTCCTCGTCCCGCATGCGGATCAGCTCGGTCGTCATGTCGTCGCCCGGCTCCTCGCGCTTGCGGGCGATGAGCGTGCCGAGGACCGCGCCGATCTGCTCCTGCACGAACGCCGCGTGCTCGGGGGAGGGGTCGGAGGTGTCCATGATGGCCGCGATGAGCGCGCCCGTCGCGTCCCGCAACTCCTCGGGGACACCGAAGAGTTCACAGATGATCCGCATCGGCAGCGGATGCGCGAGCGCGGCCCGCAGATCGGCCGTCTCCGCGCCCTCCAGCGCGTCCAGCAGTTCCGTCGTGACCGCCTCGACGCGCGGGCGCAGCGACTCGGTGCGCCGGGCGGTGAAGCTCGGCGCCACCAGCCGCCGCAGCCGCGTGTGGTCCTCGCCGTACGTCGACAGCATGTTGACGACGCCGACCCAGCCCAGCACCCAGCCCCAGGAGGGGTGGTCCGGGACCTCGGGCCACAGCCGCCAGTGCCGGCGCGGGTCCTTGCTGACCCTCGGGTCGAGGATCAGCTCCTTCAGCGTGTCGTACCCGGTCGGCGCCCACGCCGGGACCCCGCCGGGCAGCTCCACCGGGACGATCGGGCCGAGGGCGCGTAACCGGGCCGACTCGGCGGGGATGTCGGCGCCGAACGGGTCGATCGAGATGCGGTCGGTCACGGTCACGTCGGATCTCCGGGGTGGTCGGGGGTGCGAGGGGTGAAACGGACGGGCAGTGCCCGCAGCGAGCGGTGGAAGGGGCCCGGCCGCCAGGCGAGGCGCTCGCGCGGCAGCACCGGTTCGAGGTCCGGCAGCCACTGCATGAGCCGCTCGATGGCCTCGGTGACGATGAGCAGCGTGTGCTGCCGGACCGGACAGGCGTGCGCCCCCGCGCCCCACGACAGGTGCGAGGCGTCCGACGGATGCCGCCCGGCGGTCACCTCGCGCTCCGCGAAATGCCCGAGCGCTCCGTACGACACCACCACCGGGACCGTCTCCGGCAGCCACACCCCGTGGAACGCGACCGGCTCGCGCGCGTAGTAGATCCCGTAGTTGGCGAGCGGCGTCTCGTGGTGCAGCACCTCCACCACCGCGTCCATGACCGGGCGGGCGCCGCTGGTGAGCGTCGAGTAGTACAGGTCGTTGCCGAGAATCCGCGACAGGGTGTTGGAGACCAGGTTCGACGTCGGCTCGAAGCCGGCGCCCAGCGTCAGGAACACCTGCCAGGTGACCTCCTCCTCGGTCAGCCCGGCCGGATGCTCCAGGAGCCGGCTCGGCAGGTCCTCGCCCGGCCGCGCGGCCTTCGCCGCGACCAGGTCCAGGACGTACCCCGCGTACTCCGCCTCACCGGCCCGCGCCTCCGGTCCGCCCTCCATCATCCGCGCGAGGCCCCGGTGCAGCCGGTCGCCCTGGCTGTCGGGCAGCCCGAACAGGTCGTTGAAGACCAGCGCGAGCAGCGGACGCGCGAACTCCTCGACCAGGTCCGCCTCGCCGCGCGGCCCGATCCGGCCGACCACGAGCCGTACCGCCCGGTGCACCCGGGCCCGCAGATCGTGCGGCTCGACCAGGTCGAACACGTCGAGGAGGGTGCGCCGGTAGCGCAGATGCTCGGCGCCGTCCGCGAACAGGGCGTTCGGCCGCCACCGCATCATCCCCAGCACCGGCGAGTCGACCGGCACGGTCTCCTCCCAGGCCCGCGGATCGTGCGAGAACGTCTCGTCGTCGTGCAGCACCGCCAGCGCCGCCCGCCGGTCCGTCACCACGAACGCCGTGATCCCGGGCGCCAGTTCGGCCCAGCCGACCGGGCCCTGGGCGCGCAGCGCCGCGTAGTAGCGGTGCGGGTCCGCCGCGAAGTCGTCCTCCCACAGCCGCACGGGGGCGGAGCGGGAGAAGTCGCGCTGGTCCGGGGGGTAGGTGGTCACCGGGTCTCCCTGACGACGAGATGGTCGACGAGCGCGAGCAGCGCGTCGACGGAGGAGTCGGGGTCACGCGCGTCGCACGTCACCATCGGGGTGCCCGCCTCCAGGTCGAGCGCCTGCCGCAACTGCTCGGGCGTGTGGTGGCGGGGCGAGTCGGGGAACGCGTTGATGGCGACCGCGTACGGCAGCCCGCTGTCCTCGACCAGCCCCAGCACGTCGAACGACGCCCCGATCCGCCGGCTGTCCACCAGCACCAGGGCGCCCAGCGCGCCGTACGAGATGTCCTCCCACAGCTCCCGGAACCGCTCCTGGCCGGGGGTGCCGAACAGGTAGAGGACGACGCCGCCGGGCAGGCTGATGCGGCCGAAGTCGATCGCGACCGTCGTCGTCGACTTCTCCCGCACCCCCGCCAGGTCGTCGACGTGCGCCGACGCCTGGGTGAGCCGCTCCTCCGTGTGCAGCGGGGTGATCTCCGAGACGGAGTCGATGAGGGTGGTCTTGCCGACCCCGAACGGGCCCGCGACCAGGATCTTCACCAACTCCCGCGCGGTGTCCGGGAGATGCGGGGGGCTAACGCTTGAGGGCGCGGAGGCCATCGGCCACTCTCTTCAGCAGATCGGGGTCGTAGTGCGCGGCGGACGCCATCGGGGCGCGGGCGAGCAGCAGTTCCCTGTCCAGCAGACCGGCCGTCAGCACCCGCACCGCCGACACCGGCAGCCGCAGCACCGCCGCCACCTCCACGAGCGCGAGCGCGCCCCCGGACAGCGCGTCCAGCACGGCGAGTTCGGCCGCCGACAGCCCCTCCGGGAGCAGGGTCGCGGGGTCACGGGCGAGGACGGTGAGCCGCTCCAGGCGGGGCCTGCTCGGGCGGGCGACCCCGCCCGTGGACAGATACGCCGGCACCAGCGGCCGGCCGGCCGGGCGCCCCGTCACGCGGGTCCGGCGTCGTCGGCTCCTCGGGGCACCGCCGCCATCGCCTTCTCACCGAGCCGCGCGACCTGCGAGTGCACGCGGTGCGCCAGCAGGTCCAGCCGCACGTCCGCGCTGCCGTACGCGGCGACACACGTGCCGTGCTCGGTGGGCACGATCAGCACGTACCCGTGGTCCGACTCGATCACCACCTGCCGGACGACGGCCCGTTCGGCGTCCGCGAACGCCGCCGCGGCCGTCCGGCAGGCGCCCTGCACGGTGCTCGTGATCGCCGCGACCCGCTCCGCGGACGGCTGCGTGAGCGCGTCCGTGTACCCGGTCACCAGGCCGTCGCGGGTCAGCATGACGGCCGCGATCACCTGCGGCACCTCAAGAATCGGCTCCAGCACCCAGGCCGTGTTGTCACCCGTCTCGGGAGTGGTCATCGCGTGGGGCCTCCTTGTCGTTCGGTCCGCTCGAAGTCTCGGGGGGTTTCGTCGGGTCGCGCGTCGGCACGCTCGCGTTCCCGCACCGGCTCGGGGGCCGGTTCCGGCTCGGGTACGGGCACGGGCCGGGGCATCGGCTCGGGTTCGGGCTCGGAGAGGGGCGAGGTGATGCGGGACCAGTCGTAGGACGTGCCGTCGGCCGCGGGGCGGTCGTGGGTGTCGGGCTCGGGGTCGGGCGGCGGGAGGAGCGGCCACTCGTGGGTGTCGTCCGCCGCCGGGTGCCCGGGGGTGTCGGGCCAGTCGCTCGCGGGCTCGGGCACCGGCGTGTCGTCGAGGGACCAGTCGTCCGCCGGGTCCGGGGTGACGGGCGGGCGGGTCAGCGGCGAGGCGGGGGTGTCGTCCTGGTCCCAGCGGGGCGTCGGGGTGAGGCGCAGGGTCTCGGTGGTCGAGCCGTCCCGGCCGTCGCGGGCCGCCGCCGTCGCGGACTGGAGGCCGCCGAGGGCCGCCGCCGACTCCTCGGGGGTACGGGCCGGACGCCGGGGCGAGGACCACTCCTGGCCGCCGACCGGGCCCTGCGGCGCGGCGCCGCTCGGCGCGGGGCGCGCGGTGCGGTTGCGGCGCCGGCGCTGCGGCAGCTCACCGAAGTCGAAGTCGTCGCCGTCGGAGGGGGCGGCGCTCTCCCGGCCGGCCGGGCGCGGGAGCGGCGGATCGGCGCGCGGGGCGACCGGCTCGGTGACGTACGCGTGGGGCGGCGGGGGCGGAGGCGGCGGCACGGGGGGCGCCGGGGGAGCGGGCGGGGCCGGCGGCTCGGGCGTCGGGCAGGGCGCCTCGGTCTGCTTGCGCGTCGGGCGGGGCGCGCTGGCCGACGGGGGTCTGCGCGCCGGGTCGATCCGGGACAGGAGATGCGTGCCGATCCGCAGCACCGCCCGCACCCCGCCGTACGGCGACGCCGACGTCAGGTCGACCGTCAGCTCGAACTGCCGGGTCAGACGGCCGATCGCGGCGAGCCCCATGCGCGGCGGGTCCCCCAGCTCCGTGAGGTGGATCGGCGTGTCCCCGGCCACCAGCCGCTGGGCCCGCTCCCGCTCGTCGCACGTCATCCCGACGCCCGCGTCGTCGATCGTCACGCACACCCCGTGGTGGACGTGCTCCAGCCCCACGACGACGTCGGTGTCCGGCGCCGAGTGGCGCAGCGCGTTGTCGAGGAGCTCGGCGACGATGATGGCGACCGGCTCCACGGCGTGCGACACGAGCGCGGTACCGGGTTCCAGGTGGTTGTGGACCCTGACCCGCTGGTACCCGGCGAGCCGCGCCTGACCGCCGGTCACCGCGTCGACGAGGTGCGACTCCTCCCGCGCGAGCCCCACCCACGCCCCGCACACCACGGCCGTCACCTGCGCCCGGCGCAGCGACTGCTCGTTCTCGTGGTCGAGGCGGAAGAGCGTCTGCGCCAGCTCGGGTTCGTCGTACTGCGCCTGGAGTCCGCGCAGCGCGTCCTGGAGCCGGTAGAGCGCCGCCTGGATCTCCCGGGTGGCGCCCCGCATCCCCGCCTGGGCCGCCGCGTCGACCCGGTTGCGCTGGGCGGTGACCTCCACGCGCAGCGCTTCGAGAACCTTCTCCAGCGCGATCCCGAGCGGGGTCCCGGCGGTCAGCGGCTGGAGCGGGCCGGGTATCTCCAGGTGCGGATGGGCCAGCCGACGGGCCGCGGCGGGCACCCTGAGCCCCGCGAGGTGCTCGACCTCGGCGGTGAACGCCCGTACGGAACCGTCGAGTTGGGTGCGCAGCGCGGCGATCTCGGCCTGCTGCCGGGCCTGTCTGCGCCGGGCGCGCAGCAGACCGCCGCCGAGAGCCAGCGCGGACAGCGTGCCGGCGGCGAGACCACCGACGACCAGGTCCGGTACTTCGATCATCGATTGGGTTCCAGGAAGGGCCGGGCGCTCGACGAGCGCACACGGGCAGGGGGAAGTCACCAGCACCCCCGGTGGGGCACTCGCAGCACAGTACACACCGTCATCGACCGCTCTCGCACGGTCGAGGGTCACTTCCCTCCGAAACGCTCCGCCATCTGTGCGCTTCTGCCCCCGAGTGTCGGAAATTCCGCCCGGGAAACCGCAGTTGGCGTTGAACACGGCACCCGCCGACGCCGTACTGACAGGCGCGCCACCACCGTTCGCCGACCCCGGAGACCGGAAATCACCCATGTCTCCCTGACCTCGTTGACACCGCGAAACCGATGCCTACCGTGGACCCCGCACAGCGAATCGCCCGATATTCGATATTTCGAACCGTACGGCGGAGGCTTTGTTGACCCCCATAGGCAGACGCCCCTTCCTCGCCGCGGCGACGACACTCGCCGTCACCGGCGCACCCGCGCTCCCCGCCCACGCCGCGCCCCGCGCGGCGCCGGGCCGCGCGGCACCCTCCCCGCGGGTGAACCCCTTCCCGCTCACCGACGTCACGCTCCTCGACAGCCCCTTCCGCGACAACCAGCGCCGCAACACCGCGTATCTGCGCTTCGTCGACCTCGACCGCCTGCTCCACACCTTCCGCCGCAACGTCGGACTGCCCAGCACCGCGCAGCCCTGCACCGGCTGGGAGGGCCCGAACGTCGAACTGCGCGGCCACTCCACCGGCCACCTCCTGTCCGGCCTCGCCCTCACCCACGCGAACACCGGCGACACCGGACTGCGCGACAAGGGCCGCCAGTTGGTCGCCGCGCTCGCCGCCTGCCAGGCCGCCTCCCCGGGCGCCGGCTTCAACCAGGGCTATCTGTCCGCGTTCCCGGAGAGCTTCTTCGACCGCCTCGAAGCGGGCACCGGGGTCTGGGCGCCCTACTACACCCTCCACAAGATCATGGCCGGCCTCGTCGACCAGTACCGCCTCTCGGGCAACCAGCAGGCACTGGACGTCCTGCTGCGCAAGGCCGCCTGGGCGGACCGGCGCACGGCGAACCTTTCGTACGAACGGATGCAGCGGGTCCTCGACACCGAGTTCGGCGGCATGAACGACGTCCTCGCCGACCTGCACACGATCACCGGCGACACCCGCTGGCTCACCGTCGCCGAACGCTTCGCGCACGCCCGGGTCTTCGACCCGCTCGCGCGCGGCGAGGACCGGCTCGCCGGGCTGCACGCCAACACGCAGATCCCCAAGATGGTCGGCGCCCTCAGGATGTGGGAGGAGGGGCTCGCGGACCGGTACCGGACGATCGGCGAGAACTTCTGGCGGATCGTCGTCGGCCACCACACCTACGTCATCGGCGGCAACAGCAACGGCGAGGGCTTCCACGAACCCGACGTCATCGCGGGCCAGTTGTCCGACAGCACCTGCGAGAACTGCAACAGCTACAACATGCTGAAGCTGACCCGGCTGATGCACTTCCACGCCCCGGACCGCACGGACCTGCTCGACTACTACGAACGCACCCTGTTCAACCAGATGCTGGGCGAACAGGACCCCGACTCCGCGCACGGCTTCAACATCTACTACACCGGCCTCGCCCCGGGCTCGGTCAAACGCCAGCCGTCCTTCATGAGCCCCGAGGACGCCTACTCCACCGACTACACCAACTTCTCCTGCGACCACGGCACCGGCATGGAGACCCACGCCAAGTTCGCCGACACCCTCTACACCCACGACGAACAGCGCCTCCTGGTCAACCTGTTCGTCCCCTCCGAGGTGAACTGGAAGGCCAAGGGCATCACCTGGCGCCAGACCACCCGCCTCCCCGACCAGGACACCACCACCCTCACGGTCACGGCGGGACAGGCCCGGCACACCCTCGTCGTCCGCATCCCCGCCTGGGCCGAGGACGCCCGCGTCCGGCTCAACGGCACCGCCCTGCCCGACCGTCCGGCCCCCGGCACCTGGTTCTCCCTCGACCGGAGCTGGGTCCAGGGCGACCGCGTCGAGGTCACCCTCCCGCTGCGCACGACCGTCGAGGCGACCCCCGACGACCCCGGCGTCCGCGCCGTCCTGCACGGGCCCGTCGTCCTCGCCGGGACCTACGGCGACCGCGCGAACCCGTGGCTGCCACAACTGGACCTGGCCAGCGTCCGCCGCGAGTCCGCCGATCCGCTGCGGTTCACAGCGGACGCCGACGGTGAACCGGTCACCCTGCTGCCGATCGCCCGCGTCCACCACCAGCACTACTCCGTGTACTGGCGCACCGGCGAACCCACGCCCCCGCCACCGCCGTTCGCCGCCTGGCACCGGTTCGACGAGACGGCCGGCACCAGCGCGGCCGACGCCACCGGCAACGGGAACACCGCGACCCTGGCCGGCGGGGCGGGCTGGACAGCGGGGCGGGCCGGGGGAGCGGTCGCCCTCGACGGGGTGAACGGCCATGTCGCCCTCGCCGAGGACCTGTTGGCAGGCGCCGCCGCCTACACCGTCGCCGCCTGGGTCCGGCTGAGCGGCCAACCCGCCGCCTGGACACGGATCTTCGACTTCGGGACCGGCGTCACCGCCAACCTCTTCCTCACCCCGCGCAGCGACTCCGGGACCCTCCGGTTCGCGATCACCGCGGGCGGCGCGGGAGCCGAACAGCGCATCGACGCACCCGCGTTGGCCACCGACCGCTGGACGCACGTCGCCGTCGCCCACGGCGCCGGGACCGCCGTCCTGTACGTCGACGGCACCGAGGCCGGCCGCAACACCGCCGTCACCGTCGAACCCCGGCACTTCGGCAGCCACATCCGGGTCGCCTACCTGGGCCGGTCGCAGTACGCCGACCCGTACCTGAAGGGCGCCCTGGACGACGTCCGCGTGTACGGGCGGACCCTGGACGCGGCCGAGATCGCGGAGCTGGCCCGCTGAACACGAGGGGCGCGCGCAGGCGGCCGTGCCGACTTGCGGGCGCCCCTCCCACGCGGGCACGGTACGGACCGTGCCCACTCTGCTGATCGTCCATCACACCCCCTCGCCGAACTGCCAGACCCTGTTCGAGGCAGCCGTCTCCGGGGCGAGCGCGCCCGAGATCGAGGGGGTCCGCGTCGTCCGCAGAGCCGCCCTCGCGGCCACCGCCTCCGACGTCCTGGCCGCCGACGCCTACCTCCTGGGCACCCCCGCCAACCTGGGCTACATCTCCGGCGCCCTGAAGCACTTCTTCGACCAGGTGTGCTACCCGTGCCTCGACACCACCCGGGGCCGCCCCTACGGCGCGTACGTCCACGGCGGCAGCGACGTCACCGGCGCGCTGCGCGCGCTGGACACCATCACGACGGGACTCGGCTGGCGGCGCGCCGCCGAGGCGGTGACGGTGACCGGGGAGCCGACGAAGGGGGATGTGGAGGCGTGCTGGGAGCTGGGGGCGATGCTGGCGGCGGGACTTACGGAGTGAGCGGCGGGGGCGGCGGGGCGGCCTCACGGTCGTACGAAAATATGCCCGTACTTCTGAGTCGTCGCCGTGCACTCCTCCTCCTCGGCGTGTCGCCCCTCCCCACCAAGCCGGCCCCCTCCGGCCTCGACACCCCCGCCAAGAAGGAACTCGCCCTCCAGCTCGTCTCCAGCGCCGAGAACTCCTCCCTGGACTGGCGCGCGCAGTACGGCTACGTCGAGGACATCGGTGACGGGCGCGGGTACACGGCCGGGATCATCGGGTTCTGCTCCGGGACCGGGGACATGCTGAAGCTGGTCGAGCTGTACACGCGGCGCAGGCCGGGAAACGTACTGGCGCGGTATCTGCCCGCGCTGCGCACCGCGGTGGGCGGCGCGTCGCACCGGGGGC
Organism: Streptomyces sp. NPDC004539; assembly: GCF_040610055.1. Taxonomy (NCBI): domain Bacteria; kingdom Bacillati; phylum Actinomycetota; class Actinomycetes; order Kitasatosporales; family Streptomycetaceae; genus Streptomyces; species Streptomyces sp. NPDC004539. The sequence goes on along the minus strand of NZ_JBEXLS010000015.1, from coordinate 67,127 downwards.
TCGACCCGTCGTTCGTGCGTGACTGGCGTGTCGCGGCCCGGGACACGGTGTTCCGGCGGGCCCAGGAGGACGAGCGCGATCGGGTCTGCTTCACCCCGGCGGTCCGTCAGGGCGGCGCCGACGGGCTGCGGGCGCTGGGCCAGTTCGCCTACTTCGACGCGTACGTCATGCACGGCGAGTCGGGCTTCGACGGCATCCGCGCGCAGGCCCGGCGCGCACGGCGAACCCCCGCGCTCGGCGGCGACGAACGGACGTACCTGGAGGCGTTCCTCGACGCGCGGGTCGAGGCGATGCGGCGGGAGCCGGCCCACCGGGACACCAGCCGGGTCGACACCGCTCAGCGGGTCTTCCTGCGGGCCGGCAACCTCGGCCTCACCCCGCCTCTGGAGTGGAGGGTGTACGGCGAGCGCTACCGCGCCGGCTGAGCGCGCCGTACACCCTCCCGGACCCCCGGGCCGTTCAGTGGCGCGGACCGAAGAAGTCCACCGGGGTCGTCGCGCCGCTCAGCGCGCCGTTGCCCATCTGCTCGAACCGCTGCTGCACGTTCGCCGCGAAGGCGTGCGACTGCTTGGCGGAGCTGGTGCCGCCCGCGTTCATCGCGACCGTGAGGATGCCGCTCACCGGGGCGGTCGGCGAGGTGCGCACCGGGGTGCACAGGAAGTCGAACTCCTGCGGGGACGGCGAGTCGTACGTCTTGATGCGCCCGCCGCCGAGCGTGGTGGTCTGGCCGCTGCGGAACGCGTCGTCCATCGCGTTGAAGACGCCGATCGCCTCGAGTCCGGGCAGGACGTGGCGTCCCCGGCTGAACTGCGGGACCATGCCGAACGCCTGGCCCTGCTTGCCGTTGGCGTAGCGCAGCAGGTGCTCGGGGCCCTCGGTCAGCATGATCGGGAAGGGGGCGCCGTCGAACACCGCGAACAGCTCCTGCTGCTGGGCGAGGAGGCTGTCGCGCAGCCGGAACTCCGACAGCAGCGTGTCGGCCAGCTCCTTCATGCCCTCACGGGTCTGCGCGTCCCACACACGCGGCTTGAAGTCGGCCACGCAGACCGTGCCGAGGATCATGCCGGTGTTGTCGCGCAGCGGGGTGCCGAGGTAGGAGCGCACCCCCAGGTCGTTGACGAGGGCGTTCCCCTTGAAGCGCGGGTAGTCGAACACGTCGTCGAGCGCGAGCTGGGAGCCCATCGCGACGGCGTGCGGGCAGAAGCCGTAGTCGCCGGGGGCCTCACGGGTGAGGTTGCTGAGGTCGAAGGTGACCGCGTTGCCCGCCGCGTCGGTCCGCGCGCCCGGGTCGCCGGTCGGGGTGTACATGCCGCGGAACATCTGCTGCTTGTCGCTGATGAAGTTGACCATGGCCAGCGGGGACTGGGTGAACCCGGCCGCCAGCCGCGCCACCCGGTCGAAGGTGGCCTCCGCGCCGACCGCATTGAGGCCGAGAATCTGCAACCGCAGCCGGCGCTGCTCGCCCGCGAGACGGAGTTCTTCAGGTGAGAGGGAGTCCATGAGATCAGATCAAAGCAGAACTCGACGTGAGGTGACTCGCCTCCCCGGGCGATCCCGGTCACTTCCGCCTCAGGCGTAACCGACTTGTCACCTGCGGTGGTTGGCGGAAGAAGATCTTGCCAAGCGGGCCCCGGAGCATGGTTGACGGGTGCTCAACTTTTGATTCTGTCCAAAAAGCACCGTGTTTCAACCAGCGCCGATCACTTCCCGTCATTCCTTGCGGCGGCCGTCGCGCGATGCCGTTGAGACATACGACAATCGTGCGACGGGCGTGTTTTCGACGCTAGCGTGTTCGACTCGCCATGACATCGAGGAATCGAAAGTGTGTCTGAAAATGGGGTGTCGAGCCCGATGTGCGGCGTTCCGGTGGAGAGGGAACGCGCCCGGTGTCGGGGGGAGAGCCGTTCCGGTGGGGGACCGGTACGCGGAGCGGGGGGTCCGCGGAGGCTGAACAGACTCTAGGCGCGCGCCTGTCCGGCGCGGGTCCGTCCCTTCGACCGTGTCGACCGTTCCGCGCGCCGTCGCGCGGCGGTGCCGGTCGACGGCCCTGGCGTGCGCCTTCGGTCTGAGGTGTTGCCGAGATCTCGTCGTCTTTTCGCCGTCCTGCGTGCAAGATCAACACCACTGCCGCGCAACGACGGTGGCCGAGTATGAAATGGAGTCAGCTCATGAACAGCTGCGAGGCGGACACCCGCTGCGTGGCGGTGATCGGCATGGCCTGCCGGCTGCCCGGCGCCAACGGTGCCGATGAACTGTGGGAGCTGCTGCTCGACGGAGTGGACGCCACCGGGGAGACCCCGGCGGAGCGCTACGACGCTGACGCCCTGCACTCCGACAGGGGTGCCCCGGGCCGGATCACCGCCCGCCGGGCGGGCTACGTCGCGGACGCGGGGGAGTTCGACGCCGCCTTCTTTGGCATGTCCGAGGCAGAAGCGGTCCAACTGGACCCGCAGCAGCGCCTGCTGCTCATGACCGCGTGGGAGGCGCTGGAGGACGCCGGCCGCACCGCCGCCGAACTGGCCGGCACCCGCACCGGCGTCTTCGTCGGCAACGCCCGCTCCGACTACCTCGAGAACGCCCTGCGCCAGGGCGCGGACGGCGCCGGCGCCGCCCAGCTCAACAACTTCCGTTCCCTGCTGCCCGCCCGGGTCTCGCACTTCCTCGACCTGCGCGGCCCCAGCGTCGTCGTCGACACCGCCTGCTCCTCCTCCCTCGTCGCCGTCCACCAGGCCGTGCAGAGCCTGCGCGCCGGGGAGAGCCCGCTCGCCCTCGCGGCCGGCGTCAACCTGGTCCTGCGTCCCGACGAGGCCGTCGTGATGAGCCAGGCCGGCGGCCACTCCCACGACGGGCGCAGCCGGTTCGGCGACGCCGACGCCGACGGGCACGCCCCCGGTGACGCGGTCGGCGTCCTCGTCCTCAAGCGCCTCGACCGGGCGATCGCCGACGGCGACCGTGTCCGTGCCGTGATCCGCGGCAGCGCCGTCGGCAACGACGGCCGCACCAGCGACACCGTCCTCAACCCCTCCCTCCAGGGCCAGCTCGACGTCCTGCGCTGGGCCTACGAGGACGCCGGGATCGACCCCGCCGACGTCGACTACGTCGAGGCCCACGGCTCCGGCTCGCCCTCCCTGGACCCCCTCGAACTCACCGCCCTCGGCACGGTCCTGGGCGCCGGACGCCCAGCGGACCGGCCGCTGCTCGTCGGCTCCGTGAAGACCAACGTCGGCCACGGTGAGGCCGCCGGCGGCATGGCCGGTGTCATCAAGGCGGTGCTCTGCCTGGAGCACGGCCGGATACCCGCGAGCCTCCACCACGCCACCCCCCGCCCCGACCTCGACTGGGACGCCCTCCCGGTCATGGTCCCCGGCGAGACCCTCGACCTGCCCGCCCGCGACGACCGGCCTGCCTACGCCGGCGTCTCCGGTCAGGGCTCCGCCGCCCTCAACGCGCACGTCGTCCTCAGCGGGGCCGCCCCCGTCGCCCCCGAAGAGGACACCGAGCCCGCGGGCACCCGTCATGTGCTGGCGCTCTCCGCGCGTAGCGCCGAGGCGCTCGCCGACCTCACCGCCGCCTACGTCCGCTACCTGGGCCCGGACGGCGCCGGGCGGGCCCACCCGGTCCGGGACATCTGCCACACCGCCGCCCTGCGCCGCGACCACCACTCCGGGCACCGGATCGCCGTGGTCGGCGCCACCCACGACGAACTCCTCAACCGGCTCGGCGGCAAGGGGCGGGCCGCGCGAGGCAACCTCGCCAAACTCGCCGCGCGCTACACGGCCGGTGAGGACGTCGACTGGGAGGAGGCCGTCGGCAAGTCCGGCCGCCACGTCCCCGTACCCGGCTACCCCTGGCAGACCAAGCGGTACTGGGCCGGCGAACGGACCGAGGCCGACGGTGACGACGACCTCGCCGCGTGGGTGCTGCGCGAGCACGCCCGCACCGGCTTCGAGGACACCTCCACCCTCACCGACATCGGCATCGACTCCCTCGCCAAGCTGCGCATCGTCGTCGACCTCGCCAAGCGCACCGGCCAGGACGTCGACCCGGAGGAGCTGGGCCTGGTCCGCACGGTCGGCGAACTGCGCACCTGGACCCGGACCCTGGGGGCGGTCGCCCGATGAGCGGACCCCTCGATCTGTACAGCCGGTTCGCCGAGGCGGCCGAGCGACATCCGGACGAAACAGCCCTCGAAGCCGGGGGAGAAGAGCTGACGTACCGTCAACTCCGTTCGGCAGTCGAAGAGTTGGCCGAAAAAATCGGCGAGGTGAAACGGGTCGGCCTCCTCGCCTCCCGTACTTTGCCCGCTTACGCCGGCTGGCTCGCCGCCCTGAGGGCGGGCGCGGCCGTCGTCCCCCTCAATCCCGAACACCCGGCCGCCCGCGCCGCCGAGATCGGCCGCGCCGCCGGACTCGACCTGATCCTCGCGGACGCCGCCGAGGAGGGGCCCGGCGACGTGGGCGTGCCCGTGCTCGCCGTCGGCGTCGACGAGGTGAAGGCGTGGGCGGAGCAGGCCGAGCCCGCCCGCCCCTACACACCCCCGGCCCCGGACGACGCCGCCTACCTCATCTTCACCTCGGGCTCCACCGGCCGTCCCAAGGGCGTGCCCGTCGCCCACCGCAACATCTGCGCCTACCTCGACGACCTCGCCGGCCGCTACGGCATCGGGCCCGGCAGCAGGCTCTCGCAGAGCTTCGAGCTCACCTTCGACGGCTCCGTGCACGACCTCTTCGTCGCCTGGACCGCCGGCGGGACGCTCGTGGTGCCCCGTCGGGCCCAGCTCATGTCACCGGTGCGGACCGTCAACACCCTGCGCCTGACCCACTGGTTCTCCGTCCCCTCCCTCATCTCCTTCGCCTCCCGGCTCGGCACCCTCACCCCGGGCGCCATGCCCACCCTGAGATGGAGCGTCTTCGGCGGCGAACCCCTCACCCTCCGGGCCGCGCGCGAATGGCGCGCGGCGGCCCCGCACAGCCGGGTCGACGTCCTGTACGGCCCCACCGAGGCGACCATCTCCTGCACCGGCCACCTCCTGCCCGACGACCCCGCCGACTGGCCCGACACCCCCAACGGCACCGCCCCCATCGGGACTCCCCACCCGAGCGTGGAAGCGGTGCTCCTCGACGAGGACGGCACCCCCGGCGACAGCGGCGAACTGTGCGTGCGCGGCGCACTGCGCTTCTCCGGCTACCTCGACCCCGCCGAGAACACCGGACGCTTCCTCGACGAGGAACTCCGGCCCGCCGACGGCCCGCCGGCCGCCGGCCACTGGTACCGCACCGGCGACCGGGTCGCCCGGCAAGGCGGCGTCCTCGTCCACCTCGGCCGCACCGACCAGCAGGTCAAGATCCGCGGCCACCGCATCGAACTGGGCGAGATCGAGGCCGCCCTGCGCCGCCAGGAAGGCGTGCGCGACGCCGCCGTGATCGCCGCCGACGCGGCCGACGGCGAACCGGAACTGCTGGCCGCCGTGAGCGGGACCACCCCCGCCCCCGACGCGCTCTACGAGGCGGTCGGCGGCGAGCTGCCGCCGTACATGATGCCCCGGCGCATCACCGTCCTCGATGCACTGCCGCTCAACGCCAACGGGAAGATCGACCGGCGCGCCCTGCTCGCCGTCCTGGGGCGGGGCGGCTGACCTCCCTCGGGCCCTGACGGGCCGAGCCTCCCCACACCCCCCACACCACATCCCCTAGTTGCCGACATGTAAGGCTCCGACATGTTCGACGCCATCGTGGTGGGTGCGCGCTGCGCCGGTGCACCCACCGCCATGCTGCTCTCCCGAGCCGGGTTCCGGGTCCTGATGCTGGACCGGACGGCCTACGGCACGGACACCCTCTCCACCCACCTGCTGCACCAGCCGGGCGTCGCCGCCCTGGCTCGCTGGGGTCTGCTGGACAGGCTGCGCGAGACCGGATGCCCGCCGATCGAGCGGGTGCGCTACGAGGTGGACGACATCAGACTCGAAGGCTGCGCGCGGGGTGTGGAGGGCCAGCGCGCGGCGTACTCCCCGCGCCGCAACATCCTCGACCCGCTGCTGATCGACGCCGCCGTGGAGGGCGGCGCCGAATACCGCGAACGGTACGAAGTGAACGGGCTGCTGCACGACGACACCGGGCGGGTCGTGGGGGTACGGGGCAGATCCGGGGGACGCACCTTCACCGAAACCGCCCGACTCGTCATCGGCGCGGACGGCATGCGCTCCACCGTCGGCGCCCTCGTCGGGGCGCCGTACACGGTCGAGCACCCCCGGCTCACCTGCGCCTACTACGCGTACTACCCGAAGGTGACGGACGCGCTGGAACTCTACGAGAAGCCCCGGAGCTGGGTGGCGGCCGTCCCCACCCACGACGACGCCACCCTCGTCCTCGCCTACTTCCCCCAGGACCGCTACCCCGAGGTCCGCGCCGACGCCCACGCCGCCTACCTGGCCCAGGTCGCGGACACCGCACCCGAGCTGTACGACCGGATCGCGGGCACCGAACCCCGCGAGAAACTCCGCGGCACCGGCCGCCAGCAGAACTTCTTCCGCAAGGCCAACGGCCCCGGCTGGGTCCTCGTCGGGGACGCCGGACACCACAAGGACTCCATCACCGCCCGCGGCATCAGCGACGGCTACCGGCAGGTCGAACTCCTCACCGACCGCCTCGCCGACGCCCTCGGCGACGACCCCGCCCTCCTCGACACCGCCCTCAAGGACTTCAGCGAGGACCGCGACCGCGCCCTCATGGGCGGCTACGAGGCGACCCTCGGCGTGGCCCGCCTCGACCCCCACGAACAGCGGCTCTCCCTGCTGCGGGCCGTCCAGCAGGACGAGGAGCTGACCTCGATCTATTTCGACACGGTTGCCGGAATCGCCCCGGCGAGCGCACTCTTCACACCGAGGCTCCTGGCCCTCCTGTGACCCCTTGCCCGTACCTGCCCGCCCTTCGACGGGCTTGTGCCGGTGACCAACTGTGCCGTGACGTGCGGAAGTTGCCTCAGGCGTATGCTGACGCTGCGCCATGATCCTGATACGGTGCAGCTCATCGCCGACATTCGAACACGCCCAGTAAACCGGCCGGACGGGAAAGCCCCCCACCGGGCCCACCCGTCCGCCGGTCCAGGTGTGTCGCTGCTGTACGAGGAATCAGATGCCAGGCATCCGCGACCGGCGGACCCGTAACCGCTCCGCCCACCGCAGTCCGCTGCGCTCCTCGTTCGTCGTCCCCTTCCTGGTCCCCGCGATCTGCCTCACCTGCCTGTGGGGCTACACGGCGGCCGAACTGGCCGACGAGCAGAGCCACGCCCGCACCGACGCCGACCCCGCGGGCGCCCTCACGCTGCCGACGCACGACGTGCTCGCGCACCTCCAGACGGAGCGCCGGCTCACCGCCCGATGGCAGGCCGAGGGCACCCCCGAGCACCGCACCGAGCTCGCCGCCGCCCGCGCCCGCACCGACGAGGCCGTCACTGCCTTCCGCCGGCTCCAGAGCGGAGCCCTCGCCGCCGTGCCCTCCGCAGCACTGGACGCGCACGCCGCCTCGTTCGGTTCCGCGCTCGGCGCACTCTCCACCCGCCGGGACGCACCCGACGGCCTCGCCTACCTCACCGACACCGCCTCGCGCGGCCTCGCCCTCCTCACCTCCTCGATACCCGAGGCGGACACGCCCGACGCCCTCGTCACCGCCGCCCTCACCTCCGGCCGGCTCACCGACGACGAACGCGCGCTGTTCGGCGAGTACCTCGCGATACGCGAGGAGTCCGCGACGCACCTCGCCCAGGCGCCCGCCGTGTACACGGACTTCACCCCCGCGGACACCGGCACCGCCACCGAGGGCACCGGCCTCGCCGCCGTCGTCGGCGTCCGCGCCGACGCCATGCTGCTCGGCGCGGTCACCGGCGCCGTCGCCGCGCTCGCCCCGGTCCTCGCCGCCTGGCTCGTCGCCCGCAGGCGCCGCCGGGCCTCCCTCGCCGACCTGCACGACCTCCACACCTACGCCGAGGAACTCGCGAGCCGCCGGCTCCCGCAGGTCCTCGCGCGCGTGGACAAGGGCGAGCGGATCGACCCGGCCGCCGCGCTCGCCGTCGGCACCCCCCGGCGGCGCGGCTCCGAGGAGGTCACGCGCCTCGCGGCCGTCATCGACCGCATCGGGCTCGTCGCCGCCGAGACCGCGGTCCGCCAGCACATGGGCCGCGAGGGCACCGAGAAGGTCGTCGCCCAGCTCATCCGCCGCACCCAGATCCTGCTGCACCGCCTCATCGCCCTCCTCGACGACCTGGAGCGCAAGCACGAGGACTCCGACCTCCTGCACGACATCTTCAAGGTCGACCACCTCGCCACCCGCGCCCGCCGGCACGCCGAGAACCTGATGATCCTCAGCGGCACGCCCACCGGCCGCCGCACCAACGCCGCCGTCCCGATCACGGACGTCATGCGGGCCTCCGTCGCCGAGACCGAGGCGTACACCCGGGTCAAGGTCAAGAACTCGCCCGCCGACCGCCGTACCGCGCTCGCCGCGCGCGCCGTCTCCGACGTGACGCACCTGCTCGCCGAGCTGATCGAGAACGGCACCAGCTTCTCCCCGCCGGAGACGCAGGTCTCGGTGAGCGCGATCCAGGTCGCCAAGGGCCTCGCCATCCACGTCGAGGACCACGGCCTCGGCATCCCGCCCGCCCAGCGCCACCAGGCCAACCAGCTCCTCGCCAACCCGCCCCGCCTGGACCTCACCGCCCTCGGCGAGGACCCCCGCCTCGGCCACTTCGTCGTCGCCAAGCTCTCCGAGCGGCACGGCGTCAAGGTCGAACTGCGCGAGTCGGTCTACGGCGGCACACTGAGCATCGTCCTCATCCCCGCCGACCTCCTCGAAGAGGTCGGCTCCCCGATCCTCGACCAGCTCCAGGCAGCCGCCGCCGCGACGATGGACGCGCTCCCGGCGGCGGACCACGCGGGCCTCGGGGCCGGCACGGAGGCGCTCACGGCGCCGATGGAACAGGTCCTGGCGGGCGCGGGCGCGCTCACCTCCGGCTTCGACCTGCCGACCCACACCCGGCTGACCGACTACGACGGCTTCCCCGAGTACGCGGGCGCGGGCCTCCTCCCGCCGGTCGCGGGCCACCCCGGCCACGCCGAACCGCAGGCCCCCTACGGCTACGAACCGGAGCCCCAGCCCCCAGCGCCCTACAACGCCCCGGCCTACGGCGCCCCCGCCTACGACGGCCTGCCCGCCGACCCCGCGGCGGCCTACGACAGCCTCGCTCCCGAGACCCCCGCCCCGTACGGCGCCCAGGAGGCCGCCCCGGTGTACGGTGGCGGCCTCACCGAGCCCTTCGGCCAGGCGGGACACGAGGCGCCCTACGAGCCGTACCCCGCGCAGGCACCCGGGCCCTACGGCCCGGGGGGCACGGGGCTGTACAGCGAGCAAGCGGTTTCCCCGCCCTACCAGGAACCGCGGCAGCCCCCGCAGTACGGCTACGACCCCGCCGGCACCCCGGCAGCAGAGCAGTACCAGCAGCAGACCCGCCCCACGACCCCCCCGGCGGCGGCACCCACGACCGGCAATCCCCCTCTGACCACCCCCGACGTGCTGCCGCGGCGCACCCGTGGGGCCGCCCTCGCACAGCAACTGCGCAAGGAGGCCACCCAGTTCGGCGGGGAAGGGGAACCCGACGAGAGCGTCATCTCCCCCGATGTGTCGGCCCGCGCGCTGAGCGCCATCCAGCGGGGCCTGAAACGAGCGCAGTCGCCCGAGACGGACCCTCCGCCTCCCGGGCAGTACGACGACGAAGGGCCCTGATGCTTACCAATTGTGAAGGAACGTTACGGAATGAGTGAGCAGGTACACCCCGGTCCGCAGCTGGACTGGCTGCTGGACGACCTGGTGGACCGAATCCCCGAGATTCGTTGTGCTGTCGTGCTGTCGGGTGACGGCCTCCTCATCGGCAAGTCGAAGGACATCCGCCGCGACGACGCCGAGCACCTCTCGGCCGTCGGCTCCGGCGTGCACAGCCTCGCCCGGGGCGCCGCACGCCACTTCCACGGCGGACCCGTCCAGCAGACGGTCATCCAGATGGAGAAGGCGTACCTCTTCATCACGGCGGCCGGCCAGGGCGCCCGTCTCGCGGCGTTCGCCTCGGACACCGTGGACATCGGGATGATGGCGTACGAGATGGGGACGCTCGTGAAGCGCGTCGGCACCTATCTGAGCGCCCCACCCCGGGTGCAGGGCCCTCCTGGCGGTCTCGGCCAGGATGTCTGAATCCCGATGGTCGGACGCGTCGGGCGGGGGGCGTTACTTACGTCCTTACGCCATCACGGGCGGCAGGACCCGCCACTCCCAGCACGCCTTCACGCTGATCACCCAGATCGTCTCGCGGTCCGTGGACGACACGGACCACGAGGCGCTGGAGCCGGAGGCGGCCAAGATCCTGGAGCTGTGCCGGGACCGCGCGGTGGCGATCGCCGAGATCGCCGCCCTGATGGACCTGCCCGTGAGCGTGGTGAAGATCCTGTGCGGAGATCTCCTCAATACCTCGCTGATCCTAGTCCAGTCGCCGCCCGGCAAGGAAAGCCAGCCGGACGTCGAACTCATCGAAAGGGTGATGGATGCCATCCGTCAACTCTGAGCCCGTCCTGCCGACGGCACTGAAGATCCTCGTCGCAGGCGGATTCGGCGTCGGCAAGACCACGATGGTGGGCTCGGTGAGCGAGGTGCCGCCGCTGGAGACCGAAGAGCGCATGACCGAGGTCAGCAGGGGGGTCGACGACCTCTCCGGCGTGGAGAACAAGGTGGCCACCACGGTCGCCATGGACTTCGGCCGGATCACCGTCGCCTCCGACCTCGTCGTGTACCTCTTCGGGACCCCGGGCCAGGACCGCTTCTGGTTCATGTGGGACGACCTCGCCAACGGCGCGCTCGGCGCGATCGTCCTCGCGGACACCCGCCGCCTGGACGCCTCCTTCGCCTCGATCGACTTCTTCGAGTCCCGGGAGATCCCGTTCGCGGTGGGCGTCAACTGCTTCCACGGGCGCCGTGAGGCATCGGTGGAACAGGTCCGGGCGGCCCTCGACCTCGACCCGGGCATCCCGGTCGTCCTGTGCGACGTGCGGGACCGCAACTCCAGCCGGGAGGTGCTGCTGTCGGTGCTCCAGGTGGCGCGTATGCGGGCCGCCGCGCGGCTCAGCAGGCTGGGGCACGGCTGATTGCCGGTTGTGAGGGGGCGGGGACTGTTGCCGGGTCAGCGCGGCGCCGTTGTGGCTTGTCGCGCAGTTCCCCGCGCCCCTGGCGGGATGGGGCCTTGCGTGAGCTGGTACGTGACCGTCATCGGTGCTTTTTCCGGCCTGCTCGCGGTGAACGTGAGCGTCACCTCCGTGTAGTGCCCGCCCTTCGGCGCGTGGAGGCGGGCCCGTACCGGGTAGCCGTGGAACGTGCCCGCCGCGCAGTACGGGACGCAGTCGTTGACGACGTTCACGCCCTGGCCGTCCGCCTCCTGTGAGGTCCAGCGGGACCAGTGCATCGAGGTGAGGCGGCTGTTGCCGTCGCCGCAGGCCAGGATGTAGTCGGCCGGGCGGATCTGGGGTCGGCCCGCGCAGTCCAGGAGGGCGGTGCGGGGGTGGGGGTGGGCCGTTGTGGCGCTCGCCGCCGCCAGGGACGCCGCCGCGCACACCGCCAGCAGGGCCGTCCTCGTCACGTACCTGGGCATGTCCGCTCCCTGCGCCGGGTGTCTCCTTCGACGCTACGACTCTCCGCCGGGCGACACCACTGCGCGGGCCCGCGCGAAGAACACGAACTCCTTGCCGGGCCGGTCCGGGGCGCCCCGGACCTCCTCGACGGTGAAACCGGACGCCGTCAGGGTTGCCGCCACCTCGTCCCGCTCGCGGAACCGGAGCGTGGACTCGGAGAACAGCGTCTCCCCGGTCGCCGCCAGGACGTACCCGGTCCGGAACGTCACCAGCGGCCACCGCACGCCGGTCACCTCGAACCAAGTCTCCACCTCGCCGGTGCCGGGCACCCGGACGGTCCGGCGGGACTCCTCGGGAGTCCACTCCTCCCACGCCCGCCGCGCCGGGTCCCGGGTCTCGAACACGAACCAGCCGCCCGGGCGCAGCGCCGCCCGCACCCCGCGCAGGGTGTCCGCCCAGAGGTCCTCGTCCACCACGGCCTGCGCGGCGTTGCCGGTCATGAGGGCGAGGTCCACGGCGAGGTCGGGCAGCCCCGTCGCGTCCCCGTGCAGCCAACGCACCTGGTCCGCGCCGGACTTGGCGCGGGCGACGTCGAGCGAGGCGCCCGCCGGGTCGACCCCCGTGACGGAGTGGCCCCGCCGGGCGAGCAGCAGCGCGAGAGTGCCCGTCCCGCAGCCGACGTCCAGGATCTGGTGGGCCCTCAACTCCTCGGCGACGGCCAGGTAGGCGTCCAGGTCGGGGCGGTCGAGTTCGAGGGGGTCGTAGAGCGCGGCCAGCCGGGGGTCCGTGTACTGCTCGTCCGTCATGCCGGTCACGCTAGGAGGCGCCGGGAGCGCCCGCATCCGGATTTCGGGCGGCCCTGCGGTGCGCGGCGACGCGTTCGCGGGTCGCGCAGCGGGCGGAGCAGTAGCGGCGGGGGGTGCCCGCGGTGCTGGTGACGTAGACGTTCTCGCAGGTGGAGGAGGCGCAGACGCCGCCCGGGGGGAGCTGGCGGTCCCAGAGGAGGACGGCCAGGGTCATACAGGAGGAGGCGAGGAACCACTCGGCCCAGGGCGCCTCGTCGTGCCGGTCCAGGTGCAGGTGCCAGGGGGTGTGCCCGCCGTGGGAGGTGAGGCGTACGGGGCCGCAGCCGCTCGCGAGGAGGTGGTTGAGGCGGCCGGCGGCCTCGTCGACCGAGCCGGCGGCGAAGACCTCGCGGAGCCCGAGGGCCGCGTCCCGCATACCGGCGACGTCCGCCGCGTCCAGGTCCAGGGGGTCCTCCTCGCCGTACTCCCGGAGCGCGGCGGCCACGGCGTCCGGGCGAGGGGCGGCCGTCGTGAGGACGTTGACGAGGGCGACCGTGCGGTGAGCGGTGCGGGCGGGGGAGTGGCGGGTGAACCAGTCGTCCGGGGAGGGCTCCATGACAGCGAGTGTAACGGCCTTGGATTGATATGCGGTTACTTTGTAACGTCGTGCGGATGACAAGACGTTACGGACTCGTCCGGTACCTCTTCGGCGCGGGCGCCGCCCGCACGGGCGACGAGATGTCCGGCCCGGCCCTGCTGCTGACGGCTACGGCGATCACCGGCACCGCGTCGTCCGGCGCGGCCCTCCTCTCCGCGGTGACCGCGTCGGCGGCCCTCGGGGGACCGGTCCTCGGCGTACTCCTCGACCACGCACGCCACCCCGGCCGCCTCCTCGCCGGCGCCCTCGCGGCGTACGCGGGGGCGCTCGCGCTGGTCTGCTGGACCCTGGGCGAACTCCCGTTGCCCGCGGTCCTGTTCCTGTCCCTCACGGGCGGCCTCTTCGCACCGGCGCTCGCCTCCGGCTGGACCTCCCAGCTCCCTCACCTCACCGACCCCGGACACCTCCCGCGCGCGGGAGCGCTGGACGCGGCGTCCTACGAGTTCGCGGCCCTCGCCGGACCGGCACTGGCCGGGGGAGTCGCCCTGGCGGCGGGCCCGCAGGCGGCGCTGCTGACGTCGGTGGCGCTGATCGTGCCGGCGCTCCCGGCGGCGTGGACTCTGCCGGGACGGGCGGATCGCGCGCCCCGTACGTCCCTCAACAGCGCAGCCGCTGTGCCGCCCCCTTCCGTCCTCGCCGACCTCCGCGCCGGCCTCACCACCCTCCTGCGCACCCGCCCCCTGGCCCGCGCGACCCTCGCCTCCACGCTCTCCCACGCCGGACTCGGCGCGTTCACCGCCGGCACCCCGTACCTCGGCGCGCGGGCGTTCGGCGACCAGAGCGCGGGAGCCTTCCTCTTGGCCGCGCTCGCCCTCACGTCCCTCGCCGCGAGCCTTGTCCTCGCCCGGCGCCCCGTCCCGGCGCGCCCGGACACCGTCCTGCTCGCCGGTACCGTCCTCCTCGGCGCCGCCTTCCTCGTCGCGGCCGTCGAACCCCTCGCCGGTGCGCTGCTCGCCGGGCTCGGGGCCGGACCCCAGCTCGTCGCCCTGTTCGCGATCCGGCACCGGGAGGCCCCGGAGCGGCTGCGGGGGCAGATCCTCAGCACCGGGGCGAGCCTGAAGATCAGCGGGTACGCGGCCGGCGCGGGCACGGCCGCCCTCTGCCCGCCGCAGGCGACGCCGCTGGTCGCGACGGCGTGTCAGGTTCTCGCGGTGATCGCCTTCCTGACGCTCACGCGGAGCGCTGACCGGCCCGAAACGCGGCCGGAATCGTGTGGTTGACTACCCGGATGCTGCACGAATCGGTGCTGAGAACGAAGGATCTGCCGCCCGCCGACCGGTTCGAGGCATGGACGGAACGGCTCGGCCGGACCCACGCGCCCATGCGGCTGCTCAGCGACCGCGCGGCCGACTACCAGGGAGTCCAACGCCTCATCGGACTCGGCGACGTGACGATCTGGCCCGCCTCCTTCGAGCAGCTGGTCTTCCAGCGCACCCCGCGCCTGGTACGCCAGTCCGACCCCGAGGTCTACCACCTCTCCCTCCTGCTGCGCGGCGAGGGCGCCGCCGACTGGGGCGGCCCACGGGCCGCGTACCGGGTCAAGGACCTGCACGTCAGCCACTCCTCGCGGGCGTTCGAGGTCTCCACGGGCCCCGACCCCGTGTCGATCGTCGGCGTCGAGATACCCCGCAGCGCGGTCGTCCTGCCCGGCCGCCGCGCCGAGGACCGGGTGCTCGGCCGCGTCGACGGACAGTCGGGGCTCGGCGCGCTCCTCACCCAGTTCCTGATCCAGCTCTCCGACGACACCACCCCGTACCGGCCGACCGACGCCACCCGCCTCGGCACGGTCGTCGTCGACCTGGTCACCGCCCTCTTCGCGCACCTCCTGGACGCCGAGCGGGCCGTCACTCCCGAGACCAGGGCCCGCGCCCTGACCCTGCGCATCAAGGAGTTCGTGCGCCGCAACCTCGCCGACCCGGAGCTGACCCCCGCGACGATCGCCGCCGCCCACCACGTCTCCCGCAGCTACCTGTACCGCCTCTTCCAGGAGGAGGGCCTCACGGTCTCCTCCTACCTGCGCGAGCAGCGCCTGAAGAACGCGCGCCGCGACCTCACCGACCCGGCCCTCGACGACCTCCCCATCCACGCCGTCGCCGCCCGCTGGGGCTTCCCGCGCGCCGCCGAGTTCACCCGCGCCTTCCGCGCCGAGTACGGCGACACGCCGAGCGACGTGCGCGCCGAGGCGGGCCGACGGGGATTGTCCCCGACCGAGGCGCCCTAGGCGGGGCGGTGGACGCAGTGCGTCATGCCTGTGGACTGTGCGCCAACGACACGCCCCCGGCCCGTACCCCATGCTGGTGATCACCGCGCGGGGCACATGGGCCCGGGAGCCGGTCCAGGATCACTGGGGAGTCCTGGCACGCACCGGGACGCCCCGGAAAAAGGGCGGGTCCGTGCCCCAGGGGTGGAGCCCCCCGGGACACGGACCCGCCTCGCGGTCTCCGCGGGCTCAGCGGCCCACGATGATCACCCCGCCGGACCTGCCGCCGCCGTCGTACACGACCTTGCCCGTCGACTTCTGCCAGATCTTGATCCGGAAGGTGTCGGGGCCGTCGACGGCGGTGACGCGGAAGGCGTAGCCGGCCGTCCGGTTCACCGTCGCGGTGCCCTGGTAGACGGCCTGCCTGCCGGTGACGACGAGCCAGTCCGAGCCGGTGGCCCGCAGCGCCACGCCGGGCGCGGTGAACGTGAGCCGCCCGGCCGGGACGGTCGCCTTCCTGCCGTAGGCGGCGGAGAAGGAGAACACCGACCGGCCCTGCGGCGAGAGCACCAGGCCCGCGCCCGAGGCCGCGCCCGCCGGGTCGTACACGACCAGCTCCGGCAGCGTCGTGGTGGCCGTGCCGCCGTCGTCGTCCTTGACCGTGACCACCGGCCGGCGGATGCCCGCCGAGGTGTACCGGTGCTCCGCCCTGCACACCGGGCCGGTGTACGGCCTGCTGCCGTCGGCCCAGTCGATCGTGCAGGTGTGGGTGTCACGGGCGCCCGCGTCGGTGAACGTCGCCGTCACCGACGCCGGCCGCCCGACGGAGACCGGGGAGGAGCCCGACGCCTTCGTGATGACCGGCGCCGCGTTGGCGACCGTCACCGTCAGCGTGTCACGGCTGCCGCCGCCCGAAAGGGCCAGCGTGAACGTGCCGTTGTCCGCGCACGTCACCGTCGTGGCCGCCTTGGCCGGGTCGGCGACCTTGCACGGCGCGCCGCCCTCCACCGACCACTTGGCGCCCGGCGCGCCGGAGGCCGTACCGCTCAGCGTGATCGGGGAGCCCTCGGTGCCGGAGACGTCCGGGCCGGCGTGCACGACGGTCACCGGGTCGATGCTCGACAGGGTCGGCACGACCTTCTTGATCAGGCCGTCCGCGCCGAACTCCATCTTGTCGATGGTGGTCTCGCGGTGCGTGCCGTCGCCGCCGGGGATCGCGAAGCGGTGGTAGGCGATGTACCAGTCGTCGGAGTTCGGGACCTGGACGACCGAGTGGTGGCCGGGGCCCTTGATGCCGAGGGAGAGGTCCTTCTCCAGGATCACGCCCCGCTTGGTCCAGGGACCGGTGGGGGAGGGCCCGGTGGCGTACGCGACGCGGTAGTCGACGTCCCGCGTGTCGTTCTCCGACCACATGAAGTAGTACGTGCCCTTGCGCTTCACGACGAACGTGCCCTCGTTGTAGCCGCTCGGCGTGATGTCCTTGACCGTCGACATGTCCAGGGACGTCATGTCCGCGTTCAGCTTCGCGACGTACGCGCGGCCGTTGCCCCAGTACAGGTACGTCGTCCCGTCGTCGTCCGTGAACGTCGCCGGGTCGATCATCTGGCCCGGGAGCTGGCCCGCCTTGAGGAGCGGCTTGCCGAGCGCGTCCTTGAAGGGGCCGGTCGGGGAGTCGGAGACGGCGACGCCGATGTTCGCGTCGGCGCAGAAGTAGAAGTAGTACTTCCCGTTCTTCTCCGCGATCGTCGGTGCCCACGCCCTGCTGTCCGCCCACGAGACGTCCGGACCGAGGTCCAGGATCACGCCGTGGTCCGTCCAGTGCACGAGGTCCTTCGACGAGTACGCCTTGAACTGCGTACCGCTCCAGCCCTCGAAGCCGTCCGTGGTCGGGTAGATGTAGAAGGTGTCGCCGAAGCGGACGATGTTCGGGTCGGCGTTGAGACCAGGCAGCACCGGGCTCTTCATGACGACCGCCGACACGGTCCAGGTGCGCTTCTTGCCGTCGCCGCCGGTCACCGTGTACGTCACCGGCTTGGTGAAGTCCTGGACGCTGCCCGAGGCGGGGCTGATCGCCGCGCCCTTGGCGATGGTGAACTCCGGGGCCAGGCGCCGCAGATCGGTGCCCGGCTTCACCGGCAGGGTCACCTTGCCGTCGGAGACGATCGCGTCGGTCTTGAGCTGCGGCAGCGTCACGCGGGCGATGCCCGTCGTGTTGCCGCTGATCTCCATGACCTCGGCGGCCGTCAACGCCCGCCCGTAGATCCGGAAGTCGTCGACCTCACCGGCGAACGCCGGGTCCGCCGCGTACAGCGACTTGCCGATGTACCCGGAGTAGTCCTTGGCCGCGTCGTACAGCTCCGACGGCTTGATGGTGGTCGTCGTACGGGCCACCTCGACGCCGTCCGCGTACAGGACCATCGCCCCGGTCGCCCCGTCCAGCGTGACCGTGACGTGCTGCCACTGTCCCGCCGTCAGCGCCGAGTTGCCCGTCAGCTTCGACTCCGCCGACCAACTCGCCTTCGTGATCGCCGAGTAGAGCGTCGAGCCGCCGTTGGAGGGCGTGGCGAACAGGTACTTGTTGCTGTCGGGGCCGAGCCCGAACAGCCACTGGAAGTTGGAGCCGCCCTGCCACTTCGCGTACGTCGAGACGGTGACCGAACCCGCGTCCTTGAGAACCCCGCCCGGGATCTTCACGTACGACCCGCCGGACAGCTTCGCCGAGCCGCCCTGCACGCCCGTGCCGAACTCCGGGGAGCCCACGTACGTCCCGTGGTTGCCGTGGCCGCTGGAGTCGACGGCGATGTTCCCCTTCGTCTCGTCGAACTTGTAGTGGACGAGCAGATCGGCCGGAACGTCCGGGCCCTCGGCGGAGACGGTCACCGTCGCCTTGAGGGACGTGCCGTCCGCCAGCTTCCCGGTGACCTCGAAGGTGCCGGGCTTAGCGTAGGCGTCCGCCGGGACCGCGGCCCACGTGACCGCGACCGGGCGTTCCACGCCGTCGGCGTAGCGGGCGATGACCGTGGCCGGGAGCACCGGTGCCTGACCCGTCTTCGTCTTCACGGAGACGTCCTGGACGCTCTCCACCGTCTGGTCCGGCTGGTAGGCGCGCAGGAGACGGTCGTACTCGGCCTTCGTCACCGGCAGGACCGTGCCGTGCCGGGGGCGGGAGGGGAGTTCGTAGTTCGTGGACGGCGTCCAGACACCCTTGTCGAGGTCGGTCGTCTCGAACGGGATGTAGCCCCGGCCGCCGAACTCGTCCAGGAACGCGTACCACTTGTCCTCGGTGTTCGACTTGAACACCAGCGGCCCCTCGGCCGCGCTCATCGTGCCCTTGCCGATGCCCTCGGCGACCGGCGTCCACGACGTGCTCAGCAGCGAGTCGCTCTTCTCCTCGAAGATGAACTTGCTGTTGGGCGTCGAGGAGGAGTTGTTCCGCTCGTCCTTCGAGAGGCGGTAGTAGGTGCCGTCGTGCTGGATCACCGTCGAGTCGATGACCGAGTAGCCCCGGTCGACCCACACCTTCGGCTCGCTGAACGTGTAGAAGTCACGAGTCGTCGCGTACATCATCCGGTTGTAGGTGTCGCCGGAGTGCGCCTCGTTGTCGTACAGCTTCGACGCCCAGAACACGACGTACTCGCCGAGCTTCGCGTCGTAGTACGCCTCCGGGGCCCAGGTGTTGCCCGCGCTGTCCGGGGAGACCCGCACCAGGCGCTGGTTCGTCCAGTGGGTCAGGTCGGTGGACTCCCAGACCATGATGGACTTGCTGCCGGTGCGCTGCGAGGCGTCCCAGTCGCCGTTGCCGTAGATCTTGAGGTCGGTGGCGATCTGGTAGAACTTGTCGCCCTCGGGGGAGCGGATGATGAACGGGTCGCGCAGGCCCTGCTCGCCGAGCGAGGAGGTCAGGACCGGGCGGCCGTCGTTCACCTCGCGCCAGTGCAGGGGGTCGTTCCCCTGGCTGACCGCGAAGTGGACCTGTTCGCCGTCCGAGGTGCCCTCGCCCGTGAAGTAGCTGAAGAGGTAGCCCTCGGGCTTCTGCGCGGCGGGGAGCTCGGGGACCTTCGCCGTCAGGACGCGCGTCGTGCTCTCGGCCCCCTTCGTGACGGTCGCCGTCAGATCGGCGGTCGCCGCGCCCGCGCCGTGCGCCGGGCGGTGGACGACGCCGTCCGCCGAGACGAGGTCCGGGTTCGCGGAGGTCCAGGCGACCTTCGTGCCGAAGTCGCCCGTGGCCGGCAGGGTGAGGTTGCCGCGCGCGTCGCCGAGGTTGTGGACGGTCAGCGCGTCGGCGGCCTGCCGGACGGCCGTCGCGTCGTCGAACATCGGCAGGACCGTCACCTCGAAGGACTTCGTGTCGCTGACCGAGCCCTTGCGGATCGTCGCCGTCAGCGTGACCTCGGCCGCGGGCTGCCCGGCGGCCGGGCGCTTCACGGCGCCGGACGCGGAGACGACGTCCGGGGTGTCGCTGGCCCACGTGATGTTCGAGCCGCCGGCCGTACCCGACTTCGGGAGCGTCAGATCGGCGGTCACCGCACTCGTGTCACCGAGGGTCAGGGCCGCCTTGTCGGCCGCCACGCCCTGGGTCGCGACCGGCAGGGACAGGGTCTCGACCTCGGAGTTCGTCAGGGCGCGGTCGTACACGCGGAAGTCGCGGATCTTGCCCTGGAAGAGCTTGTCGCCGGGGTACACCGACTTGCCGATGTAGTTCGCGGTCGTCGTGCCGCCCCCGACCGAGCCCGGGGTGAGCGTCACCGACGTGTTGCGGCCGACCTCGGCGCCGTCCTCGTAGAGGATGCCCGTCGTGCCCGACTGGGTGTACGTGAGGTGCTTCCAGACGTCGCGCGCGAGGTTGTGGCCGTCGGCGGCGCGGGTGTTCTGCTCCGTGGACCAGTTGCCCGACGCGATCGAGGTCCGCAGCGCGTTGCCCGTCGTGAACAGGTACCCGTTGCCCGCGCTGCCGCTGGTGTTGCCGAAGCCGTACAGGAAGTAGGGGGCCTGCTGGGCGGCGTCCATCCGCACGTCGAAGGAGACGCTGATCGCGTCCATGCCCTTCATGACGTCGTTCGGCACCTTGACGTAGGTGTCGGAGCCGTTGAAGGAGAGGCCGTCGGTGAAGGCGCCGGTGCCGTTCAGGACACCGTCGCGGCCGTGCCCCGAGGCGTCCGGCACGGTGGCCGTCCCCGAGGAGGCGTCGAGCTTGTACCAGAGGGCCAGGCCGTCGGTGAGGCTGTCGGCGTCCGCCGCCTGGGCGGAGACGACCGGCGCGGTGAGGCCGATGACCAGCGAGGCGGCGGTCAGCCCGGCGAGCCGGCCCGCCAGGCGTCTCGCCCGGCTGCGGCTGCCCGGGGGTGCGATGTGCGGCATGTCTTGATTCCCTGTCGGAGGACACGAAGGGACGGGGGCGGACGTGACACGACCGCACGGCCTTTCATCCAGAAGGCCGCGCGGTTACAGCTGTGTGACGTCGTGTGGCGAGAGTGTCGGCCGGGGCGAGGAGCGGCGTCAAGAGGTCTCGAACAATGTCCGACAGGTCGAACGCCCTGGTGGGGCGGGGAAGTTGGCCGGTACGCGGTGCCGCGGCCCCCGGCCCGGGGTGCGGCAGGGGTGTTCGTTCGTGAAAATCCAGGTGTGACGACGGACGACGGCGACGAGCTGCTGCTCAGACTGCGCTCGCTGACCGCACAGGCGCGAGCGCGGGCGGAGGTGCAGCGGTCCCAGGTGGAGCTGGCGATCGCCCTCCAGCGCGGCATGCTGCCCCGCGACCTGCCGAGCCCGCCCGGAGTCCGTATCGCCGTGCGCTACGAGCCCGCCTGCCACGGCCTCAACGTCGGCGGGGACTGGTACGACGCGTTCCCCCTCCCCGACGGTCGGCTCGCCCTGTCCATCGGCGACGTCCAGGGCCACAACATCGAGGCCGCCGCGTTCATGGGCCAGGTCAGAGCCGGTCTGCGCGCCCTCGCCTCCGTCACCGGCGACCCCGGCGAACTCCTCGCCCGCACCAACGACCTCCTCCTCTCCCTCGGCAGCGACCTCTTCGCGACCTGCACCTTCCTGCGCCTCGACCCCGCCACCGGCCTCCTGGAGAGCGCCCGCGCCGGCCACACCCCCTTCGTCTGGGCCACCGCCGACGGCCGCTCCGGCATCGCCGACGACGAACCCGGCCCACCCCTCGGCATCCAGCCCGGCGCCGCCTACCCCGTCTCCCGCCACCACCTCACCAGCGGCGGCGTCTTCGTCCTCCTCACCGACGGCGTCGTCGAAGGCCCCGCCCTCCCCCTCGACGAGGGCCTCGACCAGGTCGTCCGGCTGGCCGGGGTCGCCGCCGTGGCCGGACTCGGCACCGAGTCCCTCGCCGCCGCCGCCATCAAGGGCGCCGCCCGCGTCGGACACGAGGACGACGCGGCCGTCCTGGTGGTCGCCCTCGGCGAACCTGGCGGGGCCCGCGTTCAGCCATAGGGACCGACGCCGGGGCCCCTCGCCTGGCCGACCCACCCCACCCGGTGTCTGATGGATCATGTGGTGGCCACCGGGAAGCTGCGCGGACCGGCTGTCCTCGCCCTCCAGACGCTGGCCGTCGCCGCCTGCTACTACGGGGCCGGACGGCTCGGCCTGCTGCGCCGGCTCACCGTCGAGAGCACCGTCTTCACCCCCGTCTGGCCCCCCACCGGCGTCGCCCTCACCTGCCTGCTGATCGTCGGACTGCGCGCCTGGGCCGGCATCGCGCTGGGCTGCTTCTTCGTGATCCTCCACCTCGCCGGGGGCGCCCTGCACTGGTCCCTCCTCGCCAACCTCGCCGGCAACACCGCCGCCCCCGTCTGCGCCTACCTCCTCCTGCGGCACATCGGCTTCCGCACCGACCTCACCCGCCTGCGGGACGGCGTCGCCCTCGTCTTCCTCGGCGCGCTCCCCCCGATGCTGATCAGCTCCACGACCGGCGTCGGCGTCGCCGTCCTCACCGGGGACCTCCCCGCGAGCGGCTTCTGGCCGGTGTGGGTCGCCTGGTGGGTCGGCGACGCGATGGGCGTCCTCATCGTCACGCCGCTGCTGCTGACCCTGTACCGGGCGCGCCGGCCCTTCCTGGCCCACGTCCGCTGGAAGGAGGCGACGGCACTGGCGGTGACCGCCGCGTGCGTCGTCCCCGTGGCCACGCAGAACCACGTCAACATGCTGTTCCTGAGCTACCCGGTGCTGATCTGGGCGGCGCTGCGGTTCGAGCTCGCCGGGAGCATGCTGTGCGTGCTGTTCGCGTCGGTGATGGCGACGGTCGCCGCGACGGACCGCACCGGGCCCTTCGCGCACCTCACACACGTCGAGGTGATGCTGAAACTCCAGGCGTTCAACGGGGCGACCGCCCTCACCGCGCTGCTGCTGTCGGCCGTGATCACCGAGCAGCGCAACACGCGCCGCTCGGTGGAGCGCGCCTGCGAGGAGCTGGCCGAGGTGCTGGAGCACCTCACGGCGGCGGACCGCTCCTACCCGCCCGACCGCTCCAGCAGGTGATCCACGGCCTCCACGACGTCCGCGACGCTGTGGTGCGGCACATCGAGGCCCTCGGGCCACGCCCGCCCGCGTACCCAGATCGCCCGCAGGCCCGCTCCGCTGCCGCCCGCGATGTCCCGCACCGGGTCGTCGCCGGTCATCCAGTCCCCGGCCGTGAGCTGCGTCCCGCAGCGGGCCGCCGCCAGCTCGAACAGGCGGGCGTCCGGTTTGCGCACGTCGATGTCGCCGGAGGCCGCGATGCCGTCCACGAGATCCGCGAGGCCCGCCGAGCGGATCTTCGCGCGCTGGAGGTCCGACGAGCCGTTCGTCACGACGCCGACGCTCCAGCCGCGCTCCCGCAGCCGGCCGAGGCTCTCCAGCACCTCCGGACGGCACTCCACCGACGCCGCCATCCGGTCCACGTACACCCGCCACAGGTGCTCGGCCGACTCCGTCACCCCGAACCGCTCCGGCAGCCTCCCCAGCACGTCCCGGCCGCCGTGCTCGGCCAGCTCCGCGAGCAGCCACTGCGCCACCTCGGGCCGGTACCCGTGGTCCCGGCACAGGCCGGCGACGGTGGAGGAGAGCGCGGCGGTGCGGTCGACGAGGGTGCCGTCGAGATCGAAGAGGGCGAGACGCATGGGGTGACCTTATCCGCAGGTCAGTCGGCTGCGGGATGGACTTCGGTGATCTTGCCCTGGGGGGTGGCCTCCAGGTACCCGGAGCCGCCGTACTCGTCGGAGAGGTAGACGTTGAGGGTCAGGGGTTCGTTGAAGACGGTCAGCGGTGGACTCACCAGCAGATAGCGGTTCTTGGGTTTCGGGACGTTGAGCTTCCCGGGGGCCTCGGCCAGCAGAGCGGGCACCTTGTCCCAGTCGAACCCGTCGAGAGCGAAGGGCTTCTGGCTGGAGGGCAGGGTCCGCTTGATGATGCCCTCCTGCGCCCCTTCGCCCGGCCGGTAGGTGTAGGACTGCAACCTGGTGTCACTGCCCGCGACCACGACATCCGCCGAGATGTAGTCCGGGTACACCAGCAATGACCCGAACCGATTGCTCCCCGTCTTCTTCTCGATCGCCGCGAGCGCCGTCCTGATCCCCTTCGGAGTCAGCAGGCTGTCACCGCTCTCGGCCTCGGTGGACTCCTTGGTGGACTCCTCGGGGGAGGCACTGCCCGTCCGTCCGGCCGAGGCGGAGGAGGCCGAGGAGGACACCGACGGGGTCGTGGGGGACCCCGCCGCCCCGTTGCCCGTCGCCGGCAGGTAGTTCCACGCCAGCACCCCCACCAGCGCCACCCCCGCCCCCGGCAGCACGACGGCCGGCCACCGGCGCTGACGCCGTCCGGGCACGTGGGGGACGGTCGGCGCCGAGACCGCCGCGTGTGACGCCGTGACCGGTGCGGGCGGCTGGATGCGGTACGACGTCGTCGAGGGCCCGCTCGGTCCCTCCGCCGCCTCCGTCAGGAGCCGTTCCACCGTCTGCGCGCCCGGCCGCCCCGCCGGATCGCGGTCGAGGAGGCGGACGAGGACGTCCGTGAGGGGACCGGCGTGGACCGGTGGTGGTATCTCCTCGCTGAGGACCGCCGCGAGCGTCGCCAGGGTGGTGTTCCGGCGGAGCGGATGGTGGCCCTCGACGGCCGTGTACAGCATCATGCCGAGCGACCACAGGTCGGACGCCGGGCCGCCGCTCTGGCCGGAGACCCGCTCGGGGGCCATGTAGTCGGGCGTGCCGATGATGGAGCCGGTCGCGGTGAGCGCCGTCGCCTCACGGATCGCGGCGATCCCGAAGTCGGTGAGGACGGGCCGCCCGTCGGGCCGCAGGAGGACGTTCGCCGGTTTGACGTCCCGGTGCTGGATGCCCGCGTCGTGCGCGGCACGCAGCGCGGACAGCACGCCGAGGCCCAGCCGGGCGGCCTCCACGGGACCCATCGGGCCCTCCGCGAGCCGGTCGGCGAGGGAGCCGCCGGGGACCAGCTCCATGACGATCCAGGGGTAGGTTCCCTCGCCCTCGTCGACGATGTGATGGATCGTGACGACCCCGGGATGGTCGAGCCGGGCCAGCGCCCGCGCCTCGCGCAGCACCCGCTGCCGCAACTGCCGGGCGGCCTCCGGGTCGTACTCCGCGAGGTCGGGGTCCGGCGGGCGGACCTCCTTCACGGCCACACTGCGGTGCAGCACCAGGTCGGTGGCCCGCCACACCATGCCCATGCCGCCACCGCCGAGCCGCGCCTCCAACTGGAAGCGCCCGTCGACGATCCGTCTGCGGCTGTCCGCGTCGTTCATGCGCGGAGCATAGTTGGCGCCGCCGACACCGCCGATCGTGTGCTCGTTCCCCGGACGGCGGCGGGGTGGTCCGGGTCACATGGACCTGTGACCTCGGCGCCGACACGATGGGTCACGACACCGGCGAAGGGATTCGGGATGTTCCGCAAGGTGCTGGTCGCCAACCGAGGCGAGATCGCGATCAGGGCGTTCCGCGCCGGGTACGAACTGGGGGCCCGCACGGTCGCCGTGTTCCCGCACGAGGACCGCAACTCGCTGCACCGCCTCAAGGCCGACGAGGCGTACGAGATCGGCGAGCCCGGCCACCCGGTGCGGGCCTACCTGTCGGTCGAGGAGATCGTCGCCGCCGCCCGGCGCGCGGGCGCCGACGCCGTCTACCCGGGGTACGGCTTCCTCTCCGAGAACCCCGAACTCGCCCGCGCCTGCGAGGAGGCCGGGATCACGTTCGTCGGCCCGGACGCCCGCACCCTGGAGCTGACCGGCAACAAGGCGAGCGCCGTGGCCGCAGCCCGCGCCGCCGGGGTCCCGGTGCTCGGCTCGTCCGCGCCCTCCAACGACGTCGACGAACTCGTCGCCGCCGCCGAGGAGATCGGCTTCCCAGTGTTCGTGAAGGCCGTCGCGGGCGGCGGCGGCCGTGGCATGCGGCGCGTCGAGGACCGGGCCGTGCTGCGCGAGTCCATCGAGGCCGCGTCCCGCGAGGCGGCGTCCGCGTTCGGCGACCCGACGGTCTTCCTGGAGAAGGCCGTCGTCGACCCCCGCCACATCGAGGTGCAGATCCTCGCGGACGGCGACGGCAACGTCATCCACCTCTACGAGCGCGACTGTTCGCTCCAGCGGCGCCACCAGAAGGTCATCGAGCTGGCCCCCGCGCCCAACCTGGACCCGGCGCTGCGCGACCGGATGTGCGCCGACGCCGTCCGCTTCGCCCGCGAGATCGGCTACCGCAACGCGGGCACCGTCGAGTTCCTCCTCGACCCGGACGGCAACCACGTCTTCATCGAGATGAACCCGCGCATCCAGGTCGAGCACACGGTCACCGAGGAGGTCACCGACGTCGACCTCGTGCAGGCCCAGCTCCGTATCGCCTCCGGCGAGACGCTGGCCGACCTCGGGCTCTCGCAGGAGACGGTCAAGCTGCACGGCGCGGCCCTCCAGTGCCGGATCACCACCGAGGACCCCGCCAACGGCTTCCGCCCCGACACCGGCCGCATCAGCGCCTACCGTTCACCGGGTGGTTCAGGCATCCGGCTGGACGGCGGAACGACCCACGCCGGTACGGAGATCAGCGCGCACTTCGACTCGATGCTGGTGAAACTCACCTGCCGGGGCCGGGACTTCAGGTCCGCGATCGGCCGGGCCCGGCGCGCGGTCGCCGAGTTCCGCATCCGGGGTGTCGCCACCAACATCCCCTTCCTGCAAGCCGTGCTGGACGACGCCGACTTCCAGGCGGGCCGCGTCACCACGTCGTTCATCGAGCAGCGCCCCCACCTCCTGACGGCACGCACCTCCGCCGACCGGGGCACCAAGCTCCTCACCTACCTCGCCGACGTCACCGTCAACAAGCCGCACGGCGAACGCCCCGACCTCCTCGACCCGTTGGCGAAGCTGCCGCGCACCCCGCAGGGCGAACCCCCGGCCGGCTCCCGCCAGCGCCTGATCGAGCTGGGCCCCGAGGGGTTCGCCCGCTGGATGCGCGAGACACCCGAACTCGGCGTCACCGACACCACGTTCCGCGACGCCCACCAGTCCCTGCTGGCGACCCGCGTCCGCACCAAGGACCTGCTCGCCTCCGCGCCGCTGGTCGCCCGCACCCTCCCCGACCTGCTCTCCCTGGAGTGCTGGGGCGGCGCGACCTACGACGTGGCCCTCAGGTTCCTCGCCGAGGACCCCTGGGAGCGGCTCGCGGCGCTGCGCGAGGCCGTGCCGAACATCTGCCTCCAGATGCTGCTGCGCGGCCGGAACACCGTCGGCTACACCCCCTACCCCACCGAGGTCACCGACGCGTTCGTCGAGGAGGCCGCCGCCACCGGCATCGACATCTTCCGCATCTTCGACGCCCTCAACGACGTCGACCAGATGCGGCCCGCGATCGACGCCGTACGGCAGACGGGGACGGCCGTCGCGGAGGTCGCCCTGTGCTACACCGCCGACCTGTCGGACCCGGGGGAGCGGCTCTACACCCTCGACTACTACCTGCGGCTCGCCGAGCGGATCGTCGAGGCCGGGGCGCACGTCCTCGCGGTGAAGGACATGGCCGGGCTGCTGCGGGCGCCGGCCGCCGCGACGCTCGTGTCCGCGCTGCGCCGGGAGTTCGGGCTGCCGGTCCACCTGCACACGCACGACACGGCGGGCGGCCAGCTCGCGACCTACCTCGCGGCGATCGGCGCGGGCGTGGACGCGGTCGACGGGGCCGTGGCGTCCATGGCCGGGACGACCTCGCAGCCGTCGCTGTCCGCGATCGTCGCCGCGACCGACCACTCCGAGCGCACGACCGGGCTCGACCTCCAGGCCGTCGGCGACCTGGAGCCGTACTGGGAGAGCGTGCGGCGGGTGTACGCGCCCTTCGAGGCGGGGCTCGCCTCGCCCACCGGGCGGGTCTACCACCACGAGATCCCGGGCGGGCAGCTCTCCAACCTGCGCACCCAGGCCGTCGCGCTCGGGCTCGGGGACCGGTTCGAGGACATCGAGTCGATGTACGCCGCCGCCGACCGCATCCTCGGCCGGCTGGTGAAGGTGACGCCGTCCTCCAAGGTCGTCGGGGACCTCGCCCTGCACCTCGTCGGGGCCGGGGTCGCGCCGGAGGACTTCGAGGAGACCCCGGACCGGTTCGACATCCCGGACTCGGTGATCGGGTTCCTGCGCGGTGAGCTGGGCACGCCGCCCGGCGGCTGGCCCGAGCCGTTCCGCACGCGCGCCCTCCAGGGCCGGCCCGCCGCGAAGCCCGTGCAGGAGCTGACGACCGAGGACCGCGAGGGGCTGGAGAAGCACCGCCGGACCACCCTCAACCGGCTCCTGTTCCCCGGCCCGACCCGCGACTTCGAGACCCACCGGCAGGCGTACGGCGACACCAGCGTCCTCGACAGCAAGGACTTCTTCTACGGGCTGCGCCCGGGCAAGGAGTACGCCGTCGACCTGGAGCCCGGGGTGCGGCTGCTGATCGAGCTCCAGGCGATCGGGGAGGCCGACGAACGCGGGATGCGGACCGTCATGGCGGGCCTCAACGGGCAGCTGCGGCCGATCCAGGTCCGCGACCGGTCCGCCGCCTCCGACGTCCCCGCCACCGAGAAGGCCGACCGTTCCGACTCCGGGCACGTCGCCGCGCCGTTCGCCGGGGTGGTGACGCTGGCCGTCGCCGAGGGGGACGAGGTGGCCGCCGGGGCGACCGTCGCGACCATCGAGGCGATGAAGATGGAGGCGACGATCACGGCCCCGACGGCGGGCCGCGTGACCCGGCTCGCCATCAACCGCATCCAGCAGGTGGAGGGCGGTGACCTGCTGGTCGAGGTCCGCTGAGCCGAGGCCCGCCAGGCACGCCCCCGCTGAGGCTCAGCCCGGCAGGGCGTCAGGCGCGCCCCCCGCTGAGGCTCAGCCCGGCAGGAACCCCCTCCCGCTGAGCCTCAGCCCTGGAAGAACGCCCCCGTGCGTCCCTCCGTGAAGTAGTGCCCCGCGTCGAGGTCCGCGATCAGACCGGGCCCCTCGGGCGTCCACCCCAGCAGCTCCTGGGTGTGGGCGCTCGACGCGGGGGAGTCGAGGCCGAAGAACGAGGCGAGCCAGCCGAAGTGCGCCTCGGCCTCCTCCGCCGGGACGGAGACGGCCGGTACCCCGAGCCCGCGTCCGATCGCCTCCGCGACCTCGCGCAGCTCCACCCCGGTCTCGGCGTTGCCGTGCAGCACCGAACCCGCCGGAGCCTGCTCCAGCGCCAGCCGGAACAGCCGGGCCACGTCGGAGCGGTGCCCGGCGGGCCAGCGGACGGTGCCGTCGCCCACGTACCCGGCCGCCCCGCGCGCACGGGCGATGTCGACCAGGGTCGCCATGAACCCGGCGTCCCCGTCCCCGTGCACGGTCGGCGGCAGCCGCAGCACCGAGGACCGCACCCCGCGCTCGGCGAGAGCGACCGTCGCCACCGCGTTGTGGTGGCGGACGTGCGGACCCGTCGCCGGACCGTCGGCGGCGAGATCGGACTCCGTCGCCACCCGGCCCGGCGCGATCAGCATCAACCCCGACGCCAGCACGAACGGCCGGTCCGAGCCGGCCAGCGCGTCCCCGAACGCGTCGATCGTCAGCCGGTCCATTCCGGCCGCGCGGTCGAAGCCCCCGCCGAACGCCACGTCGTGCGCGAACGCCAGATGCACCACCCCGTCCGACCCGGCCGCCGCGTCCCGCAGGACGTCGAGGTCGTCCAGCGAACCCCGGACCACCTCGGCGCCGGCCGCCTTCAGGGCGTCCGCCGAGGAGTCCGACCGCGCGAGGCCGGTCACCTCGTGCCCGGCGCCCAGCAGTTCGGGCACGAGAGCCGAACCGATCCA
Source organism: Streptomyces sp. NPDC004539 (assembly GCF_040610055.1). NCBI lineage: Bacteria > Bacillati > Actinomycetota > Actinomycetes > Kitasatosporales > Streptomycetaceae > Streptomyces > Streptomyces sp. NPDC004539. The sequence continues at coordinate 37,548 of NZ_JBEXLS010000015.1, read as the reverse complement.
GCCGGACGCGCCTGTCACGAAAACACGCATGGGAAACCCCTCGAACAAGTCGATGTCAGTCACTGTCATCGACCGTACACCTGATGTCAGTCACTGTCATGGAGAAACAGATCCGCGGGATAAGATCCCGCCATGAGCCGATGGCAGCCCGACGCGCGAGGACGCCTCGCCAGAGCGGCGCTCGATCTGTACGACGAGCGCGGCTTCGAGCGCACGACGGTCGCCGAGATCGCCCAGCGGGCCGGCCTCACCGAGCGCACCTTCTTCCGGCACTACGCCGACAAGCGCGAGGTCCTCTTCGGCGGCACCGCCCAGCTCCTCGAACGGATCGCGACCGCCGCCGCCGGCGTGCCCGCCGACGCGCCTCCCCTCGACGTCGTCGTCGCCGTCCTGGACGCGACCGCCGAGGACTTCCCCGAGACCCGCCGCTCCTACGCCCGCCGCCGGCAGGCCGTCATCGACGCCCACCCCGAACTCCGGGAACGCGAACTGATCAAGCTCGCGCACTTCTCCGCCGCGCTCTCCGCCGCCCTGCGCGAGCGCGGCGTACCGGTCCGCGAGGCGTCCCTCGCGGGCGAGGCGGGCACCGCCGTCTTCAAGGTCGCCTTCGCGCGCTGGATCGAGGAGGGCGACGGCCCCGGGATCGGTCCGCTGATGCGGGAGACGCTGGCCGCCCTCAGAGCGGTGACAGGATGCTGACAGTGCCCACCCCGGGTTCCCCGTTACCTTCCTGACGAGGGAAGATGACCCCCACCAGGGAACGAACCGATGCGGAGGAACCCACCCATGCGGCACGAGCGAGCGGGTAAGCCGGCCGAAGCCGAGGACCTTGTCGACGTGGCCCGGCTGGTCACCGCGTACTACGCGCTGCACCCCGACCCGGCGGAGATCGGCCAGCGCGTCGCCTTCGGCACCTCGGGCCACCGCGGCTCCGCGCTGAACACCGCGTTCAACGAGGACCACATCGCCGCCACCAGCCAGGCCATCGTCGAGTACCGCAGCGCGCAGGGCACCGACGGACCGCTGTTCCTCGGCGCCGACACCCACGCCCTCTCCGAACCCGCCCGGGTCACCGCGCTGGAGGTGTTCGCCGCGAACGGCGTCACCGTCCTGATCGACAGCGCCGACGGCTACACCCCCACCCCGGCCGTCTCGCACGCGATCCTCGCCCACAACAAGGGCCGCGCCACGGGCCTCGCGGACGGCGTCGTCGTCACCCCCTCGCACAACCCGCCCGCCGACGGCGGCTTCAAGTACAACCCCCCGTCCGGCGGCCCTGCCGCCTCCGACGCCACCTCCTGGATTCAGGACCGCGCCAACCGGATCATCGCCGCCGGCCTGAAGGACGTCCGCCGCCTCCCGTACACCCAGGCCCTCGCCGCGGACACGACCGGCCGCTACGACTTCCTCGGCACGTACGTCGCCGACCTCCCGAACGTCCTAGACCTCGACGCGATCCGCGCGGCCGGGGTCCGTATCGGCGCCGACCCGCTCGGCGGCGCCTCCGTCGACTACTGGGGCCGCATCGCCGAGGAGCACCGCCTCGACCTGACGGTCGTCAACCCGCACACCGACCCCACCTGGCGGTTCATGACGCTGGACTGGGACGGCAAGATCCGCATGGACTGCTCCTCCCCGGACGCGATGGCCTCCCTCATCGCGCAGCGCGACCGCTACGACATCGCGACCGGCAACGACGCCGACGCCGACCGGCACGGCATCGTCACCCCCGACGCCGGCCTGATGAACCCCAACCACTACCTCGCCGTCGCCATCGACCACCTCTACCGGCACCGCGCCGACTGGCCCGCCGGTACCGGCATCGGCAAGACCCTGGTCTCCTCGTCGATGATCGACCGCGTCGCAGCCGACCTCGGCCGCACCCTCGTGGAAGTCCCCGTCGGCTTCAAGTGGTTCGTGGACGGACTCGTCGGCGGGACGCTCGGCTTCGGCGGCGAGGAGTCCGCCGGCGCCTCCTTCCTGCGCCGCGACGGCTCGGTGTGGACCACCGACAAGGACGGCATCATCCTCGCGCTGCTCGCCTCCGAGATCACCGCCGTCACCGGGAAGACGCCCTCGCAGCTCTACGCCGGGCTCACCGAGCGGTTCGGCGCCCCCGCCTACGCCCGCATCGACGCGCCCGCCACCCGCGAGGAGAAGGCGCTCCTCGCGAAGCTGTCCCCGGCCCAGGTCACCGCCCGCACCCTCGCCGGGGAGGAGGTGACCGGCGTGCTCACCGAAGCGCCCGGGAACGGCGCCGCGCTCGGCGGGATCAAGGTCATGACCCCGAACTCCTGGTTCGCGGCACGGCCCTCCGGCACCGAGGACGTGTACAAGATCTACGCCGAGTCCTTCAACGGCCCCGAGCACCTCGCCCGGGTGCAGGAGGAGGCGCGCACGGTCGTCCTGGACGCACTGGGCGGCTGAACACCTCCCGCGCGGGCGGGATATGGGTGTCGTCCCCGATACCGGGGAGTGCCTCCGGAATGACAGGGTGGACGAAGGCCCGGGGAGACCGGACCCGGGTCGTCCAACCTCGTCGTTCCAGGAGGACAGCCCATCCACTCCCCACGCGCAGTACGACCCCGTCCCGACGCCCGGCGGCGGGAGGTGACCCATGGGACACGCTGACTCGCTGCTGGCCCTCGGCGGAGCCTTCCTCGCCGCCGCCGTCCTCGCCCGGCTCGGCAACAGGTTCGGGCTCCCCACCATCCCCCTGTTCACCCTCGCCGGAATCCTGCTCGGCCCCCACACACCGGGGCTCGTGCTCGTGCAGGACTCGCACGACTTCGAGATGCTCTCCGCGCTCGGCCTCGTGCTCCTGCTGTTCTACCTCGGCCTCGAATTCCACGTCGACGACCTCAAGAACGGCGGCAAACGGCTCCTCCTCGCGGGCGGCAGCTACCTCGTCCTCAACGTCGGCGCGGGTCTCGCCTTCGGGTTCGGCCTGGGCTGGGGGGCGCGTGAGGCGCTGGTCCTTGCGGGCGTCCTCGGCATCTCGTCGTCCGCGATCGTCACGAAGATCCTCATCGACCTCGGCCGCATCGGACACCCCGGAACGAAGATCGTCCTCGGTGTCATCGTCGTCGAGGACATCTTCCTCGCTCTCTACCTCGCCGTCCTCCAGCCCGTCATCAGCGGCGCGGAAGGCGGACTGGAGATCGCCTGGCAGGTCACGAAGGCGTTCGGCTTCCTGCTGCTCCTCGCGACCGCCGCCCGCTACGGCACCCGCCTGGTCGCCCGGCTGATCCACGTCCGCGACGACGAACTCCTCGTCATCAGCTTCCTCGGCGCCGCCGTCTTCGTCGCGGGCGTCTCCGAGTACCTCGGGGTCGCGGACGCGATCGGCGCGTTCATGGTCGGCCTCATCTTCGGCGGCACCCCCTCCGGGCCACGCATCCGCAAACTGGTGCATCCACTGCGGGACGCGTTCGCGGCGATCTTCTTCTTCGCCTTCGGACTCGCCATCGACCCCGGGGACTTCGCGGCCGTCGCCGTCCCGGTCGTCATCGCGGTGGTCCTCACGCTCGCCATGAACATCGCCGCCGGGCTCGTCGTGGCACGCCTGTACGGCTACCGGGCCCGCGAGGCGGTCCTCATCGCCACGACCCTCCTCGCGCGCGGCGAGTTCGCCCTGATCCTCGCCGCGATGGCGGCCAACGCGGGGCTGGACAACCGGCTCGCGCCGTTCATCGCCGGGTACGTCCTCGTCCTCGCCGTGCTCGGGCCGCTCGCGGCGGGACGCGTGCACACCGACGACGAACCGGGCGACAAGGCCGCGGTGACGACTGGGAACGGCGGCGCGGCGGAAGAACCCAGGGAAGCGCGCGAGAGCGAGAAAGAGGTGAGGGACCCCGTCACCGCCCCCGACCGGTAACGGCCCCTCAAGGGAGCAGGGCCCCGTACGGGCCCGGACGGGAGGACCCGTGTCCGACGGCGAGAAAGACCGCCTGGAGGCCCTGGCGTCCGCGACGGAACGCGACGACGCCCGCTTCGCCCGAGCCCTGGCCGACGGCCGGCCACAGCGCCCCCGCGAGTACCGTCGCGGGCGCGCCTGGTGGGCCCTGGCCGGGGCGGGCGCCCTGCTCCTCGTCGGCATCGCCCTGCCCCACGGGCTGCTGCTGGCGACCGGGCTGGTCGGCGCGGGCATGGCCGCCACCCTCTTCGACCCGCACCGCAGGCACCCGGGCAGCAGGCGGCGCTGAACACCCGGGGGCGTCCGTCCGTACCAGTGACGTACGCACCCCCCATCCGGACCCGGAGCAACCGCCGTGCCCCACACCGCCCGAGGCGTCGCCGCGCTCTCCCTGCTGTTCCTGCTGACCGCCTGCGGGGGAGGGGACGGCAAGCCCGCGGCGAAGGCGTCCGGGTCCACCGAACCGGCCGCCGCCGTCCAGGTCGTCGCGCCCGCGAAGGTCGAGATCATCGCGGGGATGACCGGCTGCACGGCCGTCATCCGCATCGAGGCCGCCGAACTGCGCCAGGGCAGCTGCCGGACCGGACAGGGCGACTACATCATCGCCACGTTCCCGAAGGACAGCCTCAAGGACACCTGGCTGGACGCGGCGGCCATCTACGGCGGAACGTACATCGTGGGCCCGCAGTGGGCGGTCGGCGGGAAGGTCGACGTGCTGAAGAAGATCCAGCCGGAGATCGGCGGGGAGATCGTGCAGCTCACCGGGAGCGGACCGAGCCCCGTGCCCACCGGCACCTGAGAGGCGGGACACGAGAAAGGGGCCCCTCCACGAGGGGCCCCTTCGTCGTGTCCGGGTCAGTTCACGCGGGCGATCCGCCAGCGCTGGTTCGAGCCGGAGTTGCCGTACCAGGTGGTCACCGCGGCGCCCTCGCCGGTGGCCTGGCCGCCGACTTCGAGGAGCCGGCCGGTCGCGGCGTTCACCAGGGTCCAGGTGCCGTCGCCCGTGGTGGACAGAATCCACTCGGTCGCGGCGTCACGCTTGCCGGTGTCCGCCTCGATCACCGGCACGTCGCTGCGCACGGCGAGCCGCTTGCCCTCCGCCGGGTTCGTGAAGACGTACCGCAGACGGTTGCCCGTCGTGCCGTACACCTGCTCCAGACGCCACTGCTGGGCGACCGCCCCGTTCGCCGAGTTGATGGTCAGGTTGGTGCCGTTGGAACCGACGGTCATCGACTTGTTCGACTGGACGCCGGTCAGCGTGTACGCCTTGCCCTTGCTGAACAGGCTCGCGTCCGGCGCGACACCGGAGACGCCCTTGACCGCGAACGACGTCACCGACTGCGCGGGGACCGTGAACGTGGCCCGGCCGTCGACGACCTTCACCGCGGACTGCTTGACGAGCTTGCCCGCGGCGTCCGTGACGGTCGGCGTGACCGTCGCCTTGCGGTCGATCTTCCCGAACCGCGACAGGTCGATGACGACGTTGCGGGGCGCGGTCGTCGAGTTGACGTGGACCAGCGAGGCGCCCTTGCCGTCCTTGGTCACCGCGGCGGCGCTGGAGGTGTCGTCCACCTTGACCAGGCTGTCGCCCGGCTTGATGAAGTGCGTGAAGTTACGGGCCGTGTCGAACTTGGTGTTCGTGTAGATCGGGCACGACTTCAGCGTGTCCTTGGAGGTGCAGCTGAACGGGAGCTGGATGGAGCCCCAGTTGCCGCCCTTGGCGGACTCGCCGCCCGGCTTCATGTTGTCGTAGTCCTCGACCGGCTGCCAGAACACCCACGCCTTGGGCTCCAGCTCACGCAGGTCGTTCACCATCTGCTGGGCGAGACCGAGACCCGGACGCATGTCCGTGAAGCTCTGCCCGTCGCCCCAGTCGCCCTCGACCTCGCTCATCCACAGCGGCTTGTCGGCCGCCTTGGCGAGGTCGCGCACGGTGGTGCGCTGGCCGGTGCCGTAGGTGTGGACGTTCAGCTGGCCGACGAGGTCCTTGGACGCCTGCGAGTAGGAGTTCCAGTTCGTCGCGAACAGACCGGGGTTGGTCTCGTCCATCGCCGAGATCTCGGCGCCGACCTTGGCCTTCTTCAGCGCGGGGGCGAGCGCCGCGAGGACCTTCTCCTGCATGGCCGGGCCGATGTGCGCGCCCTCCTGACGGCCGCCCACCGGCTGGCCGTTCGCGTCCAGGCGCGTCCCCCAGTAGCCGGTGTTGGGCTCGTTGAACGGGTCGACGGTGTCGACCTTGATCCCGGAGGACTTCTCCAGCCGCTTCGTCGCCCCAGCGAGGTAGGCGGCGAAGTCGTTCACCGAACTCTCCTTCAGCTGCTCGTCGTTGGCGTTGAACCCGCCGGAGACGTAGCCGCTGACCGTCATGAACCACGGCGGGGAGTTGGAGAACGTCTCCCAGTGCGTGATGTCCTTCTTGATGTGGTCGACCCACCAGCGCTGGGTCGCGTCCGCCTTGGGGTTCCAGTCGGCCGGGTCGTCCGCGTTCCACCAGCTCGTGTCGGTGCGGGTGGTGCCCGCCGGGGCCTTCCACCAGCCCTCGACGGCGCCGCCGGCCCGCAGGTAGTCCTTCACGTCGGGGGCGTTGCCGCCGCCGATGTTGTACCGCGCGATGTTCAGCGCGAGCCCGTCGTCCCCGAACAGGAGCTTCGCGAGCTTCTCGCGGACCTCCTTCGGGTAGTCGCCGGTCGCGTTGGCGAACCACACCAGGCTGGTGCCCCAGCCCTCGAACTTGTCCTGCTTGTACGACGGGTCCGGCTGGACGGTCACCGTCGGGGTGACGGTGTCGGCCTGCGCGAGCGGCGCGGGGACGGTCAGCAGGGCCGCCCCGGTCGCCAGCGCGGTCATCGAGGCCGCCCCGAGGAACCGTCTGTTGCGGGTGAGTCGTGCCATCGTGTTGCTCCCAGCTTCATAGGTGGAAACGCTGCGGTGGCCCCTCCCGCCGGACGGGCAGGAGGGGGTGACCCCGGGCGGACGGACACACGTCGCCCGGGGAGTCGGAGATGTGGGGGGATGTGAGGGGAGGGGAGATCAGGCGAGCGGACGCCGTACGACGGTCACTTCACGCGGTCCGAGGACCAAGGACCCGTACAGCACCTCACCGGCGAACGCGCCCAGGTCGACCGTGTCGTCCGTGCGGTTGACGAGGAACAGGAACCTCTCCTCGGCACCCTTGCGCACGGCCAGCTCCACACGCCCCCGAGCCTCGGCCGGCAGTTCGCTCTCCACGCCGGCGGGCGCGAGCAGCTTCGGCAGCAGCGCCGTGAGCCCCTCGACACCGAGGCGCGTCGACACGTACGACGCCGAACCCCCGCCCGTCGTACGGCGCGTGACCGCCGGACGGCCGGACTGGTCGCCCGACTCGTAGCGGGCGAGGACCTCGGTGGCCTCGTCGGCCAGGGTGATGCGGTCGGTCCACAGGGTGCCGGTCGTGCCGTCGTCCAGCGCGACCGACTGGCCCTCCAGGAGCGGGCCGAACTCCTCGACGCGGATGCCGAGCAGATCGCGCAGCGCGCCGGGGTAACCGCCCAGCCAGATGTGGTCGTTCTCGTCGACGACGGCCGAGAAGTACGTCGACACGAGGTGGCCGCCCTGTTCGGCGTACCGGGTCAGCTCCTTGGCGAGCTCGGCCGGCATCACGTGCAGGATCGGCGTGATCAGGACGTCGTAGCGGGAGAAGTCGGTGCGCTTGGTGATCAGGTCGGCGCGCACGCCCAGCGCGAGGAGCGCCGAGTACCAGTCCAGGCCCTCCTGGCGGTACTTGAGGAGCGCGGTGGGGTGCGAGTCCTGCTCGCTCGCCCACCACGAGTCCCAGTCGAAGACGATGCCGACCCGCGCGGACTCACGGTCCGAACCGGCCACCGGGGCGAGGGTCTTGAGGGTCGCGCCGAGCTGGGCGACCGCGCGGAAGACCTCGCTGTCCTCACCGGCGTGCGGAACCATCGCCGAGTGGTACTTCTCGGCGCCCGCCGCCGACTGCCGCCACTGGAAGTAGCAGACGGCGTCCGCGCCGTGCGCCACGTGCAGCAGGGCGTCGCGCGCCATCTCTCCGGGCCGCTTGGCGACGTTCACCGGCTGCCAGTTCACGGCGCTGGTGGAGTGCTCCATCAGGAACCACGGCTTGCCGCCCGCGATACCGCTCGTCAGGTTCGCGGAGAACGACAGCTCGTCGCGCGACTGCGGGCCGGGGTGGACGTAGTGGTCGTTGGAGACGAAGTCGATCTCCGCCGCCCAGTCCGCGTAGTCCATGCCCTTCGTCTCGCCCATCACCATGAAGTTCGTGGTGACCGGGACGTCCGGCGTGATCTCCTTCAGGATGTCGCGCTCCTCGCGCAGGTAGTCCTTGAGGACGTCCGAGGAGAACCGCTTGAAGTCGAGCTGCTGCGTCGGGTTCGGGTGCGAGGCCGCGAGCCGGGGCGGCAGGATCTGCTCCCAGTCGGTGTAGCGCTGCGACCAGAATGCTGTCCCCCAGGCGTGGTTGAGGGCCTCCAGCGTGCCGTAGCGGGCGCGCAGCCAGCCCCGGAAGGCGCGCGCGGCGTCGTCCGAGAAGTCGTAGATGTTGTGGCAGCCCAGCTCGTTCGAGACGTGCCAGGCGACCAGCGCCGGGTGGTCCTTGTAGCGGTCCGCCATCGCGCGCACCAGACGCAGCGCGTGCTCGCGGAAGACCGGGGAGGTCGGCCGCCAGTGCTGGCGGGCGCCCGGCCACAGGGTCTCGCCGGTCTGCGTGACCGGGAGGATCTCCGGGTGGGCCGTCGTCAGCCACGGCGGCGGGGACGCGGTCGCCGTCGCCAGGTCGACGCCTATGCCGCCGGCGTGCAGCAGGTCCATGACCTCGTCGAGCCAGCCGAAGTCCCAGCTGTCGGGACCGGGCTGGAGGCGCGCCCAGGAGAAGATCGCCACGGAGACGACGTTGACGCCCGCCTCCCGCATCAGGCGGATGTCCTCCTCCCACACCTCCCGGGGCCACTGCTCGGGGTTGTAGTCGGCGCCGTAGCCGAAGCGCGGAGCGGGGTCACCGTCCGTCCCGCGCAGGGCGCGGGCGTGGAGGGTGGAGATCATGGCGGTCCTTCCCAAGGGTGGTGCACGGGGGCGGCGCGGCACACGGCCGCGCCGCCCGGTCGTTCTGAGACTGCTCCGGTGACGAGAACTACTTCTCGATCGTGAAGCCCTGCTCGTTGCCGTACTTGACCGACGCGTCCTGCCACGCCTTCAGGCCCTGGGCCAGCGTCGTGGAGGACACGTACGCCTTGCCGACCGTGTCGTTGAAGATCGAGTTGGCGTACGGCTGGAACGGAAGGTACTTCCAGTCGCTCGCCACGTTCGCCGCCGACTCGGCGAAGATCTTGTTCGCCTCCTGGCCGCCGAAGTAGTCGAACTTCTTGCTCTGGAACGCGGGGGACTCCAGCTCCGCCTTGGTGGCGGGGAAGGCGCCCTCGGAGACGCGGGAGGCGACACCGTCACCGGAGTTCGCGTACTCGACGAACGCGTATGCCAGCTCCTTGTTCTTCGCCAGCGCCGGGACGGTCAGCGAGCTGCCGCCGTTCTCCGCGCTCGCCTTCTCGCCCTTGGCCCACTGCGGCATGGCCGCGGCACGCCACTGGCCGGAGGCACCGGGGACACCGGTGACGAAGTTCGCCGGCATCCAGGCGCCGGTCGCCAGCGTCGCGATGGTGCCGTCGCCGAGGCCCTTGTACCAGTCGTCGGTCCAGCCGGTGACCGGGGCGAGGAGCTTCTCGTTGATCAGCGTCTGCCAGACCGTCTCGAACTTCTTCGCGCCCGCGTCGTCGAAGTTGATGCCGACCTTGGTGCCGTCGACCTTGTACGGGCGCGAGCCGGCCTGCCACAGCATGGAGGTCGTGAAGCCCGCGTCACCGGTGTCGTTGGCGATGTACGCCTTCGGGTCGGCCTTGTGGAGCTTGCGGGCCGCGTCCAGGTACTCGTCCCACGTGGTCGGGACGGCGATCTTGTACTTGTCGAAGACCTGCTTGTTGTAGAACAGCGCCATCGGGCCGGAGTCCATCGGCAGACCCCAGACCTTGGAGCCGTCGCTGACGGCGTTCCACGGGCCCGGCGTGTACTTCGCGGAGAGCTTGTCCGCGCCGAACTTCGACAGGTCGGTGAGGCCCTTGGTGAGCGAGTACTGGCCGACGGCGAAGTACTCGACCTGGGCGACGTCCGGGACGCCCTTGCCGGCCGAGATCGCGTTCGACAGCGCCGTGTAGTGCTTGTCGCCGGAGCGCTCGCCGACCAGGTTGACCTTGACCTTCGGGTACTTCTTCTGGAAGTCGGCGGCCACGGTCTTCAGGGTGGGCTCCCAGGCCCAGACCGTGATGTCACCGCCCTTGTCCAGGGCCGTCTGGAGGTCCCCGGCGGAGACGGCCTTCTGCTCCGAGTCGCCGTCCGAGCTGCCGCAGGCGGCGCTGCCGACGGCCAGGACGGAGACGAGAGCGACGCCGCGAAGGACACGGCTCGTTGTTCTGCGCATGGTGCTTCCACTTCTTCGTGGGTGGGTCGGGTGAGGGTGGGGGTGGTGCGTGTCGCGTGGGGTCTTGGGGGTCATTCCTTGACGCTTCCGGCCGCGAGACCGGACTGCCAGTACTTCTGGAGAAGGAGGAACACGGCGATCAGCGGCAGGATCGTCAGCAGCGAGCCGGTGATCACCAGGTTGAAGATCACGTCACCGCCGATCGTCTGCGCCTGCGCGCTCCAGGAACTGAGCCCCAGGGTGAGCGGGTACCAGTTCGGGTCCTTCAACATGATCAGGGGCAGGAAGTAGTTGTTCCACGTGGCGACGGTCGTGAACAGCAGGACCGTGACGATGCCGGGCGCCAGCAGGGGCAGCGCGACCTGGAAGAAGGTCCGCACCTCCCCGGCGCCGTCCATGCGGGCCGCCTCCAGCAGCTCCGTCGGGATCGCCTCGGCCGCGAACACCCACATGAGGTACAGGCCGAACGGCGACACCAGGGACGGGATGATGACCGCCCACGGGGTGTCGGTCAGCCCCATCTTGCTGAACATGAGGAACGTCGGCACCGCGAGCGCCGTACCCGGCACCGCGACCGCGCCGATCACGACGGCGAAGATGCCCTTCTTGCCGGGGAAGTCGAACTTCGCCAGCGCGTACCCGCCGAGCACCGCGAGGAGCGTCGCGCCGCCCGCGCCGAGGACGACGTACAGCAGGGTGTTCAGCAGCCAGCGGCCGAAGATGCCGTCGTGGTAGGTGAACGTGTCGCTGATGTTGCTCCACAGCGCGAAGTGCTTCGCGAACCACAGGCCGTTGGAGTCGGCCAGACCGTCCTGCGTCTTGGTGGAGCTGATGATCAGCCACAGCAGCGGGACGACGGTGTACAGCACCATCAGGGCCATCAGGCCGGTCAGCAGCTTGCTGCGCCGGGGCCTGCCGGGCACGTACCCCTTCTTGCGGGGCGTGCGCAGCTTCGGCGCGCTCTTCGCGGGCGTGGGGGTGACAGAGGTGGTCATCGCTTGTCACGCTCCCTTGCGCATGCCGCGCAGCTGGACGACGTAGGCGACGATCATGGTGATGACACCCATGATGATGGCGACCGTCGCCGAGTAGTTGTGCTGCTGGCCGTTGAAGGACAGCGAGTACGTGTAGAAGTTCGGCGTGTAGTCGGTCGTCAGCGCGTTCGGCGCGAGCGGACGCAGGATGCTCGGCTCGTTGAAGAGCTGGAAGCTGCCGATGATCGAGAAGATCGTCGCGATGACGATCGAGCCCCGGATCGCGGGCAGCTTGATCGAGCGGACGATCCGCCACTGGCCGGCCCCGTCGATCTCCGCCGCCTCGTACAGCGAGGTCGGGATGACCCGCAGCGCCGAGTAGAAGATCAGCATGTTGTAGCCGACGAACTCCCAGGTCACGATGTTGCCGATGGAGGCCAGCACCCAGTCCGGGGAGAGCAGGTTCGGCAGGGTCACACCGAACGCGTCGTTGATGTCACGGACCAGGCCGTACTTCGTGCCGTACATGAAGCCCCACATCAGGGTGGCGACCACCGCGGGGACCGCGTACGGCAGGAAGATCGTGATCCGGAAGAAGCTCTTGCCGTACAGGCGCCCGCTGTCCAGCGCGAGGGCGACCAGCAGGGCGATGCCGAGCATGATCGGCACCTGGATCAGCAGGAAGAGCCCGACGCGGGCCAGGGAGTCCCAGAACTGGGAGTCCTGGATCGCCTGGGTGTAGTTGTCCAGGCCGACGAAGTGGTTCCCGCCGATGAGCTGGTCGCGGAAGAGGCTCAGGTAGATCGAGTACGCGATGGGCGCCAGGAAGACGAGAGCGAACACGGCCACGAACGGGCCGATGAACCCCCAGCCGGTCCAGGAACGGCGGTCCGTCCTCGCCTTCGCCGGGGGCGGTGCCGGCCGCGGCTCGGCGGCGGCCGGCGGTTGCAGCGTCTTCATGATCGATCCTCGCTCGTCCACTCATGGAACCCGCGACGCCCCGTGGTACCCGGTGCGGCGCCGCCTCGATGTTTACGTAAACATCAGCCAGCAAAAAAAGAGACCTGAGCTGTTATGTTTACGTAAACATCTGATGGCGGCATGTCTACACTCCTCCGATGACGCAGGTCAAGGGTCTCCGGGGGAGAGAGTGGTCGGCGTGGTGAAGGAAGAGGCCGGGGGTTGAAAATGGACACGACACACAGCATCCCGGCACAGGGGTCCGGACCTGCCGAGAACAGGGGCAGGCGGGCGAGCGTGTCGATGGCCGACGTCGCCCGGGTGGCCGGCGTGTCCTCCCAGACCGTCTCCCGGGTGTCGAACGGCTACGAGGGTGTCACCGAGGAGACCCGCCGCCAAGTCCTCGACGCGATGCGGGAGTTGGGCTACCGGCCGAACAGTGCCGCGCGCGCCCTGAAACGCGGCGAGTTCCGCACGCTCGGCGTGATCACGTTCTCGCTGTCGTCCACCGGGAACGTCCGCACACTGGAGGCGATCGCCAACTCCGCCGCCGCCGAGGGGTACGCGGTGACCCTCCTGCCGGTCGCCGTCCCCACCCAGGACGAGGTGCGCGGCGCCTTCACCCGGCTGGAGGAGCTCGCGGTCGACGCGGTGATCGTGATCATGGAGGTGCACCTCCTCGACGCGGCGACGATCAACCTCCCGCCCTACGTCCAGGTCGTCGTGGCCGACTCCGACGCGGGGGAGCGGTACACCGTCGTCGACACCGACCAGGCCGGGGGGACCCGGACGGCCGTCCAGCATCTGCTGGGGCTCGGGCACGACACCGTCTGGCATCTCGCGGGGCCTGAGGACTCCTTCGCGGCGCAGCGCCGGACGGACGCCTGGCGGGACACGCTGACGAAGGCGGGGCGGCCGGTGCCGCCGCTGGTCAGCGGGGACTGGTCGGCGGAGTCCGGCTACCGGGCGGGGCTCGGCCTCGCGGACCGGGAGGACTGCACGGCGGTCTTCGCGGCGAACGACCAGATGGCGCTGGGGCTGCTGCGGGCGCTGCACGAACGCGGGCGGCGGGTGCCCGAGGACGTCAGTGTCATCGGGTTCGACGACATCCCGGAGGCGTCGTCGTTCCTGCCGCCGCTGACCACGCTGCACCAGGACTTCGCCGAGGTGGGGCGGCTGTGCGTGCGGGCGGTGCTGCGGAAGATGCGGCACGACGGGCCGGCGCACGGGACGACGCTGGTGCCGACGCGGCTCGTGGTGCGGGAGAGCACGGCTCCGCCGCCCGCCCGGTGAACCCCTGAGGGACCTGATTCAGCCACCGCGAGATGTCGCGGGGGCTGTTTCGGCATGTCCCGGCGAGGTGGGGCATGTCCGGGTCGGGGGGATAACAGCGGCTAATGCGACGATCGTATGGGTGAGTTGTGATTGAATGGTGAAGGAATCGGCCAAGTGGCTTGTTCCAGCCTCCCTTTCGCCTGCCATACCCCTGTCCGGATCTCGTCATCCAGTCGCAGGGGTGCGTGGCGACCCCGTCCACCCCGTGTAGAGAGGCGTCGGCACCTTGACCGCCACCCTGTCGGAGTTCCACTACGGTCTCGTCACCCCCGTCGCCGCCTATGTCATGGCGTGCGTCGGCTCGATCCTGGCCCTGCGCTGCACCACCCGCTCCCTGCGCCGGGCCGGCGGCGAACGCCGCTGGGGCTGGCTCGCCCTCGGCGCGATATCGCTCGGCTGCGGCATCTGGACCATGCACTTCATCGCGATGATCGGCTTCACCGTCGACGGCGAGCTGATGCGGTACGACGCCGGCCTCACCATGCTCAGCCTGCTCGTCGCGATCGTCGTCGTCTCCGTCGGAGTCTTCCTCGTCGGCTACCGGGGCGCCGGAGCCGTCAACCTCGGCATCGCCGGCACCGTCACCGGGCTCGGTGTCGCCGCCATGCACTACATGGGCATGGGCGCGCTCCAGGTCAACGGCGGGCTCCAGTACGACACCGGCGTCGTCGTCCTCTCCGTCGTGATCGCCGTCGTCGCCGCGACCGCCGCCCTGTGGGCCGCCGTCTCCATCAGCGCCGTGTGGGCGACGCTCGGCGCGAGCCTCGTCATGGGCGCCGCCGTCTCCGTCATGCACTACACCGGCATGTCCGCGGTCAGCGTCCACGCCGCGCACGGCACCGTCGGCGGGCAGTCCTCCGCCGACCTGCTCTCCTTCATGCTGGCGATGCTCGCCGGCCCGCTCATCCTCCTCCTCATCGCCGGCGTCATCGTGATGTTCGACCCCGAGGTCGTCATGGGACGCACGGAGTGGGAGAAGGCGCAGGCGCCTGCGGAGGAGCCGGCGCAAGGGGTGGGGGCGTTCGACTGGCGGTGAGGGGTGGGGCCTTCGCGGAGCCGGTCGGGAGGTCTCGGCGGAACGACCGGCCGTGAGCGGGGCCGAGAGCGGGTTCGTACCCTGGGCGGATGGTCTCTCCGAAGCTGCGTCATGGGGTCCGCGCCGTGCTGCTCGACGAGGGCGGGCGGGTGCTGTTGTGCCGGTGCGAGATCCCGGGACCCGAGGGCGTCGTCGTATGGATCACACCGGGTGGCGGCGCGGAGCCGGGCGAGACCCCGCTCGCCGCGCTGCGGCGGGAGTTGAGGGAAGAGGTCGGCTTCGAGATGCCGGGCGAGCCGCCGCTCGTGTGGTGCCAGCGGGTGGTGGCTCCGGGGCATGCCGCCGCCGGGTACGACGGAGTCGCGAACGACTACTACCTCGTGCGGACCCCGGTGTTCGAGCCGCGGGGCGCGTTCTCCGACGCCGAACTCGCCGCCGAGAACATCTCCGGGACACGGTGGTGGCATCTCGACGAGATCGCCGCGTACGACGGGACGGAGCTGTTCTCGCCCAGGGACCTCGCGGGGCTGCTGGCCGATCTGCTCGGGGCCGGGGTGCCGTCGGTTCCGGTGTGGTTGGGGCTCTGAGGGGCGCAGTCGCAAGGGGCCTTCGCATGAGGGGTGTTCCGGCGCCAGGGTGCGAATCGGTCAGGAGGGGGAGGGGGCGTACGGGGCGTCTGGGGGCGTAAGGGGGTGAGAGTCTCCGTCGGCGTGATCGGGATTCGCTTGAGGGGGTTGGGGTGGGCGGGGCTCAGGGGGTTGTGGTGGCTCGGTGTCCGGAAATCGACCTTGCCCCGTCTCCTGGGCGGAGTTGAGGATTTCTATGTCAAATCTTGACGCGCCCATGACCAAACCAGGGTCGGGCGTACCACCGTGCACCCCGCAGGCCCGCCACCCCAACGAGCCTGAACCCCCACTTCGGAGGTCGCAGTGAGAGCTGTCCGCACGCTGTCCAAGAGAGCCCGCATCGCCGCCGTGGCGTCCGCGTTCGTCGCCGCGTCCGCGCTGACCGTGCCCGCGGCCGTCGCCGACACGGCGCCCGCGAAGCTGAGCGGCACCCAACTCGCCCAGGTCTCCGACGCCGTCGAGGCGGCGGACGTCGTCGGCACCGCGTGGTACACCGACCCGGCGAGCGGCAAGGTCGTCGTCACCGCCGACGCGACCGTGACCGACGCGGAGATCGCCGAGATCAAGTCGGCGGCCGGCGCCCGCGCGGGCGGCCTGGAGATCAACCGCACGACCGGGACGCTCGGCAAGCTGATCGCCGGCGGCGAGGCGATCTACTCCGGCGGACGCTGCTCGCTCGGCTTCAACGTCCGCAGCGGCAGCACGTACTACGCCCTGACCGCCGGCCACTGCACGGCCATCGGCAGCACCTGGTACACGAACTCCGCCCAGACCACGACGCTCGGCACCCGGGCCGGCTCCAGCTTCCCCGGCAACGACTACGGCATCATCCGCCACGCGAACTCCGCGGCGGCCGACGGCCGCGTCTACCTCTACAACGGCACCTACCGCGACATCACCGCCGCCGGGAACGCGACCGTCGGGCAGTCCGTCCAGCGCAGCGGCTCCACCACCGGGCTGCGCGGCGGCACCGTCACCGGCCTCAACGCCACGGCCAACTACGCCGAGGGCGCGGTGACCGGCCTCATCCAGACCAACGTCTGCGCCGAGCGCGGCGACAGCGGCGGCGCTCTGTTCTCCGGCTCCACGGCCCTCGGCCTCACCTCCGGCGGCAGCGGCAACTGCACGAGCGGCGGGGTGACCTTCTTCCAGCCGGTCACCGAGGCCCTCAGCGCGTACGGCGTCAGCATCTTCTGACGCCCCACCGCATCGGCCGCCGCCCCGGACACCCATCCGTGTCCGGGGCGGCGCGCGTCACCGGGAGCCGACGGGCCGGCCGCCGCTCCGTGCCCGGTACACCGCGGTCAGGCCGGAGCCCGCAGGGTGACGTCGTCGGCGTACCCCATACGGCGGCTGATCTCCGCCGCGCCCGCCATCAGGACCGGCGCGAGCATGTGGAGGCGTTCCTCGGTAAACCGGTACGCGGGGCCGGACGCGCTGAGCGCGGCGACGACCTCGCCGGTGTGCGAGCGGACCGGCGCCGCCATGGCGTGCAGCCCCACCTCCAGCTCCTCCAGGGTCACCGCGTACCCCCGCCCGAGGGCCTGCGCGAGGTCGCGTTCCAGGGCGGCCGGGGAGGTGAGGGTGTGCGGGGTGAGCGGTTCGAGCGGGGCCGCTTCGAGGACGGCCGCCCGCTCCCGCCGGGCCAGATGGGCGAGCAGGACCTTGCCGCTGGAGGTCGCGTACGGCGGGGTGAGCTGACCGACCCAGTTGTGCGCGCCGACCGCGCCGGGACCGCGCACCTGGCAGAGGTTGACGGCGTAACGCTCTTGCAGGACGGCGAGGTTGACGGTCTCGCCCAGCTCCTCCGCGAGCCGCTCGCACACCGGCAGCCCCTGCTGGGCGAGGTCGAGACGCCCGGTGACGGCGCCCGCGAGCCGGACCAGCCCGAAAGCGAGCCGGTACTTGCCCCGCTCCCCGGTCTGCTCCACGAGACCGCGCCCCTCCAGCGCCCCGAGCAGCCGGAACGCGGTGGACTTGTGGACGTCGAGCACGACGGCGATCTCGCTGACGCCCGCCTCGCCGCGCAGGGCGAGGGTCTCCAGGACGGTCACGGCCCGGTCGACCGACTGCACCCCGCCCGCTGTTGCGCCATCCGCTGAGTGGTTGCCCATGGTGCAACTATAGGGCCGGGCGGTGCGGCGGCAAGCGGCTCGGCGGCTGCTGTGCGGGGCTTCTTGACAAGTCGTCGGGACGGCGAAAGCATGTTTCACATCACGCTATCTGTTGCGGTATGAGAAACCTACTCGGGAGCCGGTGACCGTGGCCATCAGCGTCTTCGACCTGTTCTCCGTCGGCATCGGACCCTCCAGCTCCCACACCGTCGGCCCGATGCGCGCCGCCCGCATGTTCGCCGAACGGCTGCGCACGCAGGGCCTGTCCGGCTCGGTCACGCGAGTCCGCGCCGAGCTGTACGGCTCCCTCGGCGCCACCGGCCACGGCCACGGCACCCCCAAGGCCGTCCTCCTCGGCCTCGAAGGGGACACCCCGCAGTCGGTCGACGTCGAGACCGCCGACCAGCGCGTCGAGACCGTCAGGTCCTCGGGAACGCTCCGCCTGTCGGGCGGACGGCAGATCCCCTTCTCCTTCGACGACGACCTGGTCCTCCACCGCCGCAAGGCCCTTCCGTACCACGCCAACGGCATGACCCTGTGGGCCTACGACGCCCAGGGCGCCGAAGTCCTGAGCAAGACGTACTACTCGGTGGGCGGTGGGTTCGTCGTCGACGAGGAGGCCGCGGGCGCGGACCGGGTCAGGCTCGACGAGACCGTCCTCAAGTACCCGTTCAGCACGGGCGACGAAGCGCTGCGGCTGACGGCGGAGACGGGACTGTCCCTCTCCTCGCTCATGCTGGAGAACGAGCTGGCGTGGCGCACCGAGGCCGAGATCCGCACCGGCCTCCTGGACATCTGGCACGTCATGCGGGAGTGCGTCGCCCGGGGCCTGTCCGTCGAGGGCATCCTGCCCGGCGGACTGCGCGTCCGGCGCCGCGCGGCCGTCACGGCACGCCGACTCCGCGCGGAGGGCGACCGCCCGGCCCGCTCCATGGAGTGGACCACGCTGTACGCGATGGCGGTCAACGAGGAGAACGCGGCGGGCGGGCGCGTGGTCACCGCCCCCACCAACGGGGCCGCCGGGATCATCCCGGCCGTCCTGCACCACTACCTCGACGTCGTGCCCGGTGCCGACGAGGACGGCGTCGTGCGGTTCCTGCTGACGGCCGGGGCGATCGGGCTGCTGTTCAAGGAGAACGCGTCCATCTCCGGCGCGGAGGTGGGCTGTCAGGGCGAGGTCGGGGCCGCCTGCTCGATGGCCGCCGGAGGGTTCGCCGAGGTGCTCGGCGGGTCCCCGGCGCAGGTCGAGAACGCCGCCGAGATCGGCATGGAGCACAACCTCGGGCTCACCTGCGACCCCGTCGGCGGACTCGTCCAGATCCCCTGCATCGAACGCAACGGCATGGCCGCCGTGAAGGCGGTGACCGCCGCGCGGATGGCGCTGCGCGGGGACGGACGGCACCACGTCTCCCTCGACAAGGTCATCAAGACCATGAAGGAGACGGGCGCCGACATGAAGGTCAAGTACAAGGAGACGGCCCGGGGCGGGCTCGCGGTCAACGTCATCGAGTGCTGACCCCCGTCAGTCCCGCGCACCCCACGCGCGGTCGCGCACGGTGCCGGTCCCCGGGCTGAAGCGCACACCGTACTCGCGGCTGAACCGGTTGGCCTCCGCGCACGAGAACACCGTCGTGCGCAGGGACAACGCGTACGCCGCCGAATCGATCTGCTCGGGGGTCAGACACAGGTGCCAGCGCTTGTCGACGACGCTGAACTCGGCCGCCGCGACCCGCTGCGCGAGCCCCTCGACGGGCGGCCGGGTCAGTTCGCGGGCGACCCCGACGAAGATGCGCAGCGTGTCCATCTGGGCGGGCAGCAGCTTCACCAGCCGCTCGCCGGGCCCGGGTTCGCGCGGGACGGGCGGGGGCACCGCCCGGGTGTGCGCGTACACGAGAACGTCCCGGCCGAAGTCCGTGATGCGCAGGGCGCGGGGGACCGGCTTCCCCAGGAGACCGGCGAGTTCGCCACGGGCCGGTTCGTCCGCCGGCTCGACGACGCCCTCCTTGACCGCGGCCTTCACCGCGTTCCACACGGAGTCCGACAGCTCGTCGTCCAGCACCCAGCCCCGCCGGGCCTCCCGCCACCCCGCCCGCAACTCCTCCAGGAGCGCGATCCGCTTCTCCGAATGCCTCATCCACCACCTCGCCCACCGAGCGTAGTGCGCCGCACAGCGGAACGTGAGCGGTTACGGAATTCCCGGCACCCGAGACACGGTCGACCCGGCTTCCCGGACGGCCACTAGGAGCCGGCCCGGTCCCGCATGCCCGCCATCAGGGCCTGGTGGCTGCGGCGGACGTGTTCGCGCATCAGGCGTTCCGCGCCGTCGCCGTCCTTGGCGGTGATGAGTTCGAGGACGCGGTGGTGCTCGGTGTCGGAGTCGTGGAGGCGGCCGGGCTGGGCGAGGGAGGTGCGGACCAGGCGGGCGTAGGCGAGCTGGTTCATCAGCGTGCGGTAGTGGGCCTCCAGCTTGGTGTTGTCGGCGCCGGTGACGATCAGGTCGTGGAACTCGTGCACCAGCTCGGCGTACCGCTCGGGGTCGCCCGCGCGGACCGCCTCGTCCGCCCTGGCCATGGTGTCCTGGAGCCGCGTCAGCTCCGGTACGTTCCCCCGCAGGGCCAGCAGCCGGGCCGCGGCCCCTTCGAGCAGCTCCTTCATCTGGAACAGCTCGGTGATCTCCCGCCAGGACGGCACCGCGACGAACGTACCGACCCTCGGCCGGACCTCCACGAGACCCTCGATCTGCAACTGCTTGAGAGCCTCGCGGATCGGGGTGCGGCTGACCCCGAACGTCTCGGACAGCGCCATCTCGGAGAGGCTGGAACCGGGCTGGAGCTCACCACTGATGATCATCCGGCGCAGCTCTTCGGCGACCCTGGCCTGCATGCTCGTCTGCTGCAACGGCTTCCTCGGACGCCGCGTGGGTTCTTGCATGGTACGAGAACGTAAGGCGGTGCGATGGCCCCGTCAACCTCTCGGCCAAGCCGACCCGTGCCATGCAACACCGCCTGCTCCGTCACCCCTGCGCCGTCGGCATCTCTTGACGCCTCGCCCCACCCCCACCACCATCGAGGACGACCGAACGCATGGTCGGAACCGGCAGAAGGAGACGACCAGTCCCATGCGAACGAGACGACTCATCGCGAGCGGCTTACTGGCGGGGGCGGCACTGGGCGCGGCCCTGGTGCCCACCACCGCCTCGGCCGCCCCCTCCGTACAGGTGGTCTGCGTCCCGGAGGCCCGCGTGTGCGCGGGCGTCGACGGCAGCGCGACCCAGGGCTATGTGTACACGTTCACCATCAAGCAGCCACCGGCAGCCCTCGGCCTGTCCTTCACCGTCAACGGCTTCCCCGCCAGTGGAAGCCTGACGATCATCTCCCAACCCGGCCTCGCGCAGGGCACGTTCAGACCGTCCCCCGCACTCGTCCAGGGCGACCAGGTCTGCATGACGATCCTCTCGATCTCCGGCACCTACTGCGGCACGGCGCTCTGATCCACACGTCAGGGGCGGCTCTCCCGACGCGGGGAAGCCGCCCCTGACGCATGCCGTCACGCCTGCGCGAGCAGCGGGTCGAACGGGGTCGTCCGCCGACGGCCCGCCATGAACGACAGGAAGTCCCGCACGAAGTCGCCCCGCGAGTACGCCTCCCCGGCCCCCTCCCCGCCCTTCGACAGGTCGCGGCGGAACGCCGTACGGAACAGCCGGCGGTACTCCTCGGCGTCGATGCGCTGATCGCCGTCCGTGTCCGTCGCGTCGAAGAGGACCTCCGCGACCTCGATGAGCGCGGGCCCGGCGAGCGAGGGCACGCCGGCGGCGTACTCCTCGCGGCTGATCCGGCCGTCCCCGTCGGTGTCCAGGGCCGACTGGAGTTCGCGCCACCAGTCGGCGTACGCGGTGTAGAGGCGGGTCTCCTGCGGCTCGTCCAGGTCGAGGCGGGTCGCCAGCTCGCGGGCCATCGCCGCGAGGTCGGGCCAGGTGATCCGGCCGTCACCGGTCTGGTCGAGGACCGCGTCGAAGAACTCCCCGGCGTCGTCCGAGGGCGGCGGCGCCCAGGCCGGCTCGGCGGGCAGGGGCGTGACCAGCCGGACGAAGGCGCCCGCCCGCCGCACCGTGTCCCGCACCGCCCTGACCCGGGGATCGTCGCCGTCCGGCGACGCCGACAGCAGCCCCACCACCGTCTCCGCCTCGATCCAGCCCTCCGGCAGGAACCGCGCCAGCCCGGCACCGAAGTAGGCGCTCCTCAGCAGCGCCCCCGCCCCGGGCACCTCGGCCAGCCCCGCCCGCTTGCGGAACGCCTCCGGCAGCGACGCGACCGTCACCGCCCCGATCACCGGCCCCGCGACCGCCCGGCCCGCCGCCCACAGCGTCGGCACGCCGTGCAGCAGCGGCGGCGCCGGGACATGGTCGAACAGCCGGTACAGGATGATCCGCACCGCCTCCGTGTTCTCCAGCTCCTCCGCCACCACCCGGTCGTAGTACGGCCAGAACTCCCGCACCGACCCCGGCAGCCGCGCCTCCTCGCCGTCCAGCGCGCCCAGGAACGCCCGGTACTCGGCGTACACCCGGTCCATCTCCGCCGGGTCCAGCGGCTGGCCGCTCAGCCGGCACATCGTGACCGTGCTCTCGAAGAGCGTCGCCACCACCCACGCCCGGACCTCGGGGTCCATCGCGTCGTACGGCCGCTCGCCCGCGCCCGCCCGCATCCGCGCGTGCAGCCGGTTCAGGCGCGCCGCCTCCCGGGCCCGGACCTCGTCGTCGGCGCCGAACATGCGGCGCAGGCTGCGGTACGTGTTCCACAGGCGGCGCCACGGATGCGCCACGAACGTCGAGTTGTCCAGCAGGGCCGCGCCGACCTGCGGATGAGCGGCCTCCAGGACGAGCGCCCGGACCAGGGCCAGCGCCCAGCGGGGATCGTCGACGAACGTGTCGAACTTCGAGCCCGGACCGAACAGCGGGACCTCGGCGGTGGGGGTGTCGGTCACGGGCGGGACTCTCCGATCGGCTGCGGTGACATCGGCTGCGGGGACGGGGACGGCACGACGCCGCCGTAACGGCGGTCCCGGCCCCGGTAGGCGTGCAGGCACTCCAGGAAGTGCGGTGCCCGGAAGTCGGGCCACAGGACCGACGGGAACGTCCACTCCGCGTACGCGACCTGCCAGAGCATGAAGTTCGAGATGCGCTGCTCACCCGAGGTACGGATGACGAGATCCACGTCCGGAGTGTCCGGGAACGGCAGATGCGCGGCGAAGCTCTCCTCGTCCACGGCGTCGGCCGCGACACCCCCGCGGATCAGCGACCTCGCCGCCTCCACGATGTCCCGCCGCCCGCCGTGGTCGAACGCGACCGTCAGCGTCATCCCCCGGTTCGCCTCCGTCAGCGTCGTCAGATCGGCGAAGTCCCGCGCCAGACCCGCCGGAATCCGCGGATCGCTCACCCCGAGGAACCGGCAGCGGATACCTCGCGCGTACAGCAGCGGCGCGTGCTTGCGGACCACCCCGCGCACCAGCCGCATCAGGAAGTCGACCTCGGCGCCGGGCCGCCGCCAGTTCTCCGTGGAGAACGCGTACAGGCTCAGCCACTCCACGCCCGCACCCCGCGCCGCCTCGATGACGTCGATCACCGTCGCCTCCGCGGCCCGGTGCCCCGACGTCCGGGGCAGCGCCCTGCGCGCCGCCCACCTGCCGTTGCCGTCCATCACACAGGCCACATGCCGGGGGACCCGCCCGCGCGCCCCCGCGCCGCGGTCACCCTCCTGCGCCACCTGTGTCCCCGCCATCACGCAACCCCCTCCCGCCCTGGAAACCCGCCTCCAGCCTGCCTCCCCCGTCCGCCGAACGGTCGAATCCGGCCCCCGATTCACCCGAAAGAGATCATCCGCGGTGCGTGTCGGCAGAAGCGGTCACCGCTCCCTCAGCGGGTGAGCGGCACGTACGTGTCGTGTTCCCGCAGCACCAGGTTCGGCAGGAACACGTCGTCCAGCATCCGCTGGTAGTCGCTGCTCGAACGGCGCAGCCCGAACGCCGCGTGGCCGGTGTAGTGCTCGACGAGCACGAACGAGCGGGGGTCGGACTCGGAGCGGACCGCCTCGAAGGAGAGACAGCCGGGAGTGGCGAGGGCGGTCGCCGCGAAGTCCGGGAGGAGCGCGGCGATGTGCTCCTGGGACTCCTCGGTGGTACGCCAACGGGCCACGACGACAAGGGACATGGAAGAACTCCCGATAGGGTCGATGTATGGTGAACAAATTCTTCGCGCCGGGACAGGTCGTCGTCCGGCGCGAGATCCTGGACGGCCGTGAATGGCTCGTCTACCCGGTCCGGGTGGTGGCGCACGACGCCGACGGGCTCGCCGTCTTCACGGCCCGGGGCACCCCCCTCACCTTCGGACGGGGCGACTTCACCCTCGGCCTCCACCCCTGGCTCGCCCTCGGCGACACCTGGCTCTCCGAAGGCGTCCTCCAACTCGTGCGCCCCGGCGACGGATACTCCGTGTGGAGCCGGCCCACGGGCGGCTGGTACGTCAACTTCCAGCGCCCCATGCGCCTGACCCCCGACGGCTTCGACACCCTCGACCAGGAACTCGACCTCCTGATCCCGCCGGCCCCCGAGGACCCGCCCTACACCTGGAAGGACGAGGACGAGTTCGCCCACCGAGCCGCCGCCGGAAGCTTCGGCCCCGGCGAGGCCGAGTCGGTGCGCAGGACCGCCGACGCGGTCGCCGCCCTCGTCGAGAGCGGCGACCGCTGGTGGGACAAGTGGAACGGCTGGCGGGCACCGGAGCACTGGACGGCCCCGGCCCGCGTCCCGCTCTCCTGACCCGGACCGGCCGGACTAGTACGACTCCTCGTACAGCGTCCGCAGGTACTCCGCGTCCACCCCCGGCCGGGGGTCGTTGTCGAGGTTCCCGCTCACCCCGTCGAGCAGCAGCCCCAGATCCGGCCGGGTCACCCCGTGGTCCCGCAGCCGCGAGGCGAGACCGGCGCGGTCCAGGAACTCCCCGACGGCCTCGCCCACGCTGGACGTGCCGAGGGCCCGCGCGAGCCGCCCGAAGTCGTCCGGCGCGTACCGCTCGGTGTGCCGCAGCCACGCCGGGTAGACGACGGCCAGGCCCCGGCCGTGCGAGATCCCGAGGTCCGGCAGCGCGCCCATGGCCTGCTGGAGCCGGTGCGGCAGGCACGTGCTGGCGCGGGCCACGTTGATCCCGCCCAGCAGCGCCGCCAGCGCGAACGCCTCCCGGCTCGCCGGGGAGTCCTCCCGCTTCACGAGGGAGTCCGCGTGCTCGGTGATCAGCCCGAGCGCCCGCACGGCCAGCGACTGGCTCAGCGGGTCCGAGCGGCGGGCCACGAAGCCCTCGACGGCGTGCGCGAACGCGTCGAACGCGGTCTCCGTGCGCACGTGATGGGGGACCGTCGCCGTCAGCTCCGGGTCGATCACCGCGATCCGGGGGGTGAGGGCGTCGCCCCGGATGCCGGAGCGGAAACGGCGCGCGGTGTCCGTGACGATTGCGCCCTTCGTCACCTCCGAGCCGCTGCCCGCCGTCGTCGGGACCGCCACGATCGGCGCCACCGGGTCGGCCGGGGAGAGAGTGGTGCCGATCAGCTCGGTCGCCGGACGGCCGGTGCCCAGCACGGCGGCGACGGACTTCGCCGCGTCCAGCGGACTGCCCCCGCCGAGCCCCACGACCACGTCGCACCCGTGGTCGCGGGCCACCCGCGCGGCCTGATCCACCTCCGCGCAGGTCGGGTTCGGCGACACGCCGTCGAAGTGGACCGCGTCGTCCAGCGAGGCCAGCGCCCGCTCCAGATAGCCGTACCTGCGCCCGGCCGAGCGCCCCGTCACCAGCAGCGGACGGCCGCCCAGCTCCCGGGTCAGCGGACCGAGCCGGTCCAGGGTGCCCGCGCCGAACACGATCCGGGTCGGGATGTCGAGGTCGAAGTGCATCAGCGTGTCCTTCACAGAAGAGAGGCGGTCTGCGTGCGCAGGGCCCGCAGCACCGCGCAGTCCCCGGAGGCGAGCAGGGTGAGCGCGGAGCCGCCGCCCGTCGAGGTGCGGCCCCGCCAGGGGAGTTCGGCGACCGTGTCGCCGCCGAGGAGCAGCGTGTCCGTGCCGGCCAGCACCGGCAGGACCGCGTCCGCCGCCCGCGTGTGCCCGTACGCGTACTGGCACGGGGTGCCCGCGACCACCGCCCGCTCGGCGTAGGTGAGTTCGGCGGCGGCCCACGGCTGGAGGTCGAAGTCGACGATCGCGTGCCCCTCGGGCACGTCCCCCGGCAGGGCGAGGGGGCGGGCCGGGCCCGTCGGGTTGCCGAGGGCGTCGGCCGGCGCCACGTACACCGTCGCCGGGATGTGGATCAGCGCCTTGCGGGGGCCCGCGAGGACCTCTCCGGCGACCCGGACACACCGCTGCGGATCGGTGCCCAGCCAGGACGCCCCCACCCCGTGGCCCAGGGCGGCCAGCAGGGTGTTGAGGACGACGCCGCCCGGCACGACGACGTCGTAGTAGTCCGCGAGGCCCGCGAGGCCGGCGAGGACCTTCTCCGGTTTGCGGCCGCCCAGCACCGCCACCGAACGTCTGCCGTCGCGCTCCGCCCAGGGCGCCAGCGCCTCGACGTCCCGCACCAGACTGCGCGCGGCGAACCCCGGCATCAGCTCCAGCAGCCCGGTGTTGGAGGCGTGCGCCCGGTGCGCCTTGGAGAAGCCGCCGACGGCAACCCGGTCCCCGAGCCGCGCGAACGACCGGGCCAGCGCGCTGTCACCGCGCTCCTCGCCCGCGTATTCCCGGGTGTTCCCGAACAGCACGATCTGCCCCGGCGTCATCGCCGCCGCGACCTCCGGCGCCAGGTCGTCCGCGCTGTGCGGGTGATAGCCCACCACCCGGCCCAGCTCACGGGCCAGGTAGGCGGCGACGTGGGAGAGGCCGCCCGCGCTGCCGTCACGGTGACTGCCCTGGTGGGAGAGGACCGCGACCCGCGCGCCCGCGTCCGCGAGCGCCGCGATGTCCGCCAGCTCGCAGTCCACCCGGCCCGTGTCGGCGAACTTCACCCCGGTGTTGAAACCCGCCGACAGAATCCACCGCTCCCCGGGGACCACCGGATGGTCGGCGAGCCGGGCGACCCCGGCCAGCGGCGCGTCAGAACCCATACGTCCGCAACCCCGCCGTCTCGTCGAGACCCAGCATCAGGTTCATGTTCTGGATCGCCGAACCCGCCGCGCCCTTCACGAGGTTGTCCGTCACCGCCACCACCTTCACCGCACCCCGCTCGGCGTCGTAGTCCAGCCCGATGTGGCAGAAGTTCGACCCCGTCACCCCGGCCAGCGTCGGATAGCGCCGGTAGTCCTTGTCGGTGAGACCCCCCTGCGCGGGCCGCGTGTTGACCCGGACGAAGAACTCGCCGTCGTAGCGCGCCCGGTACAGGTCGAGCAGCGCCTCCCGGCTCAGCTCCGCCCGCACACCGGCCCGTACCGGCACCGTCGCCTGGATGTGGATGCCGCGCGCGAAGTTGCCGTGCGCCGTCGACAGGTCCACCACCACCCCGCCACCGATCCGGTCCTCCAGCTCGTGCGCGTGCCGGTGCCCCTGGAGGCTGTACGGCAGCAGCGCCGCGAACGCGTTCGGGTGCATCACCTCCGCACGGGGCTTGTTCCCCGCGCCCGACGTCCCGTTGATCCCGACCAGGTTGAGCGGCAGCGCGGGGTCCGCGACACCCTTCTCGTAGAGGGGGACGACCCCGAGGAGCGCGGTGATGACGTAGCAGCCGGGGTTCGCGACCAGCCGCGCCTTGGCGATCTCGTCGCGGTGGAACTCACTGACCCCGTACACCGCCTCCGCGAGGGCCTCGGTCGCCGTGTGCTCCCTGCCGTACGCCCGCGCGTACCGGCCGGGGTCGGGGAAGCGGAAGTCGGCGCTCAGGTCGACCACCCGGGTGCCGGCCGCGAGGAGCTCGTCCGCGCGGCGCATGGCCTCGCCGCTCGGCGTGCACAGGAACACCACGTCGAAGTCGCCCGCGCGGGCCGTCACCTCGTCCGGGGTGGTGAACTGGAGCCCGCTGCCCAGGAGATGGGGATGGACGGACTCCAGGGGCTCGTCGGCGGAGCGGGCCGCCGCCGCGATCCCGGCGACGTCCGGATGGTTCAGCAGCAGCCGCAGCATCTCGCCGCCGGTGAACCCGGAGGCGCCGATCACGGCGGCACGGACACGGGTCGCGGTCACTTCACGGCCTCCGAGGTCTGCGTGCGGGACAGTACG
Organism: Streptomyces sp. NPDC004539; assembly: GCF_040610055.1. Lineage (NCBI taxonomy): Bacteria > Bacillati > Actinomycetota > Actinomycetes > Kitasatosporales > Streptomycetaceae > Streptomyces > Streptomyces sp. NPDC004539. Next base: position 9,864 of record NZ_JBEXLS010000015.1, on the reverse strand, counting down.
CCCGCGGCGGTCAGTTCCTCACGCAGCCGGGACACCAGCAGCGTCCCGATCCGGGCCTGCGCGTCGTGCGTGGTCGCGCCGATGTGCGGGGTCAGCACGACGTTGTCCAGCTCCGCGAGCGGCGAGCTGCCGCCCTCGACGGCGTGCACGTCCAGCGCGGCGCCCGCGATGACGCCCGTCGACAGCGCCTCGTACAGGGCCTCCTCGTCGACGACACCGCCCCGGGCGACGTTCACGAGATACGACCGCGGGCCCATCGCGGCCAGTTCGGGGCCCGAGATCAGGTGGCGGGTGGCGTCGCTCAGCGGCAGGGCGAGGCAGACGACGTCCGACTCCCGCAGCAGCGTCTCCAGGGAGACGAGCGCGATGTCCTCGGCGGCCAGCTCCTTCGCGCGCTCCTCGGTCGGCGAGGCGACCGAGGCGAGGACCCGCAGCCGCAGGGGGCGGGCCAGCTCCGCGAGGCGCGAGCCGATCGGGCCGAGACCGACCACCCCGAGGGTGTGCCCGCCCAGCTCGGGGCCCGCCAGCTCCGGCTTGCGCCACTGACCGGCCCGGATCTGCCGGTCCGCGAGCGCGATGTTCCGCGTCACCGACAGGGCCAGGCCCAGGGCGAGTTCGGCGACCGCGTTCGCGGAGACGCCGTGCAGGGTGAACACGCGGACGCCCAGTTCGCGTGCCACGGCGACGTCGATGTTGTCGGTGCCGCTGCCGGCCCGGCCGATCACCTTGAGACGGGGCGCCGACCGGATCACCTCACCGGTCAGCTTCACCCCGCTGCGGACCACGACGGCGTCCGGGTCCACCTCCGCGACCAGGGCGGCGAGTTCGTCCTGCGGTGGCTTCAGCCGCACCACCACGTCCAGATCCTGGCCGAGTTCGGCGAGGGCTTCGGGGTGCACGGGGTCCAGGACCAGCAGACGCGGTGTTCGTGACACGGCGCGGCCTCCTTCGAGTGGGGGGAGGGGGAAGGTGGGTGTGGGGGGGGGAACCGGGACCGGCACCTCGCGGCGCCGGTCCCGTGACGAGAGGTCAGGCGCCGGCGGGCACCGGCGCGTCCTGCACGTGGGGCCAGAACTCGCGCACCCAGCGCAGCACGTCCTGCATCACATGGTGGTTGCGGTTCGGGCGCAGGGCGCCGAGCTGGAAGAACATCACGCCCTCGCTCGGCGGGCCGAGGAACGTGAGGCGCGCGTCGGCCGTACCGTCCGCCCGCACCGGGTGGAAGTCCGCCGTCAGCTCCAGACCGCCCGGCCCGAAGTCCGGCGCCCCGCCCTGGCCCGGGTTGACCCACTTGCCGACCAGACCGTGCCGCAGCAGCGCCGGGTAGACCGGGCGGACGTCGTTCTCCGCGTCGAACGGGTGCACCCGCGAATCCACCAGCACGTCCAGCTCCAGATCCGCGCCGGTCGTCGGACCCTGCACCCGGAACCGGCCGGTCGCCGCGTCCGTCGTCAGGTCGGCGCCGGGGCCCACCGAGACGTCGACCAGGCCCGCGCGGATCGCCGCCCGCACCTTCTCCATGACCTCCAGCGCCGCCCCGTTGCACAGCCGGTTGTGGTGGCGCATGTACACGTCCAGGAAGTTCTGGTGCGAGGCCGCCGTCAGGCCGCCGAAGTCCACCGCGTAGGCGAGGGTGTCCCGCAGGTCCCGCCAGACGCCGTCGGCCGCCGCCTTCGCCGGGTTCGTCAGGTTGTCCTGCGCCGCCCAGCGGTGGTCCACGTCCAGGAAGTCCAGCAGCGCCGCCCGGTACCCCTCCTGGTCGCGGTGCCCGTCGCGCGGGATCGGCCACAGGGTCCGCTCCCACGAGAACCGGTTGTCCGCCGCGTACGTCCCGTGCCGGTACGGCGACGGCGTCTCCGTCACCGCCCGCGCGAACCGCGCCCGGTCCGACCCGGCGAGCGAGGCGAGCCGCGCGCCCGAGTCCGGCCCGAACACGACCTCCAGATAGCGGGGCAGCAGCCCCTTCGGCAGCTCCGCGTCCTCACCGAGCAGCACCGCGTCCAGCGCCCGCGCGACCGGGTCGACGTACCGCTCCACGGCGTCCGACAGCCGGGCCACCGCCTCGGCCGACGACGCGCCCGCCCCCGCGTCCGCGAGGAACGCCTCGTACTCGGGGCGCACCGCCGCCTCCAGGGCGTCCCCGAACTCCGGCCCGAACAGCGTCCGGTAGTACAGCGCCGCCATCTCCAGCACCACGATCGGCAGCACGTGCCGCTCGAAGTCCAGCTGCACCCGGGCGAGCCCGCCGATGGTCACCGGTGTGCCGCCCTCCGAGACCCGCAGCGCGTCCACGGCCGCCTCGGTCAGGAACACCCCCCGGTGCTCCAGCGCGTCCAGGTCCTGCTCCTTCGCGTTGTAGGGCCGCGCGAACGTGAACAGACCCGACCGGCTGAACACCGCGATCGACTCGGGCTCCTTGCCCGACCGCTCGTACACCAACTGCCCGTCGCCCCGGTCGAGATACCGCCCGCCCCGTCCCTCCGTGAGGTGCAGGACGATGTCGATGCTGGTCAGCCCCATCCCGAGGCAGCCCACCACCGAACCGGGACCGGTCGACTCCTCCGGGATGTGCAGCTCCATCGGATACGCGGACGGCACGAACACCGCCCCGTGCTCCTTCGCGAACGCGTTCCACCGCGCCTGCTTCGGATAGCGGTCCGGGTCGTTCCACGAGTGCCCGGTGACCATCAGGACACTGTCCACGTCGTACGAGGCGCCCGCCGCGTTCGTGACGACGGTCAGCCGGTCGCCGCCCTCGGCGGCCTCGTGGATGTCGACGACCTCCGCGTGGTGCAGCTCGACCCGCACCCCCGCCGCGCGCAGCAGCCGCAGATACGTCTCGAACTGGTCCTGGAGCGCCTGCCCGTGGACGTAGCGCTTGGGCCAGTCCTCCGCGGACACGTCGTACAGCGGGTCGCCGGTCTCCCGGAACCGCTCGTGGCACCACTCCAGGAGCGTGGGCCGCAGCTCGGCCGGCAGCAGCGGGCCGGCCTCCTCGACGGTCTCGTCGGCGGCGAACGACACCTGGCCGACGATCCGGTTCAGGAAACTCGTGACGGGCTGCGCGGGGCTGTGCACCTGGCCGGCGCCGAACTGGCCGGACGCGTCGAAGATGTGCACGGCCAGCGGCACCCGGTCGCCCGCGGCCTGCGCGAGGGCGGCCAGCCTTTCCAGGGCGTACGTGCAGCTCGGGCCCGCGCCGACGATGGCGAGGGAGACGAAGGACATGGTGAACCTCCGGGAGGAGAGGAGTGGGGGGAGGGGGGATCAGACCTGGGAGGACGTCAGCTTCGCGACGCTGCGGTCGAACGCCTCCAGGAAACCGGTCACGTCGGCCTCGGTGAGCTGGCCCATGTTCGCGACGCGGAACACGCCGGGCAGCTGCTCCTGGGTGGCGTAGATGACGTAGCCCTCGGCCTTGATCGTGTCGTGCAGGTCCGGGTAGGCGATGCCCTGCGGGATGTACACGTTGGTGCAGGAGTTCGCGCGGTGCTCCGGCGGGAGCAGGAAGTCGCAGCCGCGCTCCGTGAGACCGGCCCGGATCAGCTCCGCGAGGCGCAGGTACCGCTCGCCGCGCGCGTCGGTGCCCTCCGCGAGGGAGCGGTCCAGGGCCACCTCGAACGAGGTCAGCACCTGCACGGCCGGCGTGAACGCCGGGACGCCCTTGCTCTCCTGCGAGGACCAGTTGCCGTACAGGTCGAGGTAGAAGCCGCGCGGCGGGACGTCCTTGAGCGCCTCGAAACGGTCCCGGCGGCCGGCGACGAAGCTGACACCGGGCAGGCCCTCCAGGCACTTGTTGGCCGTCGCCACGACCCAGTCGACATGGTCGAGGACCAGGTCGAAGCGTTCCGAGCCGAGGCTGCTGATCGCGTCCACCGCGAGCTGGCGGCCGTGCCGGGCGACGACCTCGCCGATCTCGCGCAGCGGGTTGAGCTGGCCGGTGCTCGTCTCGTGCTGGACCAGGCCGACGTGCGTGAGGCCCGGGTCCTCGGCGAGCGTGCGGTCCAGGACCTCCAGGTCGATCGGGTTCGTCCAGCCGAACTCCAGCCGCTGGTGGGGGACCCCGTTCGCGCTGACGATCCGCCACAGACGCTCGCCGTAGTGGCCGTTGTCCAGGATCAGGATGCGCCCGGTGGGCGGCACGATCGACGCGAACGCCGCCTCCAGGGCCGCCGTGCCGGAACCCGTGAAGATCGCCGCGGTGTGCTCCTCGGGGGTGCCGCCGGCGATCTGCGCCGCCTTGCGCCGGGTGCGGGCCAGCAGGGCGAGGGGCTCCGATTCGCGGTGGCACTGGTCGGGGGAGGTCATGCCGGCGCGGACGTCGGGGTGGACGTTGACGGGTCCGGGGTTGAGGAGGGTGAGCTGCGGGAGGGGGGAGAGGGCGGAGGTGGACATGGGGGTGCCTTTCTGGAGGGCTTCGGTGGTGTGGGGGGGGAGAGGGAAGAAGAGGGGGCGGGGCTGCCCGCGGCGTGTCTCAGGAGTGCGTGCCCGCGCCTGACGGGGTGCGGCGGGTGATGAGGGTGTGGGGGAGTGCCGGGGGCCAGGCGGCGACCGGTTCGAAGAGGTGGGCGAGGCCGGTGCCCTGCGGGTCGCCCCGCATGATGAGGCACTCGCCGCCGCGCCGGGCATGGCTCGTGAGGGCCCGCAGCTTGCCGTGCATGGCGTCGCTGGTGTCCCAGCTCGCGGACTCCCACACCAGCCGGTGGGCGGCGTCGGAGGCGTCCGGGTCGACGAACGGCACCACCTCGGTGCCGTCGGGGCCGTCGGCGAGGACCCCGGGGACGTTGGTCAGCGTGACGATCCTGACCTGCCCGAACCCGGCGTCCAGGAGCAGTCCGGGGACGTGGTCGCTGCCCAGGATGCGCAGTCTGCCGTCCGCCGCGAGGACACAGTCCCCGGAGAGCACGGGCAGCGCCCCGGCGGCCAGCAGCCGGCGCAGCACCGTCCGGTCCGCGCCGACCTCCTCGCCGGTCCCGGCGCCGACGGTGCGCGGATCGGCGCCACCGACGCGCCCGGCGGGCAGCCGGTCCCAGGCGAACGCCGCGACCTGCAACGGCATCGTGGCCACCCCGGCGTCCCGCAGCGCGTTCACCCAGGCCCACTTCACGGTGAACGTCGCCCGCGTCAGCTCCAGCGCGGTGAACGGGTCGTCGGGCGCGAGGTCCCGCACCGCCCCGTGGCCGAAGGCGCCGCCCCCGGCGACGAACACGACCCGCCCCGGACGGGCCCGCACCAGCCCGGCGATCTGCCGCGCGTACCCGGCGAGCGCCTCGGTGTCGATGCCGTCGTCGGCGCGTTTGTCGGAGACGAGGCTGCCGCCGACCTTGAGGACCAGGAGGTCCGGGGCGCCGCTCACCGGGTCACCCCGGCGGACAGCCCCGGCAGCCCGGCGGCGGCCCGCACCAGTTCGGCGATCTCCTCGACGGGCCGGTCCGCCTCCACGGTCCGCCACCCGAACCGCCCGGCCCAGTCGTCCAGGACGGCCCGCACCTTGCCCTGATGGGCGAGGAACGACTCGCGGGAGCACAGCGGATCACCCCCGCACTCGTACGGCAGGATCTCCTCGCCCTGCTTGCGCTCCCACGCCGTCTCCGGCGCGATCCGCAGGTAGAGCACCTGGTCGCAGGCGGGCAGTCCGGCGGCGACCGACTCGACCCAGGCGCGGTCGAGACCGTGGACGACCTCGACGGCGGCGTGCTTCATCCAGTACCCGTCGAGCAGGGTCACGGTGTCCGGCGTGGGGGCGGGCTCCCGCGCCTGGAGGGCCATGCAGGACGACCAGAGGAAGAACAGGAACCGGGCCGGGTTCGGCATCTCGGCGGCGGTGGTCCGCCCCAGCTGCACGTCGGGGCGCAGCAGCCGGGCCGAGGGGTAGTGCTCGGGCTCGGCGACGATGTCCCAGCGGTCGGAGCGCCGTACGGGCGCTGCCGAGGCGGCGCCGGAGGCGGTGAGCCGGCGGGTGACGGTGGACTTGCCCGCACCGTCGCAGCCGACGAGGGCGATGAACATGGGGAACTCCTTGGCGGGGTCAGGCCGTCAGGCGGGCGGTGAGCCCGGGGGCGGCGGCCGGTCCGTCGGCGAACGGCGACGGGGTGGAGCCGGGGAACACCAGCGCGGCCAGGCGCGGTACGGGGTCCAGCGCGGGCCACAGCCCCTGGTCGGCGAGGAGGGCCTCGGCCAGCGCCCAGTCGGCGTCGGTGAGGGACGCCGACAGCAGCGCGACGTCCAGCAGCTTGGCCAGCGGCAGGAATCCGCCGCCCGGTCCGCCGTCCAGCAGCGCGCGGGCCGGGGCCGCCGACTGGGCCCACAGGTCGACGAGTTGATCGGCGGGGTGCAGTTCGCGGGCGGGCGAGCCGCAGCGCACCGCGCTCCGGGAGCGCTCCAGCACGTCGGCCATCGGGACCTCGGGCAGTCCGAGCGGCGCCTCGGGGAGGACGGGGCACAGGTCGACGTAGAACTCGGGCACCTCGGGCCGCAGTCCGGCCTTGCGGTACGGGAGGAACTCCCCGTCGTCACCGCGCGCGGGCCGCTCGCCCGAGGCGGTGGCGTACGGCACGACCCGGTCGCTGTCGACGGCCAACTCGCCCTGCACGTAACCGAGCCGGGTGAGCGCGGTGTGCGCCGGGCCGGTGTCGGCGGGGTGCAGCGCGAGGTCGAGGTCGCCGATGCGCCGGACGCCGGGGTCGCCGTACACGCCCTCGGCGAGCGCGAAGCCCTTGCGCAGGGCGTAGCGGACCCGGTGGGACGCCAACTCGCGCTGGACGGCGCCGAACTCGTCGGCGAGGGCGGTGTTGCGGGCCCGGTTCGCGGCGTACGCGGAGGTCAGCACCCAGGGGTGGGGGAGGGCGCCGGGGCCCCGGTCGAGGTGGAGGCGGTGGACGTGCCGGCCGGCCAGCGGGAGGAGCTTGTGGCGGGCGGCGCCCTCCAGGAAGGCCGCCGCGTCGAGGCCGGGGGCGAAGGCGAGGGTGCGCAGCCGGTCGGGCGCGGGGTCGAGGTCGGCCAGGGCGAGGAGCAGGCGGTGGTGGGGGGCCGTCTCGATGTCCTGCTCGGCGGCGGGTGCGGCGGTCATGCGGCACCGCCGATGCGCAGCATCACCTTGCCGGTGGGCGCGGTGTGCGCGGCGGGCGGCGCGGGGCTGTCCAGCACGGACATGGCCTCCTCGACGTCGTCGAGCGGGAAGTGGTGCGTGACCAGCGGGAGCGGGTCGAGGGTGCCGTCGGCCAGCCAGGAGATCACCCGGCGGAAGTCGTCGGGCACGGACAGGGAGGAGAACAGCACCCGCGCCTCCCGGCCGACCAGCGCGTTGAGGTCCGCCGGCACGGGCGCGTCGAAGTAGCTGACGACGACGATCGTGCCGCCCGGCCGCAGCGCGGCCACCGCCTGGTCGAGGACGCCGGGATAGCCGGCCGACACGAACACCGTCTCCGCCCGCTCACCGCCGAGCCGGCCGCAGACCAGCTCGGCGACCTCGGCGGGGGAGGGCGACCCGGTCCGGGCGTCCACGTACCCGGCCGCGCCCGCCGCCTCCGCGAGCCGGGCCTTCGCGGGCCCCGCGTCGACGCACACGGCGGGGCCGAACCCGAGCCGGCGGGCGGCCAGCAGACAGCTCAGCCCGATCGTCCCCGACCCCAGCACGGCGACCGACCGCCCGGCGCCGGGGCCGGCCAGCCGGACCGCGTGCAGCCCGATGGACAGCGGCTCCACCAGCGCGCCCGCCACCGGGTCGGTGCCCGGCGGCAGACGGTGCGTCATGTTCCGGCGCAGCAGGACGTACTCCGCGAAGGAGCCCTGCCAGCCCTCGTGGCTGAGGTTGCGGCGGTCCGTGCACAGGTGGGGGGCGCCGCGCCGGCACTCCACGCAGGTGTCGCAGGGCGAGAAGGCCGCCGAGCAGACCAGGTCGCCCAGGGCGAACTCGCCGTCGTCCGCGCCGAGTTCACCGCCGATCTCGGTCACCGTCCCGCAGAACTCGTGCCCCAGCACGATGGGCGCCACCTTGTAGGGGTGGGTGCCCCGGTAGGCGGCGAGGTCGGAGCCGCAGATGCCCGACGCGAGGACCCGCACGAGGAGTTCACCGGGTCCGGGCCGGGGCACGGCGAGCCGGGCCTGCGGATCGAGGACACGCGGCGCGGTCAGCAGTCCGGCACGCATGGTCACGTCGGAACGGGCTGGTGGAATGGGGGTGTTCATGCGAGTTCAGCTCCCGGTCTGGGGACGGGCGGCGACACTTCACGGCGGACTCGATTTGCCGATGCGACGCATCAGTCGAGGGTCGGTCCGGTGTCGCGCTGAGTTCAATGATCTTGACTCCGCGTCACGCCTGTCAACGAAATCCTCGCGTTCTTCAGGATTTCTGAAGAGTCTCGCCAACGGCTGTCGTGACGGGGAGGATACGGAAGGTGTCCGGGAGGAAGCCGGATCGCCAACTCGACGTCAACCTGTGGTGAGACTTTATAGCCCAAGTCTTGTGAAAACAGGCGGAACGACGGGTCGGCGGATCACTCGGCGCGATGTGCCCCCTCGGGGCGCCGGCTCTGCCGCACGGAACCGGGAGCGGCTCCCCCCACCCGCCCCGGCTTCCCCGGACGCGTACCGAAAACGCCTCGGGCACTCTGCTCCCTGACCGGACGACAGTGTGCACATTGCCTTGGCGAATCACAGACAGAAGGTGTTCCCATGTCCCTGAAGCCCCCCTCAGCCCCCTCCTTCCGGTCCCTCCTGCGGCCCGGCCGGGCCCTGCGCGTGGCCGGGGCGCACAGCGCCCTCGGGGCCGTCCTCGCCGAGCAGGAGGGATTCGACGCGATCTGGTCGTCGAGCCTGGAGATCTCGGCGGCCCGCTGCCTCCCGGACGCCAGCATCCTCACGATGACGGAGTACCTGGAGGCCGCCGCGCACATGCAGAAGGCGCTGGGCATCCCCGTCGTCGCGGACGCCGACACCGGCTACGGCAACAACCTCAACGTGGCCCACATGGTCCACGAGTTCGAGGACATGGGCATCACCGCCGTCGCGATCGAGGACAAGCTCTTCCCGAAGATCAACAGCTTCGCCGACGGCGACCAGACGCTCCTGTCGACCGAGGCGTTCGTCGCCAAGATCGAGACCGCCAAGAAGGCCCAGCGCGACGACGAGTTCTTCGTCATCGCCCGCACCGAGGCGCTCATCAACGGCCTCGGCGTCGACGTGGCCCTGGAGCGCGCCCACGCCTACGCCGACGGCGGCGCCGACGCCGTCCTCATCCACTCCAAGAAGAGCACCAACACCGAGGTCGTCGAGTTCGTCAAGCGCTGGCAGGGGCGGCTCCCGGTGGTCGTCGTCCCGACCACCTACCCGGACTGGAACATCGCCGAGGCCGAGGCGTCGGGCGTCCAGGTGGTGATCTACGCGAACCAGGGGATGCGGGCCACGATCTCCTCCCTGCGGGAGACCTACCGCTCCATCCGGGACTCCGGGGACACCGTCGCCCTGGAGCCGAAGATCGCCTCCGTGGCGGACATCTTCCGGCTCCAGCGCCTCAAGGAGTGGCAGCAGCTCGGCGCCTGACGGCCCGCGCCGCGCACTGTTCCGGCGGCCTTCCGGACCGGAAGGCCGCCCGGTCACGCGAATGTCCGAAAGAGCGAAAAAGAGTGTCCGCTCGGACATGTTCGGGCCTCACGTTCATGCCGCGTGATCCCGGTGAATTTCTTTTGCTGAATTCCGCAACCTTTCCGTATCCGGCAATTTCAGCGCGGCCGGCCGCGGGGGCGGATTCTTGGAGAGGGTGGCGGTCAGTCACGGCAGCTGTAGTTCCGTCGTCTTCGCTGTTCAGCGGCTTGCCGGGGTGTGTGCGGGCACAGGTACGGCCACCGCGATCATGAACGTTTGTGA
>NZ_JBEXLS010000014.1:0-255088 GCF_040610055.1 Streptomyces sp. NPDC004539 | reverse complement strand
CGGGGCGGCTCCCCCCCCCCCCCCCCCCCCGCGGGGCGCCCCCCCCCCCCGGGCCCCCCCCCCCGCCCCGCCCGCCCGTCGTCCACCCCTCCCGTCGTCCACCCCGCAAGGAGCCCTGTCCTCGTGAACGCCCACCCGTCCTCGGCCATCGCGCCCTGGGCAGACGCAGCCAGCCGGCGGCGGCTGCACGAACTGGAGACCCTGCACCGCGAGGAGGGCGCGGCGGCGGTCGCCGACGCGGTGAACCGCGCCCAGAGCGCGCACCGCCACCGCATGGCCGCCGAGGGCCTCGTGCTGTACGCCGGGACGAACGTGCTGTCGCCGGCCGTGCGGGCCGCGCACGACAGTGCCCTCTCCACCCGCCCGGCGCTCGGCTGGCCGGGAGGAAAACTCCAGACCGGTGTCGAGGAGATCGAGGCCCTCGAAGTCATCGCCACCACTCAGGTCGCCCGCGCCATGCGCGCCGCCCACGCCGAGGTCCGCTTCCTGACCGCGACCATGGCCAACCTCGCCCTCTACAGCGCCTTCACCCGGCCCGGCGACACCATCGCCGTACTCTCCCCGGAGGCCGGCGGCCACGCCAGCCATCACGCCCACGCCACCGCCGGGGTACGCGGTCTGAACGTCGTCCACCTCCCCTACAGCAGTACCGACCTCGATGTCGACGCGGACGCCCTGGACGCGTTCCTCGCCGTCCACCGGCCCAGGCTGCTCCTCGTCGGCGGCAGTGTGACCCTCTTCCCCCACGACCTCGGTGTCCTGCGGGAGGCCGCCGAACGCGTCGGGGCGCTGCTCGCCTACGACGCCTCCCATGCCGCGGGGCTCATCGCCGCGGGGTACGTGCAGGACCCGCTCGCCGAGGGCGCCCACGTCGTCACCTTCTCCACCTACAAGACCTTCGCCGGACCCGCCGGAGGCGCCGCCGTGACCGACGATCCCCGGCTGGCCGAGAAGATCTCGCACGCCGCCCATCCGGTCCTCAGCTCCAACTACGACCCCGCCAGGCTGGGCCCCCTGGCCATCGCCGCCGCCGAGGCCGCCGAACAGAGTCCGGCCTGGGCCGCCGCCACCATCACCGCCGCCCAGCACCTGGCCGCGCACCTGGCCGGCCACGGCCACACCCTCGTCGGTGCCGGCCGCGGCTACACCCGCACCCATCAGGTCGTCATCGACGCCACCGCCCTGGGCGGCGGCACCGGGGCGGTCGCCCGCCTCGCCGCACACGGCGTCCACACCGGCACCTGCCGTCTGCCCTGGCAGCGGCCCGGCACCCCCGCCCTGGGCATCCGCCTCGGCACCCAGGAGGTCGTCCGCCGCGGGGCCGACGACGCCACCATGCCGCACGTCGCCGCCGTCATCCACCACGCGCTGACCGGCCGGGGGCCGGCCGGCACCGGGGCAGCCGCCGAACTGCGAGCGAGTCTCGGCCCCGGCCTGTGGGCGGCGCCCGCACACGGCGGCCGGACCTGACCCCGGCCCGCTCGCCACGGATCTAGAGTGACCCGCACGCCGGGCACCCCGCCCTTCTCCCGTACGCCGTCACCCGAGGAACAGCGAAGCATGGCAAGCAGCGAGATCCAGGACATCGTGGACGGGATCGCCGACGCCCTCCGCAAAGGGGTGTCCGTCGACGATCTCAGCGGCCGTCTGGTCACCTACAGCGCCCAGCAGGGCCGCGCCGACGAGGCCCGTATCCGCTCCCTGCTCACCCGTGCCGTCCCCGACGACATCCGCGCGTGGCAGGACAGGCACGGAGCCATCACCGCGACCGAGCCGGTGGAGGTGCCGCCCAACCCCGGCCTGGGCATGCTCGCCCGCCTGTGTGTTCCCCTGCTGCACCACGGCGTGAAGACCGGCACCTTGTGGATTCTCCAGTCCGACGCCGCCTGGTCCGTGCCCGCCCTCCTCGATCAGCTCGCCCGCCTCGGCGACCGGATCGACACCCTGGCCGCTCTCCAGTACGACAAGGCCAACCCGCAGCTGGACGAACGCGGGCAGCGCGAGACCACCTTCCAGCACGCCTGCCGGGCCGACGCCGCCGCCCTCGACAGCCTCAGGTCATGGCCCGCCCTGTACGCGCTCGACACCGTGCACGTCCTCGTGTGCCTGACCGCGTACGGCGCCGCCCGCCGCAGCGACACCGCGGCGGCTCAGTTGCGGGTGGCCCTGCATCAGACGCTGGCCGCCCACAGCCATGTGCTCGCCGGGTCCGTGCAGGAGACACACACCACGGTCCTGGCCCGCTCCAGCCACGGCGCCGACACCCCGCTGCGGCTGTACCACGACCTCGCCGCCGCCGTGGCGACCACGGCCGCCCACGCGGCGGAGCCACCGGCCGTGTTCATCGGCGTCAGCAGCCCGCTCAGCACGCTCGACCGTCTCCCCGCCGTCTACCAGCAGGCCGTCACCGCCGCTCAGGCCGCCGCGGTCGACCCCGCGCTCGGCCCCCTCGCCACCTGGGACGGCATCGGCCCGTACCGCTTCCTCGCCCAGAACCTCCGGCGGGACCCGCTGCACCCGTCCGAGCTGTACACCCGCCTCCAGGCGGCCGACGAGAGCGGCGACCTCCTCCACACCCTGGAGGTCTACTACGACAGCACCAGCGTCAACCAGGTGGCCCAACGCCTCCACCTGCACCGCACCAGCCTCTACTACCGTCTCGGCCGCATCAAGGACGCGATCGGCACCGATCCCCTCGACGGCCCCACGCGGCTGGAACTCCACATGGCCCTCAAGACCGCCCGCTGGTCTCGCCGCCCCCGCCTCTAGTTCCGTCGCCGCAAGGCATCCCCTCCACCCCAGAGAGGGCCAGGTTTCCCATGGCCATCAGCGTCTTCGACCTCTTCTCGATCGGCATCGGCCCCTCCTCGTCCCACACCGTGGGTCCCATGCGCGCGGCCCGTATGTTCGCCGAGCGCCTGAGCACCGGCGGTGTCCTCACCGACACGGCCGCCGTGCGCGCCCAGCTGTTCGGCTCGCTCGGCGCGACCGGTCACGGTCACGGCACGCCCAAAGCCGTCATGCTCGGCCTGGAAGGACACCACCCCGAAACCGTCGACGTGGACCAGGCCGAACGCGACGTCGAACGCGTCACCCGCTCCCACCGCCTGCGCCTGGCCGGCGTCCGTTCCATCGGCTTCGACCCGGCCACCGATCTGGTCCTGCACCGGCGCCGTTCGCTCCCCCACCACCCCAACGGCATGATCCTCACCGCGTTCGGCGCCGACGGGCGGACGGTGCTGGAGAAGACGTACTACTCGGTCGGCGGCGGATTCGTCATCGACGAGGAGGCCGCCGGCGCGGACCGCGTCACCCCCGACACCACCCTCCTCACCCACCCCTTCTCCACCGGCGACGAACTGCTGCGCCGCTGCCACGAGACGGGGCTGTCGATCTCCTCGCTGATGCTGGAGAACGAGAAGGCATGGCGTACCGAACAGGAGATACGCGACGGCCTGTTGCGCATCTGGGCCGTGATGCGTGACTGCGTCACCGCCGGTCTGTCCGCCGAGGGCATCCTGCCCGGTGGCCTCAAGGTCCGTCGCCGCGCCGCCGCCTCGGCCCGACTGCTGCGCACCCAGGGTGACCCGCGGCGCCACGCCATGGAATGGATCACCCTGTACGCGATGGCGGTGAACGAGGAGAACGCGGCGGGCAGGCGCGTGGTCACCGCCCCCACGAACGGCGCCGCCGGGATCATCCCCGCCGTCCTCCACTACTACCGTGATGTCGTCCCGGGCGCCGACGAGGACGGCGTGGTCCGCTTCCTGTTGGCCGCCGGCGCCATCGGCATGCTCTTCAAGGAGAACGCCTCCATCTCCGGCGCCGAGGTCGGCTGCCAGGGCGAGGTCGGCTCCGCCTGCTCCATGGCCGCGGGCGCCCTCGCCGAGATCCTCGGCGGCTCTCCCGAACAGGTCGAGAACGCCGCCGAGATCGGCATGGAACACAACCTCGGCCTCACCTGCGACCCCGTCGGCGGACTCGTCCAGATCCCCTGCATCGAACGCAACGGCATGGCCGCGGTCAAGGCGGTGACCGCCGCCCGGATGGCGATGCGGGGGGACGGGGCGCACATGGTGTCTCTCGACAAGGTCATCAAGACGATGAAGGAGACGGGGGCGGACATGAGCGTGAAGTACAAGGAGACGGCTCGGGGTGGGCTGGCGGTGAACATCATCGAGTGCTGAGGAACGGGCCCTGCACAGCGCGTTCGCATCCTTCAACGCTGTCAGAGCCGTCCCTCCAGTTGCCTGATCAGCGCCCCTGCGACGGCAGCGTGCCCCGTCGTGTTCGGATGCATGATGGTCGGGGACGCCTCGTAGCCGGTCGTCCAGGGATCGCTCGAACACACGTCGTGGTGCCGGCTCTCCTTCGACGCCGCGACGAACTCGACGCCCGTGTGCCGCGCGGCCGTCCTGGTGGCCAGGCTGAGTTCGCGTGCCACGTTCAGCAGGAACCTCTGGCGCTCCTCGGGGATCGGCAGAACGGCGCACGGCTCGCCGTTCGCGGGCAGGATCGTCAGGTAGTCGACGAGGACGATGCGGGCCTGGGGTGCCCGGGACCGAACGGCCCGGACCATTCCCACGAACTCGTCGCGCAGACCGCGCAGGGCGGTCTTCACCTCCGCGTCCGACGGGGCGTCGCACGCCCCCAGGCTCGACAGCAGGTTGCCGAACTCGCTCTGGGGGTTCGCGGCGAGGTCTCCGCGGCAAGCCTGGGCGATCAGGTTCGTGACGTACTTGACGTCGTTGCCGCCCACCGTCACGGTGACGAGACGCGTGTCGGTGTCGACTGCCTGGATCTGCGGGGCGAGGGAGTGGGTCCCGTTCTGGTCGGTGAGCTGCTGAGGGACGCTCACGATGTTGTCGATGGTGGCTCCCCCGCACGTCGCGTTCTTGAGGGCGAGGCCGAGACGCTCCGCGACGAGGTTCGGATAGGCGCTGAGCGAACGGCCGCACAGCGCCCCCGTGTCCGCCGGATCGACGGGGAGGAGCCCGGCGCCCGCGGCGAAGGAACTGCCCAGCGCGACGTATTCGGAACCGGGGGACGTCGTCGCGGCGGGTGCCGCCATCGCCGTCAGGCAGGCCGCGCCCAGTGCCGTCGCGGCGATCAGTGCCGCCGTCTTCCGGCGCAGGAGCACGCGGGAACCCGGTATCGCGATC
This sequence comes from Streptomyces sp. NPDC004539, assembly GCF_040610055.1. Taxonomy (NCBI): domain Bacteria; kingdom Bacillati; phylum Actinomycetota; class Actinomycetes; order Kitasatosporales; family Streptomycetaceae; genus Streptomyces; species Streptomyces sp. NPDC004539. Next base: position 249,926 of record NZ_JBEXLS010000014.1, on the reverse strand, counting down.
CGGTGTCTGCGCAAAGACCCGTCGGGAGATTTCGTCGTCGTCATTCCGCTCTCCTGGATGTGCGGTGTCGTGTCACAGGCAACGGTTCAGAGTTCAGACCCGGCGGAGTGGACCTGGTCGAGCAGGTCGCGCACCACGTCGGCGGGGTCGAGCCCGGGCTGGAGCCCGAACGAGATCATGGTGTGCAGCGGCATGGATTCCATCATCCTGAGCGCTTCGTCCGTGATGGCGGTGCTCGATGAGCCGAGCCGCGAGAGCACGGGGCGGAGTACGGACCTCGCCGTCTCGTCGGCGAACCACTCGCCGACCGTGGAGTCGGGGGTGAGGGCGACCGGAAGCCGGGGGACCGCGAGGGTGACCGTGGCTTCGAGGGGGAGGTTGCGCGAACTGGTGCCCACGGCGATGTCGAACCGGCCCGGCTCCACCGTCCATCCCCGCGGCCCCCAGAAGGCGAAGGCACGGGCGTCGAGTTCGAGGCGCACGACGCGCCGCTCGCCCGGTTCGAGCCGTACCTTGGCGAAGCCCTTGAGTTCTCGCGGGGGACGGTCGACGGAGCTGCTCGGGTCGCTCACGTAGACCTGCACCACTTCGCAGCCGGAGCGTCGACCGGTGTTCTCGATCGTCACCCGGCATTCCCCGTAGGGGTGTGCCGGGTCGGGGACGGTCACCTCCAGGTCGCTGAGCGCGAAGGTGGTGTAGCTGAGGCCGTGCCCGAACGGGTACGCCACGTCCAGGTCGGTCACGTCGTACCAGCGATAGCCGATGTAGACGCCCTCGCCGTAGCGGACGACGCCGTGAGATCCGGGCCAGTTCACGTGCGACGGGGTGTGCGCGAGCGTGAGAGGGATCGTCTCGGCCAGTCTCCCCCCGGGTTCGGCGATCCCGAAGAGCACGTCGGCGGCGGCGGACCCGGAAGCCTGTCCGCCGAGCCAGGTCTCCAGGATGGCCGGCACCTCGCCCGCGATGCCCTCCAGCGTGACGACTCCGCCGTTGCTCAGCACGACGACGACATCGCGGTTGGCCGCGAGAACCTCCTCGACCAGTTCGCGTTGCGCGGCGGGGAGACGCAGATCGGTGCGATCGTAACCTTCGGACTCGGCCTGATCCGGCAGGCCGAGGAACAGCACGACCACCGTCGCGTCACCGGCGAGAGCCACGGCGTCCTGCCGGAGAGCGGCGTCGTCACCGCCGTCGAGCGTGAACCCCGGCGCGAAGACGATGTCGCGGTCGGTGCGGCTGCGCAGCGCGGTCAGGGCGTCGTCGACCTTGCTGGGATTCAGGTGAGAGCTGCCACCGCCCTGGTAGCGGGGCGACCGCGCGAACTCCCCGATCACGGCGATGGTCCCGCCGGTGCTCGGGTCCAGGGGAAGGAGGTTCCCGTCGTTGGCCAGCAGGACGGTGCTCTCGGTCGCCACGCGTCGAGCGAGTTCGTGATGGGCTCCGTGGTCCACGGCGTCGGCTTCGCGACGCGCGCCGCGCAGCCGGTCGTGTACGTCGAGTATCCGGGACACGGCGGTGTCGACGATGGTTTCGTCCAACCGTCCGTCCTGGACCGCCGCGACGATCCGCGTCGGGCTGAGCTCCCCTGTGGAGGGCATTTCGAGATCGAGCCCTCCGGCTGCCGCGGCGACGGGGTCGGCTACGGCTCCCCAGTCCGAGACGACGTATCCGTCGAAGCCCCACTCGGTGCGCAGCACGTCGGTGAGCAGCCACTTGTTCTCGCTGGCCCTGACGCCGTTGATCTTGTTGTAGGAGCACATCACGACCGCCGCCTCCGCCTCCCGGACCGTGCGTTCGAAGGCCGGGAGGTAGATCTCGCGCAACGAGCGTTCGTCGACCTGCGCGTCGATGCGCATGCGGTTGGTTTCCTGGTTGTTCGCGGCGAAGTGCTTCACGCAGGCACCGACGCCTTGCGACTGGACGCCCTTCACCCACGCGGCGCCGATCGCGCCGGAGAGCAGGGGGTCTTCGGAGAAGTACTCGAAGTTGCGCCCGCACAGCGGGGAGCGCTTCATGTTCACCCCTGGTCCCAGGAGCACGTCCACGCCGAGGGCCCGGGCTTCCCGGCCCAGCGCCCGTCCCATCTCCTCCACCAGGCCCGGGTCCCAGCTCGACCCGGTCGCGGACCCGGTGGGGAAACTGGTGGCCGGCTCGCTGTCGTTGATCCCGAGGTGGTCCGCGGTGGCGCGCTGCAACCGGACCCCGTGCGGACCGTCGGTGAGGGTCGCCGCGGGGATGCCGGCATGCGGGATCGCTCTGGTGGCCCAGAACGTCGCCCCGGACAGGAGGCTCGCCTTCTCCGCCAGCGTCAACGAGGGAACCGAGTGGTGCATGGCTGCCTTTCGAGAGGTGTCGAGACGTACGGGTGCTGTCACGGTTCGAGGGGTCACGGCCACGCGATGAGCCCCTCGTGCTCGATCTGCCATCCGCCTCCGGCGCCGAAGCCGGAGCCGGGGCTGTCCGTCCCCGCGAGGATCAGCGAAACGGCCGACAGCAGGCCGCCGTTGCCGGGGAGGTAGACGGGGAGGAAGGAACCCATCTGGGGGTTGTGGCCGGCGTCGTCGTACTGGTTCTTGGCGCCGTCGTGGAGGAGCAGGTCGAGGGCCGACTCCGGTTCGCCGAGCCGGGCCGCCGTCATCGCGAGCGCGGGGAAGTCCCATCCCCATGCCGAGTCCCAGTCCCAGTTCTTCCGTATCCAGTGGAGGGTGTCGCGCATGACGGCCTCGTCGATCATCGCGGTGGCCGGGACGAACCCGAGGGCGAGCGCCATCGACGGATGGTCGTCGGCGCGGGTCGTCTCCTCGCCTTCGACGGCGGCGTAGTGACCGTCCGTCACCGAGGGGCGGGTGAGACGGGTGAGGACGTCTTCCCAGGCCGGAACCGGTTCAAGACCGCGACGCCGCCGGAAGGTCTGCGCGACGCCGAGAGCGAACGACCAGTACGCGAGCTCGAACGTCGGGTCGGCCGTTTCGGCGGCGGCGTAGAACTCCTGCGCCGGCATCACCGGCGGGCCCAGGTGGAAGCTGCCGTCGACGTCGTCGGCGAAGTCGGCCATGAAGGCGGCCGTGTCGTCCAGGAGCGGGCCGAGACGGTGGGCGAGGGCGTTCTGCTTCGCGGGGGCGTCGCGGTGCGCGCGCCACAGCAGTTCCGCGAAGTACAGCAGGTGCGGTTGTTGCCAGATGAGGAGACTGCCGATGTCGGAGGGGGACTCCCGGCCGTCGGGGCCTACTTGCTTCGGCCAGCGGGCTCCGTCGTACCCTTGCGTGCCGGCGGTGGCTCTGGCGGTCTCGTGCACGCGTTCGTACCAGCTCAGGCTCCTCTCCAGGAGCTCCGGCCGGCCCCATGCCGCGAAATGCGCGGCATGCCACCAGTGCATTTCGAGATGGAACTTTCCGAGCCAGGAGTTGGTGACGAATCCGGTCTCCTGTGGGGGTGTGACCCCTGCGCCGTGTACGCGCGTCAGATACTGCGACCACACGATCCGGCGTTCCAGCTCTCCCGCCAGCGGATGCGTGCTGCTCGACACGTCGACCGCGGCGCCCGACCGCCAGAACCTCTCCCATCCGGCCACCGACGAGGCTTCCACCTCGGCGAAGGTCTCGGCCGGCGGACCCGCGAAGGCGACCAGATCGCTTCCCGGCCCGGAGACGGGTTCGAAATCGACAAGGACCTCGACGGTATCCGTATCGGCGCCCAGTTCGAACCGGTGGGCCGCGGTCTGTGTCCAGGTGCCTTCGTTCCAGCGCACGGCGACGGTGTACTCCGACGTCGCGAGCCGCCGGCGGACGACGGCCGCGCCCGCCTCGGACTCTTCCCACTCGCTGGTGTGCCGGTCGGGAGCATCCCAGTCGACGGGGAGGACGAAGTGCGTGCTTCCGGCCCCGAATCGCAGGGTGACGCCGACCTGCCCCGTCGACAGCAGCGGCGAGCTCACCCGTGTGGCGACGGTCGCCCGGCCGGCGTGCGCGACGGTGACCACCTCGACGGGCTGCCCGAGGTAGGAGAACGTGCTCGTGACCACTCCCGTCCACGGGTCGAGCCGGGCCCGGACGTCGGTGACGGCCCAGGGAGTGGTTTCCGGTTCGGCATCCGGCCGGGGGCGAAGGATCAGGCCCAGGCGTCCGAGGTCGATGCGGTGCGGGTTGTCGATGAGCCATCGGCCCGCCAGGTCCCGGTGCTCGGTGGCCGGGCTCATCAACGCGGCCAGCGGCGGCCGGTCCGGGTAGCGGACGCCTCCGCGTCGCGTCCGGTACTCCGTCGTCGCGTCGGCGAGAACGTATCCGGCGTCGTTCGGTTGCTCGTCCCAGCCCCAGCTGGTCATGGTGCTGGTGCCGGTCACCCGGGGCGTTCCCGGGCCGGGCGCGGTGTCCGGGACGGGCTCGTGGAAGGGGGTGAACGTCTGTAGACCTGTGACGTCGGCGGTGAAGCCGAAGTCGCCGTTGCCGACGCTGAGCACGACGCCCGCGTCCGGGGCGTCGAGCACCGCATGGTGCCGGTTGACCACGGCGTGACGGTCGATGGTCATGTGAGTTCCCTCAAGCGTTCGTGGAGAGTGGAACGGAGTCGTCCTGCTGTCGGTGGTCGTGCGCCGTCCTGCGCCGCTGGGCTCGGCGTTGCTCCTGGAGAAGGGGGTCGGCGACCGGTGCCGCGAGGAGCAGACGCCGCGTGTACGGGTGTCGCGGGTCGAGCGTGACCTGTGCGGCGGGTCCGGTCTCGACGAGGTCGCCGCGCAGGACGACGCCCACCCGGTGGCTGATGTGGCGGACCACGGCCAGGTCGTGCGAGATGAAGAGGTAGGCGACCCCGGTCTCTCGTTGCAGTTCGATGAGCAGGTCCAGCACGCGCGCCTGGGTGGAGAGGTCGAGTGCCGACACCGGTTCGTCGCAGACGATCAGCCGAGGTGCCGGCGCCAGCGCACGGGCGATCGCCACCCGCTGGCGCTGCCCGCCGCTGAACTCGCGCGACATCCGGTTCGGGGAGTCGGCGGGCAGCCCCACCCGGTCGAGCAGTTCCCGCACCCGCTGCCTCGCGTCGTGTGCGCTACGGCCGCCCTTCACGAGTGGTTCGGTGAGGATGTCGCCGATCGTCATGGCCGGATTCAGCGAGGTGTACGGGTCCTGGAACACCACTTGGATGTCGCGCGACAGGGTCCGGCGAACCCGCCGGTCCGCGCGTGTGATGTCCCGCCCGTCGAACTCGATGGTGCCCTCGGTGGGGGTGACCAGTCCGAGAACCGCGCGGCCGATCGTGGTCTTCCCCGAGCCCGACTCCCCTACGATGCCGAGCGTTTCGGCGGGGGCGATGTCGAACGACAGCCCGTGGAGCACTTCGACGGGTTTCGCTCGGAAGCCCCGTCCCGGAAAGGCGACGCGTAGGTCGGACACGTTCAGCAGCGTCATGAGCGGCTCTCCTCGATGGCGGTGACAGGAGCCGGCGCGGGAGGGTCGGTCCGGACGGTCATCTCGTCCAGGATCGAGTCGAGCAGCGAGCGCGTGTACGGCGCTCGGGGCTCCCTGAAGACCGTCCGGGTCTGCCCCGTCTCGACGATCTTCCCGTCGGACATGACGGCGATCCGGTCGCAGAGGTCCGCGACCACGCCGAAGTTGTGGGTGACGAGAAGGATGGCGACCCCGAGGTCGTCCCGGAGATCACGCAGCAGATCCAGGATCTCGGCCTGCACCGTCACGTCCAGCGCGGTGGTCGGCTCGTCGGCGATGAGGAGCTTCGGCTCGCCGGCGACGGCCGCGGCGATCAGGGCACGTTGCGCCATGCCTCCCGAGATCTGATGCGGGTAGGCGTGGAACACGCGGAGCGGCTCACGTATCCCGCACCGCTCCAGCAGTCGCAGGACGCGCTCGCGGGCCTGCCGTCGGCCGATGCCCGCGGAGTGGCGCAGGGTCTCGGTCAGTTGGCTGCCGATGGTGTACGACGGGTCGAGATTCGACATCGGTTCCTGCGGGATGTAGGCCATCACCGACCCGCGCAGGCGGGACAGTTCGCGTTCGGGCAGGTCGAGCACCTCGACACCGTCCAGCCGGATGGAGCCGCGGGTGACGAGCGCTTCCTGCGGGAGCACTCCGAGCGTCGCGAACGCCGTCTGTGTCTTGCCCGAGCCCGATTCACCGACCAGGCCCACGGTCTCTCCGCCGCTCACCGAGAGATCGATCCCGCGGACCACCTCGCGGAGCTCGCCCGACGGCGTCGGGTACGCGATGGCGAGATCCCGGATCTCCAGCAGACCCGTCGCGGGGCCGAGTTCGGGTACGGCGCGGTTCTCCTTCATCGCTCTTCTGCGGCGTGCGGAGATCCGCTGGGGGCGAGGTCCCTCGAAGGCGTCGCGGAGCGCGTTGCCGAACAGGACCAGCGACGCGGTGAGAATCCCCAGTCCGAGGCTCGGCCAGACGAACTGGATCGGCTGTGTGTAGAGGTTGGTGAATCCCTGGCTGATCATCGAGCCGAAGCTCGGCACCGTGTTGCTTCCCAGGCCGAGGAAGGCCAGCCCGGCTTGCAGCGCGATCGATGTCCCGACCATGAAGGCGGCTGCGATGGTGACCGGGCCGCGGATGACGAGGAACACGTGCTTGGAGAGGATGCGGACGTCGCTCAGTCCGGCGACCCGTGCGGCGTCGACGAAGAGCTCGTTCTTGACGCCGAGGACCAGGTTGCGAACGATGCGGTAGATCCCCGTGGACAGGAGCACGCCGAAGATCAGCATGGTGACGCGCAGATCGCCGCCGGTGACCGGGAACAGCACGATCAGGAGCAGCAGCCCGGGGAACGTCATGATCAGGTTGAAGAGCCACTCGGTGCCCACCCGGACGCGCCGCCCGAAGTAGCCTCCGACGAGCCCGGCGCTCACGCCGACGATCAGGGCGACACCGGCACCGATGGCACCGGCGACCAGGCTGGTCCGGACGGAGTAGAGCAGGCGGCTCAGAATGTCGCGGCCCGACGCGTCACCCCCCAGGAGATGGCCGGCAGTTCCGATCGGCGCGTTGACGGCGTCGAGGGACGCGGCGTTCGGCTCGTGCGGGGCGACGAGCGGGGCTATGAGGCCGGCGACGACGTAGGCCGCGACGACGAGAGCGGTGGCCACGGCCTGGGGGTCTCGCCGAAGGCGGTGGAGGAGGCCGCGGCGTGCCGCGCCGGAGACGTCGGCGGCGAGCTTTTCCGTAGTCAATGCAGTCGCGCCTTCGGTTTGAGGTAGCCGTTGACGATGTCGACGACGAGGTTGACGATCACGACGAGCAGCACTCCGAACAGCGTGATGCCGAGGATCATCGGAATGTCGCCGCGCAGCGAGGAATTGAAGGCGAGGGTGCCGTATCCGGGAAGCGCGAAGATCTTCTCCATGATGAGCGCGCCCCCGAGCATGCCGATGAACTCGATGGACAGCACCGTGAGGGCGGGGCCCGCCGCATTGCGCAGCACGTGTTTGAGCACGATGTCCCGGGAACGGAGCCCGCGGGTGCGGAGGGTACGGACGTAGTCCTTGCGCAACTCGTCGGCCACCGAGCCTCGTACCTGTGCGGTCAGGGCCGCGGTACTGCCGACGGACAGCGAGATCACCGGGATCGTGATCGAGGCGAGCCATCCGCTGAAGCTCTCGGTGAGCGGTGTGTATCCGCCGGCGGGGAGTATCCCCCACTGGACGGCGAGTACGGCGACGAGCGTGATCGCGATGAGCAGGTTCGGCACGACGTACCCGAACAGCGACGCGCCCTGGGCGAGCCGGTCGACGATGCCTCCGCGCGTCGCGGCGAGAACGCCCAGAGCGACACTCACGACCGTGCTGAGAACAAGTGCGGAGAGCACGACGGAGAGGGTGACTCCCAGTCTGGCGACGATCGCGTTGCCCACGGGTTCGCTGCCGAACAGCGACACTCCGAAGTCGCCGTGGAGGACGCCTCCGAGCCAGTCGAGGTACTGGACGACGACGGGGCGGTCGAAACCCAGCTCCGCCTTCATGGCGGTGATGGAACGGGGATCGGCGCCGCTGCCCAGGACGGCGCGGACGACGCTGTCGAAGGACAGGCTGAGGAGCAGGAAACTGATGAGGGTGACGAGCGCGGCGAGGACGAGTCCGGCGCCGACACGTCTGACGATGTAGGCGAGCAAGTGGTGCTCCAGGCGTCGTTGACGTGGATGGGTCCGGGAGTCGGTCAGTTCTCCGCGGCGTAGGCGCGGAGGGAGTTCAGCAGGGTGGTCCTGTTGCCGGTGGCCGTGAACTTCACCCCGTCCTTCGTCGCCTTGTAGGTGCCGAAGGAGAAGATCGGTGCGCTGTAGGCGTTCTCGGTCAGGAACCGGTTGATGTCCTGGTAGGCGGCCGGGGTGTCCTTCAGGGATGCGCGGGCCGCCTTCTTGAACAGGGCGTCGAGTCCGGGCTCCGAGGGGTTGAAGACGTTCATGTACCCGCCCGGCGCGAACAATCCCTCGAGGTCCCGCTGCACGAAGCCGGCTCCGAGCATCCAGAAGGCCATCGGATACTGCTTCGTGTAGAGCGAGCTCACGATCTCCTGTGCGGGAACCGTCTTCCACTTGACGGTGATTCCGATGTCCGCGAGCGACTGCGTGATCGACGGCTCGTAGGCCGTGGACAGGACGGTGGAGGGCATCTTGACGGTGAATCCGTCGGGATATCCCGCCTTCGCCAGGAGTTGCTTCGCCGCTGCGGGATCGTACGGATACTCGCCGGCCAGGTCGTCGAGGTAGGCCGGCGTGCCCTTGCCCACGATCTGGTCGTTCGCCTCCCCGGTGCCCTTGAGCAGCTTCGTGACGTACTGCTGACGGTCGAAGGCCATGTTGATCGCCCGCCGGACCCGGACGTCCCGCAGTTCGGGCTGGACGGTGCCGGCGCGATCGAGGAACAGCAGCTCACCCACCGCGACCAGCGGATTGAAAGTGGTCCTGAACCCGGCGGCCTTGACCGCGTCGACCTGGTCGACCCCGATGTCCCCGACGTTCAGCTCCCCGGCGCGCAGGGCGCTGTAGATGGCGGTCGGGTCGTCCATCACCCGAATCCTGACCTTCTTGAACGGGAACGCCTTCGGGTTCCAGTAGTCGTCGCGACGGTTGAGTACGTACGTACTGCCGGTCACGGTCTCCGTCGTGTCGAGCGTGTAGGGGCCGGACCCCACGGGGGTCAGCGCGATGTCCTTGCTCTTGAACGTCTTGGGATCTCCGATCACCCCCAGCGCCAGGGTGAAGTCGGGCAGCAGGGTGGCATCGGGTTCGGACAGTCTGAGCACGACGGTGTCCTTGCCCGTCGCCTCGATGGACGTCACCGACGACAGCTTGCCCTGGTTGGGGCCGGGTGTCCTCTTGGTTCGGTTCAGTGTCGCCGCGACGGCCTCCGCGTCTACGGCGTCGCCGTTGCTGAAGGTCATTCCCGACTGGATCGTGAGCGTCAGCGTGCGCTTGTCCTCGGAGTACGTGAAGGCACTCGCCGCGTTGGGAGCGAGCGCCCCGTTCTCGTCGACCGTGAGCAGAGTGTCGTACAGACCGGACCAGACGTTTTGTGACGCGCCTTCGTCCAGTGCGGACGGGTCGAACGTCGGCGGGGCGGCGTTGATGGCCAGAACGAGCTCGTGATCCTTCGACGCCGCCGGCCCTGCGGCTGAGCATGCGGCACCCGTGAACAGTACGGATGCCATGACGAACGCGGTCGGAACACGCCGAGGACGGCGTCCACGAAGAGGTTGCACCACGGAACTCCCTTGTCCTAAAAACGCTGCACGCCGGACAATGAATCACAAGGCACCCATGTTTTCAATCCTGTGAACGTCAGATTTTCTCGCATGTAGTGCACATATCGGGCGTGAAAACATGGATGGACCCATGTCACCCTCCCCCAATACATGGTGCTACCGTGTTTTCGTTCCGCTCTGCCTCATGGGCGGCCTGATCTCACGCAGGAGGGGTATGAGCGCCGTCGCACCGAAAACATGCGGGACAGTAGTTTCGGGAGTCCGCCCGCTAGGATCGCGCCATGGCAGGCATTTCACGCGGACCGTATGCGAAGACCCAGCGTCGGCGAGAAGCGATCGAGACGGCGGCCCACTCCCTCGTGATCGAGAGGGGCCACGGGGCCATCACGATCGCCGACGTGGCCGAACGCGCGAAGGTCACGGAGGCGACCGTCACCTACCATTTCCCGACGAAGGACCACCTCTTCGTCGGTGCGCTGCGCGCGGACGACCGAGCCACCGAGAAGCTGACGCAGAAGCTGGGCGATCTCGAACACGTCGACATCGAGGCACTCCTGATCACTGTCACCCGGGAGACCTCGACGCACCCCAACACACTGAGGCTGCGGATGGCTCTGGGCGCGGAAGCCGCCGACGAGGCGCACCCCGCCCACGAATACATCCTCAACCGCCAGAACAGCGCCGCCGACTACTTCGCCCTGCTCCTCGACGCCGCCAAGGCGAACGGGCTGGCCCACCCCGATCTCGATCGAGCCGCCGTCGGACGACAGCTCATCGCGCTGTGGGACGGCCTCCAGGCACAGTGGCTCGTCTCCCCCTCCTTCGATCTCACCCAAGAGCTCGTCCGGGGTTTTCGAGCGCTGACGCTTCGCGACGTGATGGAGACACGCAAGGCGATGCAGCAGTTCGTCTCGCAGCTCTGACGCCGATCACCGGAGAGCATCCCCTTCAGATACCGCCCTGTTTCTACGCTCTGGGACTTCGGGGCGGCGTGAATTCAGCGGCCTGACCCCGCCGCGCCCTCGTTGAAGGCGCCGCGCCCGCGGGCGTGAACAGCCCGCGTTCCCCAGGCCGGACCGGAAGCGGCGATCACTCTCGGCGGTGACGCCGACGCGTCCGGCCTCATGGAGATGGCCACCGCCGTCCCGGCCCGCCAGCACCTCCTCTTCCCCGCAGTTCCCCTGACACCGCCGTTCCGAACAAGATCCTGGAGGCGAGCCGATGAGCCGCACCCCCGACCTGCGCCCCGACTTCCTGTGGGGGGCTTCCACCTCACCGCACCAGATCGAGGGCAACAACACCAACAGCGACTGGTGGCGCGCGGAACACCAGAGCCAGGGTCACCTGGAGCTCAGCGGCGACGCCTGCGACAGCTACCACCGTTATCCGGAGGACATGCGACTGCTGGCCGAGGCCGGGCTGAACGCCTACCGGTTCGGCATCGAATGGGCTCGCATCGAGCCGGAGCCCGGCGAGTTCTCCCGAGCCGAACTCGCCCACTACCGGCGCATGATCGAAACCGCGCTCGGACTCGGCCTCGAACCGGTCGTCACCCTGCACCACTTCACCAGCCCCCGCTGGTTCGCCGAGGAGGGCGGCTGGACGTCCCCGACGGCAGTCGACCGGTTCTCCCGCTATGTGGAACAGGTCTGCCCGATCCTCGACGGCGTCACCTGGGTCTGCACCATCAACGAGCCCAACATCCTGTCCCTGATGAGCGGCATGTCGGCCGCCCTCTCCGACGGCGGCGGCGACTTCAACCTCGGCGCGGGCAGGCAGATGCCGATCCCCAGCACAGAGGTCGGAGAGGCGCTCGTGCGCGCCCACCGGGCGGCCGTGAACGTCCTGCGCGAGCACACCTCGGCGAAGGCCGGCTGGACGGTGGCCCAGCAGTCACTCATCGCCACCCCCGGCAACGAGAAGCTGCACGCCGAACTGCGCTACGCCTGGGAAGACCTCTACCACCAGGGCGCCCGCGGTGACGACTTCCTCGGCGTCCAGTCGTACACCAGCCAGCTGGTGGACGAGAACGGCGTCGTTCCCGTGACCGAGAGTCCGGACAACACCCTGACCGGCTGGGCCTACCGGCCCGACGCCCTCGGCATCGCGCTGCGGCAGGCATGGGAGGCGACAGAGGGCGAGATGCCCCTGCTCGTCACCGAGAACGGCATCGCCACCCCGGACGACACGCGCAGAATCGCCTACACGACCGAGGCCCTGAGTCATCTGCACGACGCGGTCGCCGAGGGGATCGACGTCCGCGGCTACCTGCACTGGTCGGCTCTGGACAACTTCGAGTGGGGCCACTGGGCGCCGACGTTCGGGCTCATAGCCGTCGACCGGGAGACGTTCGAGCGCACACCCAAGCCGAGCCTGGCGTGGCTCGGCGCGGTCGCCCGCAAGGGAGGGGCCCTGGAGGCGCGGGGCTGACGGCTGTGGCCGGCGAGGTCGGGCGCGAGCTTCGGATCGGTCGGCTCGTACGGCGCATCGGCGTTCGTCGGGCAAGCGGAAGGGGTGTGCGACCAGTACCGGCCGCACACCCCTCCGTATGCCCCTGCGCCCCGAGGCCGCTCCGGTTCAGCGGACCGTCACGTTGAACACGGGCGACGCGGTCGTGCCATTGACGATGCGCAGGTCGTTCTTGCCCTTCAGGCCGAGTTCGACGCGCAGCGAGTACCCGCCGGTCCGGTTGACGGGCGTGGCGGCGGGCAGGGTGACCCACTTGCCGCGCTGCTTCTGCTGGAGGGTGACCTTGCTGCCAGCTTTGATGCCGGTGGTCGTCCCGGTGACCCGGAACTGCTGCCAGGCGCGGACCGTGGTGACGGACGGCTTGGCGGTGATAGAGGGCTTGACAGCCGGGGCCTTCTGTACGACGGCCTGGGGCGCGGCCTGCGCGACCGACGTGGCCGACGTGGCCGAGGGTGCCGCCATCGCCGTACCCGCGAGGGCGAGGGAGGCGATGCCGAGGGTGGTGACGACGGCCGTGCGGAGAGAGCGACGCTTCGAGACGATCACCGATCGATCCCTTTCTGTGACGATGAGAGAGCTTCGCGCCAAAGGTGTGGTGCGTGGCGATTGGCGCAGTCACTGGGAATGACGGCTCTGTCGCGTCGGGGGTGCATCGGGAGTTGTCCCTGTCTTGTAACGGCCACCGCCTAAGGAAGAGGGGTCACTGGATGACCGACGTCAGGACGTCCACCCCCAGCCGCATCAGCCGGTCCGTGTCGAGGCGGTGGTAGACGAGGCGGCCGTCCCGGCGGGAGGTGAGGAGGCCGACCTCGCGGAGGCGGCCGAGGTGGCGGGAGACCTGGGGTGCGGTCATGCCGGTGCGGGCCGCGAGGTCGGAGGTGGTGATCGGTTCGTTGACGAGGTGGCGGCAGAGTTCGAGGCGCGCGGGTTCGGAGAGGATGGCGAGCCGTAGCCGCACCTGCGCGAGGGAGGCGCGTTCGGTGCCGCTCGCGGCCTCGACGGGGAAGTGGACGACGACGGGGTAGGGCGGGTCGTCCTTGACGATGAGGTGCGGCCGGGCGTGCGCGGACGGCACCAGCAGGCAGCGGCGTCCGCGCGGATCGGCGCGCAGGGACTGGAGCTTGTCGAAGACGACGGCCGGCGGATTGCGGCCGACGACGGCGTTCGGGCTGAGCGAGGCCAGCGCCTCGGGCAGCGGCAGCGCCTGGATACGGGACCGCACCCGCGCGCACTCGCTCTCCAGCCGGTGCCGCACCCGCGCCCACTCCGCGTCGAAGAACTCGGCGGCGCAGCGCCGCAGCAGCTCCAGGAGCCCGGCGCGCATCTCCTCGGGAGCCTGGAGGAGCCGACGGGCCAGCTCGCCCCGGCTGAAGGAGCGCCGTTCGCTGGACTGCACGTAGGCGGCGCGAACGCCCTCGTCGGTGAGCAGGTCACGGGTGTCGAAGAAACCGCCGTGGACCCCGGGCGCGACGACGGTGACGAACTCGTCCGTCGACAGCGCCTCGATCCGGTCGAGTTCCTGGTCCAGGGTTCTGCCGAGGGGCGGTTCCAGCGGCAGCAGCAGCCGGCAGCGGCGCCGGTTCCACAGGGGGGCGTACACCGCGAGGAGGCTCTTGGACTCGGGGGACAGCGCGTTGCTGACGTGCTCCAGCCACGGCCGTACATCGAGGTGGTGCTCGGGTTCGGCGACCGAGTGCAGGCACGCCATCAGTTCGGCGAGCGGGGACAGACCCACGGCGACGTCCGCCGGGACGACCCCCTGCAAGGTGATGACGACGGCCATGCCGCGCAGCGTACAGCGGATGCTTACCGCGCTCGCGGTAAGCGTCGGCGCCGGGGCCGGACGGCGGACCTAGGCTGCGTCCAATTCCGCTCCGAGCAGCGAGAGGCTCCGGCCGATGCACCTGTTTCTGCAAACGTTCTTCGACCCCGGCGAACTGGCCGAGGCGTTCCCTGTCCTGCTGACGGAGGGCCTGCGCAACACCCTGCTGATCGCCTCGCTGGCGATCGTGATGGGCGTCGTCCTGGGGGTGCTCCTCGCGATGCTGCTGCTGTCGCACCGCCGCTGGGTACGGCTCCCCGCGCGGGTCTACGTCGACGTGTTCCGGGGTCTGCCGGCGATCGTCACCGTGAGTCTCGTGGGCCTCGGTCTGCCGGCCGCCGGTGTCCGGCCGTTCGGCCGGGAGCCGCTCGGGTACGCGGTCCTCGCGATCGGCCTGATCTCGGCGGCGTACCTCGCGGAGATCTTCCGCTCCGGCATCCAGGCCGTGCCGTCCGGCCAGTTGAGCGCGGCGCGCAGTCTCGGCATGTCGTACCTGACGGCGATGCGGGTGATCGTCGTCCCGCAGGGGATACGCAACGTGCTCCCCGCGCTGGCCGGGCAGTTCATCATCGACGTCAAGGAGAGCGCGCTGGTGTACCTGCTGGGTCTCGGGGTGGGGCAGCGGGAGCTGTACTTCATCGCGCAGGAACGGCAGGCGGCGACGTACAACTCGTCCGCGCTGGTGGCGGCCGGCGTCTGCTACCTGATGCTGACGATCCCGCTCACCTATCTCGTGAACCGGCTGGACCTGCGGCTGCGCGGCGAAACCGTCCGCAAGGCGAAGAAGCCGACTCCCGTCCCGTCCCCCGTGGAGGTCTGAGCGATGTCCGACACCCTGTCCGAGCACGGCACCCGTACGGGTACGGCCGTCGGCGTCCGAGGGCTACGCAAGAGCTACGGCGACGTGGAGGTGCTGAGCGGCGTTGACCTGGACGTGGCCGTCGGGGAGACGGTGTGCGTCATCGGCCGCTCCGGCTCCGGGAAGTCGACGCTGCTGAAGTGTATGAACCTGCTGGAGGAGCCGACGGCGGGCGAGATCCGCCTCGGCGGCGACCTGATCACCGGTCCCGGTGTCGACGTGGACGCGGTCCGCACCAGGGTCGGCATGGTCTTCCAGCACTTCAACCTGTTCCCGCACCTGAGCGTGCTGGACAACGTGACCGTCGCGCCCCGCAAGGTGCTGCGGCTGGAGCGGACGGCCGCCGAGGAGCGGGCCGTCGCCCAGTTGGAGCGGCTGGGCCTCGCGCATCTCGCCCACTCCCGGCCCGGTCAGCTCTCCGGCGGCCAGCAGCAGCGGGTGGCGATCGCGCGGGCGCTGGCCATGGAACCCGAGGTCATGCTGTTCGACGAGGCGACATCCGCCCTCGACCCCGAGCTGGTCAAGGACGTCCTGGACGTCATGCGGCTGCTCGCCGGCTCGGGGATGACGATGATCGCCGTCACGCACGAGATCGGGTTCGCGCGCGAGGTCGCGGACCGGGTGGTGTTCATGGACGAGGGGCGTGTCGCGGAGTCGGGTCCGGCCCGGACGACGCTGGAACGTCCCCGTACGGCACGGCTGAGCGAGTTCCTCGCCCGCGTCCTCTGAACCTCTTCCCCTCAGGAGTCCGCCATGCGCCTTTCCCCCCGTCACTCGGCCGTCCTCGTCCCCGCTCTCCTCCTCACCGCCTGCGGCAGCGGCAACAGCGGCGAGGCCAACCCGTACGGCCTGATCGACCCCGGTGTCATCCGGTCCGCCACCCAGACCGGCCAGCCGCCGTTCGCGTACGCGGAGGACTCGGGCAGACCCACCGGCTTCGTCGTGGACGTCACCGACGAGATAGCGAAACGCCTGAAGCTGAAGGTCGACTACAAGTCCACGTCCGTCACCGGCTCCCTGTCCGGGCTGACCGCCGGCCAGTACGACCTGGCGTCGTCCGGCCTCGGCGTCACCGAACAGCGCGCGAAGAGCGTCGACTTCACGAAACCCCTGTTCTGGAGCACGGTCGTCGTCCTCACCACCGACAAGAGCACGACCTCGACGTTCGACGGCTTCAACGGCGAGCGCGTCGGCGTGGTGACCGGCTCCTCCCAGGAGGCGCAGCTCCCCACCCGTATCCCGAAGGCGAAGCCGGTCCGCTTCCAGACGCAGAACGCGGCCGTCAGCCAGCTCCTCAACGGCAGCATCGACGCCTTCCTCGTCGGCGGCCCGGACGCGACGGAGTTCGTGAAGCAGTACAAGGGACTGCGCAAGGCGGTCTCCGCCCCCATCGACCACCCGACATCGATGGCGGTCCCCAAGAACCACACCGCCTTCCTGACGGCGGTCGACAAGGAGATCGCCGCCATGGTCGCGGACGGCACGTACGCGAAGCTGTACCGCAAGTACTTCGACACGCTCCCGGAGCCCGAACTCGTCGCCGCCTGGCCCGCGTTGGCCGCCCAGTTCCCCGGAGCGAAGTGATGACCGACTGGGAGCGGCTGTCCTCTTCCTGCTGGCGGCGCGTACTGCGCGTCCCCGCGCGCGACGGCGTCGTCCTCGTCGCCGACGTCTACGCGGACCGCCCCGACCCCGGGCCCGGCCCGGTCGTCCTGGAGCGCACCCCGTACGGCCGCCGGGAGGCGCGCGGTTCGGACGGCGCGCTCGGCGGCGAGAACCCGCCCGCGCCGGAGACCGCCGCCGAGGTGTTCACGCGGGGCGGCTACCGCGTCGTACGGCAGGACTGCCGGGGCCGGGGGGACTCCGGGGGGACGTTCGTGAAGTACCTGAGCGAGGCGGCCGACGGTTACGACACCGTGGAGTGGCTGGCCGGGCAGGCGTGGTGCGACGGGCGGGTGGCGACGATGGGCGTCTCCTACTCCGCGCACGCGCAGGCCGCGCTCGCCTCCCTCGGCGCCCCGCACCTCGCCGCGATGTTCCTGGACTCCGGCGGCTTCGCGAGCGCCTACGAGACGGGCACCCGGATGGGCGGCGCGTTCGAACTCAAGCAGGCCACCTGGGCGTTCCACCGCGCCAAGGTCAGCGAGAGCGTCCGCGCCGACCCCGTCCTGCGCGCCACGCTGGAGTCGGAGGACCTGGCGGCCTGGTTCACCCGCATGCCGTGGCGGCGCGGCGCGAGCCCCCTGCGGTTCGTCCCCGAGTACGAGGACTACCTCCTGGAGCAGTGGGAGAACGGCGCGTTCGGCCCGTACTGGCGCCAGCCCGGCATCTACGCGCGCGGCTACTACGACGCCTTCCCGGACGTCCCCAGCCTGCACATGTCCAGCTGGTACGACCCCTACATCCGTACGGCGACGGAGAACTTCCGCGAGCTGGGCCGCAAGAAGGACAGCCCCGCCTATCTGGTCCTGGGGCCGTGGACGCACGGCAGGCGCAGCGACTCCTTCGCCGGGGACGTCGACTTCGGACCGGCCGCGCGGCTGGACGGGAGCCTCGCGGAGAACTACGCGGCGATGCGCCTTGACTGGTTCGACGCCCACCTCTCCCCCGGCGGCACGGCCCAACTCCCCCCTCCCGTCCGGTACTTCCTCATGGGCGGCGGCTCCGGCCGGCGTACCCCCGAGGGGCGGCTCGACCACGGCGGGCACTGGCGTACGGCGCTGACCTGGCCGCCGGAGGAGGCCCGGCTGCTCACCCTCGCGCTGGGCGCGGACGGGACGCTCGTCGAGCGGGCGCCGGACCCGGACGACGGTCCGGGCGGGTTCCTGGAGTACGACTTCGACCCCCGTGACCCCGTCCCGACCCTCGGTGGCCAAGTCACCTCCGGGGAGCCGGTGATGAGCGGCGGCGCCTTCCACCAGCACCCGGACGGACGGTTCTTCGGGGCCGCCGAACCCCATCTCCCGCTCGCCAGCAGGCCGGACGTCCTGGTCTTCGAGACGCCGCCGCTCACCGAGGACGTCGCCGTCGCCGGCCCGGTGAGCGTGCGGCTCACGGTCTCCTCCAGCGCTCCCGACACCGACTTCACGGTCAAGCTCGTCGACGTCCATCCGCCGAGCGCGGACTATCCGCAGGGGTTCGCGATGAACCTCACCGACGGGATTCTGCGCTGCCGTTACCGGGACTCGTTCAGCGATCCGGCACCGATGGTGCCGGGTGAGACGTACGAGATCACCGTCGAGGCGCCGGACACCGCGAACCTGTTCCTCACGGGGCACCGCATCCGGCTCGACGTCAGCTCCAGCAATTTCCCCCGCTTCGACGTCAATTCCAACACCGGGGGGCCGGAGGCGGGCGGGCGACGGAAGGCCGTCGCGGTCAACCGGGTCTGGGCGGGGGGCCGTTCGTGGCTGACGCTGGCGGTGCTCGGTGCGGGCGGCGGGGGGTCGGTGCTCGGCGGAGGCGGTGGGGCGGGGGCCGGAGGGACGGTGCTCGGCGGAGGCGACCAGGCAGGCGCCGGAAGGACGGTGCTCGACGGAGGCGACGAGGCAGGCGCCGACAAGAGCGCCGGAGAGGTGGCCCCTGATGCGTGACGGGACCCTCTCCCCCGCCTGGCGGGACGCGGGCGTCCGTGACGGCTTCACGCTCGCCGCCGTCGGTGACCTGGTCCTGGACGACGCGCTCGCGCCGCTCCTGGAGGCCCGCTCGCCCGACCTGCTGGCCCTGCTGCGCTCGGCGGACGTGACGTTCGGCAACTTCGAGAGCACCGCCGTCGACCTGGCCGGGTTCGGCGGCTGGCCGGAGGCGGAGTCGGGCGGCTCGTGGCTGATCAGCACCGCGCGCGTCCCCGCCGACCTGCGGCGCATCGGCTTCGACCTGGTCGCGCGGGCCAACAACCACACCACCGACTGGGGCGTCGCCGGGATGCGCTCCACCGACCGGCTGCTCACCGAGGCGGGGATCGTGCACGCCGGTACCGGCGAGACCCTCGCCGACGCCCGCGCCCCGCGTTTCCTCACCACCCCGGCCGGCCGGGTCTCCCTCGTCTCCGCCGCCTCCCGTTTCGAGGCGATGTCCCGCGCCGCCGACCCGCTGGGCCGCGTCCCCGGCCGGCCCGGCGTCAACGCGCTGCGCACCACCCGGCACGTCGCCGTCCCCGCCGCGCGCCTGCGTGAACTCGCACTGGTCCGGGACGGGTTGCCGCCGGGCTCCGTACGCGCCTCGGTCCTCGCGGCGGACGACCGCGACGGCACCGTCACCCTCTTCGGCACCCGCTACACCGCCAAGTCCGGCCCCGAACCCCACACGGACGACGTCGAGTTCCGCTTCACCGTCCACGAAGGGGACCGCCGGGAGATCCTGCGCTCGGTACGGCAGGCCAAGCAGACCTCCGACTTCACGATCGCCACCATGCACACCCACGAGCCGGGGAACTACAGCCGACAACCCCCGGACTTCTTCCCCGAGTTCGCCCGCGAGGCCGTCGACAACGGCGCCGACGCCTTCATCGGCCACGGCCCGCACCAGCTCCGGGGCATCGAGATCTACCAGGGCCGCCCGATCTTCCACTCCCTGGGCAACTTCTTCTTCATGGAGAACACCCAACAACCCCTCACTCCCGGCGCCTTCGACAAGGACCCCACTCAACCCGGCGAGACGGAGGCCGAGTTCCTGGAGCGCAAACGCGTCCACGGCGTCTTCGGCGAGCAGCTCTGGTACGAGTCCGTCGTCGCCGTCAGCCGCCACGCCGCCGACGGCACGCTCCTCGCCCTCGACCTCCACCCTGTCGAACTCCACTGGTCCGGCCCCCGCGACGCCGACCGAGGCATCCCCCGCCTGGCCTCCGGCCCCGACGCGAACCGCATCCTGCACCGGCTGCGCGAACTCTCGGCACCCTTCGGCACGGAGATCACCGTCGAGGAGGGGGTGGGTCACATCCGCCTCCGCTGTCAGATTCAATAATTCACCCATTAATCCATTGCGCGATACAAGCATTTCCCCTTAAAGAATCCGGCCGGCCTACAGATCCCATAAGTGATCAGTCGATCGAAGGGATTTCCCATGACCCGGTCAGACAGTCGAGAACCGCTTCCGGTCCACTTAATCGCCGGCCCCACCGGGGTCGGAAAGAGTGCCGTCGCCTCAGGTCTCGCGCAGCACATCGGGGCGCCGGTCGTCGTGGCGGACCGCATCCAGTGCTTCACCGATCTCGCCACCACCAGCGCCCGGGCGGGAGCGGACGTCCCGGGAGTGGAGCGGGTGCGGCTGGGCGACCGCACCGTCGCCGACGGCGACTACCCGGCGGACCAAGCGGCGCGGTGCCTGGTGGAGCAGGTGGAGCGACTGGGCCAGTCGGCGCCCGCGGTGATCATCGAAGGAGGGTCGATCTCCTTGGTCACCCTCCTGGTGCGCGGACTGCCCCGGCTCCCCTGGAGCGTCACGACGCAGTTCCTCGTCCCGCCCGCGGACCCCGGCCGCTACCTCAAGGCGCTCACCGAGCGGGCACACGCGATGCTCCGCCCCCGGCCCCGCAGCGCAGGAAGCGACACTCGACTGGTGCGCGCAATACTCTCTGGACCCGGCCTCCCCCTCGAACGAAGACGTTCCGGAATATCTCCTCGACAAGCTCGCGGCCATGATCGCGCAATGTCACGCGGAACACGCGGAGGACCAGCAGAGGGCATTCCAGAGGATAGTCCCGAGAATTCCGCCGAATCCCCTCTGGACGCTCTCGGCGTGAACGGGCGCCGATGAAAAGCGTCACCGTATTCTGCGGAGCGGCATCGGGCCGCGACCCCGCTTACACGTGTATGGGCGCGGTCGCGGACGCCGCCCTCGCCGCCGGCGGGACCGTCGTCGGCGTCATCCCCGGGGAGTTCCCCCGCGAGATCGCGCACACGGGGCTGAGCACGCTCCACATCGTCCCCGACATGCACAGCCGAAAGGCCCTCATGGCCGAACTGGGGGACGCGTTCGTGGCCCTCCCCGGCGGTCTCGGCACCGCCGAGGAACTCTTCGAAGTCCTCACCTGGGCCCAGATACGCCTGCACAGCAAACCGTGCTTCCTCCTCGACGACAGCGGCTACTACCGCCATCTGCTGGCGCACCTGCGCCACACCGCCCAGGAGGGCTTCGCCGACTCCACGGACATCGCACACCTCACCGTCTGCCGCGCCCCCCACGAAGTGGTCCGGCAGTTGCGCCTCATGAAGGGGACAGCCGTATGAACGTCCTCCTGATCGCGGGACTCGGACCCGAGTACCCGAACCGTTCGCTCCTCGCCGGCTCGGCCTTCGAAGCGCTCTGTGCCCCGGGTGGGTTCCCGGCCCGGTCCGCGGAGGTCGCCCAGCTCGCCGCGCTGCGGGCCGGGACGCCCGGCGGCTCGCTGCCTCTGCTCCGGCGGCGCGAGGCGGCGAGCGGCATCCGCGCCGTCTCCTCGGTCCGGCTCCAGCACGTCGAGAGGGACGACGAGTCGGCGACCGCGCCGCACCTCACCACGTTCACCGTCCCCGCCATCCTGGAGGCCGCGGGGGTCGACCACGACCACTTCCCCGCCGAGGGGATCTGGAACGGCTCGGACACGGAACCGTCCGGCCCCTACGACGTCGTCCTGCTGTCGACGACGTTCATGTGGGACCGGGCCACGCCGGCCAAGGCGGTCGGCTGGGTGGCGGAGCGCTTCCCCACGACGACGCTGGTCCTCGGCGGCCAGTACAGCAATCTCAAGTACCAGCAGATCCTGGACGCGCACCCGTTCGTCCGCTACGTGGTGCGCGGTGACGCGGAACCCGCTCTGGTGCCGCTCCTCGACGCCCTGCGCCGGGGCGAACCGGTGGGCGACGTGCCCAATCTGGTCCGGCGCGACCCGGACACCGGCCGCGTCCGCCTGACCGGTATCCGGTACGCCGACCTGGAGGCGCTTCCGTCGCCGGCGCCGTCGGGGAGGTTCCCCGTCATTCCGTACGAGTCGATGCGCGGCTGCCCCTTCACCTGCAAGTACTGCTCCTTCCCCGCCGCGTCCCCGAAGTGGCGGTACAAGTCCGCGCGGAAGGTCGCGGGGGACTTCGCGCGCTACCGTGACGAGCACGGGGCGCAGTACGTGAAGGCGCTCGACTCCACCTTCACCGTGCCGCCCACCCGGTTGCGCGCCCTGCTGCCGATGCTCAAGGAGACCGGGGTGGCCTGGGAGGCGTACACGCGCGCCAACTCCATCAGCGACCGGTCCGTCGTGGACGCGCTCGACGAGGCCCACTGCCGGGCGCTGGCCATCGGGTTCGAGTCGATGAACGACACGACGCTGACGTACATGAACAAGAAGGTCAAGGCGCGCGCGAACCGCACCGCGTTCGAACTGCTCGCGCGCAGTTCCCTGCACTACTTCACCTCGTTCATCGTCGGCTACCCCGGCGAGAGTCCCGAACTGTACGACGACACACGGAAGTTCCTCGTCGACGAGTACGAAGGCCCCTTCGCCCTCTACGTCTTCATGCTGAACGACGAGACGATGCCGGTATGGCAGGACGCCGAACGCTTCGGCCTGCGCGTCCGCGACGCGGACGGTGACGCCGGCCACTGGTCTCACGTGGGCATGGACAGCGACACCGCGCACCGGCTCCAGTTGGAGACCCTGCGCGAGGTCCGCTGGAAGAACGACCGCGCCATGCACCGCACATGGCAGCGCGACTACGAGCTTCCCCTCCTGCCGGACCGCTCCGTCGAGGAGAACTCCCGCGTCGAGAAGCTGGTCGACCGGCTCGGGATGGCGAGCGCCGACTTCCCGGACCCGGCGACCGCTGCGGACCGCCGCGCGGGCCTGCTCGCGGACCTCGCCGCACACGGGGTGACCGACCACAGGGAACCTTAGCGCCACTTATTGCATAAGTATCCGCGCCGAACATCAGACATACACCATAAGTACATTACCCTGGCGGTGATCGACGGAACCGAATCCCCTTCGACGCCAAGGACCCCCGCCATGAAAGTCCACCACCTCAACTGCGGCACGATGCGCGCCCCAGGAGCCCCCCTCGTCTGCCACGTCCTCCTGATCGAGACCGCGAACGGCCTGGTGCTGGCCGACTCCGGATACGGTCTCGACGACGTGGCCGACCCCGCGCGCCGTGTCGGTCCGTCCCGGTACTTCACCCGGCCGGTGCTCGACGCCGAGGAGACGGCCGCCCGGCAGGTGGAGGCGCTGGGCTTCCGGCGGGAGGAGGTCCGGCACATCGTCCTCACCCACTTCGACGCGGACCACATCGGCGGCCTGTCCGACTTCCCGTGGGCCGAGGTCCACCTCACCGCCGACGAGGCGCTCGGCGCCGTCCACTCCCCCTCCCGGCGGGAGCGGCTGCGCTACCGCAGCGCGCAGTGGCAGCACGGTCCGAAGCTGGTCGAGCACCGGCCCGACGGCGAGAAGTGGCGAGGTTTCGCGGCGGCCCGGGAACTCGACGCGATCGCCCCCGGCATCGTCCTGCTCGCCCTGCCCGGCCACACGCGCGGCCACGCCGCCGTGGCGGTCGACACCGGGCAACGCTGGCTGCTGCACACCGGGGACGCCTTCTACCACCACGGCACGCTCGACGGGCGCTCCCGGGTCCCCGCCGCCCTGCGCGGCATGGAGGCGCTCATCGCGTACGACGGCAAGCAGGTCCGCGACAACCACGCCCGCCTCGCCGAACTGCACCGGCGGGCCGACCCCGATCTCCTCGTCGTCAACGCGCACGACCCGGCGCTGCTGGAACGGGCGCGCGCCACCGCGTAGCCGCTGTGACCGCCGACATTGCGGTGATCCGGCCGGTCACCATACGTTGACCTGCGGATTTCCCTACGCCCGGCGAAAGGTGCGGCCCGGTGGGACGACAGGAGAAGCCGCTCGACCCCGAGGCCGGTCCCGTACAGCGGCTCGCGCACGACCTGCGGGTGCTGCGGGAGAAGGCCGGGAAGCCGACGTACCGGGAGATGGCCAAGCGGACCGGCTACTCGGCGGCGGCGCTGTCGCAGGCGGCGGCCGGGGCCCAGGTACCGTCGGCGGCGGTCGTCCGGGCGTACGCCGAGGCGCTGGACGCCGACCCCGGGGAGTGGGAGGAGCGGCGGCACGAGGCCGACGAAGCGGCTCGGGAGAGCACGGTCGAGGACGACGCCGCCGCGCCGCCGTACCGGGGGCTCGCGCGTTTCGAACCGGCCGACAGTGAGCTGTTCTTCGGGCGGAAGCGGCTGGTCGGCGAGGTGCTGACGCTGGTGCGCGAGCACCGGTTCGCGGCGGTGTTCGCTCCGTCGGGCGGCGGCAAGTCCTCGCTGCTGCGCGCCGGGCTCGTACCGGCGCTGCGGGAGGAGACCGGGGCCGGGCGGCCTGCGGTGATCCGGGTCCTCACGCCGGGCGAGCGGCCGGCCCGTACCCACGAGAAGGCGCTGGTGCCGCTGGCGGGTGACGGGGACACGTGGGTGGTCGTCGACCAGTTCGAGGAGGTGTTCACGCTGTGCCGGGACCGGGCGGAGCGGGACCGGTTCCTGGACCTGCTGCTCGCGGCCCGCGCACCCGGCGGCCGGCTGCGGGTCGTCGTCGCCGTACGCGGTGACTTCTACGGCCACTGCGCCGCCCACGAGGAACTCGCCGCCGCCGTGAGCCGTGCCGGTCTGCTCGTCGGGCCGATGAGCCGGGACGAGCTGCGGGAGGTCGTGACCGGTCCGGCGGGGGCCGTCGGCCTCAATGTCGAGCGGGCCCTCACCTCGCGGGTCGTCGAGGAGGTCGCCGGACGTACCGGTGCGCTGCCGATGCTGTCGCACGCGCTGCTGGAGACCTGGCGGCGGCGCCGGGGGCGGACGCTGACGCTGGCCGCGTACGAGGAGGCGGGCGGGGTGAGCGGCGCGATCGCCGCCACGGCCGAGCGGGAGTACGCCGCGCTCTCCCCGGCGCAGGCCCGCACCGCCCGCCGGGTCCTGCTGCGCCTGATCGCCCCCGGCGAGGGCACTGCGGACACCCGGCGCCCCGCCGAACGCGCCGAGCTGGAGACCGGCCCGGACGCCGGTGCCGTCGTGGAGCGGCTCGCCGCCGCCCGGCTGATCACCGTCGACGACGGCACCGTGGAACTCGTCCACGAAGCCCTCATCACCGGCTGGCCCCGGCTCGGCGCGTGGATCGACGAGGACCGCGAGCGTCTGCACGAACTGCGCAGGCTGCGGGAGGCGGCACGGGTCTGGGAGGGGCTGGGGCGGGACGCGGGGGCGGTGTTCCGGGGGACGCAGCTGGCGCGGGCGGAGGAGTTCTTCGCGGTGCCGGACCATCTGGACGACGCTGGGGCGAGCCACCCCGAGGACGCCGAGCCGGATCGCTCCGACGACGCCGAGCCGAGCCACTCCGACGACGCCGTGCCGGGCCGCCCCGGCATTGCCACGCCGGACCACACCGAAGGCCCCGCACCGACCCGCCCCGACGGCGCTGCGGCGAATCACTCCAGCCGCCCAGCTCCGGGCCACTCCGCCCCCGCCGCGCCGGCCCGCCCCGGCGGCGCCCCTACGGCACCCCACTCCGACAACCCCGCCCCGGGCCACCCCACCCCGCCCCCCGACGACGACCTCACCCCACCCGAACGCGCCTTCCTCACCGCCTCCCTCGCCGTCCGTGCCGCCGAGCGGCGCGCCGAGGCGCGGGCGGTGAAGCGGACCCGTGCCTTCACCACCGCGCTCTGCTCGCTCGTGGTGATCGCGCTGGCCGCCGGACTCCTCGCCTGGCAGCGCGACCGCAGCAGCCAGGAGGAGGCCGACAAGGCCGCCGCCCGCCGCATCGCCTCCGCCGCCGGCACCCTGCGCTCCACCGACCCCCGCACCGCCGCCCTCCTCGGCGTCGCCGCCTGGAAGCTCGCCCCGCTCACCGAGTCCCGGGCGGCCCTGCTCAGCGGCCTCGACCAGCCCGAACAGGACGCGTTCACCGACCCCCAGACCGGCAAGGACACCCGCCGCTACCTCGTCGACCAGGGACGCACCCTGGTCAGCGTGGCGGGACAGCAGGCCACCGTCTGGGACGTGACCGGCGCGAGACAGACCGGCTCGTACCGGCTGCCCGCCGACCTGGAGGCGGGCCGGCTGAGCCCGGACGGCGCCACCTTCGACCTCACCGGCTCGGACGGCGACCAGCTGTGGCGCCCCAAGGACGACCGGACCGCCGCGGACCTGCGCGGCTCCGACGTCTTCACCGGCTTCACCGACGACGGCACCGGCTACCTCCTCAGCCCCCTCGACGGCACCGGCACGGCCGAACTGCACCGCCTGAGCGACGGCAAGGCCGTCTTCCGTACGCCGTCGGGCCCCCTGTCGGCGGCTGCGGTCGCCCCCGGCAACCGGCTGATCGTGCTCTGCCCCGCCGGCGGCACCCCCCAGGTCTGGCGGGACGGCACCCGGCTGCCCGGCGCCTGGGACGACGCGAAGGTGTGCGGCACCGGCACCGGCGCGGACTCCGGCGTGCCGATGATCCGCCTCACCCCGGACGGCAAAAGGCTGGCGGTGCCCTCGGGCAGCGGCGTCACCGTCTGGGACGTGGCGAGCGGGCGTGCGGTCACCGACATGGCCGCCACCGCCCACCCGGGACTCACCGGCGCCGCGCTCTCCCCCGACGGCACGTTCCTCGCCCTCACGGACGCCTCGGACCTCCAGGTGTGGCGGCTCGACGGCGACCCGGTCCAGGTCCTGGCCCGCCCCCTGACCGGCACCGGCGCGGCCGACCTGACCTGGTCCCCGGGGACGTCGCGAACCCTGCGCCTCCTCGACGACGGCACCGTCCGCACCTACGACCTCACCACCGCCCTCAGCCCCGGACGACAGCCCGCCACGACCGACACCGCCGCCCTCGGCCCCGACGGCACCACCCTCGCCACGGCCACCCGCACAAGCACCGGCTACCGGCTCGACCTCCGCTCCACACACACCGGCGCCGTACTCCTGCACACCGCCCTGAACGCGTCCCCGTCCTCGACGGACCCGGCGCCCGTCCTGTCCTACAGCCCGGACGGCACGGCACTCATGGCCGCCGACGGCGGCGGTTCCTCGCACATCCGGTTCAGCGTGTGGGACGTACGTACCCGCAAACTGCGGACCTCCTTCGAAGTCCCCGGCGAGACCATGGACACGGCGGACGGGATCGCGCTCGGCCCCGGCGGCCGTACCCTCCTGGTCCCCCGGCTGAAGGACGGGGGCAGCGTCGTGGACGTGTGGGACACGAGCGGTTCCCGGGCCCGCCGGACGTCGACGCAGGCCGGTCCGGACGGCGGCGTCGCGGCGGTGCGGCCGGACGGACGGCTCGTGGTGGGCTCGTACGACGAGTACGCCCGGCTCCCTTCCGCCTCGGTCACGGGCCGGGCGCTCGCCGACGGCCGGAAGGTCACCGCACTCGCCTTCAGCCCCGACGGCGGCCGGCTGGCGGTCGGGGACGACAGCGGGCGCGTCACGCTCTGGGACGGGGACGTCGAGCACCGGCTCGGTGTGCTGTCCGGGATCTCCTCGGCGGGCTCGCACGAGACGGTCTCCGCGCTCGCCTTCGCCGCCGACGGCCGCACCCTCGCCGTCGGCGGCGACAGCGGAAGCCTCCAGCTGTGGGACACCGGCTCGCAGCAGCCACTCGTCACCACGCTGCCCGTCCCGGGGGACGCGATCCTGGCCGTCTCCTTCGCCCCGGACGGCGGGACGCTGTACGCGAGCGGTCCGCACGCGCCGCTCCAGAGCTACGACGTCGACCCCGGCAGAGCCGCCAAAATCATTTGCGAACGCAATGTCGGTGGGTTGAGCGAGGCGCAGTGGCGGGCGTACGTCCCGGACGCCCCGTACCGGGAGATCTGCGGCGGCTGACCGGCCTTGTTTTTTGTTCAGCAGGTCAGAGGCGGTCGCTAATCAAAGCGCCGCCGGGTGGGATCTGAACACGGCCTCGTCACGGGCCGCTCCACCATCCCGCTCACTGAGGTTCCACTCGCATGCGCAAACACACGATCGTCCCTTCGCTGCTGCTCCTCGGCTCGCTGGCCCTGGCGACGGCCTGCTCGGCCGGCTCGCCCGGGACGGGGGTGCGGGAGTCGCAGGCCGGCAGCGGCGCCTCCTCCTCGGCCTCCAGCGAGGGCTCCGGTGAGGGCCCCGGCGGAAGTGCCGGCGCCGCCGTCACGGGGGTCGAGCCGGCGCGGATCAAGGGCCTGGACATCGTCACCGACAGCAGCGAGCACAGCTCCTGCCGGTACGCGACCAGCTATCCGGCGGTCCCCGGCGCGGACGCGATGACGGCCTCGATGAAGCAGTACGTCACCGGGCGCCTCAAGGCGTTCGTCGACGCGGAGTGCGGCAGCTCCGGAGGCGGCGGCGCGGGCGAGCTGAACATCACCTACCAGTTCCTGGTCGCCTCCGGTGACGTCCTGGGCGTCCGGCTGACGACCCTGGACCGCGCCTCCGTCGGGGACGGTCTGGCGACGTCGACGTACTGGTACGACGGTTCGGCGGGCGCCGCCCGTACGCCGCTGGAGCTGGTCTCGGACCACGCGCGCAAGGCGCTGATCGCCGCCGTCGAGAAGCAGCTCACGGGACGTGAGGGCATCGACGCGACCCAGCTCCGCACGACCCTCGCCGGCTCCGCGGACCAGGCGAACGTGCTGGACGACATGGTGTTCACCCGGGACGGCGGGCTGCGGATCGACTTCGACCGGGACACCGTGGGCGTCGCCGCCGCCGGCCGGTACACCGTGACCCTGCCCAGGACCACCGTCACGCCGCTGCTGTCCGCCTTCGGCAAGCGTGCCCGGAACCAGACCGTCTCCCCGAGCGGCTCCCTCGACCTCGGCGCGCGCAGCACCCCCGAGGTGACCGCTCCGGCGCAGGCGGACCCGGGGACGGACACCACGGACTGCAAGCAGGTCAAGTGCGTCGCGCTGACCTTCGACGACGGTCCGGCCGTCCCGGAGACGGCCACCCTGCTGGGGTATCTCGCGCAGTACAAGGCCCGCGCCACCTTCTTCACCGTCGGCCAGAACGTCACCGCCCACCCCGATCTGGTGCGGGCGGAGGCGAAGGCGGGGCACGAGGTCGGCAACCACTCCTGGAGCCACCCCGACCTCACCAAGCTCACCTCGGACCAGGTCGCCTACCAGCTCAGCCGCACCAGCGCCGCCATCAAGGCCGCCACCGGCAAGGAGCCCACCCTCTTCCGCCCGCCCTACGGCGCGGTGAACGCCAAGGTCCGCTCGGCCACCACCCTCTCCCCGGTGCTGTGGGACATCGACACCGAGGACTGGAAGTACCGCGACGCCGCGAAGGTCGCCAACACGGTCATCACCAAGGCCCACCGCAACAGCGTCGTCCTGCTCCACGACATCCACCCCACCTCGGTCGCCGCCGTCCCGGAGATCCTTCGCACCCTCACGGCCCAGGGCTTCCACTTCGTCACGGTCAGCCACCTGCGGGCGAGCATCCGCTAACGCGGCCTCAGCCCCTCGAACACCGGAGAACCCTCTGTTGCACAACGATCCCCGCGCCGGCCTGCCCCACCGGCACCGGCTCAGAAGGCGCGGGAAAACGCTGGTGTACGGCTCGCTCGGCGCCGCCCTGCTGACGGTGGCCGGAATGGCTGTGAACGCCGACGTCTCCCTCGCCACCCCGATACCGGCGGGCCTCGCCGGGTCCACCGCCGACGTCACCCTGATCACCGGCGACACCATCGGCGTGGACGCCGCCGGCCGGGTCGTCGGGGTCACCCGGGGCAAGGGCCGCTCCGACGTCCCGGTGTCCGTGCGGCGCTACGGCGGCCACACCTACGCCGTCCCGGCCGACGCGGCGGCGCTGCTGGCGAGCGGGCGGCTGGACCGGCGGCTGTTCGACGTGACGCGCCTCGTCGCCGACGGCTACGACGACGCCCACCGCGCGACGCTGCCGCTGATCGTCTCCTACCGGGGCGCGGCGGCGGACCGTGCCCGGCAGTCCGTCGACGCGGCCGAGGGAACGGCGGCACGGGCCCTGCCCGCCGTGCGCGGCCAGGCCGTCACCGCCGACAAACCCGACGTCACCGGCGTGTGGCAGGCCCTCACCGAGAAGGCCGGCGACCAGGCCGGCGCCGCGCCCGGGGTGGACCGGGTCTGGCTGGACGCGAAGATTCCGGCCCCGGCACAGAGTTCCGCCTCGCCCGATCCCACTCAGGGCACCGCGCAGATCCACGCCCCCGCCGCCTGGCAGGCCGGCTACGACGGCAAGGGCGTCGAGGTCGCGGTCCTGGACAGCGGCATCGACGCCACGCACCCGGACGTGAGGAACTCCGTCGCCGCCGCGCAGGACTTCAGCGGTTCGGGCACCACCGACGACACGATGGGGCACGGCACACATGTCGCGGCCACGATCGCCGGGTCGGGGGCCGGGAGCGGCGGCCGGTACAAGGGGGTCGCGCCCGGCGCGAAGCTGCTGGTCGGCAAGGTGTTCAACCGGGGTGGCACGCAGGAGTCGTACCTCATCTCCGCGATGCAGTGGGCCGCGGGACGGGGCGCCAAGGTCGTCAACATGAGCCTCGGCGGCACCGACGCCCCGGGCTCCGACCCGGTGGAGAAGGCCGTGAACGCCCTCTCCGCCTCCTCCGGGGCGCTCTTCGTCATCGCCGCGGGGAACAGCGGACCCGACGCCGGCACCGTCAACTCCCCCGGTTCGGCGGCCTCCGCGCTCACCGTGGCCGCCGTGGACGGCGCCGACCGGCTGACGTCCTTCTCCAGCCGGGGCCCGACCGCCGACGGCGACCTCAAGCCCGACATCGCCGCACCGGGCCTGGACATCATCGCGGCCAAGGCCGTGCACGGCACGGAGGGCGACGCGGTCCCCGTCCCGGGCTACGTGAAGATGAGCGGCACCTCGATGGCCACCCCGCACGTCGCGGGCGCCGCCGCGATCCTCGCCCAGAAGCACCCGGACTGGACCGGCGCCCGGCTCAAGGCCGCGCTCATGGACTCCGCCGTACCCCTCAAGGACGCCTCCACGCCGTACGACGCGGGCGCGGGCCGTGTGGACGTGGCCGATGCGCTCGCCCAGACCGTCGTCACCGACACCGCCTCACTCGGCTTCGGCGTCCAGAAGTGGCCGCACACCGACGACAAGGCCGTCACCAGGACCCTCACCTACAGCAACACCGGCGACAAGCCGGTCACCCTCGGCCTGGCCGCGACCGGCACCGGCCCCGACGGCAAGGCGGCCCCGGCCGGCCTGTTCACCGTGTCGGCCGACCGCCTGACCGTCCCGGCGGGCGGCACCGCCCAGGTCACCGTGACCGCCGACACCCGCGCCGGAACCGTGGACGGCACCTACTGGGGCAGCGTCACGGCGAAGTCGGCCTCGGGCACGAACATCCACACCGTCCTGGGCGTCGTCCGCGAGGTGGAGTCGTACGACCTGGTCCTCACCTTCACCGGCCGCGACGGCAAGGCGACGGGACCGGCTCTCGCGACCGTCATGGGCCTGGACAACGGCAGGCAGTGGAGCTTCGGCGACGACGGGACCGGCACCCCGGCCGGCAAGGTCACCCTCCGTGTCCCCAAGGGCCGCTACCTGGTCGACGTCCAGCTCAAGGGCCGGGAGCACGGCCTCGACGTGATGACGGAACTCGTCTCACCGGGTCTGGCCGTCGGCAAGGACACCACTCTGGCGCTGGACGCCCGCACCGGCAGGCCGATCAAGGTCACCGCACCCGACGCCGGTGCCTCCCTGAAGGCCGGCGCGGTCGTCTACGGCGCTCGCGGGACCCGGCGCTCGTACGACTACGCGGGCGTCGTCCTGCTCGGCGCGAACAGCGCGTACGACCGGGTCCACCTCGCCCAGGCCGGTCCCGCCGCTGCCGCCTCGGCCTTCCTCTCCCAGATCGGCGGGGTCTGGCAGCGCGGCGCCACCGGCCCCCTGTACGACCTCGTCACCACCCGCAGGGGCTCCTTCTTCACCGGGCTGACGCGCGGCTTCACCAGCCGGGGTCTGGCCAAGGTGGTCACGCCGATCGGCTCCAACGCCAAGGGCGCCACGGCCACTCCGAGCGCCGCCTGGACCACACCGGGCTGGTCGGACGTCTCCGCCTTCGCCGGCAGTTCGTTCGGCGCCTTCCGCACGGTGCCCGACGCCTCGGTCGTGCACTACGTCTCCACCGAGGACGGCCTGCTCTGGAGCCTGGGCGCGAACGTCGGCGACGACACCTATCCCTACCTCGCGCTGCTGTCCCCGACCGCACCCCGGCGCTTCGAGGCGGGCCGCGCCTACCAGGAGACGTACAACACCGGCGTCTTCGCCCCGGTCATCACCCCGTACACCCGGGTCGGCAGTCCCGGCGCCTCGCACAGCGGCACCTTCTACGCCCTGTGCGTGCCGCTCCTGTCCGACGGCGCGGGGCACGTCAACGGCGCCGACGCCGACTGGCGCTTCCGCCTCACCGCCGACGGCAAGGCCGTCGCCGACCGGCGCAAGGACCCCTGCGGGCTCGACGCCGTGGACGGCCTGCCCAAGAAGCGGGCGGCGTACCGGCTCAGCCTGGACGCCTCCCACCCGGCCCGGGACGTCTCCGCCGGGTACCGGGTCTCGGCGGTGTGGACGTTCACGATGGACTACGCCCCGGACACCAGGCTGGCGGAAATGCCCCTGTCGGTCGTCCGGTTCACCCCGAGGCTGAGCCTGACCAGCACCGCGAAGGCGGGCGCCCGGCTGACCGTCCCGGTCGTCCTCCAGGGACCGGCCGCGAAGAAGGGCGCCGTCAGGTCCCTTTCCGTGCAGGTCTCCTACGACGGCGGACGCACCTGGAAGACGGCCCCCGTGCGCACCGGCGCCACCGGCGGGCGCTCCGTCACCCTCGACCACCCGACCACACCCGGCACGGTCAGCCTCCGGGCGACCCTCGTGGACACCAGCGGCAACACGGTGACCGAGACCCTGCCGACCGCCTATCGCACCACCAAGTAAAGGAAGACCCATGCACCTCCCCTCCTTCCGCGGCATCCGCGCCTCCTCGGTGCTCCCGGCCGTCCTCGCCGGAGCCGTCGCCGTCGCCGGCCTGACCGGTGTCACCGCGGAACACACCACCGCGCCCGGCCGTTCCTTCCAGCTGGTCAGCTCCACGACGCCGACCGACGGCATGAGCTACGACATGTCGGCCACCGACGCGAACCAGTTCAAGAGCCGGTACGACGCCATCATCAACGACATCCGCAACCGGGTGCGCGGCACCACTCTCTACGGCAACGTCGTCCTGGCCCAGAGCAACGACGACTACTTCCCCGTCACCCTGGCGATCGGCCGCAGCCAGATCACCATGGTGTTCAACGCGCGCAACCTGTACGTCGTCGGCTGGCGCAACGACGCCACGAACACGTACTACCGGCTCGGTGAGGGCCCCAACAGCCCCCTCGGCTCGACGAGCCAGGTGAACCTGAACTGGCTCAACTACACGCAGATGGAGAGCGCGGCGGCCGTCGGCCGGGGCAGCCTGCCCATCTCGCAGGGGAGCATCCAGGGTTCGATCCGTGACCTGGGGACCGCGACGACCGCCAACCGGGACCGGGCGCGCGCTCTGCTGGTCCTGGTGCAGGCGTTCGCCGAGGGTGCTCGCTTCGACTTCCTGTCGTACCGCGTCTCCGAGGCGATCAGGCTGAGCCACTCCTTCTACACGGGTGACTCCTCGCAGGTCAGCAGCAACGGGTCGAACTCGGGCGGCAGCATGATCGACGTGACGGGACTGGACTTCGAGAACAGCTGGTCCGCGATCTCCAGCGCGATGCTGCGCGCCACGCGGGACCGGTCCACGCCGCACGTCCGGGTCGGGGACGGCTACCTGGACACCCTGTCGGCCATCGACGCCCAGCTGGCCGTGGCGCTGCGTTCCTGACGCCGGGTCCCGGACAGCGGTGTGGCCCGCCGGGCGATCGCCCGGCGGGTCAGGGCCGTCCCCCCACGCGGCGGCGGATCGCGTCGAGGAGCATCTCCAGGCCGAACTCCATCTCCGCCTCGTGGTCGCAGACGGCGAGTTCCGTGGCCGCCGCGGCGACCGAGGGGAGTCCGCCGTCGACGAGTTCCTGGGCCCGCATGGCCGTCACGCCGGGGATGGCCCCGGCGTAGGTGGGTGCGAAGCCCACCTCGCGGGAGAGGGTTCCGATCAGGAAGGCGATGACGGCGCGCATGACGTGGACGGCGGCGGCGCCCTC
The DNA here is from genome assembly GCF_040610055.1 of Streptomyces sp. NPDC004539. Lineage (NCBI taxonomy): Bacteria > Bacillati > Actinomycetota > Actinomycetes > Kitasatosporales > Streptomycetaceae > Streptomyces > Streptomyces sp. NPDC004539. The sequence goes on along the minus strand of NZ_JBEXLS010000014.1, from coordinate 215,900 downwards.
CAGTCCGGCGCGGTGCAGGACCCGCAGCGCGGCCTCCACGACCGGCATGGCGGCGGGGGCGTTGAGGCGCCGGGTCAGTACGAGGGACGCGGAGCGGGGGTACTCCAGGGCGGCGGCGCGGAAGGAGCGGGCCAGCGCGCGCAGTCCGTCCTCCCACGGCATCGCGTCGACGTCCGGGATGCTGATCCCGTCGAGGATGACGTCGGCCATGGCGTCGAGGACGTCGGTCTTGTCGTCGACGTGGTTGTAGAGCGACATGGTGCGCACCCCGACCGCCGCCGCGATCTTGTGCAGCGAGAGCTTCTCGATGCCCTCGGTCTCGGCCAGGACCAGGGCCTGACGCACGATCTCCGTCCTGGTCAGCGGCCCACGACGGGTCATCCTCTGGGCCATCGCCCCTCCTCCGGTCGGCCGCGAACCCTGGCGGCGGCCTCAACTTATCTCACCGGACGCCGCCCTCCGCGAGCCCGGACCTTGACATCACTTATTCCATAAGCCTAGCTTGAAAATGCATTAAACATACGCCGTAAGTATTTATCGGAGAGCCACTGATGACCAGCACCATGCGCGCCCTCATGGGCGGTGCCGGACCCGAATGGGACGTCCGTGACGTCGCCGTCCCCGAGCCGGGTCCAGGACAGATCCGGGTGCGAGTGCGGGCCGCCGCGCTGAACCGGGCGGACCTGTACATGCTCCAGGGCACCTACAACCCCCGCGCGAGGACGAGCGACCTGTTCACCGCCGGCCTCGAACTGGCCGGGGAGGTCGACGCGGTCGGCGCGGGGGTGTCGGGTCCGGCCGTGGGCGACCGGGTCATGGGCGTCACCCTGGGCGCCTTCGCCCCGTACGCGCTGGTCGACCACCGGCATGTGATCGCCGTCCCGGAGTCCCTGCCGTGGACGGAGGCGGCGGCGCTGCCGGTGGCGCTGGCGACCGGGCACGACGCGCTCGCACAGGGCGGGTTCGCCCCGGGGCAGAGCGTGCTGGTCGTGGGCGGCACGTCGTCGGTCGGTCTGATCGCCGTGCAGCTCGCGAAGGCGCTCGGCGCGTCCAGGGTCGTCGCGACCACCACCTCGGCCGGCAAGGCGGGCGCGTTGAAGGCGGTCGGCGCGGACGCCGTCGTCGACACGTCGTCCGAGAGCCTCGCCGAGGCGGTGGCGGCGGCCACCGGCGGTACCGGCGTCGACCTCACCCTCGATCACGTGGGCGGCCGGCTCTTCGCGGACGCCTTCCTGGCCACCCGGATCGGCGGCACGGTCGTCAACGTCGGACGCCTCTCCGGGCCCGAGTCCACCGTCGACCTCAACCAGCTGGCCTTCCGCCGGCTGAAGGTGATCGGTACGACGTTCAGCGTCCGCACGCCCGACGAACTCGCCGGTGTCTGCGCCGCGTTGACGGCCGACGTCGTGCCCGCCGTGGCGACGGGCGGTGTCCGTGCCGTCGTGGACGGGGTGTTCGCCTTCGACGACGCCGAGGCGGCGGCCGGCCGTATGCGGTCCAACACGGCCGTCGGAAAGATCGTTCTGGAACTTCCGGAATCCTGAGAGAGAAGAGAGCCGCAGCATGAGCCGTGTCTTCGGGCAGATCGCGCAGATCGGGTACGTCGTCCGCGACCTGCACGCCGCGATGGACTTCTGGGTCGCCCAGGGAGTGGGCCCCTGGTTCTACCAGGAGCCGGTGCGGACGGACTGGTTCAGGTACCGGGGTGTGGAGTCCGGCATGCGGATGGCCGCCGCGATCGCCAACTCCGGTGACCTCCAGATCGAGTTGATCCAGCCGCTCGACGACGAACCGTCCCTGTACAAGGACTTCCTGGACGCCGGGCACGAGGGCGCCCAGCACGTCGCCTACTGGACGGACGACTACCAGGAGCTGTACGACCGCGCCCTGTCCCTCGGCTACACCGTCGCCCAGGAGGGCGCGATCCAGGGCGGCCGGTTCGCCTACCTGGACACCGAGACGCTGCCCGGCACGGTCATCGAGATCTCCGACATCGGCGGCGCCAAGGGCGAACTCTTCGCCGCGCTGCGGGAGATGGCGGCCACCTGGGACGGCACCAACCCCATCAACAAGGTCGGCTGACACCCCCGTACGCAGGAGGAACCATGGACTACCCCGACCTGACCGCGCTCCCCGCCGAGGCTCGGAAGATCGCCGCCGAGCGGTCCGCCGTCAACGTCTACCGGATGGTGTTCCACTCGCCCGCCCTCGCCCCCGCCTTCCTCCAGATGGCCGACGCGATCTTCCAGAGCGCCCTCCCGCACCCGCTGCGCGAACTCGCGATCCTGCGGGTGGGGCACGCCTACCGGGCGCCGTACGAGATCCACCACCACGAGAACATCGGCCGCCTCCTCGGTCTGGACGAGGCCGGGATCGCCGCCGCCGGGTCCGGTGCCGACGCCGGTCTGACGGCACAGCAGTCGACGGTGCTCGCCCTCACCGACCGGCTGTTGGAACAGCACACCCTCACCGAGGGCGACCGCGCCGAGGCGCTGGAGCACCTGACCGTGGGCGAGCTCTCCGACCTGGTGCTCACCGTCGGCTTCTACCAGCTGGTCTGCAACTTCCTGAACACCTTCGGCGTGACGACCGAGGGCGAGCAGGCCCCCTACTGACCCGCCCTCACCCGCACTCCAGGAGGATCGATGAAGCTCGCCTGGCAGGACTCCGACGTCCTCGACATGCCCACCCTCGGCACGCGCGTCCCCGCCTTCGACGGCCTGGACCAGGTCCCCGGCGGCTACGGCGCCAGACTCGCCTGGGCCCGCAGCCAGGCGGAGGTGTTCCGCGCCGAGTTCACCGCCACCGGCACCCCCGACACCGTCACCACCTGCGACCTGGTCACGCTGCCGTACCCCACCAAGTTCGGCCTGTTCCGGGCCGGTCGGGCGATCGCGCCGTTCCTCAGCATCACCAACCGGATGCTGGTCGTGCGGTGGACCGAGAGCGACGGACGCGCGAGGGTGCTGCTGTTCGAGCCCAGCGACCATGAACTCGGCGAGAACACGCCGTACTTCGCCGCCCTGGTCCGCCGCACACCTGGGCCGCTGCGGTCGCTGCTCACGACCCGGCACGGCACGGTCCTCAGCCATCTGGCCCGGCTCGGCATCGAGCCCGACGACGTGGACTACCTGCTCTTCGACCACCTCCACACGCAGGACCTGCGCCGCTGGGTGGGGACGACCCGGCCGCAGTCCGACCTCGGCGGCGCCACCGTCACCCCCGCGTTCCCGAACGCCAAGGTGATCGTGCAGCGGAACGAACTCCTCGCCATGTCCCAGCTCCACCCGCTCCAGCGGCCCTGGTACCAGCCGCAGACCTACCAGGACGTACGGCCGGACGCGTTCCTCGCCGTCGACGGCTCGCTGATCCTCGGGCCGGGCGTGGCCGTGGTCGAGACGCCGGGGCATGTGCTGGGCAACCAGACCCTGGTCCTCAACACCTCCACCGGCGTCTGGGCGTCCAGCGAGAACGCCATCGCCGCCGAGTGCCTGACCCCCGAGCACTCCCGCATACCGGGCCTCGCCCGCTGGTCCCGCGCCTGGGGCCAGGAGGTGGTGCTCAACGCCAACACGATCGAGACGACGGCCGAGCAGTACAACTCGCTGATCGTCGAGAAGACGCTCGTCGACCGCTCCCAGAGCGACCCCCGTTTCCTCCAGTTCTTCCCCTCCAGCGAACTCACCGCGTCCTGGGCGAACCCCGGAACCGCTCCGACGTTCACCCACAGGGCGATCACCCACTCATGACAGCAGGGTGGCGGCCCCGGCCCGCAGGAACTCCATCGCCGCGTCGATGTCCGCGTCCTCGGGGCGGTGGCACAGCTCGCTGACGACCGCCGCCGCCGTGACGGCCGCCATCCGGGGGCCGAACGCGTCCGGCGCGGCGCCGCACTCCTCGGCGAACATGCGGGTGCCCTCCTGGACGACGTCCGAGAGGCGGCCGTTGCTCACCGCCCTGAGTTCGGGGTTGAGGTCGAACATGCGCTCCGAGAGGTCGTCGAGGTCGCCGCGCCCGGCGATCTCGGCGCGCAGCCAGTGCTCCAGGGCGTCCAGCGTGAGCCAGCCCGGGGGCCGGTCGGTGAGGGCCGTGCGCAGGCGTTCGGCCAGGGCGTCGGAGCGGGCCAGGGCCAGTTCCAGCTTGGAGGGGAAGTACAGCGTGACCGTGCGCGGCGAGACCTCCGCCGCCTCGGCGATGTCCGCGATGGTCGTCGCCTCGAATCCCCGCTCGGCGAACAGCTCGTACGCCGACCGGAGGATCGCTTCCCTGCGCCGGGCCTTGCCGCGCTCCCGGAGCCCGTCCCTCGGCTCGTTGGTCACCATGCCAAGAGATTACCATCGAGAGCTAATTTACAGTCGGCTGTAATTATGCCGTACGGTGTAGTTCAGGACGGGTGCCGCCTCGGCATCCGGGAACGGCACGACGAAGGGACGGCGCTGGCATGGCGTCTCGCCTCTACACATGGGCTCTGCTGGCGGTACGCCGCCGGGGCAGGGTCATCGCGGTCTGGATGCTGCTGCTCACCGGCATCGGCGCCCTCGGCGTCACCGTCCACGGCGAGCCTGCCTCGGACTTCACGGTCCCGGGCATCGAGTCGCAGCGCGCCCAGGACCTCCTGGAGAAGAAGTTCCCGGAGGCCGCCGGCGGTGTGATCCGTGTGGTGTACGCGGCCCCCGAGGGCGGCACCGTCACGCGGGCGGCCGTCGAGGAGGGGCTGACGCGGGCCGCCGCGATACCGGGCGTCGTCCAGGTCACCGACCCGTTCACGACCGGCTCACTCTCCGCCGACAAGCGCATCGGCTACGCCGACGTCCGCTTCCGGCAGGCCGCCGCCGACGTCCCCCAGGACGCCAAGGACACCCTGCGCGAGGCGATGGCGCCCGCCCGGAAGGCGGGACTCGACGTCGAGTACGGCGGTACGGCCATGAAGGCACCGACCAGCGTCGGCGGCCCCGCCGAACTCGTCGGCGTCGTCCTCGCCCTCGTCGTCCTCGCCGTCACCCTCGGCTCGCTCGTCGCGGCCGGGCTGCCACTGCTGACGGCGGTCGTGGGGGTGGCCATCGGCGTGCTGGGGGTGAAGTTCGTGTCGACGTGGGTGCCGGTCACCGGTACGTCCACGGTGCTCGCCCTGATGATCGGCCTGGCGGTCGGCATCGACTACGCCCTGTTCATCATCGCGCGCCACCGCGAACAGCTCACCGACGACCCGGACATGGACGTCGAGGACTCGATCGCGCGGGCCGTGGCCACGGCGGGCAGCGCGGTCGTCTTCGCCGGGGCCACCGTCGTCATCGCCCTGGCCGCCCTGTGCGCGACCGGCATCCCCTTCCTCGCCGTCATGGGCCTGTCGGCGGCGGCGACCGTGCTGATCGCCGTCCTCATTGCCGTCAGTCTGGTCCCCGCCGTCCTCGGCCTGTTCGGTGAGCGGCTGCGCCCGAAGCCCCGGCGCCCGAAAGCCGGCCGCCGCGAACGCGCGCCCGGCGCCTGGGGCCTGGCCTGGGCCCGCGCGGTCACCCGGCGCCCGCTGGTCGTGCTCCTCACCGGCGTGATCGCGCTCCTCGCGCTCGCCCTGCCGGCCCGCGATCTGCGCCTGGGACTGCCGAGTTACGCCACCTCCCCCACCGAGAGCACCCAGCACAAGAGCTACGACCTTCTGACGGAGGGCTTCGGCGCGGGGTTCAACGCGACGCTCGTCGCCGTCGTCGAGACGAAGGGCATACCCGCCGCCGACCTCACGGCCACCGTCACCGGCCTGCGGACGTCACTGGCGAAGGACTCCGGCGTGGCCGCCGTCTCCAAGCCGGTCCCCAACAGCGACGACAGCCTCGTCGTGATGGCCGTCGTCCCGAGGACGGGACCCGACGCGCAGGCCACCACCGACCTGGTCCACCGGCTGCGCGAGAACGCGCCGGCCGTCGCGAAGGCGGACGGCACCCTCTACCTCGCCGGTCAGACGGCCGCCGCGATCGACGTCGCCGGGAAGCTCTCCGGCGCCCTCCCGCTCTTCGTCGCGATCATCGTCGTCCTGTCGCTGCTCCTGCTCACGCTCGCGTTCCGGTCGCTGCTGGTGCCGCTGAAGGCGACCCTCGGCTTCCTGCTGTCGATCGCGGCGTCCGTCGGCGCCACCGTCTGGGTCTTCCAGGACGGCCATCTCAACGGCCCGCTGGCCATCCCCTCGGCCGGTCCGGTCACCAGCTTCCTGCCGGTCCTGCTGATCGGCGTCCTGTTCGGACTGGCCATGGACTACGAGGTGTTCCTCGTCAGCCGGATGCGCGAGCACCACGAGAACACGCTGGACGCGCGGGAGGCCGTCGTCCAGGGCGTCGCCCGCAGCGGGCGCGTGGTGAGCGCCGCCGCGCTGATCATGGCCGCCGTGTTCGCCGGGTTCGTCTTCAACGAGGACCCCGTCATCAAGTCCATCGGCTTCGCGCTCGCCGTCGGTGTCCTCCTCGACGCCTTCGTCGTCCGCCTGACCCTCGTCCCCGCCGCCATGGCCCTCCTCGGCCGCAACGCCTGGCGGCTCCCCCGCCGGCTCGACCGGGTCCTGCCCGACGTCGACATCGAGGGCGCGGGGCTGCCCGAGCGCGGCACGCCGCGCGAGAAGGCGCCGGTCGGATGAGCCTGGTACAGCACGCCCCCTGCCCCACCTCCCACAGGAACCACCCATGAAGATCGCCGTCCTGGGCGCCACCGGAAACATCGGCACCCACCTCCTCGAACAGGCCCTCTCCGGCGGGCACGAAGTCGTCGCCCACGTCCGCCGCGCCGACGCCCTCGCCCCACGGGCCGGGCTGACGGTCGTCCAGGGAGCCCTGGACGACGAGGCCGGCCTCACCAAGGCGTTCGCCGGTGCCGACGCCGTCGTCTCCTGCGTCGGCGTCCCCCTGCGCGCGAAGAAGCCGGTCGACCTGATGCAGCGCGTCCTGCCGGTCATCACCCGCGCGGCACACGCCGCCGGCGTCCAGCGCTTCGTCCTCGTCTCGGCGTTCGGCGTCGGCGACACGGCGCACAAGGCGTCCCTCCCGGCCCGGCTCGTCTACCGCACGGTCGTCGCCCCCATCTTCCGCGACAAGGCACTCGCGGAGGAGATCCTCCCCGCGACCGGCCTGCACTGGACGACCGCCTACCCGGTCAACCTCAAGGAGGCACCGGCCACGGGCTCCGCCACCGTCAAACCCCTCGACCAGGTCGGCAAGGTCCCGGGCCTGCCCACTCTGCCGTTCGCGGACGCCGCGTCCGCCCTTCTCGGACTGGCGGCTTCCGGGGATCTGTCGGGGCAGCGGGTGCTGATCACGACGGAGAAGGGGTGGAGGCCCGCGCATCACGCCTGAGGCTCAGTGGCCGAACACTCTCAGTGCCTCGTGGACGAATCCCCGGTACGTCCTCGTCCTCGTGTCCAGGTGCTGGCCGCCCGCCAGGATGAGGTTGTGCTGGTAGAAGCCGCCCACGCGCAGGTCGTCCGGCAGGTACTTCGCCGAGAACACCCGGCGCACGATCGCCTCGTCGCTGAGGCCCGCCTTGCGGTACGCGGCGATCGACGCCTCGACCGCCGCCTCGCTCTGCGCTGTGGGGTCGTCGATGTGGGCGGGGTCGTCCGAGCCGAGGATCAGGTCGAGGGCCTTGTCCTGCTTGCCGTTCACGAGGCGTGAGTAGCGGAACGCGACGACGGGGTGCGCCGAGGCGAGCCGGCCGTCGGGAGGCAGCGGATAGTCCAGCAGGTGATAGTTGGCGGCGTCGGGGAAGACGGTCATGCCTCGCAGGATCTTGCCGCCGGGCAGGTAGTCGCGCGGGCGCTCGCGCCAGCGGCCGATCACGACGACCTTGACGTTCCCCTGGAGCAGCTTGGGGATGACGTCCTTGCCCAGCAGCAGCCGGTGGTTGGTCGCGTCGCGCGGGAACTCGTTGGTGTAGACGGTCTCGAACAGCACGAGGCCGCCGATCTTCCCGAGGTTGTTGCCGGCGCTGGTGAAGGCGTTGCCGCCCGCCTGGCTGTAGGCCATCACCACCGGCTTGTCGACGGCGAGGGTGTCGGCGTCCAGGGCCGTGCCATGGGTGTAGACGGTCGCGACGGCGCCGGCGGTCAGGTCGTCGAGTCCGGGTTTCAGGAGGACGCCGCCCTCGCCGCCGTTCATCACCGGCAGCAGCAGGACGTACTTCTCGTCGTGGACCGCCCGTTCGAAACCGAACGGGACGTCCCAGTACTGGGGTTCGGGGTCCTTGTCGGGGAGGTAGGACAGGACGCCGCGGAAGTGGTGCAGGGGTCCGGGCAGTGCGGCCGGGTCGCCGCGGAACGTCTTGCGCAGGGCGATGTAAGGGCCGAGGAGCTTCGCGTACCGGTCGTCCGTCAGCGGCTCGGTCAGCACCCTCGTGAGGATCTCCAGCCCCGACTGGATGTAGTTGCCCGGGTTGGCGGCGGAGACACGATGCCGTGCGGCCCGCAGTCCGGCCAGGCTGTTCTCGTAGTCGATCGCGCCGTAGTCGGCGGGCATGATCATGATGGCCGGTTTGATCCGGGGAAGGCGGTACGTGCTGGCGGGGACGACCGCGTACCAGACCAGCGGGTGGCCGCCCAGGCTCGCCAGGGCCCGGATCGTGCGGTCGGTGCCGCGCAGGAGGTTCAGGGTCTGCGCCCAGGCCGAGCGGCCGTGCAGGGCGTTGTAGAGGTCGGTGATGTCGACGAACCGCACGTTCAGCCCGACCGTGGAGCCGGTGACGTCCAGCAGCGGGTGGAGCGCCGGAATCCCCTTCGGGCGGCCGAGGGCGTCGTACGCCGGGCCCTTGCGCCAGCCGAGCGGGACGAGCCTGCCGTCCGGCGTGACCGTGAACTCCTGCTGGACACGGAGCAACGGGTAGGCCGTGCCGTCCACTTCGACGCTCGCGTCGATCACCAGGCGCAGCCAGCCGGCGTCTGGCGCGAGGTCGACGGTGAACCCGGCGGGCCCCACGGGCACCGGCACGGGCTGCCCCGCACCGGCGCCCCGGGCGCGCGTCTCGACGGTGGCGGTCCACTTCCGCAGCAGGAAGTGGGTCCACAGCGGTACGGCGGGGTTGGCGTTGACGACGGTCAGCCGCACGGCGTCACCGGGCCCGCGCGCACGCCGCCGCCGTCACAACTGCCGTCCCGTCCTGGGGTCGTAGGTGACCTCGACGGCCACCACCTGGTCGGTGGGGAGGACTTCGGTCCACTGGTCGAAGATCTGGTAGGGGTCGGCGGGACGGAAGCCGCCGTCCAGGGGGTCGAAGCCGGTCTCGAAGACCCTCTCGGCGGCGAGGGTACGGGTGATGTCGGTGTTGCGGGCCTGGAGTTCGGCGGCGAGCGCCTGGAGGACCCAGCCGATCGACTTGCCCTGCCAGTCGGCCGGGTCGCCGGTCTGCCAGGCGTAGTCCTTGTCGAGGGCGGCGTCGCCTTCGACGTGGGCACTGGACAGCCAGCCCAGGGCGTCGAGTTCGTGGCCGGGGCGGACCGGCAGTACGGCCTTGACCCAGGAGGCGTTGAGGAACTCGTTGCGCCGCTCGTCTCCGTCGGCCTGGATCAGCCAGCCCAGGGAGCTGCCGGTGGGGGCGGGCGGGGTGTTCTCGGTGATGAGGTAGTCGACCCGGTACTCCAGCTCGTCCGGGGGCGTCGAGGTGGTGGCGTGCGGCGGGTTGACCGCGCCGGTGTGGCTGAAGCGGCTGGTGACCGTGGCGCCGCCGACGGGATCGGCGGCGGTGGCCTCCCAGTCGTGCGGCGGCACCGGGTAACGGCCCGCGGAGTCGGCCGTCGGCCATGCGGCGGGGGTGCCGGGCGGGTCCGTGGTGGGCGCCGGGCGCCAGTAGTCCGGCTCGACGAAGTACAGCATCTGGTCGACGTCGAACATCCCGCGGATCAGTTCCGCCGACAGGTGCCGCTTCTCGTCCTGGCCCTGGAACAGGTCGAGTTGGCCGATCAGATCGGTGAAGACGCTGTGCCGCTCCTCTTTGCGGAGGTCCTCGGGGTCCCGCTGCCTGACCTTGGTGATCAGGTCGAGCCGGTCGTGCACCGCCTGCGCGTACGCCGCGCGCTGCACCTTGGCCACCTCGCGCTCGTACACGGCGAGTTCGGCGAGGTACTGCTGGAGTGCGGGGTCCTGCTCCGGGGGCGGCGGCTCCCAGACGAGCGCGACGGTGAACGCGATGTACGGGCCGCCCCCGAAGTGCACGTTGGTGCAGTTGATCCGGAACCGGCCGGAGGTGGCGTCCAGGACCTCGTAGCCGGCCAGGAACTTGGCGACCTGGCCGCCGCTGGTCGTCGCGGAGACCTTGCGGATCTCGTTGCCGGCCGCCGTGCTGAGTTTCCAGCCCGGTCCGGGCGGCGGCGCGGAGTACTCGAAGTGGGCGACGACGTACTCGTCCTCCTCGCCCCGCCACAGCCGGTCCCAGCCGTCCTGCTTGTACCAGTCGGCGTCCTGGTGCGGGGCGTTCTTGCTGTCCGTGGTCCGCTGGATCGGGTAGTTGTCCGAGTACGTGACGCGTGCCTGGGCGAGGGGCGGGGGTTTGACCGGCTGCTTGAGGGAGGTCAGGTCCGGGGCGGGCACCACGTGCACGAGTTCGCCGAGGCCCAGTGCGCGGCCCGGGTCGCCGACGAACACCTGCCAGCTCAGCTGGGTGCCGATGTGCTGGAGCTGGACCCCGACCTTGCGCATCTTGCGGCGCAGTTCGTAGTTGACGAGTTTGTCGGTGGTGTTCTGGACGACGTACCGGCGGCTCGATGTGTCGGTGGTCTCGGTGACCGTCTTGAAGGTGGTCTTGAAGTTCCGGGTGATCTCGCTGCTGGCCTTGGAGCTCTGGGTCCGGGAGTGCTTGTGGCTGACCTCGGATGACGTGTTCGTGGTGTTCTTGGTGCTGTAGCTGGCGCTGACGTCGGCGTGCACGATGCCGACGTAGTTGGCGCTCGCGTTCGAGGTGACGCCCAGGGAGGTCTCGTTGGCGTTGGACTCCTTGACCGCGTCGGCGAGGTCGGTCTGGTCGGTCAGCGCCTCCTCGGTCTTCTGGGTGGACGTCTCGGACTGCTCGGCGGTCCGCTCGACGAGGGTGCGCCGGGTGGAGGTCTCCACGACCTCGACGGTGCCGCCCGGACTGAGCCACAGGTGGCCGACCGGGGCGCCGAGGAAGGTGTCGAACTCGAAGAAGTACTCGCGGAAGAGGTTGACGAGGCCGACCGGCGACAGGATGCCGTCCGTCGGCGGCCGGTTGCCCCACACCGCCAGCGGGGCCAGCGGCGCCAGGGGTCCTTCGCCGAGCGTGAGCCGCCCCGGGCCGTCCCCGGCCGGTGCCCTCTTCGGCAGCGGTGCGCCGAGCGCTTCGGCGGCCCGCGCGGTGGAGGCGTGGCCGAGCCAGCCCGGCAGCGGCTGGTAGACGCCGAACAGTTCGCTCGCGTACGGGACCGTGCCCGCGAAGTCGCCGACCGGGCGGCCCGGACCGGGGCCGGGCGCCGGGGCGGGGGCCGGGAGTGTGCCAACGTTGTCGCTCGGCCCAGAAGCACTGGTCGCGAAGGGTTTCACCGACCAGGGCCGGCCCGCCTGGGACTGCGTGACGAGCATCAGTTCGCGGTTCCGCTGGGCCTGCGGGGCGACGAAGGAGACGGTCTGGGCGCCCGTGCCGCTCACCGCGCGCCCCACGTACTGGCGGCTGATCCCGTCGTCGCCTTCCAGGAAGGTACCGGTCAGCGCCGGCACTCCGGGGAACAGCGCGGGGTCACGGACATCCGCGTCCACGGGCAACGCCAGTGCGACCCGCTGCCCCGGCAGCAGTTCGGCGGGAGAGGTCGGTTGGATCGTGTACGACCAGACGTACAGCCAGGACCCGGACCCGGGTGTGGTGAGAGGGACTCGGCCCGTGAAGGTGACGACGAGTGTCATGACGTTTTCTCCCCGCTCGTCCGTCGCGGCCGATTACTCCACAAATCGGCCGTACATGAGAAGGAAGGCTAAGCGGGTCGAGAATTCCGCTACGGATCTCGCCTGAACCTTTGTGCTCACTTGGCCTCCCGTTCGAGACCGTCGACGGGGCTTCGCGCACGACCGAACAGGTATCCGCCGCTACCCGGAGTTCTCGTCCTCGGGACGCGGGTCCTCGCCGGACAGCAGCAGATGCAGCATCCGCTCGTCCTGCGTGGACAGTTCGGAGACGAAGCGGGCCAGTACGGCACGGCGGTCGGGGCTGGCCTCCAGCAGGGACCGCATGCGGTCGGCGGTGTGGGACGCCTCGTCGCGTGCGGGTTCGTAGGCGTAGCCGCGGCCCTCGGGGTGGCGGACGAGCATGCCCTTGTCGTACTCCGCGCGGCGCCACCTCGCTGCGGATCGCCGTCGGGTGCTGGGGTGTGCTGGTGGGGCTGTCCCGGGTCCATCTCGGCGTGCACTGGTTCAGCGACGTCATCGGGGGCTGGCTGTTCGCGACCGGGTGGCTCGGCGGGTGCCTGTACGCGGCGGCCCGGTGGCTGCCCGCCCCGTTCGTCCCGGACCTGTCCGGCACACCCGAAAACCAGGCGGAGGACCATGCGCCACAAGATCCTGGTCGTCGAGGACGATCACGCCCTGCGTGACGTGCTGCGGCGTGGACTGGCGGACGAGGACTTCGCCCCGGTGCTCGCCGCGGACGGCGCGACCGCGCTGCGGCTGGCCACCGGCGACGTCGCCGCGGTCGTCCTGGACGTCGGGCTGCCGGACGCGGACGGCCGGGACGTCTGCCAGGCGCTGCGCGCGGGCGGCTTCACCGCTCCGATCGTCTTCCTGACGGCACGCCATGACATCACCGACCGCCTGTCCGGGTTCTCCGCCGGCGGGGACGACTACCTGCCCAAGCCGTTCCATCTCGCCGAGCTCGTCGCCCGGCTGCGGGTCGCGCTCAGGCGTGCCGGGGCCACGGCCCCGGCCACGGCCGGTGATCTGGTGCTGGACCCGACCCGGCACACCGCGCGCGTCGGCGACGTCCACGTCGATCTCTCCCCCACGGAGTTCCGTCTGCTGGCCGCGCTCGCGGCGGCGGGCGGCACCCTCGTCTCCCGCCGCGAGCTGGCCAGGGCCGCCTGGCCGGACGGCGCGCAGGTCAGCGAGAACACGCTCGACCAGTACCTGACCCGGCTGCGCCGCAAACTGCGCGAGGTCGGCAGCGGTCTGACCCTGACGACCGCGCGCGGTGTCGGACACCGGCTGGCATGAAGCACCCCATGCACCCCCTGCGCCTCCCACGCCTGCCGGCGCCCCGCACGCTGCGCGGCCGGCTCTCGCTCGTGGCGCTGTCGACCGCCGCGCTCCTGATGACCGCGCTGACCGTCGCCTTCAACACCGTCACGGACCACCGCCTCCAGCACCAGGCGGACGACGAACTGCGCAACCGCGCCGCCGCCGTCGCCACCACCGTCGACACCAGCGGCCCCGAGGTACGGGTCCTGGAAACGGTCAACGACAGCCTGCTCGACGCGAACGTGTGGATCTACGCCGGTCCACGGCTGCTGGAGAAGCCCCCGTCCACCACCGACGACAGCGCCCTGACCCGCGCCGCCGACCGGCTCGCCGCCCGGGGCGGGGCGGCCTGCACGACCGTACGGACGACGAACCCCCGCTTCGTCCGCCTGTGTTCGCGGCCCGTGTCCCGCCGGCCCGGCACCGCCACCGTCGTCACGGCCGTCGACCTCGCGCCCTACCGCAACTCCGCGGACACCCTGCTGCTGGGCTCGCTCGTCCTGGACGCCGTCATGCTCGCCTGCACGTACGTGCTGACGCGGCTGGCCGTCGGGCGGGCGCTGCGTCCCGTGCGCGCCATGACCGACCAGGCCACCCGGTGGAGCGCCGTCGGCTCCGGCCAGCGTTTCGGCACCGCCGGCCAGCCGGCCGAACTCGCCCGCCTGGGCACCTCGTTGGACGCGCTGCTGGACCGTATCCGCACGGTGCTGCGCCACGAGCGGCAGCTGACCGGCGAGCTGTCCCACGAACTGCGCACCCCGCTCACCCGGATCGTCGTCGAGCTCGACTGGTGGCGGACCCGCCCCCGCTCCCCCGCCGAGACCCGCGCCACCCACGAGGTGATCGCGGAGGCCGCCCGGTCCATGAGCGTCATCTGCGAAACGCTCCTGGACGACGCCCGGGACCGGGCGCGCGGCAGCGGCGCGGCGGTCGGCGCCACCGCCGTCGCTCCCGTCCTGCGCCGGCTGGCCGAGACCCCCGTCCCACGTGAGCGGGTGACGACCGCAGTGGACGTGCCGGACGCGGATCTGGCGGCGGGCGTCGCTCCCGCCCTGCTCGAACGCATCGTCAGCCCGCTGCTGGCCAACGCCCTCCGCCACGCCCGCACCACGGTGACCGTGAGCGCGCGGCGGCGGCCCGGCGGCGGCCACGTCACGGTCACCGTCACGGACGACGGGCCCGGCGTTCCGGAGGGGTTCCTCGGCGACCTGTTCCAGCCCGGCCGCCGCGCCGACCCGGCCGACGGGCACGACGGCGCGGGCCTGGGCCTGCCGCTCGCCCGGCGCCTGGCCCGCGCCGTCGGCGGAGAGGTCTCCCACGACGCCGGGCACACCCCGGGAGCACGCTTCGTGATCGACCTGCCGGCCGGGTGAGCGGGCGCGCGCCCGTTCAGGCCGTGCGCTGGGCTTCCGTCACGTCCTTGCGGGTCACCGAGAGGTACACGACGAGACCGAGGACGACCGTGAGGAACAGCGCGCTGGTGACGACGGTCCCGAGGCCCAGGCCGCCGTCACCGGTCGGCTGGGAGAGGTAGTCGCCGACGGACGCGCCCAGCGGACGGGTGAGGACGTAGGCGATCCAGAAGCTCCACACCGCGTCGAGGCCGAGCTTGAGGTGGGCGAGGGTGACCGCCGCGATGGCGAGGGCGAACAGCACGGCGGAGAGCGGGTAGCCGAGGTCCAGGCGCTCGGAGACCAGGTCGCCGGCGGCGGTGCCGAGGGCGAAGGTGAACAGGACCGCCAGCCAGTAGTAGGACTCGCGGCTCACGGTGTCGACGTGGTGGATGGACAGGGTCCGCTCGCGCCGGTACCAGACCGTGAAGACGGCGGTGGTGATCGCCAACGGCACGCCCAGGTTGTCGGTGAGGTTGTCGCTGACCAGCGTGCCGACGACGCTGATCAGGGCGACGGCGAGCCAGTACACGCCCGCCCGGTAGGCGGCGGTGCGGAACTGCACGGCCAGGACGACGGCCAGCAGGGCACTCATCAGCACCGACACCCCGGTCAGACCGAGCCCGGCCTTCTCGTCGAGCAGGTCGGCGGCGGTCTCGCCGACCGTCGTGCACAGCACCTTGATGACCCAGAAGTAGACGGTGACTTCGGGCACCTTGTTCCAGCCCGCCGCCTGTCCGTCGGCCGCGGTGGCCGCCGGGGTCTGTGAGGTCTCGTATGTCATGAGGCCCGACCGTGCCACGGCACACCTGAACGCATCCTGACCGCCGTACGGCACCGGCGTGCGCACGCCTAGGCTGCGGGCGTGAACTACACCGAACTCGAAGCGGACCTGCTCCGGTTGATCGACGAAGCCCCCGAGAGCGGCATTCGTGCCTTCGCGCGGGAGACGGTCACCCGCCTCGTACGGCCGGAACTCCTCGACGGCGCGGCCGACGGCGAACTCACCGAAGCGGCCCTGGCCGCCCTGACGTCCGCCTGCGCGAACGTCCTGACGATCACCGCCGCCGAACTGAACGACGCGCTCGCGACGGTCGCCGCCGGCATCCTGGTCGAGGACGATCTCGACCTCGGAGTCCTCACCGCCGTCAACGCGTTGACGCACTGGCAGAACTACCTGGAGCGGCACCAGCGCGGCGAACTCCACGAACTCGCCATCCGGTCCGTCGAGGACATCGACTTCCAGGTCTCCGCCGACCTCGACGACATCCTCGCGACACCGGAGATGGCCGCCGAGTACGCGCGCATACGCCGCCTGCTTGCACCCGGCGCGGAAGAGGCAGTGCCGTCGTGAGCCGTCGCTGATGCCGCCGGAACGCCCTGCCTCGGGGTTCACAGCGCCGAGCGGCGGGCCAGCAGGCCCAGGACCAGCAGCCCCGGGAGCATCGGCAGCCAGCCGGTCAGGAGCCGGTAGCCGAGGACCGCGGAGACGGCGGTGTGCCCCGGCGCCCCCGAGGCGGTGAGCGCGAGGGCGAGGGCTGCGTCCAGTGATCCCAGGCCGCCGGGGGTGGGCAGCAGCGCCGCCGCGCCGCTCGCGACGAGGTAGGCCATGAGCACGTGGCTCGTGGACAGGCCGAGGCCGAGCGCGTGGACGACGGCGACCACCACCCCGGCGTGCAGCAGCGCGAACGCGACGGAGCCGCCCCACAGCGCGCAGGCCCGCGCCCGGGAGCGGTGCACGTCTCGCACGTCGGCCAGGGCCGAGACAGCCGCCTTCCTGAGCCGGCCGCTCACCACGACCGTCAGCGCGACGGCTGCCGCCGCCACCGGCACCAAGAGCATCACGTGCGGCACCCGCGCCGAGAGCCGGACCGTTCCCGGTGAGGCCACCAGCAGGGCCACGCCCAGCAGGCAGCGGACGGTGCCGCCGACGGCCGCCTTCACGGCCAGCGCCGTCGCCGAACGTCTCGTGGAGAGCCCGCACCGCTTCAGCGTGATCTAGCACAGAACCCCGGGCGTTCACGTCCGGGAGGAAGCGCTTCTTAACGCTGCTCTGACCTGTGCGGGTGCACGGTTCTGCACTGTTGACCTCAGCGGGGACGTTTCTGGTTCTCGATGTACTCCTTGATGACGGCGAGCGGGGCGCCCCCGCACGAGGCGGCGAAGTAGGACGGCAACCAGAAGTGCTCACCCCACAGGTACTTGCGGATGCGGCCGGGGAACTCCTGCCGCAGGCGCCGGGCGGAGACACTCTTGAGGGAGCCTACGAGTCGGGAGACGGCGACTTTGGGCGGGTAGTGCACGAGCAGGTGGACGTGATCGCGTTCGCCGTTGAACTCCCGCAGCTCCGCGCCGAAGCCGGCGCATACGTCGCGCATGACCTCTTCGCAGCGCCGAAGGATCTCGCCGGTGAATGGTCCGCGCCGGTACTTGGGGGTGAAGACCAAGTGAGCGTGGAGGGTGCGGACGACGCTACGGCCCCTGCGGATATCGGGATTCGGCTCCCAGCGTGGTGACACAGATCAACGCTACGATCACGTCCGTGAAGATCGTGACGCAGGTCAAACTCATGCCGGATGCCGTGCAGGCATCCGTGCTTGAGCGCACCCTGCGCACGGTCAACGACGCCGCGAACTGGGTGTCGGAGGTGGCGTTGGAGCACGGCGTGCCGCGCGAGTACGAGCTGCGTAAGCACACCTACGCCGAACTCAAAGCGCGGGGGCTGGGAGCGCAGGCCGCGCAACACGTCATCAAGAAGGTGCGCGACTCGTACACCACACTCAAGGCCAATATCCGGGCCGGGAACCTCGGCAAGGAAGGCTCTGAGCGTCGCCGTAAGGCCGAGTCCAAGCCGATCACCTTTCGCCCTGAGGCCGCCCAGCCGTATGACGACCGGTGCCTGAGCTGGCAGTACGACCAGCAGATCGTGTCCATCTGGACCGTGGACGGCCGGGTCAAGAACGTGCCGTTCGTGTGCTCCGCCAACGGGCTCAAGATGCTCCGGGCGCACCGGCAGGGCGAATCCGACCTGATCGAGCGCGGCGGAGTGTTCTACCTCGTCGCCACCTGTGACGTGCCCGAGGCCGAACAGTACGAGCCGGACGGATTCATCGGCGTGGACCTCGGCATCGAGAACATCGCCACCGCCTCCACCGGCTACCTCGCCGCCGGGCGAGGGCTCAACCGGTACCGCAAACGACAGCTTGCCCTGCGTGCCAAGCTCCAGAAGAAGCGGACCAAGAGCGCCAAACGGCGGCTGAAGGCACGTGCCCGCAAAGAAGCGCGCCACGCCGCGAACACCAACCACATCATCTCCAAGACGATCGTGACCGAGGCTGAACGCACCGGGCGCGGCCTGTCCCTCGAAGAACTGGGGGGCATCCGCAACCGGGTACGGCTCCGCAAGCCCCAACGGGTCGCACTCCACTCCTGGGCTTTCGCCCAGCTGGGATACTTCATCGTCTACAAGGCCAAGCGGGCCGGTGTTCCCCTGGTCCTCGTCGATCCCGCGTACACGTCGCAGACGTGCGCCGAGTGCGGCCACGTCGATAAACGCAACCGCGTCGACCAGGGGCTTTTCATCTGCCGGGGGTGCGGGGTAGTTGCCCACGCAGACCGGAATGCTTCCCACAACATCGCCACCCGTGGCGAGAGCGTGTGGAATGCGGGGCGTGAGTCACGCGTCCCTGCCACCCCATAACGGAGTGTCTGGACGGAGGAGTCCACCCCAGCAGCCAGCTGGGCACTACCTCCAAGCCCAGCCCTTCAGGGCCGGGTCAAGCTGACGCGCGGAGTGCCACCGCACGGATCATGACCGCAGAGCACGCCCTCGACGACCGTCCCCTCGACCCCGTACGCCGGGCGGCGAACAAGGTGCCGGAGGTGACCGTCTGCTTCTGGATCGTCAAGGTGCTGACGACCGGCACGGGAGAGACGGCGTCGGATCTGCTGGCCCGCGTGCTCGGGCCGGTGCCGGCGGTCGGGCTCGGCGCCCTCGGGCTGGTGGCCGCCCTGGCCGTGCAGTTCACCCTCCGCCGGTACGTGGCCTGGGCGTACTGGACCGCCGTCGTCATGGTCAGCGTCTTCGGCACCATGGCCGCCGACGTCCTGCACGTCGGCCTCGGCGTGCCGTACGCCGAGTCGACGCCCGCCTTCCTCGCCGTGCTGGCCGCGGTCTTCGTCCTCTGGTACGCGAGTGAGGGGACCCTGTCGATCCACACCGTCCGCACGCGCCGCCGCGAGGCGTTCTACTGGGCGGCCGTGCTCGCCACGTTCGCGCTCGGCACCGCGGCCGGTGACCTCACCGCCACCGCCGGCCTCGGTTACCTGGGCTCTGTCGTCCTCTTCGCGGCCGGCATCTGCGTCCCCGCCCTGGCCCACCGCTTCGGCACGCTCAACGCGGTGACCGCCTTCTGGACCGCGTACGTCGTCACCCGTCCCCTCGGCGCCTCCCTCGCCGACTGGATGGCCCTCGGGCAGGCCCGCGGCGGCCTCGGGCTCGGCCTTTCGCCGGTGACCTTCGCGTGGACGGCGGCGATCGTCGGGTTCGTCGGGTATCTGGCTGTGCCGAAGAGGGCGTGAGCGGATCTGTCGGCGGGGAGCCGTCCGCCAGGCGGGCGACCGGCGGAGCCGTGGGAGGCCCTCGGGTTCTTGTCGATCGCCAGGCCGGGCGACCGGCGGGGCCGCCCTCGGGTTCTTCCGCGACTGCGGCGGGGGGCGCCGGCGGCGGCGAAAGCCCTCGTCGCACCGGGATTCGGGCCGTCCGTATCCCAACCCATACGAACCACCCGGGCCTGGGCCTCGCGCGAGTGGTCCGTCCGCGTCGGGTCGGGTCGGGTCGGGTCGGGTCGGGTCGGGTCGGGTCGGGTCGGGTCGGGTCGCCGGGAACGCCGGTTGCCGGAACCGAGGTTCCCGGCGGGACGGCCGGTCACCTGTCGACGGCGTCGGTCACCCCGCTCCAGCCGTCCAGATCCGCGGTGCGGGCCTCCAGTGCGGCGCGCATACCGGTGGCGCTCGACGTGCCGAGGGCCAGGCGGAGCGGGGGGTTGGGGCTGTCGACGGCGGCGCGGATGCCTTCGGCGATGCGGGACGCGGCGGAGAAGGCGGACGGGGGAAGTTCCCCGATGCCCTTCTGGACCTCGCGGACGGTGCGGTCGTAGTCGTCGAGGCCGGCCGTGACGTCGAGGTTGTCCAGGAAGGAGGTCGCGGTCAGGCCGGGCTGGACGATCGTGACCTTGACGCCGAGCGGGGCGACCTCGGCCGCCAGCGCGTCCGACAGCCCCTCGACCGCGTACTTGGTCGCGGCCAGCAGGCCGACGCCGGGGTGGGCGGACTGCCCGTAGACCGAGGAGCCCTGGAGGACGTGCCCGGACCGCTGGGCGCGGAGCACGGGCAGCGTCGCGCGGAGCACGTTCAGCACGCCGAAGACGTTGGTGTCGAACACGGCGCGGGCCTGCGCGTCGGAGGCTTCCTCGACGGCGCCGAAGAGCCCGTAACCGGCGTTGTTGGCGACCACGTCGATGCGGCCGAACCGCACGATCGTGCGCTCCACCGCCTCCTTGACGGCCCGCTCGTCCCGTACGTCCGCCCGGACGACGAGCAGGCGGTCGCCGTACGCCTCGGTCAGTTCGTCGAGGGAGGCGGTGTCGCGGGCGAGCGCCGCGACGGCTTCGCCGTTCGCCAGGGCCTGGAGGGTCAGCTCGCGGCCGATGCCGGACGTGGCGCCGGTGATGAGCCAGGTGCGGGGGGTGGTGGTCTGCTGGTTCGTCGCTTCATTCATGTTGCGACCGTAAGCGGTTAGCTCGCAACACGTCAAGCGAGTCACCGCCGAGCGTTACTTGCTAGATGACTTAGCAAATCGCATCGCTGATGTAGGGTGGGCCGATGAGCAGTGGTACGGCGGGAGCCGCGAAACCCAGCCCTCGCGCGGTCGCACCGGTGGTGGGCACCGTGCTGGCGTTCGTGAACACGCGCGCGGACGGAGGGGGCAGACAGGAGCTGTTCGGCGACGGCGAGGCGTTCGCGGCGTGGCTCGCGGAGCACGAGGAGTTCGGCGGCGAGGGCGAGTTCGGCGGTAAGACCGTCGCCACGGACGCCGACGCCGCCGCCGCGCGCGAGCTGCGCGACGCCCTGGTGACCCTGCTGCTCGCCCACTCCGACGACGAGGAGGGCCGGGGCGAGCCGCTCCGCCAGGCCGAGCAGCACCTCCGCCGCGCCGGCGCCCTCTACCCGCTCGCGACGGTCGTCACGGCCGGCGGCGTCGAGCTGGCGTCCCCGCAGGCGGGAGTGGCGCGGGTGTTCGGGACCGTCCTGGCCGCCGTGACGACCTTCGCCCAGACCGGCGACTGGGAGCGCATCAAAGCCTGCCGCAACCCCCCGTGCCACTTCGGCTTCTTCGACCGCACCCGCAACGGGTCGGGGCTGTATTGCAGCACCGGCTGCGGGTCGCAGGTGTCGATGCGCAACTACCGGCGCCGGCAACGCGAGGAGACCGGCCAATAAATTTACACTCTTACATCTGAGTGTTAAATTTGTAGCCATGCCGAAGGTTCAGTCTTCCCAGGTCGTGCTCGACAGCGCCTACCGCTGCTTCTGCCGCAACGGTTTCCGCCGCACGACGATCTCCGACATCGTCGAGGAGGCGCAGCTCTCGCGCCCGACCGTCTATAAGTACGCCGGCACCAAGGACGAGGCGTTCGCCAAGGTCGTCCGGGTGAGGCTGGAGCAGGCCGCCACGGCGGCCGGGGAGGCGGCGGACGCCGCACGCTCGCCCGAGGCGAAGGTGCTGGGCGTGCTCACGGTGAAGCTGGAGGTCGCGATCCGGCTCTGGGACGACAGCCCCGCGCACGCCTACGAACTCCTC
Organism: Streptomyces sp. NPDC004539; assembly: GCF_040610055.1. Taxonomy (NCBI): domain Bacteria; kingdom Bacillati; phylum Actinomycetota; class Actinomycetes; order Kitasatosporales; family Streptomycetaceae; genus Streptomyces; species Streptomyces sp. NPDC004539. The sequence continues at coordinate 194,448 of NZ_JBEXLS010000014.1, read as the reverse complement.
GCCGCGGCCTCGGCCCACACACCCGACCTGGTCGCCGCCTACACCGACCACCTGGCGCGGCTGCTGGCCTCCGCCCTGGACGAGGCCGCCCCGGACGCAGCGCGCCAAGCCGCCGACGTCCTGCTCACCTTCACCCGTGGCCTGGAGGACGACCTGCGCGACACCGAAGCGGCCCGCCTCGGCCTGAGAACCGGTGTCCGCATGATCACCAGCGGAGCGCTGAGCCGCCCCGTGATCCTCCCCGCCTGACCCGCCCCCGCAGGAAGGCTCCCGCCATGAACACCACCTCCACCCCCCTCCAATACCGCGACCAGCAGGCATGGCGCGACCTCCAACAGTTCCTGCCCACCCGGCTACGCCTCACCGACGACACGGCGCCCGAGGAGGAGTTCTGGGACTGGCACGGACACCGCGTCCACCTCGACCGCTACCGCAACCCCGACGCGAAGGCCAAGGTCGTCCTGCACCACGGCGTCGGCACCAACGGCCGTCAGATGTCCCTCATTCTCGGCGCGCCGCTCGCCCAGCGCGGCTTCGAGACCATCGCCCTGGACAACCTCGGGTACGGCCTCACCCAGGTCAAGCCGGGCACGACGCCCTCCTACGACGACTGGGTCGACCTCGTCGTCGACTTCCTCGCCCACGAGCGGTCGCGTGACGACCGTCCCCTCGTCCTCTACGGACTGAGCGCCGGCGGCATGCTCACCTACCACGTCGCCACCAAGGCCCCTCGCGGGACTCTCGCCGGGATCGTCGGCATGACCTTCCTCGACCAGCGCGTCCAGCAGGTCCGCGACGAGACCGCCCACGACCGGCTCACCTCGCGCGCCGGAGTCCCGCTCATGAGCCTGCTGGCGAAGACCCCGCTCGCCAAGGTGAGGTATCCTATGAGACTGGCCAGCAAGATGTCTGCGCTCGCCAACGACCCGGGCGCCATGAGGGTCTTCATGGCGGACCGCACATCAGCCGCGAACCGGGTCAGCGTCCGTTTCCTGGACAGCTACATGAACTACACCCCCGCCGTCGAGCCGACCGCGTTCGACGCCTGCCCCGTCCTCCTCACCCAGCCCGCCGAAGACCGCTGGAGCCCCCACCACCTCAGCCTCCCGGTCCTCTCCCCCATCACCAAAGTCCCCGTCGACACCGTCACCCTCGACAACGCCGGCCACTACCCCCTCGAAGAACCCGGCCTCCAGCAGATGCAGGACGCCATCGCCGCCTTCGTCACCCAGCACACCACCTGACCCCAGCGGGTCTGAACTCAAGCCCGGCCGAGGTCGATCTCCACGGCAAAGGGCACCGCAGCCTTGACGACCCCGGTGAACACGTCGCCGTCCCGGTAGGTCCTGGTCGCGGGGTCGAGCACGTACGTGTACACGAGCGGGACACCGGTCACACTCTGCTCGACCCTCCAGTAGAAGGCGATGGCCGCCTTGGCGTACTGGTCCGCCTTCACGACCCGGTCGGTCGTCTCCGACCCGGGTGAGACCACCTCCACCACCAGCAGTACGTGCTCGGGGCGGGTGGGGGTGATGTCGATCGTGTCCGCGCGGTACACCACCACGTCCGGGCGGCGGTTGGTGAGCGGGATGCCCTGAAGGCGGACGTCGAAGTCCGTATCAGCGTTCCAGTCCGGTCCGCCTGCGGCCTCCAGGGCGTTGGCCAGCAGGCGGGCCAGGCGATTGTGGCGCTTGGACGGACGGGGATTCACGACGACCATCCCGTCCACGATCTCGATCCCCGCACACCGTTCCTCGGGCCAGGAGTCGTACTGTTCCGCCGCGATCTGCTCGTGCATCCACGCTGGGGTTGTCATCCCGGCAGTCATGACACGCCTCCAGATCACCCCACGCGGGCGCGATCCCGCAGGGCTCAGCGTAGTTGTCACGTCTTCCGCATCAAGGTCCGGATGACGCCCGGCCGATAGCTCTTCCTCCACGACCGCCCAGGAGCGGCTCTCGCGGGCTGTCGGGGACGGCCACGGAAGCCGATCCCTCCGCGCAGAAGCCCTTGGGCCCCGTACGCGTCACACCGCCGCGTGCACACGGCCTTGATCGACGCCCGGCCGACCACCGCCTTGCCAGGACATGGCCCGATAGGTTGGTGAACAGCCTGCGGCCGGAGAGGAGTTGAGTGACCGTGGACCTCCCTACGCCGCGTCCACACCCCGGCAGTCCTCGGGGCGCCGCAGAGCGAATCGAGGCGTCTACCAGCCTACGGGCCGAGATCATCGGAGGCAGCCTCGTGACGTCCCCCATCGCATGCGGCAAGCACGCGGGCACCGTCCGTCGGCTGCGAGTGCAGATCGAATCGCGGCTGCCAGCCGGCCTCGCTCCGTACGCGATGTCCTCGGTAGCCATGCCGGAGGACCCGGACGACTACGCCACGCCTGATCTGACGGTCCTCCCGGTGTAGTGGGACGAGGACGACGCCTGGCTCGCGGACCCCGCTGACGTCGCTCTGGCGGTCGAGGTGATCTCTCAGTCCGAGAAGGCGAAGGACATCACGGACAAGAACGGCTGGTACGCGCGTGCCGGGGTCGCCGTGCTGCTGGTTCTGGACCCCCCGTACCGGGCGATGGACGCTGCACAGCAGGCCCAAGGACGGCGAATACCACGGGTTGGTGCACGGGGTGTACGGGGAGACGGTCGAGTTGCCCGCGCCCCTGCCGTCCCCGGTGGACACCGGTGTCCTGCCGCGCTACGGCCACTGACACGGGTTCACCCTGTACGGCGGGCCCCTCGGTTGCAGACACGGCAGACGGCTTCCGGGGCGGCGCCGTCCTCGGGGGACGGAAGCCGGGGACGGGATCGCCGTAGATGAGGCGGAAGCTCTCCGTGCAGACGTCGCCGATCAGCGCAGTGACCAGGCCGTCGCGGGTGGCGCAGTAGCCGTAGATGGCGTTGGCCGTCATGCCCATCGGAGTCATCGGGGCCACGGGCGGCACCGACAGCCGCGTCGTCACCGAAGCCCTCGAACGGGGCCACCACGTCACGGCGTTCAGCCGAGACGCCTCACGGATCGACGACGGCCGCGAGAACCTCGCCTGGAAGAGCCTCGACATCCTCGACCCCGCCAGTGGCGACCGACGCCGCTGCCGCCCGCGGCGTCAAGCTGGTTCGACCGCACCCGCAACGGGTCGGGACTGTATTGCAGCACCGCCTGCGGCTCCCAGGTATCGATGCGCAACTACCGGCGCCAGCAGCGCGAGGAGACCGGGCCGACGCCCGAGGCGTGAGTCCGAACCCTCACCCGCGCCATCGCACCACCCCTCCCCCGCCCGCGACGGCGCCCTGAAACATGGCCTCGACAGGCTTGCACAAAATGCTGTGCACATGGAATTGTGCATGTGTGGCAGAACCAAGACTGCGAAGAGAGATCGCCGATCTGGCCGCCCTGAAGACGCTCAGCCATCCAAGGCGGTACCAGATCTTCCAGCAGCTCTCGCTGCTCGGCTCGGCGACGTCGGCGATGCTTGCGCGAGAGCTCGACCTCAACACCGGTGCGACCAGTTATCACCTGCGTGAACTGGCGCGGTACGGGTTCATCGAAGAGGTCGCCAAGGACACGCGGGTGCACGGGCGGGAGCGGTGGTGGCGGGTGGTCCCCGTCGATCTGCGGTTCCCGGAACGGAGCCGGCAGAACGCGGAGATCCGCCCCGTCATCGACGAGATGAACCGCCGCGCCTACGCGGCGGACATCGAGTTGTTCGAGCAGTTGCAGCGGCGGAGCGACGATCTCGCCGAATGGGCGGACGCCTTCCTCCACTCGCGGGGTTCGATGCAGCTGACCCTCGACGAACTGCGCTCCTTCTTCGAGGAGTACATCGCTCTGATCAACCGCTACAAGCGGACCGGTGACGACGTTCCGCCCGGTGCGCGGACCGTACTGACCCGCTTCTTCGCGCTCCCGGCACCAGATCCGGAGCAGGCCGTGTCCGAGCCCATGTCAGAGAGGAACGAGAGTCCATGAGGATCAGAGGCAGGGGCAGGTCGAGCGAGCGCGGGAACATGATCGGCCAGGCGGTGCGGCTCGATGGTGTCACCAAGACCTACGGCCGCGGAGGCCAGGCCGTCACCGCGTTGAACAACGTGTCCGTCGAGATCCCGCGCGGGACCTTCACCGCGGTCATGGGCCCGTCGGGCTCGGGGAAGAGCACCTTTCTGCACTGCGCCGCGGGTCTCGACCAACCCACCTCCGGTGCCGTCAGAATCGCGGACGAAGAGCTGACGGGCATGGACGAGACGGCCCTGACGCACTTACGCCGCCGCCGGGTGGGGTTCGTGTTCCAGGCGTTCAACCTCGTGCCCGCGCTCACGGTCCGGCAGAACATCACCCTGCCGCTGCGGCTCGCAGGAGCACGCACCGACCGGCGCTGGCTCGACGAGATCGTCCAGCGGGTGGGCCTCACGGGGCGGGTCGACCACCGCCCGTCACAGCTGTCCGGTGGGCAGCAGCAGCGGGTCGCCATCGCACGGGCTCTCATCACGCGGCCCGACGTCATCTTCGGTGACGAACCGACCGGCGCGCTGGACACCGTCACGGCCAAGGAGATCCTGACGCTGCTGCGGGCCTGTGTCGACGAAGCCGGGCAGACCGTCGTGCTGGTGACTCATGACCCCGTGGCGGCCTCGTACTCGCACCGGGTGCTGTTCCTCGCCGACGGGCGGATCGTCGACCACACGGATCGCCCGACGGCGGACCAGATCGCCGAACGCATGACGCATCTGGGGGCGTGGTCCTCATGATCCGTTACGCCTTCAGCACACTGCGGTACCGCAAGGCGGGGTTCGTCGGGGCCTTCCTCGCGCTGCTGTGCGCGGCGGCCCTCATCACCGCCTGCGGCACACTGCTGGTGACGGGGCTGACCGGCAAGATCAAGACGGAACGCTACGCGGCGGCCTCGATCCTGGTGGCCGGGGACCAGAACGTCCACTCGGTGAAGGTGAAGGAGAAGAACGGCAAGAAGAAGGTCAAGCACAAGGCCAAGCCGCTGGACGAGCGGGTCTGGCTGCCGGCCGGTCTGACCGCGAAGGTCGCCGCCGTCCCCGGCGTCGGCAAGGTGGTGCCGGAGCTGGAGTTCCCCGCCTATGTCGTCACCCGGGAGGGCCGGATCGTCTCCGGGCCGGACGACGAGATGTCGCTCGGGCACTCCTGGGAGTCGGCCGCGCTGACGCCGTTCGCGCTGACCGACGGCACCGCCCCGACGTCCGCGGATCAGGTCGTGCTCGACCGGGACCTCGCGGCGCGGGCCGGCCTCAAGGTCGGTGACGAGGTGACCGCGCAGGCCACCGGGGCGCCGACCGTCTACCGGGTGTCCGGTGTCGCCGCCGCCGAGGGCGGTGATCTGCGGGAGCAGTCGTCGCTGTTCTTCTCCGGGCAGGAGGCCGAGCGGCTCAGCGGACGTCCGGAGCAGGTGGCCGTCATCGGAGTGATTCCCGACCGGGGCGCCGATCAGGAGAAGCTGAAGAGCGCCGTCGCCGACGCGCTAGACGGCACCACCGCCCAGGTCCACGGCGCCGACGACCGAGGAGCCGTGGAGTTCCTCGGGGCGAGCAAGGCACGGGTACAGCTGATCAGCATGGGGGGGTGCCATCGCGGCGGTCTCGCTGCTGGTGGCGGTCCTGGTGGTGGTCGGCACCTTCGCGCTCTCCATCCAGCAGCGGTTCCGGGAGCTCGCGCTCCTGCGTGCCGTCGCCGCCACGCCTCGGCAGGTCCGTGGGCTGATCGGCCGGGAGGCGGCCGTCATCGGCCTGGTCGCGGGTGGTGTCGGCGCGGTCGCCGGGCTTCCGATCGCCATCTGGCTGCACGGCAAGTTCGTGGACTTCGGGACGATTCCCGACGCGCTCGGGCTGACCCTCAGTCCGTATCCGATGCTCGCGGCGGTGGCGGTCACCGTGCTGGGCGCCTGGGCGGCGGCCCGGGTGTCGGCCAGGAGGGTGGCGCAGATCCGTCCGGCCGAGGCGCTGTCAGAAGCCGCGATGGAGACCCCGCCCTTCGTCGCCAAACGGCTCGTGCCGGGCATGATCTTCCTGGTCGTCGGGGTGGTGCTGCTGTTCGTGCTGAGCATCCTGCACACGGAGCCCGCCTCGGCGCCCGTCACCTATCTGTGCGTGATCATGCTCTCCGCGTCGGTGGCGCTGCTGGGACCGGTCATCGCACGGGCCGGGATCGCGGCCCTGGGCACACCGCTCAGGCTCTCGCGGATCAGTGGATATCTGGCGATGGCCAACAGCCGCACCAATCTGCGGCGGTTCTCCAGCGCGCTCACTCCGCTGACCCTGCTGGTGGGCATGACCTGCACCATCGTGTTCGTCCAGTCGACGCTGGGGCACGCCTCCCAGAGCCAGGCCCGGGACGGCAGCCTGGCGGACTACACCATCGCCTCGTCCGGGCCGGGAGTACCGGGGCAGGCGGCGGACAAGGTCCGTGACCTGTCCGGGGTGAGCGGTGTGACCGAGGTCGTGCGCAGCACGGTCCGGGTGGGCCTGGACAAGTTCCAGATCCAGGGGGTCACCCCTCAGGGTCTGGACAAGACCATGGACCCCGGGGTCGTGTCGGGGTCCTTGAAGGACCTGGGCGAAAAGACGATGGCCGTCAGCGAGGTCGCCGAAGGTCTGGTCGGCGGCGTCGGGAGCAAGGTCACGGTCACCATGGGCGACGGCACTCGGGTGCCGGTCACGGTGGTCGCGGTGTACGACCGCGGTCTGGGCTTCGGCGACCTCACCATGGCTCATGACCTGGTGGCCGCGCATGTCGACAACCCGCTCAGCTCGGCGGTGCTCGTACGGACCGACCGGGCGAGGGCGGACCTGGCCTCGGCGGTGAGCGGCTTCCCGGGCGTACGGGTGCTCGACGGGGACCAGGTCGACTCGCTCCGGGCCGACCAGCAGCAGTCCAACGCGGCGGTCAACTTCGTGGCGATGGGGCTGATCATCGCCTTCACGGCCATCGCGGTGGTCAACACCCTGGCCATGTCCATCACCGGCCGCACCCGTGAGTTCGCCCTGCTGCGGCTGGTGGGCACCACGCGGAGGCAGGTGCTGCGGATGCTGCGCCTGGAGTCCCTCGTGGTCGTGCTGCTCGCGGTCGTGGTGGGTACGGCGATCTCGGTGGCCACGCTCACCGCCTTCGCCATCGGCATGACCGGGAGCGCGGCTCCCTACCTCTCCGCGATCGTCTACGCGGGCATCGTGGGCATCGCCGCCTGCCTCGCCCTCGCGGCCACCATGCTCTCGGCCCGCGTCTCCCTCTCCGGCAAGCCGGCCGACGTGATCGGCGCCAGGGAGTAGTCCCGCCGCCCTGTTCGAGGTTGCCCCGCCCTGGAATCTGATGCCGGTATCCGCCCGCGCGGGTGAGTCAGCGGTCCTTCGGCATGATGTCCGACGAGCGGATGAGCCGGGCCAGTTCCTCGTGGAAGAGTTTCTCCGGGCTGAGGGTCTGGTGCTGGAGGTGGCCGTAGCTCTCCAGGGACACCAGGCCGTGCAGGCGGCTCCAGCTGCGCGGGGCGAGGGCGGCGGCGGTCTCGGGGAGCCGGACGCCGAGCCGGGGTACCCGCAGGCCGCGTACGGCTTCGTCGCCGGGCCCGGACGGGGGCAGGGACGGGGACTCGGCCCGCACGGCGTTCCCCTGCACCAGGCGTTCCCTTGCACTCGGCGATCCGCTTCACTGGGCGACCCGCCGTGTACGGCGCATCGCCCACCCCAGCAGCCCGGCGGAGACGAGCGTGAGGACGCCCCCGGAAACGGTCACCGCCTCCCGGAACTGACCGGTCTGCCCGGCGCTCCAGTGCCGATCCGTGACGTCCCCCGCGAACAGCACGGCGAGCACGGTGCCGACGACGGCGACGCCGACCGCGGCGGTGACCTCGGCGGCGGTGTCGATGAGGGCCGCGCCGGTGGAGGTGCGGTCGGCGGGCAGGCCGTTGAGGACGTTGACGCCGGCGGCGGCGCCGACGACGCGCATCCCGGCGGCGACGAACACCAGCGAGAGCGCGACCCAGGGATAGCCCAGGCGGCCGGTGAGGGTGTAGACGGCGAGCCCGGCCACGACCGACCCGGCGCTCATCCAGGCGGCCCGGTCGATGCCGACCCGCTGGACGAACCGGTGCACGAACGGCCCCCCGGCGATCAGCACGACGACCTGCGGCAGCATGCCCAGCGAGGCGAGCGCGGGCGGCCACCCCCAGTCGAGCTGCAACTGGAGCGTGACGAGGTAGGCGAGCCCGGCGTTGGCGAGCCCGGCCGCCGCCTTGTACGCGAGTCCGCCGGACACCTGGGGCCGGGCGACGAGCGAGAGGTCGAGCAGCGGATGCCGGACCGTCCGCTCGCGCACGACGAACAGGACCCCGGCGAGGACGGCCCCGGCGACCGCCGCCCAGGGCGCCCACGACCGTGCGCCGGTGGCCACGAACAGGGTCGGCGCGACGAGGGTGAGGACGACCGTCGCCGTACCGAGCACTCCCCCGGGCAGGTCGGCGGGCGCGCGGTGCAGGCCGGCGGGGTCGTCGGCGGGTACGCCGGTCCGGATGCCGGCGATCGCGAGCGCCACGATCGGTACGTTCACCAGCAGCAGGACCTGCCAGGGGGCGAAGGAGAGGACGAGGCCGCCGACGGTGGGGCCGATCGCGAGGCCGACCATGCCGACGGTCGAGATCAGCGTGATCGCGCGGACCCGCAGGCCCTCGTCCTCGAACAGCCGGAAGGCCATCGCCATGGTGCCCGGCGTGGTCATGGCCGCCGCGAGACCCATCACGGCGCGGACGGCGATCAGCTCGCCGGTGCTGGTGACGGCGGCCGTCGCGAGGCTCGCGGCGCCGAGCAGGACGAGTCCGGCGATCATCACGCGGCGCCGGCCGAGCCGGTCGGCGAGGACACCGAACACCAGCATGAGGCCGCCGAAGACGACGGAGTAGCCGTTCGTCACCCATTGCAGGGCGATGGTCGGGGCGTCCAGTTCGCGGCCGATGGTGGGCAGCGCGACGTTGAGGACGGTGTTGCTCATCATCTCGAACAGGAAGACCGCCGAGAGGCCCACGAGGGCCGTCCGCGCCTCGCGCAGGGAGCGGAAAGGCCGGGAGAGCGGGTGGTCCCGGGTGGTGGTGCCTGGGGATGCCATGAGGGCTCCTCTCCGAAGGGTTCGGCGCGGACCGGAGCCCAGCGACGAACAGTGTTCTATTGACGAACACCGTTCTACTCAGGGAACAGCGTTCGAGTCAAGCTATGCTGGGCCCGTGACGAACAAGAGCGCTCAGGACCGGGACGAGTGGGCCGCGAAGATCGCCGCCCTGGACGGGCCGGACCGAGCCCCGCGCGCCGGGAAGGCCCCGATCACCGTGGCCCGGATCGTGGACGCCGCGTTCCGGCTCGTCGAGACCGACGGCTTCGAGGCCCTGACGATGCGCAGGGTCGCCGCCGCGCTCCAGACCGGCCCGGCCTCGCTGTACGCCCACGTACGCAACAAGGCCGAGCTGGACGAGCTGCTGATCAGCGAGGTGTGCGCCCGCGTGCCGGTGCCGGAGCCGGACCCCGCGCGGTGGACCGAGCAGATGCTCGGCATCTGCCGGGCCCTGCGCGACGAGTACCTCCGCTACCCCGGCATCTCCCGCGCCGCCCTCGCCGCCGCCCCGAACAGCCTCGACGCGCTACGGCTCAGCGAGGGCATGCTGACGGTCCTCCTCGCCGCCAAAGTACCCCCGCAGTCCGCCGCCTGGGCGATCGACGCCGCGTTCCTCTACGTCTCCGCGTACTGCTTCGAGGTCTCTCTGCGGACCCACTCCGACACCGGCGTCGACCAGCGCGTCCTGGACCGCGACGACCTCGCCGAGCGCTACCGGATGCTCCCCGCCGACCGCTTCCCCAGCACGGTCGCCCACATCCGCGAACTGACCTCCGGCGAGGGCCACGAACGCTTCGAGTTCACGCTGACCGCGCTGCTCGGGGGGCTGGCGCCGGCTCGGTCATAGGACGGGCCGGCGTCCTCTCAGCCCACCTCCACGAAGTCCAGCTCGGCGTAGAGATCTCCCTTGGAAAAGGTGACCGTGTTCCAGCCGGCATCCAGCTCGACAGTCCGAGCGGCCGTCTGCCAGTGATCCCAGGCCGTATGCGGATAGCGCACGGAACCGACGCCCGCCCCGTTGACGGACAGCAGATGGGAGGCGGCGGCCGGGACGCCCGCCGAGTCCAGAGAGCCGTTCGCGAAGCGGACGGACAGGAGGTGGGTCCCCGGAGACGCGGCGAACACCCGGAACTCGACGGAGCTACCGGGAAGGTCGATCCGGCCGACCGCCCTGCCACCGGAGGCGGCGGAAGCCTCGCGGACGGTCGCGTCGGTCAGCCGGGCACCCTCCGCCTCGTACACCGCCTTGCTGCCACGCACCACCGGGCGCCCGTCGGCCCAGCCCAGGTCGGCCCGGTACATGACGCGAGCACGACCGCGCCGACCGTGGAAGACGATCCGGTCGCGGCCGTCGGGACCGGTGACCACGTCCTGCCCGCCGGGCCCGTGGACGGCGCCGGAGAAGGTGTCGGTCGTCATCAGGGGGCGCGGCGCCTTGGTGTAGGGGCCGGTGAGGTCCGGGGACACGGCGTAGCCGGTCGCGTAGGCGTCGGTGTCGTAGGCGTTCGCCGAGTAGAGGAGCACGTAGTGCCCGGCGCGTCGGACCAGGGTGGGGGCTTCGACGAGCCGGCCCTCCCAGGGCTGGTCCTGGCGGATCAGCCGGACCGGGTCGCCGGTGAGCCGGGTGCCGTCCCAGGAGGTGGGCTGGAGGTGCAGCCAGGTGTCCTTGCCGAGGCCGCAGCAGTTGCCGTCGTTCTTCCACAGGAGGTAGCGCCGTCCGTCCTCCGTGTAGGTCGAGGGGTCGATGGCGCCCCCCTCCCCCGCCGGACAGAGCAGCGGGGTCTCGCCGACCGGGCGGAACGGGCCGTCCGGTGAGCCGGCGCGGGCGACGCCGATGCACTGCCGGCCGCTCGCGCGGTCGCGGGCGGTGTACTGCATGGTGAAGCCGGTGCCGGTGTCGAACACCTCCGGCGCCCACACGAGGTCGGCTCGGGGGTCCGCCCAGGCGCCGGGCGCGGGCAGCGGGTCGCGGTCGTCGGCGGTCCAGTGCTCCAGGTCGGACGAGGTGGCGTGCTGGATGTGACGGCCGCCGCCGTTGGTGGCGTACGCGTGGTAGGTGGCGCCGGACTTGAGGACGTCCGGGTCCGGGAAGTCGCGGTCGAGTGCGATCGGGGAGGCGGTCGCCGGGTGGCCGGCGGCGAGGAGGAGGGCGGCCGTGAGGAGGGCGGTCAGCCGGCGGACCGGGGGTGGGAAGGGCATGCGGGACTCCTTGCGGATCGGGGAGCGGCCGGCCGTCGGCGCGGTGTCGGTCCCCGCGGCTACGCCAGCTCGATGCCGTCCAGTTCGGTGTAGAGGTCGCCTTTGGAGAAGCGGATCGTGTTGCGGCCTTCGCGCAGGACGACCGTCACGGGTTCGGTCCGCTGCCAGTTCTCCCAGCCGGTGTGCGGGTAGTGGACGGGGTTCGCGACGACTCCGTTGACGGCGAGGCCGTGGGAGGCGCAGGACGGGCCGCCGCCGCTGTCCTGGGAGCCGTTGCTGAACCGCACGCTCATGGACCGGGGGCCGGCCGTGGCGGCGTCGACGGTGAACTCGACATAGCTGTCGGGGTAGTCCATGTGGGCGATGGCCTTGCCGCTTCTGGCGCCGGTGGCCTCCCGGACGGTCACCTGGCGCGTGCGCGCCTTCTCCGCCTCGTGGAAGACGGGCCCGCTCTCCTGCGGGACGCTCCCGTGCGGGACGCCCTTGCCGACGGCGGCCGTGGTGGTGCCCTCGCCCGTGCGGCCGGCGAGCCGTGTCCCGTACACCGCGAGGCCCGTGCCGAGGAGCACGGCGGTGAGCGCGACGGCGAGGGCCCGCAGGTGTGCCGGTGTGAGGCGCCGCCGTGCGGGGGCGGGTGGCGTGGCGGTCGGGGGGTCGCCGGGGAGCTTCGCCGGGGACAGCCGGTCGGCCTCCTCCCACAGGGCGCGCAGTGCTCGCGGGTCGCCGTCCAGCCGTCGGCAGATCTCGGCGACGACGGACCAGGGCGCTACGCCGTCGCCGCGGAAGTAGCGCGACAGCGACGAGTCGCTGACAGGGACCAGTTTCTCCAGCTCCCGCAGGGTGAGCCCCGACCGCCGCTGCAACTCGCGCAGGGCCGCGCCGAGCCGACGCTGCGCCGTCTGACGGTCCCCCTGACCGCTGTCCGTCATGACGGACGTCTCCCGTGGGTCGGCAACGGTGTCCCGTTGGCTGCTTCATGGCTCGGGACAGGCCGTCCCAGCAGGTCAGGAATGTAGGGACGCGGAGAGCGACGCTGCAACCGGCTTGCGCGCAGGGTCGATTCACCAGCCGTCCGGTTCACCCGTCCGGCGGAGCGCCCGGCGGTGGCGGCCGGGCGCTCCGGACGGCGGGTCAGTCTCCGTACTGGACGGGCCGGTACGCCTTGTACTCGCTTCCCGCGTTCAGCCCGTACGTCAGCGTCCGGTGCGAGGTGCCGGGGCCACTGCGCTGTTCGTAGGCCGTGTACGAGGTGTGCGCGGCGTCGTTCCACCGTTCGAAGATGACGGCGTGCCGGGTGTTGCTGTTGCCGATGGCGTCGATGACGAGGTCGCCGGGCTGGAGTTCACCCATGCCGATGGGGCGGGTGATGTTCCGGTTGCCGGCGAGGCCGACGGTGGTCTCGCCGGGGGTGCGCAGGCCGAGCGCCATGGAGACGTAGCCGGAGCAGTCCTGCCGGTAGCCGTCGCTCCAGTGCGCGGTCTGGCTGTAGGGCACGGGACGTCCGCCGTTCGCGGTGAGCCAGGTCGCGGCGCGCTCCAGCGTCCGCTGCCGGGAGCCTGCCGGGGTACCGCCGCCGGGCGGGCCGCCCTGGACGGGGACGCCGGGGAGCCGGTCCTCGGGGATGTCGACGGCGACGACGGTCAGGTAGCCGGTCACCGGTGAGGTGATGTGGGCCATGAAGGTGGAGCAGGCGCTGCCCTCGCAGACCCGGTGGCCGGTGTCGACCTGGTGGTCGGCGGTGACGCGGTCCTCGCCGGCCCTGTTCCGGTTGATCATGCCGACCGACGGGGAGCCGATGTCCGGGGTGGCGTGGACGATCCACCGGGTGCCCCAGGTGGGGAAGGACGCCTCGGCGCGCGCGGGGGCCTGAAAGGAGTACGCCGGGGTCGTCGCGTGTGCGGGGAGCAGCAGGCCCGGGGAGGCCAGGCAGGCCAGGGTGAGTGCCGGCAGGACGCGGCGCAGCCGGGCGGAGCGGGAGGTGGGAGTGTGCATGACGGGTCTCGTTCCTCGGGTTCTCGGGGGTCGCTGACGGCGGGTCACTGCCACTGCTGGTTCGCCGATCCGGTCACGCACGGCAGGGCGATCAGCCGCCGGTTCTCCCCGGGGTCGGCGACGCACGCCCCCGTCTTCACGTTCTTGAACATGAGGCGGCTCTGGTTGAGCTTCTCGACCGTCCACTTCTGGTAGTCGAGTCCGTTGCAGGGCCAGGTGCGCAGGCCGGCGGGGCTGTCGTCCAGGCACCTGCCGGTCGCCATGTTGGAGAGCTGCCGGGTGCCGTCGGCGGAGTGCCGGGTGACCACCCACTTCTGGTGGTTGAGGCCGTTGCACTGCCAGCCGCGCAGGCCGCCGCCGTCGCTGTCGTCCATGCACAGGCCCGAGTGCACGTTGCGGTAGGTCTCCTCGGCCCGCACCTGGGCGTCGGCGGGCGCGGCGGCCAGCACGCCGAGCGCGGTCACGGCGACCGCGGTGAGGGCGGACAGGGCGGTGCGTACAGGATTCACGGGAAGTCCCTTCGGGGGTACGGGGATTCGGCGGCGCGAAAGGCCGCGGGAACCGGCGCGGGGTCTCGCTCGGAGGTGATCCGCCAGGGCCGGTGAGAGGAGGTTTGCGCGGCCTGACGCCTCTTCACAACCTGGTCCCGGCCGCTTCACGCAGGTCGGGACAGGGACGGTTCCGACCTGCCGGGACACGGCTGTCCCGGGACGTGAAGCAGGCCCCCACCCGGGTCGGGTGAGGGCCTGCGGGGGGTGCGGTCTAGGCGACTCGCTGCTCCCGGGCGTGGGTGTCGAGGCCGGCGAGTTCCCTGGCGTGGACGCGGTGCAGTCTGCGGGGCGCGACGATCCGTTCGACGAAGCCGGCGACGCCGCTCTCGCCGTGGAAGCGGGAGGTGATGTTCACCTGCGCCCGCTCGCCTCGCGGGGTCACGGTGAACGTCGTGACGAGGCCGGAGTCACCCGTGTCCGTGCGGACCAGGGTGCGGCCCGGCTCCGGTTCGGTGATCCGCATCCGCAGCTCCCGGACGCCCCCGGCGAAATCGATTTTGAATCGGACGACGCTGCCGGCGCCCCTGCCGCCCTCCTCGACCTGGAAGTCGTAGAAGGGGCGTGGCAGGAACCGGGCGTGCAGTTCCATGTCGGTCAGGTACTGGTAGACCTCGTGTGCGGGAGCGCCGATGGTGCGCTCGGCGGACGCGACGACGACGTGGGCCATGGGTCCGGCCTCCATGTTTCGTGGGTGTTCGTGGGTTTCGTGGGGTGACGTGCTGGGGTCGCGTGCGCCGCCGGGGCGGGTCCCGCTCTGGTTCAGACGGTTTTGATGGTGCCGCCGTCGATGACGTAGTCGGCGCCGGTGATGTTGCCGGCGACGTCGGAGAGGAGGAACGCGACGAGGGCGGCGACTTCGTCGGGCTCGCTCATGCGGCCGGTCGTGATGTTCTGGGATGCCGCGATCTGCCGGACGAAGTCGGTGAGGGTGAGTCCTGCGGCGGTGGCGAGCTGGGCGACGGGGCCGTCGGGGTCTTCGTAGACGGTGGTGCGGACCAGGCCCGGGGAGACGGTGTTCACGCGGACGCCCTGGGGGCCGAACTCCTCGGCGAGGGACTTGCCGAGCGCGGTGACCGCCGCTTTGACGGCGGCGTAGCTGGCCGGGACGCCGAGGGGCATGCGGGCGACGGCGGAGGAGATGTTGACGACCGCGCCGCGGCGCTGGACGAGGCTGGGGAGGGCGGCGCGGGTGGCGCGGACGGTGGCGAGGACGTTGATGTCGAACATGCGGGTCCACTGGGTGTCGGGGGCGTCGAGGAAGCCCATGACGGCTTCGTCGCCGCCGCCGACGTTGTTGACGAGGAGGTCGATGCCGCCGAGTTCGGCCAGTGCCGTGTCGATGAGGGCGGTGACGCCGTCCGCGGTGCTCAGGTCGGCGGCGAGGGTGAGTGCGCCGGTCTCCTTGAGTTCGGGGGTGATGGTCCGGGCGGCTCCTACGACGCGGACGCCTTCGCCGACGAGGGTGCGGGCGGTGGCGAGTCCGATGCCTCGGCCGGCGCCGGTGACGACGGCGGTCTTGCCTGTGAGGTTGAGGTCCATGGAACCCCTCCGATGCATATGGCTTGAATACTTAAAGTCATATCTATCATGGCTTTAAGTGGTGCGCTAGTCTGGACCCATGGCGATGACACGGGCACAGGCGGAAGCGGAGTGGGAACTGGGCAAGCTCCTGCACGACCTGGACATGCAGTGCAACGCCCGCATGCGCGAACGGGTGACCGGGCTCGGCCTGACCGTCGCCCAGGCGTCCGCCCTGCGCGAGATGACCGGCCCGATGACCATGCGCGAACTCGCCGCACGCATGAGCTGCGAACCCTCCAACGCCACCGTCGTCATCGACAAACTCGAAACCCTCCGCCTCATCGAACGCCGCCCCCACCCCACCGACCGCCGCGCCAAACAACTCGTCCTCACCCCCGAAGGCACCAACCTCCGGGAACGCCTGCTGAAGGCCCTCACCGAGGAGCCCCTGTTCGTCGGCCTCACACAGAGCGAGCAGGACGCCCTGGAGTCGCTGCTCAAGCGCGCCCTCCTCCGCGACGAGACCCCTGGGACCTGACGGCGCCGCTCCCCCGCCGGAGCGAAAGTTTTCGACCCCGGCGGTGGCCGGATCGCGTGGTAGAACCGGTGCAAGATCGTCGCCGTCGGCACCTGCTCGTTCCGGCCCGTGGGTGTCCGGCCCGTCCAGGAAGCGACCCGCCATGACCCGACCCGTACGCCCGCTCCCCGACCGCCGCCTGCGCCCGCCGATGGGCTGGAACAGCTGGGACTGCTACGGCACGACCGTCACCGAGGACGAGGTCCTCGCGAACGCGGCCTTCATGCACGACCACCTGCTGGCCCACGGCTGGGACACGGTCGTCGTGGACATCCAGTGGTACGACCCCACGGCCCGCTCGCACGGCTACAACGACGACCCGCCGGTGGTCCTCGACGCGTACGGCCGCCAACTGCCCGCGCCGAACCGGTTCCCGTCGGCGGCCGGGGGCGCGGGGTTCGCGCCGCTCGCGGAACGCGTGCATCGGCTGGGCCTGCGGTTCGGCCTGCACATCATGCGAGGCATACCGCGCCGCGCGGTGGCCGCCCGACTGCCCGTGGCGGGGACGGAGTTCACGGCCGACGAGATCGCCGACACCTCCTCCGTCTGCCCCTGGAACCCCGACAACTACGGTCTGGACCACGACCACCCCGGCGCGCAGGCGTACTACGACGCGCAGGTCGCCCAGTTCGCCGAGTGGGGCGTCGACTTCATCAAGGCCGACGACATGCTCTTCCCGTACCACGAGCGGGAGATCGCCGCCTACGCCCGTGCCATCGAGCGCAGCGGCCGGCCGATCGAGCTGAGCCTCTCCCCCGGTACGGACGTCTCGCTGGCCCGCCTGGAGCACCTGCGGGAGAACGCCGCGATGTGGCGGATCTGCGACGACCTGTGGGACCAGTGGGACCACGTCGAGGCCCAGTTCGCCCGGATGGCGCGGTGGGCCCCGGCCCAGGGCCCGGACGGCTGGGCGGACGCCGACATGCTGCCCCTCGGCCACATCGGCATCCGCGCCGAACGCGGCGAGGACCGCATGTCCCGGCTCACCCACGCCGAACAGGTCAGCCTCCTGACCCTGTGGTTCATCTCCCGCTCCCCCCTGATGATGGGCGGCGACCTCCCCACCAGCCCCCCGGAGACGATCGCCCTCCTCACCCACGCCGACGCCCTCGCCGTCCTCCTCCACAGCCGCAACAACCGCGAGGTCCTCCGCGAGAGGAACCTCGTCCTGTGGACCGCCGACGACGCCGACGAACGCACCCGCTACGCGGCGGTCTTCTCCCTCGCGGACACCCCGGAACGAATCTCCGTGCCCCTCGGCTCCCTCGCCGCCCGCCCCGACGACCACGTCCACGAACTGTGGACGGGCACGGACACCCCGCACGACGGCCGGGACCTGCACCTGGACCTCCCCGCGCACGGCGCCGCCCTCCTGCGCCTCACCCCCGCCGGGTGACCGGTCCGCGCCCGCCGTGTCCGCTCCAGATCCCGGGGTGTCGCCTGGGCACCTCGTAGCCGCCGGCCACCGCCCATAGCCTCGCAGAGAGCCCTTTTCCCCCACTGGTTCTCTGGAGTTGAACCCCCATGCGCAACACCCTGCTGGCGCTTCGAGCCGGGCATGTCTTCGACGGCACGGACGTCGGACGCTCGGGCACGGTCCTCGTCGAGGACGGCGTGATCCGCGACGTGGACCTCACCGGGGCGACGCCCCCGGAGCACGCGACGGTCCGGGACTTCGGCCCGGACGCGTGGCTGCTCCCCGGGCTGATCGACGCGCACGTCCATCTGTGCTGGGACGCCGGCCGGGACGCGGTGGCCCATGTGGCCTCGGACGACCGGGACACGGTGCTGGACACCGCGCGGGACGCCGCCGCGACGATGCTGCGGGCCGGCGTGACCACCGTCCGGGACCTCGGCGACCGCGACTTCCTGACCCTCGACCTGCGAGAGCGGGTCCCTGCGGAGCGGCGGCCCGACATCGTCGCCGCCGGTCCGCCGATCACCACCCGGGGCGGCCACTGCCACTTCCTCGGCGGGGCGGCCGAGGGAGCCGCCGAACTGCTGGCCGCCGTACGGCAGCGCGCCGAGCGCGGCTGCGAGGTGGTGAAGGTGATGGCCGCCGGCGGGAACATGACCCCCGGCTCCGACGCCCTGCACCAGCAGTACGGGCTCGCGGACCTGCGGCTGATCGTCGACGAGGCGCACCGGCTCGGGCTGCGGGCCGCCGCGCACGTCCATGCCGCCGACACGATCGGGGACGTCATCGAGGCGGGCTTCGACACCATCGAGCACTTCTCCTTCTTCACCGCCGAAGGCATCGCTCTGCGCCAGGAGTTGCTGGACGAGGTCGTGCGGCGAGGCATCTTCGTCAGCCTCACGGTGGGCGCGCTGCCGGGCATGGTCCCGCCCTCCCCGACCGCAGCCGCGCGCATCGGGGGCCTGCCGGACCTGGTGGCCAAGGTCGTCGCCTCGGGCGCCCGGGTCGTCCCGGGAACCGACGCCGGGATCGAACCCGCCAAGCCGCACGACATCCTCCCCCAGGCGCTGATCCAGCTCACCGAGTACGGGATGCCGGCGATCGACGTCCTGCGTTCCGCCACCTCGGTCGCCGCCGAAGCCGTGGGCCGAAGCGGACGCAAGGGCGTCCTGCGCGCGGGTGCGGACGCCGACGTCCTCGTCCTCGGTGACTCCCCGCTGGCCGACATGTCGGCCGTCACCGACATCCTCGCGGTGTACCGGGCGGGCCGCCGGGTTCGCTGAACCCGGAGGTGCTCCCCGTCCTCCTCGAGTTCAGACGGTTCCGAGCGCCGCGAGCCGCGCGTCCCTGATCTCCAGGAGGACCGTGCCGTCGGGGGCGTCCGCCCGGAACTCGCCGTCCGCGGTGCCGTGGAGTGTGATGCCGTCGCCGTGGTGTGCCGTGAGGGCGGTGTCGCCGAGGCCCGGGGTGAAGAGGTCGATGTGGCCCAGGTGTCGGGGGACGTAGAGGGTCTGCTCGCCGTGGGGGCCGGGTGGGAGGGCGGCGGTGCGGAGGGTGGCGCACAGGAGCAGGGAGGGGACGGTGAAGTGGCTCAGCCAGTCCGCTCGCGCGAGGTCCGGGGTCCAGCGGGCCGTGCGGTGGGTGGCCGTCACCCGGCCGTCGCGGGTGTTGTGGAAGACGCCGCGCAGCAGGACGGGTGAGTCGGGCCGGTAGTAGGGGTCCGTGACCGGGGCGCCGTCCGTGGCCGGGGGGTGTGGGGTGGGTGGTGGGCCGGGCGTGCCGATGAGCACGTCGGTGCGGAAGCAGGTGTGGTGGCGGGCGCGGGTGGCGTCTCCGCGCGGGAGGAGCCGGCGTTCCAGGGTGACGTGGACGCGGTGGGGGACGATCTGGGTGGCGTGGACGGTGAACTCGGTGTGCGCGCGGGCCGTCGGCGGTCTGACGAAGGTGGTGAACTCGGCGTCGCGGAAGCCGGTCGGGACACTGCCGGGGATCACACGTCGCGTGGCCTCCGCCGCGATCTCCAGCATGAACGTCCCCGGCAGGGTGGGTTCTCCCGCGACGAGGTGGTCGAGGAGATAGGGGTCGTCGTGCGGGGTGAGGCGTAGCCGCCACCGGCGCGGGGTGTCGTACGCGGCGAGGCCCGGCCCTCGATCGGCCGGCTCGTCGTCCGGCCCCGTCCGTGACAGGTACCAGTCCGCCCTCCCCCCGCTGCTCACAGCTCCCGCACCACCCCGGGCAGGCGTTCGCTCATCGTCCGGCGTTCGGCCTCGCCGAGGTTGAGGACGACCGGGTCGCCGGTGCGGCCGGTGGCGAGTTCGGCCAGGAAGAGGGCGCGGCCTTCGGCGGGGGTGATTCCGGAGAGTTGGGAGCGGCGGGCGCCCAGGGCCTGCCGGAGCTTGCCGGACCCCATGCCGACGTCCCGCCAGAGGGTCCAGGCGTAGGTGAACTCGTCGATTCCGGAGGTCTGTCGGTGGAGGGACCAGGCGGCCAGGTAGTCGTTCGCCGCCGCGTAGTCCGCCTCTCCCGGCTGGCCGAGCGTGCCGGAGATCGAGCCGAAGTTGCACCAGTGCTCGACATGGCCGTCGAAGGCGTCGCGGAGGTGGTGGTAGCCGGCCGTCTTGGGTGCCGAGACGGCGCGGAAGTCGGCGAGGGTCTTGTGTCCGGGGGCCGCGGAGTTGTTGATGCCGGCGCCGTGGATGAGGAGGGTGACGGCGGGGTGGGCGGACAGAACGCGGTCCGCCGCCGTGCGCACCTGGTCCGCGTCGGTCACGTCGCAGGTGAGGTGGTGGACCCGGTCGGGTCCCAGGGCGGTGCGCAGCCGGTGGAGGGTGCGGGTGGTCTCCGCACGGTGCAGGAGCCGTTCGTAGGAGTGGTTCGCCGCCAGCGGGAGTTCGCCGGGGTGTTCACGGAGCCAGGTGCGCAGGAAGTCGGGGCGGGCGGGCAGGGGGCGCGGCCGGTCGTCGGGGACCGAGCGTCCCAGGAGCCAGAGCGTGGGCCGCGCCACCTCCGCGAGGGCCTCCAGACAGGCCCCGGTGATCCCCCGGGCGCCACCGGTCGCGACCACAACGGAACCGTCCCCGATCACCAGCCCCCGCGCGGGCGGGCGGGGAGCCTCCTGGACGTGCGCGACGTACCGCACGCCCGCCCGGTGATGCACCCCCTGGACCGTGTCCGCGCACCGCGTCTCCTCCTCCAGCAGACCGAGCCCGGCCACGGGGTCGCGCAGGTCCGTGAGCAGGGTGACCGTCCGGCAGCCGGGCAGATCGAGGGCCAGGCTGCGCGCCATCCCCGTGAACAGCGCCGTACGGGGCTTCGGAACCGCCCCGGCGAACGCGTCCGGCAGCAGGGTCAGGAAACTCCCCCGGGCCTCCCCGCGCCACAGCCGCCTGGCCGCGAGAAAGGCCAGCTCCTGGAGGCGTACGGTCCGCCGCGCCGGCCGCGTGGAGTCCGGCGGGAGGCTCACGGTCCGTACGTGGCACAGGACCTGGTCCGTGAGGCGGTCCACGGTGTCGTCGTGCACCTGGGCGACGTGGACGACGCCCGGGGCCGTGCCGGGTTCGGTGCAGACGACCACGCCGCCGGGCGGGATGCGCGCGGCCAGCGTGCGGGCCACCTCCAGCGAGTCGGTGAGGACCAGGGCGCCGGGAGGCAACACGGGGATCGGTTCGCGGACCGGGGAGGGGGGTTGTGGGGTGTGGTGTACGACGTGGCGGGCCGTGCGTGGGGTCGGGGTTGGAGCGGCCGTCGTCTCCGGCGTGAGGTGTGTGGTGACGGGCCAGCCGTGGGTGCGGGCGATCTCGCGGGTGGTCAGGGCCATGAGGCAAGTGCCGGTGGTCGGCGGGTCGGTGGGGCCGGCCGTCCAGGGAATCGTGCCGCTGTGCACGGTGAGGACGAGCGCGAGGTCGAGGTCGCCGTCCCTGAGGTAGCGGTGTGCGGTGCGCAGGGCGGCCGGCAGCGGGTCGGGGCCGCCGCACACGGCCATGGACAGGCCGCGCAGGTTCTCGCGGACGGCGATCCGCGACGGGGTGACGTTGGGCATGGTGCCCGCGAGCGTGTCGGCGCCGACGGGGGCGGCGCGGCCGTGGACCTCGGCGACGGTCGCGGCGAGCGCTTCGGCCGCCGTCCCGGAGACCTCGGTGCGCAGATCGCCGGCGACGCGCGCGAGGACGTCCCGGTAGACGCGGACCGTGACGTCGGCGGACCTCGGCAGCGGCTCCCGGAACCCGGAGATCACCCCGGTGCGGTCTTCGAGTCCGGCCCAGATCCTGCCGTGCTCGGCGATGAACTGCCGGGTGAGCAGGAGCGCTTGGATCTGGCTGGGGTCGATCTCACGGAGGGTCGGCGGGACGAGGCGCACGGCGCGGGCGGTGACGGCGTCGGCGGGCGGCGGCGTGGTGTCGTGGGCGGTGGTGAGGGCGACGAGGACCATGTCGTGGTCCGTACTCGACCTCGCGGGAGCGGGTGCGCCGGGCGCGCCCGCAGGTGCCGGTGTCCCGGGTATGTCCCCAGCGGCCGGTGCTCCCGGCAGGTCCGCGAGGTGGAGGTGCGCGTTCGTCCCGCCGAACCCGAACGCCGAGACCCCGGCGAGCCTGCGTCGGCCGCCGCCGGGCCAGGGCACGTCCGACGCCGGGACCCTGACGGCGTCGGCGTGCGGGTCCGGAAGCCGCCCGAACCGGTGCTGAGCGGGGACGGTGCCGTGCCGCAGCGCCTCCAGGACATGGATGACGGAGACCGCGCCGGCCGCCCAACCCGTATGCCCGAGCAGGGACTTGTTCGCCGTCACCAGATGGGTCCCGCCGAGTTCCCGGAGCACGCCGAGCTCGACGGCGTCCCCCACCGGGGTGCCGGTGCCGTGCGCGACCACCCAGTCGACGTCGCCGGAACTCCGGCGGGCGCGGGTCACCGCGAGTCTCTGCCCGCCGGGGTTGGGTGCGTGGACGGCCTTCCCGGCGCCGTCGCAGGAGGCGCCGAAGCCGCTGAGGACGCCGAGCACGGGATCGCCGTCCGCGTGCGCCCGGCGCAGCGTCTTGAGGGCGACGACTGCGGCGCCGTCCGTGAAGAGGGTGCCGTCGGCGTGTTCGTCGAGGCTGCGGACGTCGCCCGAGGCCGACAGGCCCCGCACCTTGCTGAACAGCACGGAGTACTTCGGCGTCACCTGGTGGACGCCGCCGCACAGCGCGAGGTCGCACTCCCCCGAGGCCACGGCCCGAGCGCCGAGGTCGATCGTGTAGAGCGAGGACGAGCAGGCGGTGTCCACGACGAGTTGGTCCACGACGTGCGGGAACAGTCCGTCGAGGGCGGCGCGCAGCACGGCGTCGGGGAGCAGGGTGCGCGGGTCGTCGGTCAGCCGGGGCAGGTGGCGGCGCAGAACGCGGCGTACGCGGTGTTCGAGGGCGGTGTCCCAGGCGGTGCCGTGTGCGGTGCGCAGTCCGTCCAGGACGACGGCGGCGAGGAGGTTCTCCTCCAGGTCCTGGCTGCCGTCGACCCATTGGCCGTTGTAGCAGGCCACCCTGGTGTCGTCGGCGATGCGCAGGTCTCGGGTCGCGGACAGGAGGCAGTGCCGCAGCCAGCGTGCGCAGTCGCCGCCCGCCGTCAGGTTCCGGGCGTCGGGGTGCGGCGGGGTGTCGTGGAGGTAGCCGGCGAGGCGGGTGTACGTGCGGTCCTCGGCGGTGGGGTCGGCCGACCAGAAGTCGTCGGGCGAGAACCGGTCGCGTGGTTCGCCGAACACGGGACGGCCGTCGCGCAGGAGGTCCCAGAGTTCCTCGGGGGTGGCGGCTCCGGGGACGAGGACGCCGTAGCCCACGACGGCGACCGTGCTCAACGGACCGCTCCCCGTTCCGTCAGCAGGTCGGCGACGTCCTTGAGGGTGGCGTACCGGGTGATGCGGAAGGAGGCGGGCAGTTCGTCGAGTCCGAAGTGGGCGAAGACCCGGCCGAGCACCTCGGTCTGCTGCACGGAGTCGACGCCGAGTTCGGTTTCGAGGTGGGTGTCGGGTTCGAGGAACTCCTCCGGGTATTCGAGGGCCTCGGCGTACAGCCTGCGCAGTTCGGCGTGGAGGCCGTCGCGCACAGGCGCTTGCCGCGGGTCGCCCACGCCGGGGATACGGGTCAGCTCGGCCTCGAACTCCTCGTACGTGGGGGTGCCTTCGAGCGGTACGACGGTCCGGACCTGGCCGAGCGCGCCGCGCACGACCCCGGTGAGGGCCGTGCCGGCTCCCGCCTCGACGAAGACGTCGGCGCCCTGTTCTTGGAGTTCCCGCACGGCGGGGAGGAAGTCGACGGGGAGGACGAGGTGGCGGCACATCCGGGCGCCGATGTCGCCGTCGTCGGCGTAGAAGTCGAGGTGGAGCGTGGAGAACACCGGGAGCCGCAGCGGGTGGACGGTCAACTCCGCGACGGCGCGGGCCAGTTCGCGGGCGACCGGTTCCATGACACGGTTGTGGTAGGCGTACGGGGACAGCAGCCGTTTGTGGCGAACGCCGAGTTCCTCGGCCTCGGCCCGCAGCCTTTCCAGCGCGGTGTCGCTGCCCGAGACGACGGTCTGGCGGGGCGCGTTGACGGCGGCGACGTCGAGGGCGTCGGGGGCGGTCCGCGCGATCAGCTCTCTGGCCCGGCGGACCGGCACGCCCAGGGCCAGCAGTCCGCCGGGCGGCAGCGCGGCTTCGCGGACCAGCCGGTCGCGCTCGCACAGGACGCGCGCGCCGTCCTGCGCGGAGTAGGCGCCGGCGAGGGTCAGGGCGGTGAGTTCGCCGAGGCTGTGCCCGAGGAGGACGACGCCGGTGCCGATCCGCTCCGTCAGCAGGCGGCCGACCACGAGGGACGCGGCGAAGATGGCGAGTTGGAGGCGGTCGGGTTCGGCGTGGAGCAGGGTCTCGGCGTCCGGGGCGTGCGGGTCGCACAGCAGCGGGGTGACGGCGCCGACGCCGTACGCGTCGGTGACGGTGTCGATGTCCTGGAGCGTGTCGGTGACGAGCGGCTGTGCGGTGAGGCCGGTGAGGCAGCCCGGGGTGTACGCGCCCTGGCCGGGGAAGAGCAGCACGGTGTCCGGTGACATGGATTCTCCCGATTCGGAATGTCACATATTCGGGTCGGACGGGATGTTTTCGGGTGAATGGCTCCGCGAGTCAGCGGGCAGCCTCGTAGGGGCGGGACCGGCGGCGCAGGCCGGGCGCGACCTCAGCATGCAACGGCCTTCCGTATCCGGACAATCACCCTTCGGAGCCGATCCGAAGGGACCAGCGAGCGGCCGAGGCACCCGCGCCCGCTCCGCACGAGATCAGACGAGATCAGACGAGACGAGGATCGATGCGCGACGCTCCCGCCACCGCCGAACCCCAGCCCCCGGCCGACGACCCGGTCACCTCGGACGCGCTGGCACAGGCGCTGTGGCACCTGAGGATGTGCGAACGTCTGCTGCGCGGCGGCCCGGCGCTCTCCTCCGCCGCGATACCACCCGGGATGTTCACCCCGCAGGAGGCCAGGACCGCCGCGTACCTCGCCAAGGGCTGGTCCAACCAGCAGATCGCCACGGCGCTCGGCCTGTCACCCCACACGGTGAAGAGCCATGTCCGCCGCGTCCTGCACAAACTCGGCGCGACCAGCAGAGCGGAGGCCGTGGCCCGGCTGATGGAACCCCACCCGGCCGGAGACGACGCTGAACACTGAGGGACCGCCGCGCTCGCCGCAGGGCCGACCTCATCAACTTGGGCGCCTGCCACCCCCGTTCACGGCCTGGCCCCTCCCCGACTCGACGGGAGCGGCCGAAGCGTGGTGGTGGCCCCTGGACGGCCGCCTCCACCAGACCGACCTCGACCTCCTCGACCCGGCCGAACGCACCCGGGCATCCGCCCTCGTCCCCCGCGCCCGCCCCGCCTTCGTGGCGACCCGCGCCGGAGTACGACGCCTCCTCGCCCACCTCTGGTCCGTCTCCCCCTCCTCCGTGCGGTTCACCAACGCCCCCTGCCCGGCCTGCCGCATCTCCGCCCACGGACCTCCGCTCGCAGGGTCGACGGAAGCCGGCGTCGCCCTGCCGATCAGCGTGTCCCGGACCCATGGCCTCGCCGCCCTCGCCCTGGCCGGGGAGACCCGGCTGGGGATCGACGTGGAAGCGCGGCCGACCCCGGCCGACCAGGAGTCCGAGCCGAACTCGGCACGCTGGCAACGGATCTCGGCGGCCCTCCGACTGGCCTGCACCCCCGAGGAGGAGGCGACGATCCACGCCACCGCCTCGATCGCGGACCGGCTGGCCCTGTACGACAGGTGCTGGACGAGGAAGGAAGCCGTCGTCAAAGCGATGGGCCTGGGCCTGGCCTGGGACCTGAGGTCGCTCCCGGTACGTCCCCTCGAACCGGGCCCGCTTCACATCACCGTCCCGGAAAGGCCCCCGCACCTGTGGCTCGTCCACGACCTCCCCTGGCCACCGGGCCGGAACGGCACCGCCGCGCTGGCTGTTCCGGCCGTGATCACTCCGTGGACAGGGACGTCTGGATGACCTCGCGCACCCCCCTCAACCGACCGTCACCTTGATCGTGTGCCACCCCGTGGCCCCGTCGGGCAGCGGATCATGACGCCGCTCCGTCTGGACCTCGCCGGTGCGGTCGGTGGCGCGGACCTGGAGGCGGTGCCGGCCGGGCGTCGCGTCCCACGGCAGGCTCCACTGCCGCCAGGTGTCGACGGACGGCACCGCCGCGAGCCGGGCCGGCTGCCAGGGGCCGTCGTCCACCCGGACCTCGACCGCGGCGACCCCGCGATGCTGGGCCCACGCAACCCCCGCGACCATGACCCGGCCCCGCTCCAGCCGCCGGCCTGAGGAGGGCGTGTCGATACGGGACTGCGTCTTCACCGGCGCCTGCTCCGCGTACCCCCGGCGCACCCAGTAGGCGCTGTAGTCGGCGAAGCTGCTCAGCTCCAGCTCGGTCAGCCACTTCGTCGCCGAGACGTATCCGAAGAGCCCCGGCACCACCATCCGGACCGGGAACCCGTGCTCGACGGGCAGCGGTTCGCCGTTCATGCCGACCGCGAGGAGCGCGTCCCGCCCGTCGAGGAGGGCTGCCGTCGGGGTGCCGGCGGTGTACCCGTCGACGGAGCGGCTGACGACCTGGTCGGCTCCCGCGTCGGGGACGACCGCGTCGAGGAGGTGCTTGACCGGTACCCCGAGCCACCGCGCGTTGCCGAGGAGTTCGCCGCCGACCTCGTCGGAGACGCAGGTCAGGGTGATGTACCGCTCCACCATCGGCATCGCGAGGAGCTGGTCGTAGGTGAGGGTCAGCGGCCGGGCCACGCGGCCGTGGATCTTCAGCCGCCAGTCCTTCGGTTCCATCTGCGGCACCGTCAGGGCGGTGTCGATCCGGTAGAAGTCCGCGTTGCTGGTGACGAACGGCTGCACGCCGCGCACCCGGACGGAGACGTCGGCGGGCAGGACCGGCGCGGGACTGACCGGCTCCGGCAGGACGACCGCGTCACGGGCGGCTGCCACCCGGCTCGCCCAGAGCCGGCGGCCACCGGGTACGGCGACGGCGGCGACGCCGATCGCGCCGACCGCGAGCGTGAGGAACCGCCGTCTGCCCGCCGCCGGCGTTCCCGTGTCCTCCTCGGGTACGGCTTCGACGGCAACCCTTCGCGGGGCCGTGTCCGTGTCCGGATCGGTGTCACCGACCCGCTCACGCACCGCCGCGCGGCCGGGCACCGTACGGCGCAACACCACCAGCAGCCCCCCGGCGGCGAGCGCGCCGACCACCGAGGGCAGCGGATAGGCCCACGTCGCGCTCGCCCGGGTGAGCGACGCGACGACGCCGACCGCCCCGAACAGCGCGACCCCGGCCAGCCCGTACCACAGCCGCCGCATCGCGAGAACGCCGATGACCGCGGCGAAGGCGGCGAGCACCAGCACGATCCCCGCCTGGAGCGCCAGCTTGTCGTACGTGTAGAACACCGCGACGGCGAACTCCTTGACGGGCGTGGGTGCCGCGTCCACCGCGACCCCGCCCACCGCGACGAGCGGTGAGGAGGGACCGCCGGTCGCGGCGGCGACCAGTTCGCCGGTGCCCAGGGCGAGCGCGGTGGCCGCGGCGCCGGCGAGTTCGCCGTACCACTGCTTGGGAGGCCGTACCGGAGGCGACCCCTCGGCCTTGTCCGATTCCATGTCTGGTGTTCAGCGGCTGATCCGGCGGTGGCGGGCGATGCCCACGCCCACCAGGACCACTCCCGCGAGCGCGACGATGGGTCCGAGGACCGCCCAGGTCGTCGTACCGCTCATCGCGGAACCCTTCATGACGTCGATCCCCTGCAACGTCCAGACCACGCCGAACAGGATGAGCAGTGCGCCGAGGGCGAGGATGAGCCAGCTCTTCTTCATGGGTGTCCGTCTCCTGGGGTCGAAGGTCTCGGCACCGAGCGTCTCGCGGCGTGGGTCCGGCCGGAACCACTGCCGGTCGGACTCCCGGGTCCACCGATCGGTGGACGGGCGGCTCCACCGGAGCGTGGACGTCCCCCTGGTGGGGCTCCGTAGACTGAGGAGAGGCGCGAGGTCGGGAGGTTGGGGTGGCGGTGCGCGGCGCGGTCGACCTCGGCAACCGTCAGCGGATCGGCTGGCATGTGCTGGTCGGTGTCGTCGCCGTGCCGGTGGCCGTCGCGATCGCCGCCGACGTGAAGGTGGCGCTCGGGCAGCGGATGCTCGCGCTCGGGACGCTCGCCGTCATCGTCGCCTGGTACGCGCTGGTCGCGCCGAGGGCGATGGAGGACGGCGACGAGCGGTGGGGGGTGGCGTACTTCGCCGCGCTGGCGGTCGCGTTCCCGCTGCTGCTGGCCATCGCGCCGATCGCCGGGGCGCTGATGTTCGCGCTCTGCCCCCAGCTGTTCGTGATGGTCGCGCGCTGGCGGGTTCGGCTGCCGCTGCTGTTCCTCCTGTACGGCGAACTGGCCTGGGCGATGCTCGCGCGGTCCGGGGTCGACCGGTACGCGCTGGCGATGACCGGCGCGAGCGTGCTGGTGCCGCTGACGGTGACGATCCTGGTGGGCGGCTACCTGACGGGCATCCGGGAGCAGAACCGCAAGCGTGCCGCGCTGATCGAGGAACTGACGGAGACCCGTGCGGCGTTGGAGCGCGCGGGCCACGAGGCGGGGGTCCACGCCGAGCGGGAGCGGCTCGCTGCCGAGATCCACGACACGCTGGCGCAGGGGTTCACGAGCATCCTGATGCTGGCGCAGGCGGCCCGGACGACCGTCCTGCGCGACCCGAAGGCCACCGACGACCGGCTCGTCGTCCTGGAGCGGACGGCGCGGGAGAACCTGGCGGAGGCGCGCTCGCTGATCGCCGCGCTGTCCCCGGTCGACCTGACCGGCCGGGGTCTCGCGGACGCGCTGGACCGGCTCGCCGCCCGGCACACCCGGGACACGGGCACATGCGTGGAGGTGTCCGTCGTCGGCGACCGCACCTCCGCACCCACCGGCACGGACGTCGCCCTGCTGCGCACCGCACAGGAGGCGCTGGCCAACGCGGGCAAGCACGCCGCCGCGACGACGGTCCGCATCGAACTGAGCCACACGGACGGCGTCATGGCCCTGGCGGTCGCCGACGACGGCCGCGGTTTCGACCCCGCCACCGTCCGCGGCGGATACGGCCTCCTCGGCATCCGCACCCGCGCCGTCGGCCTCGGCGGGACCTGTACGGTCCGGTCGGCACCCGGCGAGGGGACGACCGTGCGGGTCTCCCTGCCGGCCGGCGGGCGGACGGGGCCGACCTGATGACCGTCCGCGTCCTGATCGTCGACGACCATCCCGTCGTCCGCCTCGGCCTGCGCGGGATGCTCGACGCGTACGACGATCTGCGCGTCGTCGGTGAGGCCGCCTCCGGCGACGAGGCGATCGCCCTCACCGGGACGACCGCGCCCGACGTCGTCCTGATGGACCTCCGCATGCCCGGGACGGACGGCGCGACCGCGACCGCGCACATCCGGCAGAAGCACCCCGGCGTCCGGGTCCTCGTCCTGACCACATACGAGGGCGACGCCGACATCCTCCCCGCCATCGAGGCCGGCGCCACCGGCTACCTCCTCAAGGACACCCCCATCGGCACCCTCACCGACGCGATCCGCGCGGCGGCCCGCGGCGAGACAGTCCTCGCACCGCCGGTCGCCGCCCGCCTGGTCACACGCATGCGAGCACCCACCGAGGAACAGCTCACCCCACGCGAGGTCCAGGTCCTCGGCCTCGTCGCACGCGGGCTGTCCAACGGCGAGATCGGCCGCGAGCTGTACATCGGCGAGGCGACAGTCAAAACCCACCTCCTCCGCACCTTCGCCAAACTCAACGTCAACGACCGCACCGCGGCCGTCACCGTCG
Organism: Streptomyces sp. NPDC004539; assembly: GCF_040610055.1. NCBI lineage: Bacteria > Bacillati > Actinomycetota > Actinomycetes > Kitasatosporales > Streptomycetaceae > Streptomyces > Streptomyces sp. NPDC004539. Next base: position 164,736 of record NZ_JBEXLS010000014.1, on the reverse strand, counting down.
CACTGTCCCGGGGAATTCTGGATTCGCCTCGGGGGTGAGGCGCGAGTCGCGCCGATCCGGCAACGGTAAACGCACCCGCCTGTCGAGGCATTGGACCGTAGTGCTCGGTCCCGGGTGTCCGAGCGGGAGTCGGACCGGTGTCCTCGACGGACTCGACCGGCCTTTCCGAGATCTCGTCCGAGCGGGCGCGGGAGTCGGTCGGGCGACGCGAGGGGCGGTGACGCAGTCCTGACACGGACTGTGCGGACGGGTTGGTTCGGGAGCGAGTCGGTGAGCCGACCCGTGTCCGGCCCCGGCCACGGTCTGGACGTCGTGCGGTGCGTCGTAGCCGACGGCCGACAAAGCGGTCCGGGAGTCCGCCGAGTCCTGGTGCGGGGTGCGGGTCTACTCTCGCTCTCCCCGAACTGGCACGCGCATGCCATCTACACCTGGAGAAGACCTAGATCACTACTAAAGCGCGGCTCAGCTTCCCTCGTACGGCCGCTGGCTCAGACCTGACCTTCTTCTTCAGTGGCCGCTGCTTGAGCAAACAGCTCTCACCCATGGTCCGGGCACAATTGTCGTTCCTTGGCGTTCCTCGTCGCCGCCCGGTCCTGGTAGGGGACGTCCTCTCCCTCCTGGCCAAAGAGGTAGCCCTGGGCACCGTTATGCGCCGGAGTGATACGCCACGCTCAAAATATTTGACCAATGAACAGTGAGACAAAACGCGTCAGAATGACGTCGCGACCTCAGCACAAAAGCGCCGCCGCCCCCTAGACATCTACATACACACCTACTGGTACTCAGTTGCGTGCAACACAGGTAGGGAACAAGACGCGATGACCTGCGACAAAGCTGACCCAGCACCTTCCTCTCTAGCGAGAAGTGAGATCGGAAGCCAGACAGGGAACGAGATAGGCACCCGGATCAGAACCCGAGAAACCCCTGAATTACGGAGGGAGCTGCATTCGCGAAGCCGCCTTCGCCTGCTACAGGATTCTCTCGCACTCACCGCCGGTTGAGTTGGCGATCAGGCTGGGATCGGGCAGTGTCCGGTGAACCCAGCCCATGAGCCGGTGGAGGGCGTCCCGGAACACCTTCTCCTCAAAGGATCGCCCTCGTTGATGTCGCAGTTGCGCCGGACTCCGCGTTGACGACCACCGTGCCGCCGGTCGACCGCTGGGCCATCTGTGATCGGCCCAGCCATGCTTTCGCAGCGCGGTGGCCAGCGGGCCTCGATGGTCAGCCCCGTTGAACTGCTTGCCTCCGCGACCTCACTGGTGCTCTGATCTGAGATCCATCAGGAATTTCTCAGCCGTATCCGCAAGCTACGGGAGGGAGAATCCTCAAACTGACCGTTCCTGCCAACCTCACAAGAACCGGACAGCTACTTCATTGGTCAACCATCCACATCACCCGCAGAGGGCCGTCCCCATCAGGTAGAAGTGCGGCCCTCTGCCGGTTTCGTCAGGCGAGATTCCATTCAGCAAGGTTGTCGATGACGTGGTTCATGCGGTCCACACTCATCCGCTTGCTGTCGGATTCTTCCGGTGTCTCGCCTGCCGCGCCGTACTGCCACCAGGAGCGTCCGATGTCGCGGTCGCTGACGAGGAAGCGGTCCTTGAGGGCGGGGCCGCGGATGATGAGGGTGACGGTGTGGGGTTCGGCGACGGCCGCGTGGATCATGCGGTGGTGCAGGGTGTAGGAGTCGCCCGGTTTCTCGGTGCGAACCATGTACGGCTGGAGGGAGGCGAGGTCCATGCCTTCGTCGAGGATGTCGTCGAGGCCGTGAAGGGTGTGGGCGTAGCTCCCGCGCAGGATCTGGGAGGAGTAGGTCCAGCGGTGGTTGTGGGGGCGGTCGTAGTAGCCGGGCAGGAAGATGTGCAGGCGCAGGCGCCATCCGGCCGGGTCGTCGTGGAGGACGAGTTTGTCGAGGATGTCGTAGTGCTCGCTGAGGCGGCTGAGGTGTTCGTCCTGCGGTATCCGCTGGACGAGGGTGTGCAGGAGGTCCCGGTCGGTGGCGAGACCGGTGAGGATCTTGCCGGTCGTGGTGTGGACGGTGTGGGTGTCGTTCCAGTCGAGGTCGTGGAGGGGTTCGGTGAGCCGGCCGATCATGAAGTGGTCCTTCCCGGGACGGTGAGGTCGGGGACGGTGGTGCAGTGGGCCGTGCCCGCCGCGCAGGCATGGTGGAGTGCGGCGGGGAGGTCGTGGCCGTCGAGGTGGGCTGCGGCCAGTGCGGCGGAGAACGCGGCGCCGGCGCCGTGGGTGTGTGTCACGTCGGTCTTGGCGGCGGTGACGCGGTGCCAACTGGTGCGGGTGAGCGCGTAGGCGCCGAGCGCACCGAGGGTGACTACTGCGCCGTACGGCCGGAGTTCGGCCATGAGGGTGCGGGCGAGGTGTTCGGCTTCGTGCGAGCGGGGTTCGGGCAGGCTGGTCTGTACGGCGTACAGGTGGGCGTGCCCGGCGGCGGCGCGGAGTCGGGGGTGGAGGGGGTCGCCGCCGAGGTTGAGCAGGACCGGTGTTCCCCCTGCGGTGGTGGCGCGCAGTGCGTTCGCGGCGGCGTCCGCGATGACCGTGTAGCCGTCGATGTAGGCGAGCCGTGCCGTCGAGAGGGGGGTGGTGTCGGCCAGGTGGAGGCTGGTGTGGGCGTCGGTGAGGTCCGCGAACCAGGTCCGGGTGCCGGCGTCGTCGGTGACCACTGTCAGGTGCGGGGTGTGGTCGGGTGCCGGGCCGGGTCCGGGCCGGTGGTGCACGCCGGCCGTCTCAAGGGTCTGGCGGATCTGCTGGCCGGTGAGGTCCTGGCCGGTCTGGTTGGCGACCAGGACGGTGTGCAGGCCGCGTTGGGCGCATGCCCTTGCGACGAGGGGGCCGTCCCCGGCGAGGGAGGGAAACGTCCATCCCACTTCGGTTCCCTGGTCGGCGTCCGGGTAGCGGGTGACGTGGAGGACCTGGGCGTGCGCGAGGTAGCTGAAGCACGCCAGGTCCCACCGCGGTCGCGGTGTGCTCACCTCCCGGTCCAGCCCCGCTCGGATTCGAGTACGCCCTTGCCGATGTGGTCCAGGGCATCGGCGGCGTAGGGGATCATTTCGGGCAGGGCGTCGGGGGTGAACCACTGCCACCCGGCGCACTTGTTCTCCTCGCGGTTGGCGATCGTGCCGGTCCAGCGGGTGGCCTCGTAGAAGAGGGCGATGCGTCCGCTGTCGGTGTAGTGGTGCATGACGTGGACGAGCGCCGGGTCCTCGGGCACGATGCCGGCCTCCTCCAGGGCCTCGCGGATCACGCCCGTGCGGGCGGACTCGCCGTCCTCCAGGTGGCCGGCGACGAAGTGGAAGGCGCCGTCCATGTAGCCGGTGTTCCTGCGCTCGCCCAGCAGGACGCGGCCGTTTTCGTCGCGCAGGACGAGGTGCAGGTCGACGCAGGTCTTGAAGCGGTCGGTGGACACGATGGTCTCCTTCACAGGTGAGGGTGGTGCCGTCCCGGCAACGACGCCGGGCGACACCGGGACACGGCGGGTCAGTTGGCGGGGACGGACTTCCACAGGCGGCACACCGGGACGATGTCGGGGTAGGTGGCGCACGAGGAGCGGCCGTCGACGATCTCTTCGGCGGGGCAGCCGCCCATGCATGAGCCCGGGGCCTTGCAGCCCCCGCAGCCGGGCGTGGTGAGGGCGCCGGTGAACAGGTCGAACTCGTTGGGCCCCTTGTTGAGTTCGATGCGACCCTCGCGCATCTGCGCGAAATGCAGGTCGGTGTCGAAGAGGAAGGAGCACACGTAGGCCCGGCCGTCGGGGAAGATCGAGATGCGGTCCAGGGTGCGGCCGATGCAGCCGCGGTAGCCCTCCGCCTCGAAGCGGGGCATCTCCGAGCGGCGGGCGAAGGTCGGCTGGTACCAGACCCGCGCCGTGTATCCCTGGGCCGCCGTGTGGAGGCGGTCCGTGAACTCCAGCCACTGCTGGGGTTCCATGCCGTCCTCAGGACTGCCGTGACCGCGTCCGATCACGGACATGACGTGGTACTTGACGAGGTTGACGCCGAGTTCGTCGGCGAGGTCGAGGAGTCTGAGGCAGTCGTGTTCGTTGCGGCGGCTGACCGTGCAGATGATGCGGGTGTCGAATCCCCGCTCGCACAGTTCCTTCACCGTCAGGAGCGTCTCCTCGAAGCGGCCCTCGCCGCGCACGGCGTCGTGGGTCGCGGCGCTGCCGCCGTCCACACTGATCTGGACGTAGGCGAAGTCGTCGGGTTCCAGGCGCCGGAACTTGCGCAGCGCCGGGGCCAGGCCGTTGCTGGTGGTGATGACGTGTTCGTAGCCGAGGGTGTTGGCGAGGTGGACGGTGTCCTCGTAGCGGGGGTGCAGCGTCGGTTCGCCGCCCAGGACGGTCAGCTTCGAGCCGCCCATCTGCCGCCACCGGGTGAGCGTCGCCTCGATCTCCTCGAAGGGCATCTTCAGTGCCCGTTCCAGCCGCTCCCCCATGTAGCAGCCGGAGCAGCGCAGTTGGCACGCTTCGGTGATGTAGAGGTACACGTTGCGGAACCGGCCGTACTCAACGCGGTCGATCTTCTGCGGTGCCGTGCCGGAGGCCGGAGCCGGCATCCGTGCGTGTCCGTAGGCGTCCGGCGGTGGACCGGCGGACGGCGTCGGTAAGGAAACGGTCATCTCAGACCTGTCCTTTCGTTCGAGGTTGGGCAGGAATCAAGGAACGGAACACGTCGAGTGCCGCGGCTTCGACGAAGGGCTGGTCTCTGTCGGCGTCGACGGTGTGCCAGGGAAGTCCGCCGGCTCGGAGCGCGGCACAGGTCGGCGGGGCGAGGTGCCGGTAGCGGGCCAGACGGCGGGGGAATCTCTCGGGAGCGTCGTCGGCCCGCCGCTCCAACGTCGTCCCGCACGAACGACAGCCGGTGGGACGGTCGGCGTGGCGCTCGGCCGGACGCCGGCGTCGCGGATCGCACACCGGGCACATCAGCCGCCGTCCGACGCGCTCCCGCAACACCGTGTCGGACGCCGCCAGCTCTATCGCTCCGCCTCCGCAGTCTCTGCCGGTGAACTCCTCGGCGAAGGCTCGGGATTGGGCGGGGGTGCCGGGGTAGCCCTCCAGCAACAGCACACCGCCGTCGGCCGCATACCGCTCCAGCGCGCGCTTGACGAGCAGGACGGCCACCGCGTCGGGCAACCACCCCAAAGGGTCCCGGCCGACGGTGAGCGCCCGCGCCACCACTCGATCCGTTGCGGCCTGCTCGTGGGTGAACTCCCGCAGCCGGAAGACCCGTACGCCGCTGTACCGCGCGAGCAGGACTTCGGCCAGGGTGCTCTTCCCGCTGCCGGGAGGACCCAGGAGGGTCACGACGTCCACCGAACTCGCCTTCCGGGTAAGAGGGTTGGGGGAGGTATGCCGTCGTAGTTCAAGGGACGACGGCAGGGACCCGGCCCCGGTGCGGCGGGTTCTCTCGTGAGGGAGCCGAGAAAGGCGTCCGCGCGCACCGGGGTTCGTGCGGGGTGTGGCACCCGCCCGCCGGTGGAGGGGAAACGGGTGAGTGCCACACCCCTTCTTCCACGGCTGTCCGCGACCGCAGCCCGAGGCGGCGTTCGGTCACCGGACGGCCGTGGAGTCCCGGCGTGGAAGAGCGGCCAGTTCACGCCGGGGGCTCTTGTGGTTCAGGAAGCGGGTTCGTGGGTGCGGAGGTGTATCTGCCGCATGCGCCGCCGCTGGTCCTCTGGGATGTCGCTCTGGAAGCCGCCGAGTGCTCCGTGACCGTGAGCACACAGGTGCTGGTTGGTGACGAGGAGGTCCCCGAGGCCGAGACGGAACCGCCGTTGCGCGGCGATGAGTTCGCGTTCCAGGGCGCGGGCGGCGCTGGTGTGCGGGTCCCCCCTGTCCGCGTCCTTCAGCATCTGCGGGTCGAACCGGACGAAGCCGTCGGTCGGCGGAAGGCTGTCGTCGAGGACGGGGAACGCGTCGAGAACAGGGCCGACTCCGGTCATGGCGCCCGCATCGCGGAGACCGTAGACGTGATCGGTGAGGAGGCGGCGTTCGTCGTCGCTGAGGCGGAAGACGGCCCTGCGGACCGGGGAGACAAGGCTCAGTCCCCCGCCTCGCGGGTCCGGCCGCGTGCACAGGAACGCGGTGTAGTCCGGCGGCCGAGTCGTGTGGATCATGTCGACGTGCAACGGCCTCGCACCGGTCACCTGCTCCGGCCCTACGCTCAGCGGCTTCCACAGGGACACACCGTCGTCCGCCTTCAAAGGGGTGGCCAGCCAGGACAGGACGACCGTCATCGCCTTGAGGCCGTCGTCGAATCCGTAGTGGTCGAGGAGCGGGACGGCGGTGAGGACGGCGAACCCCTCACCCTGGTCGTCGTCCACCAGGTCGCGCAGGTGCCGCACCACCGCCCACGCATCGGGTGTGCCGGTGAGCACGGCGCGGTAGCGGTCGGCGACCTCCGCACGCACGTGTCCGTCGAACAAGTCCAGTTCGGGGTCGGGGAGTTCGACGATGTGTTTGCCGAGGAGCTCGACGACAGGATCGGGAAGGGGGACCCGGAAGGCCGGGGGAACGCTGGTCATACTGGTGGTCACCAGTCTCTTCGTGGTTGCGGAGTGGACAGGGGTCCCGGCGCGGGATGCTTCGGGCGAGCGGGTGGAGCCGCTCGCCCGGAGAGCGCCGAGACGTGGGAGCCGTCTCCCGCGCGCAGGTCCGTCACAGGTCGGGCGCGGGAGTCGGTGACTGAGGGGAAGCCCTGGCGCCGACGTCCGTACGGCGGCCTCGGTGCCGGCAGCGCGCACCACGTCGTACGGACCGCAACGACGGACGCCGCAGTGCCCCGCAGGTCAGGCACTCGCTCGGCCACGGATACGTAGGGCCTTCGTACGACGTCCGCGGCTCATAGCCCGCGTCCCGCATCTCGGCGACAGCCTCCGCGGCCTCCGTGACACTGGACTCCGCCTCCGGCGACGACAGTTCGGCCGGTTCCGTGACCGGCTGCACGGTGAACCCGCCGAGCACGAGTCCCAGGCTGCGCCACTGCCTCCGCTCACTCATCACCCGCCCTCCTCACCACGAGGCAGGACCGCACGGACGGTCTTGCCGGTCCCGTCCGTGCGCGGGAACCAGGTCAGGCGTGCGTCGAGCCGGGCGAGCCGGCGCATCCCCCGGCCGCGACCGGCCCTGTTCTTCTGGTCGAAGCCGGGGAAGGCTGGGTTGTGGTCGGTGACGTCGAGGACGAGTTCCCCGGTCTCGGTCACCGCCGCCCGCAGCAGGAGGTGTCACTGCGGGGGAACCGTGCCGGGCAGGCCGTGACGGACGGCGTTGGAGGCCAGATGCACGGCCACCTCCCCCGCCCGCAGGTCGGAACCGCTCCAGCCCAGCGAGGAACACACACCGCGTACCCAATCCCGGCTCGCCCCCACCGCAGCCAGATCGCCCGGGAGTTCGGCCTGGAGGCTCTCCGCCACCGGTGTCTCCCCGACCGGCGGACGCTCTGCCGCTGCCCCCTCACCGGGGAGTAGGAGTGGCAGCGCCCGGTGGACCAGGCCCGCCAGCGACACGTCCCCGAGCCTGCGCCGGGCGTGCCGGACCAGATACTCGACCTGAGGCAGCGAAACTCCCAGTTCCGCGGCGTGTTCCTTGAGCGTCTGTCCGTCTGCCAGCGCCCGCAGCATGGCGAGGAGATCGGCGGGCAGCCAGCCGGGGTCGTCGGGTTCGGGGGTATCGAGGCAGCCGTTGGTGTGCGCGAGGTACACCAGCTCCGGCTGCCGCCCCTTCACTCGCTCACTCGAAGCGCCGAGTTCGTCCCCCGCCCCGGACCACAGAACGCCCAGACCGCTACGGGGAACCGGCAGTTTCTCCCGGACCAGCCGGGCCGCGATGTCCCGGCATTTCAGTCCCTCCGCAGCCAACTCCAGCGCCCGGCGCTCCGACGAGGTGAGCACGGGGACGTTCACCGACCCTCCCCCCGCTCGGTACGACCTTCGGAGGACGTCGGCAGACCGTGCTGCCTCGCCCGCGTGATCACATGCGCGGGCGACATCGCCCCCAACGCCCTTTCCAATTTCTCCAGTTCGGCGAGCGCCGTACTCGGCCGGCACCCGAGCGTGGCCGCGATCCGGTCGACCGACAGCCCCCGTGCCAGCAGACCGATCAACTCCCGCTGCCGCTCCGTGACGTCGATCCGGCTCGGAAGAAGAACCGGCTTCTCCAGGAGACCCGTGTCGTACGCGGCCTCCACGACGGCCGGATGCGCATCGCTCCTACCGCTCGCACCGGCCTTGCACCGGACCCGCCACAGACAGCCGTGCACCACGTCCACCCTGGTGCCTAGGGAGACCGCGATCGACTTCGGCGTCCCTCCGTCGGCGAGAAGCCTCAGCACCCGCGCCTCCCTGCCGCTGAGCCCCACTGCGGCGCGAGACCCCTGCGGAGCGAACTGCGCCCCTGCTTTCGACAGCGCATGATGAACGGACCCGTACGAACGCCCGTACTCCCGCGCCAACTTACGAATCGAGGTCGTACCGCCCTCGTACTTGTCCTTCAACTCCAGCCCCCACGCCCTTCTCTCCTCGTCGGAGAGATGGATACGCGGACGCAACCGCTTCAGATCCGTCACGTCAGCCATTCGTTTCAGTCGTCGATTCAGGAAAACCGGCACCCGGGAGGACCCCGGCGAGCGGAAGATCATGAGGGCAGGAAGAGTGATCCGGCGGACGGCGCGGCACATCCGCGCAGGGACCGCGTGGCTCAACTCGCCGCCGATGAAGCGGCGGAGCGGACACTGCCTCCCGTCCCGGAACAGCGACCCGGAGTCCCCACGGAACCTCGCCTCAGGCCCAGAAGCGATCAGGAGATCCGTCACGGCCGGCCTCTGGGGAGCGTGAAGCTGCACCACGTCGTCGTACCGTCCGCGCTCGTGCCCCACCCATCCGTGAGCGCATCGACCAGCAGCATCCCCCGCCCGCTCTCGTCCCCCGACCCTGCCGCCCTGACCTCCGCCCGGCCGGGCGAACCGTCACTCACCTCGATCAGCAGCCGACGGCGGGTGAGAAGGAACCGGACGACGAGTTCCTCGCCAGTGCCGTGCACCAGGCCGTTCGTCACCAGCTCGGTGATCACCAACCCGGCAGGATCGACAAGGTCCGGCAGAACGGCACGCCGGAGTTTGCCGACGCAGGTCCGCCGAAGATTGCCCACCCACCGAGCCTCGTGGTCCGGCAACGGCGCACCGGCCGTCCGGGGATCGCGTCGAAGCCGCACTGTCAGGTCATCGCGGACTCCGACGAGAACACCGACCGGCGCAGCCATCATGACCACTCTCCCCAGGCGCCCGGCTGCATCACCGCGATGAACGCGGAACGCCCGCGCAACCAGGCCAACTGCTCCGCGTACTCTCCCGCATTCCGGCTCACCACGTGCTTCGTCAGCACCACGACCCCGTCGGCCAAGCCCGACCCGATCTCCATCCGCACCAGCCCCCACCCCGGCCTCGCCGTGCACGTGCTCCACAAGAAGTCGTCCATGAAGACCCGCCCGGCCTTCCACTTGTGCCTCTCCACGAAGCGACGCATCGCCTCCAGCGACCACTCCGGGTCCCGCCAGTCCTCGGCCACCATGTACAGACACACCTGCGGCACCCGACGGTGTTCCCAGAGCCACTCGTCGGCCAGGTCCTCTTCTGTCTGTGGATCGGGTCCACCACGGACCAGGCCCGGCGCAGAGATCCCGCTGCGGACTCGCTCCCGCCCTGCCCAGAGGCTGTTCCGAAGGATCGTTCTGACTCGCATGGCGGTGGCTCCTGGGCTGTCAGGGATAAGCGCTGGGGCGGGATTGCGCCGCTCACGGTTCCGGAGCGCGCTCCCAGGTACGGCCGCCGAGCGCCGGCCGATTCCCTCAAGTCCGCTACGGGTCGGGGAGGTTGAACCTCGATCGCGTCGCGCACAATCAGCTTGAGGCACCTCCGGATTAACCTTCAAGTGGAACAGCAGAAGCACAGAAACTGGCAATTGCCCGAGAACCGACAGACGGTGTTACATGCCTGACAGGGCATGCCAAACTTCAGCCTCGGAGCATGAGTTGCGAGGCTGACGCCCTCGGTTGCCGGACAGCGACTCGCTGCCGCCAGGCTGACGAACGTGTCTGACGGACGGCACAACGAGAGGAAGGCTGAGGCGAGTGGCCGCACGACGAGGTCCGACCTTCATGCGCGTCATGCTCGGAATGGAACTGCGCGCGCTGCGCGAAAACCTCAAGTCCCAAGCGGAGGTAGCTGGGGAGGACGGAGGGAGGTGGACCGCCGAGGCGGTCTCGACCAGGATGGGTTTCTCCCGCCCACGACTCAGTCGGATCGAGGCCGGGGAGATCCCGATCCCCAAGCTGGGTGACCTGGAGAACCTCCTCCACGAGTACGGCGTCTTCGACGTGGACGACCAGGATGATCTCAAACGCATCCATCTCGACTCGCTGAAGACCGAGCCGATCACGTCCTACCGCCCGTTCCTCCCCTCCGGCCTGCTGCGATACCTCGCCCTGGAGCGAGACTCCGTACGCATCAGAGGTTTCGAGAACAACGTCGTACACGGCCTCCTCCAGACCAAGGCGTACGCCACTGCCCTGATGGGCTCCGCCAAGATCGTGGAAGAACGGACGACTCAGACCGTCGAACGGAGCCTCCAGGCCCGAGCCGAGCGCAAAGCTCTTCTGGTCAACGGCCGGGAGGTACACATCATCCTGTTGGAGGCCGTACTGCGTACCTGCGTCGGATCACCCGAAGTGATGCGTGAGCAGTACGCGGAGATCATCCGCCTCAGCCGTCTGGACACCGTGGATGTCCAGATCATCCCCGCAGCCCTGCCCACCTACCGCGCCGGCTTCAACTTCACGGTTCTGGAGTTCGTCGGGCTGCCCAACGTGGTCCAGTCCGACGGCTACCGGTCCACCACGATGTGGTCGAAGCCGGACGACGTCGGGCAGTTCGCCAGGCAGTTCGATGCCATGGTCAAAGCGGCTCCCGGACCGTCCGAGACACCGCGCATTCTCAAGGCCCTCGAAGAGGAACTGTGGAAATGACACACACCGGCAAGACCCTCCGCTCCACGACCGTGGCACCTCAGGGAACTTGGCTCAGGTCGACGTACTCGGATCAGGGTGGCGGCAACTGCGTCGAAATCGCCGATCTGTCCGGCAACGTCGGCATGCGCGACTCGAAGATCCTGGACGGACCCTCGATCCTGGTGAACGACAGGGCCTTCGAAGCGTTCGTCCAGGGCCTTTCCGCCTGATACGGCCAGGCTGTAAAGCGATGGTCCCCTCCCTTCGAGGAGGGGACCGCCGCCGACGGGGACAACAACTCCACCCAAAGTCCGCTTCAGCTCCATCGGAACCACGACGATCTTCCCGTTCTCCCATACCTGAGACGCCCGGCGGGGACATGGACACCCCGCCCAGTGGATCACGCGCGACCGGGACCGGTCGCGACCGCTCCCTACGGCGCCATTTGAAGGAAGTCCTCCTGTCGCAGTAATGGACGGGGCCGACCTGTCCAGATCACCGGTCTGACCGCGACTGCGTATGCGGGTGTCACCATCCCTGACTCCGAGGACCTGAGTGCGTTGTGGCAAAGGGAGTCCCTGTTCGATGAGCAGGGGCTTCTTCGTGTGCGGGGCATGGTCACGGAGGGGTAGGGGCAGACAGCGGGCGGCTTGTTGTTGATCGAGGAGGCTGCGATGCCGTCGGTGCTGGGGTTGATGGAACGGCGTGAGGCGCGGGCGAGGCAGGAGCTGGAGTCCTGGACGGAGGTCCTGGAGCAGGCTCAGGCGGAGGTGGATGCCGCGCGGGAGCGAGTTGAGCGGGCCCGGGTGGGGCGTGAGGAGCTCGTGTCGGTGCTGGCCGAGGAGAGCACCGTGAATACGCCGGATTCCGTGCCGTCCGGTGGTGATGCGGCTGCCGCTGTGGGAGCGGGTGGCTTGGGCGCGGGCCGTGGTGGGCAGCCGCCGGTGTGGCGGTCGGGCATGGGTGAGGAGGTGCTCAGCGGCCTGTATCGGGAGGTGTTCGCCGCGGTGGTGGCTGTGTCGGGGCCGGTGAACGGGGTGGAGTTGACGCGGGCGGTGGGCCGGAAGGCGGAGATCAAGAACGAGGTGGAGAAGATCCGTCACCGTGCCTACGTGCTCGAGAAGCGGGGCTGGCTGGTGCGGGCGAAAGACGGACGGTTCATACCGGCGTTTGAAGCAGTCGGCCGGGGCGCTTCTCCGGCCATCGTGCAGTGTCTCCGGCCATCCGGCGCGACAGCCTGATCGTGGCGGCCCACCACACCATCTGCTGGTGGTGGTCGGGCCGTCGTTCGTGGTCGCGGTTGAGGCGGCGTGAGCGGGAGAGCCAGCTCAGCGTTCGCTCCACTGCCCACCTGCGGGCGAGTACGACGAATCCGCGCCGTCCGTCGGGGCGGCGCACGACCTCGACCCGGACTCCGTGGCGGGCGAATGCCTTCGCCAGCGCGGGACCCTGGTAGGCGCTGTCGACCCACACCAGTTTCAGCAGCCGGCCCGGCTGGTCCATGAACGCCTCCAGCAGCGCGGGAGCGGCCCTGGAGTCGTGGACGTCCGCTGTGGTCACGGTGACCTCCAGGAGCAGCCCTCGGTGTCGGTCAGGACGTGGCGCTTGCGCCCGTCGCGTGATTTACCGCCGTCGTATCCGCGGCTGTCCTCGCCGACGGTCTCGGAGGCGTCCATCGACTGGCTGTCGATGATCCCGGCGCTGGGCTCGGCATTGCGGCCCGCGCGCTCTCTCGCCGTCCGGCGCAGGCGCTCGTAGAGTTCCCGCACGTAGTCGTAAGTCCGCCAGCGGCGGAAGAAGTCGTAGACCGCCCGCCAGTACGGGAAGTCGACCGGGACGGCCATCCACTTCACGCCGTTGTCGACGAGGTAGCGCACAGCGTCGAGCATCTCTCGGTGGCAGTGCGCCTCGGGGCGCCCACCTCGTTTGAGCAGCCAGGCAGGTACCGGCATCGCGGAGCGGACCTCGGCCCACTCCGCGTTCGTCATGTCACTCGGATAGCACCGCACCCGCCGCCCCAGGGCGATCGAACCGAACCTGTGCACGTAGCAGTCACACTCCGGAGTGGCCGTGATGGACGCGGGCGCAGCGGAAATGGTCAACTGTCCGGACAACGGGTCTCCTTGACCGTGACGGGCTTCAACAACCACATCACTACCGGGAGGCCCGTTTCTTCATGCCCGCGACCCCACCGGCACCTCTGTCCGAACAATCACCCGCGCCACACACCTCGAACGAGATCCGGTTTGCCACAACGCACTGAGGGCGGCTGAAGTACGTGATGCAGCGCTCCCTGGCCAAGACGCTCGCGCGGAAGTACCGCGTTCGTGTCTCCAGGATCTACCGGCGCTACAGGACCGTGCTGAAGACCGACCAGGGTCCCCGCCGGGGACTCCAGTTCACCGTCGAACGCGGGGAAGAACGAAAGCCGTTGGTGGCGCAGTGGGGCGGAGTCTCGCTGAAGCGCAAGATCAGGATCGACAGCCTCGACGATCACCCAACGCAGGTGTGGAACAGCGCGCGCAACGAAGTGGTCAAGCGCCTGCTCGCCGACACCTGCGAGATGTGCGGGTCCCATGACGGCGTCGAAGTGCACCACATCCGGCACCTCAAAGACCTGAACGTCCGGGGGCGGGCCGCCAAGCCCGCCTGGGCCCAGATGATGGCCGCGCGCCGTCGCAAGACCCTGGTCGTCTGCCGCGTCTGCCACGAGGACATCCACTATGGTGCAAGTCGCTCACGGCAGAACTCATGAGAAGAAAAGGCACTGGAGAGCACACTGCTGGGAAATCTAGCACGGTGGGTTCGGTGGGGGCCGCCGGAAAAGGACCTGGTCACAGGCACCTCGCTGGCGGCCTACCCAACGGCACGCCGGGTTCGGAGGGCGGGCCGGGGAAACCCACCGGGAGCAATCCCGGCAGGGCGCCCCGGTCCGACCTAACAACCTCGCCAACGCGGTCGAGAAGACGGTCGCCGCCCATCGCCCCTGCCTTCGCGACCTTCCCGCCCCGGCGCCCGAGATCGAACCCGCGCGGGAGACCGCGGACGCGCCGGCCCGCGAGGACGACGAGCCGCCCGGAAAATTCGCCGAACGCGCCCGGGCACATCATGCGCTCGTCCACGACCTGCTCGCCCAGGGACTGGGGCTCCGGGAGATCGCCCGGCACCTGAGCTGGGGACGGCACACCGTCCAGCGGTACGCCCGCGCCGCCCGCTGGCAGGACATGGTCAAAGGCCGAAAGCGCCAACAGCCCAGCAAACTCGACCCGTTCAAGCCCTACCTGACGCAACGCTGGGCCGAAACCGAAGGGAAGGTGACAATCCTCGATCTCCACCGCGAGATCACGGCCCGAGGCTTCCGCGGTCACTACTCCACCGTCCAGCCGTGGGTCCGCAAGGCCCTGCCCGTGTCGAACGGCACTCCGCCCGCGCCCGCCGCGCCGTCGATCCGCCAGGTCACCGGCTGGCTCACACCCGGCACCCCGCAACCCGCACCGAAGAAGAGAAGATCCGCAGGAAGACGGTCCTGGACCAGTGTCCGGAGCTGGAGACGACCGCCCATCTGGTCGGCTCATTCGCCGAGATGCTCACGACGCTCGAAGGCGATCGCCTTACCGAGTGGATCACCGGCGCAATGACCGCAGGTCTTCCCGGCATCAGCACCTTCGCCGCCGGCCTGGAAGCCGACTTCGACGCGGTGACGGCAGGGCTCACCACCGACTGGAACTCCGGCCCCGTGGAAGGCGCAGTCAACCGGATCATGCTCAAGAGGCAGATGTTCGGCCGAGCAGGCTTCCCGCTCCTCCGGAAAGCTCGTCCTCCTTGTATGACCCTGCGTAGTCGGCTGACACAACTTGGGCCAGACCCCACTTTGTACCGTCATAGCCAGACCGGCAGATTCCGCCCCGCTGCCACACCATCAGGCGATAGCACATCACCTCAAAGACTCATGAACCGCCCACTAAGGAAGCACTACTGGCCGGCGAAGAGCGCGGTGAGCGAGGTCAGGATCGCCAGGGCGGGCTGGGCGATGTCTGCGGCGGAGCCCAGCAGCTCCCGCAGGCGTTCCAGCCGGGTGCCAGCGCCCGCCGGGTCCGCCTCAGCCCCCGTGCCCAGGCGCACGATTTGGTAGATGGCTCCGGTGGCTTCCTCTCGATCGGCGTCTGCCAGTTCGGCGCTTGTCAGGACCAGACTCAGCAGACGGACCAGCTCGTCGGCCCCGGTCGCCGTTCCGTGCGCGTTCTGGAAGTCCTGGATCACGGTGTTCTGCGGGCGGTTGACGAACGTGGTGTTCTCGCCCTTGAAATTAAAGCTCTCCGACATTCCGGCTCCTCCGGTCTTGATGACGACCTGGCTGTTCGTGACGGTGACCTCTGGTGGGGCGGGAACCTTTGCCCGCGCCGCCGCCAGGATGTCGTCCCTTGCCTCACAGACGGCCTCGAACGCTGCGCCGTCGGCGGCTCGGGCCGCCGCCAGGAGGTTGCTCAAGGCTTCGGGAGCGGGTGCGTAGGCGTCACCCCTGCGACACCGGTAGACGCCCGTCCGGTGTTCGTCGCCCGGGTCCATGACGCATTCCCAGTGCTCGGGTGGCTGCACCGAGCCGACTGCGTCGCCGTCGTTCCCGCGCACTGGCCGCGGGCGCCCGGTGCGCGGGCCCAGCGCGTGGAGGAGGCCGCGGAGGCGGCCTACCGCAGGCGGATCCGCGGGGGCAGCCGGAGGCGTCAGTGACTCCTGCCTTGCGAGAAGCGGCCCCAGTGCCCGGGCGATGCCGCCGAAGAGAGCACGGAAGTAAGCCGTCGACGTGTCCTCGAGCGGGAAGAGCACCTTGTCCCCGCTCAGGAGCGAGCCCTGCCTGGAATGGAAGAAGACCAGGCAGGGCAACTTCTCGGGGCCGAGGCCGAGCATCGAGGCGATCTCGTAGGCGCCCTGCGGGTCGTACGGCGTCCAGTCCAGCCAGCGCATGGTGGACATCACCCGGTACAGTTCGGGCTCCAGGTGACGGCGCCAGTAGCGCTTGGCGACCCGCCAGTCCCTGCGCCGCTCCACGACGAATACGCGTGTCACGGGACCGGACAGGACGTTCAGGTCGTCGAAGTGGGTCCGGACGTACGTGGCGAGCTCCACGTCGGCATCGGTGTAGAGGAGCACGCCCCACAGCCGGGGCCCCAGCACGGGAGCGGTGGCGTTCTCCGCCAGTTGGAGCCAGCACAGCAGCTCGGACGGGTTGCGTGGGGGCGGCATCGCGTAGTCGAACTTCGATACGCGCTTGATGCATAGGACCAGGAGATCGCCGTCGGCCAGGCCCAGCTCACCGAGGGTGTAACGGTCGTCCAGTCGTTCGCCGGTGACGGCGTCGGAGAGCCAGACGCAGATGATCCGATCCTCGGAGGTCGCGACCAGCGATGACTGCGACGGTGGTTCCGGCCGCGCCGCGCCCAGCCGCCGAGCTTCTGCAAGACACCGCACCCGCAATTCACCGACGGTCATGCTCGGCAGGTCGGCGTCGCGCACGTGGAACTCAAGGGAACCGTCACGCAGTTGCCGGTCCAGATCGGCCCACCGCGCGGCACGGTCAGACGCGTCGAACCTCCCCTCCCTGATCATCTCGCCCAGCGCCCACCAGAAGGACACGCCGTGGAGCGAATGAGATGTGCTCACCCAGTCGCCCTCGACCACATCGACAGCCAGCCTCAACGCTCCACGCCCCCGAACCGGATGCAGTTGCTCACGCCTGCCGATTATCGCTGCCGTCGCTCCTTCGCGTGGCGTGTTCGCGGTTGCGCCTGCCGAAAAACTCATCCGTCCTGGTGGGGGCTGGTGTACGGGTGGTGTCGAGCGCGGGCGCCTGTGCGGGTGCTCCGTGCACCTGGGGAGCGGCCGAGCAGGATGATCTGTCGTGCTGCTTCGACTTGCCGATCTGGGTGTGGCGAACGTGTTCGCCCTGCTGCGCCTGCCGCCGATGAGCGACCACGGCAAGAACATCGAGATCCTCGCCCTGCGCCATCAGCTCATGGTGCTGGAACGCCAACTCGGCCGGGATCGGGTGCGGTTCGCCCCGAGTGACCGGGTGTTCCTGGCCGCGCTTGCTGCACCGGCTCCCGCGCGGTGTGCTGCGCCGGGCACGGCTGCTGGTGCGCCGGGACACTGTGCTGCGCTGGCACCGTGACCTGGTCTCGCGCCGCCACGCGGCCCGTTCTGCGTCTGGCGCGGGAGAATCCCGGCCGGGGCTACCGGAGAGTTCACGGCGAACTGTCTCGTCATGCACCTGGAAGACGCCGACTGCCAGGCTCGCTTCATGATTTGGGACCGGGACGGGAAGTTCCCCGAGTTGTTCGACAGTGTCCTGAAGGAAGCGGGCATCGAGGTCGTGCTCAGCGGGATCCGCATGCCGCGCATGAACTCGATCACGGAACGCTGGGTACAGACCTGCTGGCACGAGCTGCTGGACCGCACCCTGATCTGGAACCAGCGCCACCTCCTCCACGCCCTGCGAGAGTTCGAGCGGTTCTACAACGCCCACAGGCCGCATCAGGGCATCGCGAACACCCGGCGGCTGCAGCCCTTGCCCAGGCCGATCACCGATCCAGAGCAGATCACCCGCCTCGACATACGACGACGCGACCGCCTCGGCGGAATCCTCCACGAGTACAAACATGCCGCGTGACCTGGGCGGACGAGATTCTCGGCAGGGACAGGGCCAGACCGTACAGCGGGCATCCGGGCCGCCGCCCGCCAGATCCGCGATCTGCCCGACTTCCGCAAAGCGGTCGCGAGCGCCGGGGAGACCTGGTTGCGCGACTGCGTCGATGGGCCCGTGACGGACAGTGAGGGCACCGGCACCCACACCCAGCGGCTCTGGGCAGGCAACGTGCAGCACATGACGTACGTCGCCCGTTGCCTGTCCGGGAGCTGAACCGGCGTCCTCTCCTGCCGGGCGGTTGTGCTCAGCTCTGATGCAGGCGCTTCAGGGCAAGGGAGAGACCGACCCCCCTCGCATGGTGCCTGAGCCGCTTGTGGTCGGGGTCCCGGTCGGTCTCAACCGTGCCCCTTCCTTCCTCCCGGTGGTACCGCAGGGCCTCGAAGTCGAAGAGCGCAACATCCTCGGCGGTCATGGGTCGGTCGGATGTCGTCCTGTCCGAGAACATCGGCGCTCCTTTGGGGAACACCTCCGTCTCCGAGGTCACCCTTACCACCAGGCCGCCCTGCACGGTGAGGCAGTACTCGTACCACGCGCTCTGGTCCTCGTCCGCCTGATTCCCGTGTCCCCGCTCCTTCTTGTGCCAGGACCGGGACTGCAGCACCCAGAAGTCGTCGGTCTCCGTGCGTGGGACGTCGACGGTGTAGGTCTCCTGCCGTGTGAACAGGCCGAACGGTCCGCTCCTGACCTGGCGGGTTCGCTCCGACCGTTCGACGACCTGTCGAGTCCTACGTGGCGCCCGGGTCTCCCGGGCTACCCGTTCCGCATAGCGCCGCAGGCGGGTCCAGTCCAGTTCGCTCCGCTCATAGGCGGCTCGGCTCGGTCTGCTCAAGGTACTTCCCCTTCCCGGGTGCGTGGCCATGGGGCGACGCGGCGCTGTGTGTTCACGGCGGGCAGGAGTCGACGACCGTCAGGGAGACGACGTCGGCGGCGGACACCCGTCGCGGCGTACGGGAGTTGTCCGTGAGGATGGTGAAGGTCCTGGCCCCGCTGGTCAGTTCGCCGCAGAGGACGGCTCCTGGTGTCACGAGGAGCACTCGGGGCCGCGCGTCCCGATCGTCGGCCGGGGTGTCACGGGGAAGCCACCAGGACGTCAGCGTCATGGCGACGATCACGGGCAGGGAGACCAGCAGCGCGATCCTGGCCCTGCGTATGTCGGACCAACCGCGCGCCGCGACAGCGGTCTTGTAGCTGGCCAAGGTCCCATGGGCCCTGCGTACCCGGTCCCGGTCGATCGGCTCCGAACCGCCCACCGCGGCAGCGCGCGACGCGGCCCACAGACCGCACAGGGCCACGGTGAAACCGAATGCCAGACCGGCGGTCACGACACCGCGCCAGGCAGGGCTCAGGTCGGCCATCCTGCCGGGACCGCCCAGCATGAGCCCGGCGGCCATGACGGTGACCAGCAGCCCCAGCCCGGTGCGCCACTGCTCGGCGCTGGCCTGGGCCCGGGTGAGCGACTCCTCCGTGTACTCACGCCATGCCGCGTCCTCCGCGAGCTCGCGCTCGCTGGGCGGGGCGGCCGGCTTGCGGTACCGCGCCGGGGGCGTCATGCGAGGTCGTCCCGGAACACTTCGATGGTGAACGTGATGCCGCAGCCCGTCTTCACTTCCGGGGGCCTGTTCTCGTGTTTTCCGAGCTCGCAGTTGCACGTCACGTTGACACGGCTGTACGGGTCCGGGGTCGACGTCGCCGTGTCGTCGTCGCCCAGTACGCCCGCCTCACCAGCGGCGGTGAGGATCTCGTCATGGGAGATGTCCCCCAGGCAACGGGGGCAGGCACCGCTGACGATCACTCGGGTGGCCTTGCCGGAGCTCACCACGACCGCCTTCAGTTCCGGCTCGTCCGCGGTGCACATATCGTAGGCGAGGCCCGTCCATTTGTAGGCCAGTGGTTCGGCGAGTTCGTAAGGCTCGTCTTCGTGTGGGCGTCGTGTCACTGCTGACCTCCTACGGGCCTGTGCGTACCGATGGGGATGAGGGGCGCCCAGTGGTGCATGGGGAGCGAGCGGTGCTGCCGTCGGGCCAAGAACCGGCCCGTGGCCTGGTGTACGGCCGCCGCCATGGTGTTCTCCGGCAGGGCGTCCAGCACCATCTCCACGTAACGGGTGGCCGGGACGGAGTCGCCCAGTTCTCCCACGGTGGCCAGCACTTCGTCGGAGCCCCCAGCCAGGGCGAGGGTGGCGACGCTGATCGGGTCGCTGGGGGTGCGGCCGGGGTAGGCGGTGCCCCAGCAGGCGATCAGGGCAAGTCGCCGGGGCGGGCGGCGGCCGAGGAGGTCCGTGGGCAGAAGCCAGTCGTCCCGGTCGAGTTCGAGGTAATGGCCCGTCTCGGTGCGGGGTCTGCCGTGTCCGGTCAGCACCATCAACTCGCGTCCGGCGTAGATCGCCTGGCGGGCCTCGGCCGCCGAGGACAGCCGCCGGGGGTTCCAGCGTCGGTCCTGGAACACGTCAAGGGGATGCCACCTCACCAGGGGGCTGCGCCACACGTCGACGTCCAGGGGTGAGCGGGTGGGAAGCGGTGCGTGGTCGCGGGCGGCCAGCTGCCGCTGAATCGTCAGCGACGGGCAGACCACGAACTTCGCAGCCTCGCCCAGGAGCAGGCCGCCGCCGACCAGGGGAATCGCGCCCCACGGCACCCGCCACAGCTCACCGGCCGGGACGATCACCAAATCTTGCGAGCCGGAGGCCGTCAGGGCCGCGATCAACGGCGGCGGGAGCAGTGCGGACAACGGGCGCAGGTCGTCGGCCGTCAGCGCCTGGCGTTTCGCCGCCTGGTGACCGGAGCTCAGTACGGTCAGCAGCTCCAGTGCGGCGGCTGTCAGCCGGAGACTGCCCATGGTGGGGCGGTACCCGGGAGCGCTCCACGACCAGCGGACCAGGTCCTTCTCCACCGGGTCGAGGAGGATCTGGAGCGCGTGGCATCCGGCGGGCAGTGCCTCCAGGAGCGCGCCGCCCTCGTCGGAGGGGGGCAGGTACACGGCCGCCAGCAGATCGTCCAGCGACTTGTCCGCCGGGGATTCGGCGGCGCCCGGCCGGAGTTCGAGGGCACCCAGGCGGCGTATCCGCTTCTCCCGGCGTTCGCCGTCGAGGCGGTCCTCGTCGGAGCGGGCGGTGCGCCGGTGGGACAGCAGGCTGCGGTCCGCGACTGCCAGTAATCCCTGGAGCCGGTGCAGTTCGTCGCCAGCGACGGCCGTCGCGTTCGCCTCCAGCAGGCCCGCCAGCCGGCGACCGGCGAGGAAGTCGGCGACCACGGCGAAGGTCTCGGCCGAGCGGTGCTTCTCGGCCGCCGACAGCGATCCCTGGTAGACGGTACGGAAGCGTCGCCGGTACTCCTCCTGGAAACGTTCCTCCTGGTGGTCGGCGCTGTAGGACTCGACCTCCATGACGGCCTCGCGCCAGGTCCGCAACGCGTCGTCCGTCCGGCCGCACTCCTCCTGCGCCTCAGCCAGTTTGCCCAGGGCGTACGACATGCCCAGCAGGTCGCCGAGCTCCCGGTACCGCTCCAGTGATTCGGTGAACTGCTCCGCCGCCTCGGCCCACTCTCCCCGCCCTCGTGCCGTCCGGCCCAGGTCGTGCACGGCGTGGGCCCGTCCCCGTGACAGGCCCGCGGACGTAGAGAGTGCGAGGCACTTGGTGTACTCGGCCTCCGCCTCGTCGAAGCGCCGCTCCTCCAAGTAGAGGTCGCCGCGCACCGAGTGCAGATTGACCAGGCCGGTCGGGTTGCCGTCCTGCTGGAAGGCCGCCAGCCCGAGGTCGAGCCACTGCCAGGCATCGGCGTGCCTGCCCCGGCGGTGCAGCCATCCGGCCAGCCGTTGGGCGGCATTGCCTTGGCCGTGGGCCGACCGGACCCTCACGAACGTGTCGTACGCGTCCTTGCCGAGCTGTTCCATCAGGTCCAGGTCTCCGAGCCGTTCGGCGCACTCGGCGGCGCCGAGCAGGGCGTTGCCCTGGTACACCGGGTCGTTGAGGGCGCCGGCGATTCCGGCCGCCTCCCGGAACTGCTCAAGGGCGAGTTCCGCGGAGTGGTGCCACAGCGTCATGTACGCCCAGTGGGTCAGCGTCTGCGCGTGGCCGAAGCGGTACGCCGAGTCGTCGGCGACCGCCACCGCCGTCTCGAAGTGCTCGGCGGCGGTCTCGATGTCGTTGGCCTCCATGGCGACCCTGCCGAGCCCGAAGTGGGCGTGGACCGTGGACAGCCGCGGTCTGCCCTCGCTCGCCTCCTCCAGCAGGGTCCGGAACGCGGTGTGTGCCACGGCGAGCGAACCCGACCTCACCGCGTTGTCGCCCTCGGTCTCCAGACGTAACTCCCGCGCCCAGGCTTCCGGCGTCAGTTCCGGGTTCCACGGCCCCGGCGGGGCCTCGGGGTCCAGCAGCATGCGGTAGCGGCTGCGCAGTGCTATAGGCCCGGGAAGCTTGATGTCCCGTAACAGGGCCCGCCGCCGCTCGGCATCCGGGCAGTGCCACGCGGTGAACAGCGCCTGGCACTGCGGATGTTCGGCGATGTCCTCGACATAGGAATCCCCCACTTTTTCCCCTCCTCAGGGGGCCGAAGATATCCGGCTCCGATCACCCTGACCACTTTCGAAACCGAACAAACTCTTTCAGGTGAATCCTGCCGATCTGTTCGATTCTGGTGGGGCGCTCAGCCGACCTGCAGGTGGCGAAAGATCATCTGGACTGGTCACGCGGCATGTCGGTATTCGTGGAGGGTGCCGCCGAGTCAGTCCGCGGCCAGACCTCACCGACCGCGTCCGGCAGTCCCTTCAGTCCGTCGCAGACCAGCATCAGGACATCATCGACGCCCCTGCTTTTGAGCTCGGAGAGCACTCGCAGCCAGTGTTTTGCGCCCTCGCCGCCGTCGCTGGCCCACAGCCCGAGGATGTCGCGGTGCCCCTCGGCGGTGACCGCCAGCGCCACATGGATCGGCCTGTTCGCAACTTGGCCATCGCGAATCTTGACGTTGATGGCGTCAATGAAGACGACCGGGTAGACGCGGTCGAGTGGCCTGTTCTGCCATTCGGCCATGCCGTCCGTCACCTTGTCGGTGATCGTCTTGGACACGCCGGCGCCGTAGACTTCGGCCAGGTGCGAGGAGATCTCGCCGTGGGTGAGGCCCTTCGCGGACAGTGACAGGACCATCTCGTCGACGCCGGTCAGCCGGCGCTGCCGCTTCTTGACGATGGCAGGCTCGAAGGAACCCTCCCGGTCGCGGGGGACATCGATCTCGACCGGCCCGATGTCGGTCAGCACGGTTTTGGAGCGGGTGCCGTTGCGGGAGTTGCCGCCGTCCTTGCCCGCCGGGTCGTGCTTGTCGTAGCCGAGACGGTCGGTGATCTCGCCCTCCAGGGCGGACTCCAGAACCGTCTTGGTCAGTTGCTGCAGCAGCCCGCCCCCGCCGGTCAGCTGCAGACCCTTGCTCCGGGCCTGCGCGACGAGCTGCTCGATGAGCTTCTGCTCGACCGCCGCACTCTCCAGCGACGGTTCCGCCTGGTCATCGGCGGTCGCGAACTCGGTCACGGTGTCAGTCACTTGACGCCTCTTCCATGATCATCAATTACACCGGTGAGCGTACAAACCCGAACCACGCGGTGATCGCCCGCTTGTACCCCTCGGGCATGGTCAGCCCCGGCACCTCCTCCGCGGTGAACAGGCCGATCTGCTTGTGTTCGTGGCTCAGGACGGGAGCCTGCTCCGGAGTGAGGACGGTGCAGCCGTACGTGACGATCAGGACCCTGCGGCCCGGAACCGGTTCGTAGATCCACACGCCGCCGTCGATCAGCGGGCCCGCCTCCACCTTCCAGCCGGTCTCCTCCCGGATCTCCCGTTCCAGCGCCGCTTCAGGGCTCTCGTCCGGCGGTACGGACCCGTCCGGACTGCCGGTCTCCAGCCGGCCGCCGGGCAGTTCCCACTCCTCGCGCTCGTTCTTCAGCAGCAGCACGCGGCCGAGGCCGTCGACGGCGACGCCTTTCACCGAGACGGGCCAAAGGGGCGGGGTGTACGTCATCGCGGTCCTCGTCCTGCGGCGGGTGACTCCGGTTTCCGGAACGTAGCACGACGCATCCAACTCGCCTTCGCATCGTACGAGTTGTCCGAGTAGGCGATCATCAGACGGTTACGGGAGGACAGGCTGGCCGTCGTGGACCGCCTGGGCTCCCCTGAGGCGGTGGCCCGTTTCGCGTCCCGCGTCATGTCGGTCGTACCGCATCCACACGGCGGCCCCGACGGGACCACCGTCATCCGGAACACCAGGACGGACGCCCATCGGCAGCGGCGAGTTGGAGGCGCACACCGACCGGTCGAACGTTTTGCAGCCGCCGAGGCTGATGCTCCTGGCCTGCCTCCGGCCCGCCGCCTGATTTCCCGTGGTGAGACCCCCGGTACACAGTGAGGTGTTCTCGGAGTTCATGATCGCCAGGCGATGTCGCATGCGAGCGCGGCCTGGGTGATCGCTCCGATCCTGCTCGGGCTGAGCGTGATGTGGCGCAAGGTTCGCCAGCGGCCTTTGAGTTGGGCCATGACGCGGTATCCGGTTGTAGGTGCGGTTGCCGATGTCGAGGTTCTGGGCCGGGCCAGGGTGTTTACGGAGAGGGACATGGACGCCGTGGCCTGCGCCGATGTAGCCGATGTCCGCGAGGGTCGGCAGGTCCTGGGTGGCGGCGTGCCGCAGGGCGGGCAGGGCGTGTGCGCGGGCGGCGGCCAGGGCGTGTGGGGAACCGGGCTCGACGTCGGAGACCCACAGTGGCTCGCCGTCCGGACTCGCGACGAACTGGATGTTGCCGGCGAAGCGATGTCCTTTGCCGGAGTACCACCGGTCGTTGCCTCGTGGTGTGGTGCCGGTGAGCCGGTCGCAGCTGATCAGGCTGCCGTCCAGGATCACGTAGGGCGTTGCGTCCCGCAGACGGCGGGCGAGCGTGTCGGGCAGATCGGGCGCGTGGCCGGACAGGACTTCGATGGCTTCGTGGAGGTAGCGGTAGGCCGTGGCCTGCGCGATGGCTGTGTCGTGGGCCAGGCGGTGGACGCAGGTGCCGTGCCGGAACCAGCGCAGTACCAGCACGGCTTGGCGGAACGGACTCAGGGCCCGGGACCCTCGTGGGGTGCCGACGGAACGACGGCGTGCGGCCAGGAGCGCGGCCAGGAACAGCACGAGCTGACGCGGTACGTCGAGCGTGGCAGAGTTGGAAACCACGGGAAGTTCCTTGAGAACGACGGCAGTTCGGTGACAGAACCCGTCCTACCAGCGGCTTCCCGTGCTCGGCAGAGCGCACAGCGGCACCCAGAATGCGCCGTCCGGCTTCCTCGCTGAGAACACCTCGGTGCGCGTCCCGCGCCGACGGCACGGGACGCGTCGAGTGGGTCAGCCCGCCACGGCGGGGCTCGGGGTGGCGACCGGGACCGGGCCGGCCCCGCGTCGTCCGCCCTTCAGGAAGACCGCCGCTGTGGCCGCGGACAGGACCAGGATGCCGACCGCCCACCAGATGGCGGTGGCGTAGCCGTGTACGTTGGCCTGGCCGAGCAGGCGAGCGTCGTCGTGGTGGGCGACCAGCCAGGTGTGGGTGGAACTGGCGGCGATGGTGTTCAGCAGTGCGGTGCCGATGGAGCCACCGATCTGCTGGGCGGTGTTGAGCATCGCGGAGGCCACGCCCGCGTCGTCGGCCTCGACCCCTTCGGTGGCGAGGCTGGTGGCGGGCAGCAGCGCGGTCCCCATTCCCAGGCCCAGCAGGATCTGGGCGGGCAGCACCAGCGTGAGATAGGAGCTGTCCACCTTCAACTGGGTCAGCAGCGTCATACCGGCCGCGGCCACCATGAGTCCGGAGGTGATCAGCACCCGGGGTGACACCCGGGTCGTCAGCAGGGTGCCGATCTGGGTGGAGCCGGCGATCATGCCCACGATCATCGGCAGGAACGCCAGACCGGTGAGGACTGGGCTGTACCCCTTGATCGCCTGTAGGTAGTAGGTCAGGAAAAGGAACAGGCCGAACATCCCGATTATCGACAGCCCCAGGGAAAGATAGACACCAGCACGGTTACGTTCGGTGACCACTCTCAGGGGCAGCAGCGGCGACCCGGTCCGCGACTCCACGAGAACGAACACCGTCAGTAGAACCGCGGCGGCGACAAGCAACCCGACGGTGCCGCCCGCGCCCCAGCCGTCACTCGCGGCCCGGGAGAAGCCGTAGACCAGGCTGACCAGACCCATGGTGGCCAGCAGCACTCCCGGAATGTCCAACCGGTCTCGATTGCGCGCGTCGGTGGGCTCGTGGATCACGAGTATCGCGCCGAGCGCGCCCACCACGGCGAGGGGCGCGATGACGTACTGCGACCAGCGCCAGTCAAGGTACTGGGTGACCACTCCCCCGAGGACCAGTCCCATGCCGCCGCCGGCACCGGCGATCGCGCTGAAGACGCCGAAAGCCCTGGCACGTTCCCCGGTCCTGGTGAAGGTCACGGTGAGCAGCGACAGCGCCGCCGGGGCCACCAGCGCGCTGAATGCGCCTTGCAGTGCGCGGGCGGTCAGGAGCATGGCGGTGTTGACCGCAGCCCCGCCGAGCACCGAGGCCGCCGCGAAGCCCAACAGTCCGATGACGAACGTCCGCTTGCGGCCCGCCAGGTCAGCGATCCTTCCGCCCAGCAGTAGCAGGCCGCCGAAGGCCAGCGTGAAGGCGGTGATCACCCACTGGCGGTCACTGTCGGATATCCCCAGGTCCCGCTGGGCGGCGGGCAGTGCGATGTTCACGATGGTGCCGTCCAGCAGCACGGTCAGCTGAGCAAGGGCGATGAAGGCCAGTACGACCCACCGCATACGGGGTGAATCATTCTTTTCTGACATGACAGGTCCTGCGATCCTTGTGGAAGGGATGGGCGTCGCGTTCCGCGCGAGGCCGCCCGGTTCATCGAGCGTGATGGCGGCACCGGGCAGCGCCGAATGCCGCGAGCCGCCGGGGAGCGCATCGAGTAGCAGTTCCAGGTGCCGGTGGACGAAGCGGTCGAGCCGCTCCCTGGGCTCGATGAAACCGGGGTCGTCCTTGTCGACACCCTCGGGCAGCAGGGGGAACAGTGCGCCGATACGCTCGCCCGTCGCCGCGTGAACGAAGCGCCGTAGTGCCTCGAAGGGTTCACCGGCCAGCGCCGCCTCCGCCGCTTCGGCGGTGCGGGGCAGACCCCGGCCCAACCGTCCGGACCCCTGCAAGCCCTACCTGAAAAGCCGGTCTGCCGCAGGCTGCACGGACGGCACCCACCTACATCGCGAGCGGATCGCCGGGAAGCCTCCCGTCACCCGGTGCAAGCGCCGCCTCGTCCCCCGAGCGTGCGGCAGATCAACGGCTGGCACACCGGCCACACCTCGACCTGGGCGAAGGCGAGCGGACCGCGCTGAAGGAGCCCTGACCCGCCGCCCCGAACCGGATTCCGCCCCGGAACGCGTCCGGCGCTCCGGTGAGATTCACCTGCCGCCTCGGCTCCAACACTCCCCGTCTGGATCGACGCCGTCGCCGTCAGCCAATTGCCCGGCCTCATGGGCTCAACCCTCCACCTGCTCCGAGACCTCGACGACCTCGACGCGGTGCACTGGATCTACTGCGGTGCGAAGGGATCACGGGCGGCGGATGAGGGCGACACCGATCCACACGGCGGCGGGCGGCGCCGACCGCACGGTCAGAACATGGTGTTGTCGTTGCGGGAGGTCTCCGGGACCGGCTGGACGGCGTCCCAGTGTTCGACGATCTTTCCGTCGCGGACGCGGAAGAACTCGATGCAGGAGAAGCCGCGGTCGTCCGGGTTCAGCTTGAGGTGGTGGTGGACGGCGACGTAGTCACCTTCGGCGATGACCCGCTTGACGTCGATGGTCACCTCCGGGTTCCCGGCGAACAGTCCGGTGAACAGTTCTGTGGCAGCCGCGACGCCGTCGGCGTGCTGCGGGTTGTGGTCGATGAACGTGTCGACGGCGTACCGCTCGAAGACGGTCGGGTCCTTCTCGACGGCGAGTTCGTGGAACAGCGCCGTCACGAGCTTCTTGTTCGCGGCCGTGTCCGCGTCCGGGTCGGGCCGGCTGACGACCGGCTCGCTGATGGTGGTGAACAGGTCGTGGCCGCCCACGACGGTCTCCGGACCCGGCTGGATGACGTCCCAGTGCTCGACGATCCTGCCGTCCTCGACCCGGTAGATGTCGACGACCACGCTGGGGGTGGCGCCGGGCGCGGACGCCGACTCGGTGTGCAGCAGGACCAGGTCGCCTTCGGCCAGGACCCGGTGGGTGTTCTTCTGGAGATTCGGGAAGGTCTTCCGGAAGAAGGTGATGAAACCCTTGAGACCCTCGGGACCGTCGACACCCTGCGGGTTGTGGTTGGTGTACGTGGTGCCGACGAGTTCGTCGACCACGTCGAGGTTCCCATAGGTGAACAGTTGGTCGTAGAAGTGGGTGACCAGCTTCTTGTTCTCAGCGGACATGATGCTGACTCGCTTTCCATAGTTACGACTTGTGCGTAACCACATCATTGGTCACTGGTGGGTGGAACGGAAGAAGACACATTCATGTCAGCCACGCACACCGATGTGCCCACTCGTACGGCCCAGCGTGACCCCGAAGGCCGCACATTCGAGGTCGATCCCGTGGCCGTCGCACCCCCGGCGCTCCCTTTCCCGAACACGCTGTACTAGACGGTGCGGGGCCTGGTGGAGATCCGCTACGGCACCGGTCCCGCCGCCGTTACTCAGGACCGCGACCAGGCGACCGTGCCCCTGTGGGACGGCTCCACAGAACGTGCGGACCTGCCGGGCGGCGCCGGCGACATCCACTCCATCGTCCGTTCCTTGGTGTTCGGCCCCAAGGGCCTCTACCGCCAGGGCTTCGGGCACGTCGTGGCCGCCTGCGCCCTGGACGCGCCGCTTCCCGGAATGCAAGAAGGGGACACGGCGGTTGCCACCGGGCCAGGCCGCTCCGCGTGGATCAACAGCTACCGCTCCCCCGGTCGCCTTCCTTCTCTACCGCACTCCCTGACCGGCCGCCGAGATCCGCGAGCCTCCCGCGACCGCTCTGCGCCGAGTGTTCGCCGAGTTCGGCGGGGACGTCGTACCCGCGATGCTCGACGCGATGGACCGCGCGGAGTCCGTCCTGTTCGACCAGGTCGGCCAGATTCGCCTGAGCCGCTGGAGCCAGGGCCGGGCCGTGCTGGTCGGCGACTCCGTCTGGTGCATGACGCTCCACTCCGGCCAAGGGTCCGATATGGGGATTACCGGAGCCGAACCCCTGGCCCGCCTGCTCACCGAGGAGGACCGTCTGTCCGCTGCCCTCGACACCTGGGACCAGCGACTGCGTCCACTGGTCACCCGTCATCAGAAGGAAGCCCTGCGGATGCGTCACTTCTCGCGAGGACCGTCATGATCTGACGGCCGTACAGCCGACGGTGATGTCGGGAATCGTGCGGATCACCGGGTCGCGCTGCCGGCCGGACGGATTCGCAGGAGAGGACGCCACCGACGGGGTTTCCCGCTTCCTCCACACCCTGCTGGTGCGCCGGCCGCGCCTAGAACACGGCGTCACCGTGGACAGGTTGTACGACGTCCCAGTGCTCGACGACTTTGCCGTCCCGAACCCGGAAGATGTCCACGACGGCCGAGCCGGGATCGTGAGGGTTCGGCCGGAGGTGGTGGTGGAACGCGACGTAGTCGCCCTCGGCGATGACCCGCTGGACGCTGACGTTCAGTTCGGGGTTCGCGGCGAAGGCCCAGGCGAACTGGTCCTTGGCCGCTCCCGTGCCGTCGGGGGAGTGAGCCGTGTGCCGGTGGTAGGGGTCGGCGGCGTGGCGGTCGAAGGCGGTGACGTCACGGCCGGCGGTGACCTCGTGGAACAGGGCCTCGGCGATCCTCCTGCTCTCGGCCGTGGACGCACTCGGGTCCGGAGACTGCCTGCGCGGCGAACTCAGCGTGGAGAACATGTCGTTGCCGCTGGCGGTTCGGATCGGGACCCTCTGGGTGACCCCCCAGTGCTCGACGACCTTGCCGTCCCGCACCCGGTAGATGCTGACGATCGCCTGACCCGGGGTGCCGGGTTCGAGTACGGCGTGGGTGTGCAGCAGGACCAGGTCATCCTCGGCGATGGCACGTTCGACGGTGAGGCTCAGCCCGGGGTGGCCGGACCGGATGCCGGTGACGACGTTCCGTACGGCTGCGGGACCGTCGGCGAATCCTGGGCTGTGGTCGAGGTAATCGATGCCGACGAACTCGTCGACGGCGGCGAGGTTGCCGTGCCGGAACAGCTCCTCGTAGAAGTGGACGACCAGTTCCTTGTTCGCGGCGGTCATGTTTGCCTCTCCGTTCCTCACGTGGCCGTTCCCATCATGAGTTGGCGGCGGCAAAGGCCGTAAGGAGGCACTTCCCTGTCCGTCAGGCACATCAATGTGCCCGTCTCCGATCACTTGACGCTTCAAGTGACTTTCGACTTCAGTGGCACTTGACGGTTCAAGCGAACGACCGGAGGTGAGGTCATGACCGATACGGCACCGCACTGGCTGGACGCCGAGGAGAAGGCGACCTGGAGAGCGCTGACCGGCGTCCTGATCCGGCTGCCTGCCGCGCTCGACTCACAGCTCCGGCGGGACGCCGGGATCAGCCACTTCGAGTACCAGGTGCTCGCCGTCCTCACCGACGCCGGCCGGGAGAAGGCCGAGGCCACCGCTCCCGGCCACGTCGCCGAGGTCCGTCGGCTCGTGTTCACCCCGTAGACCAGGGTCCAGCAGTGCCACCTGTGCGATGCGGGCCGCCGTATCGACCACGCCATCAGCTCCGTCGTCCCCTGCCGGGACGACGGCTGACCACCGAGAGGTTCCCATGGTTTCCGTCGTCATCCCCGAGAAACCCGTAGGCGCGTACGACGCCTTTCTTCCCGGCGCTCTGGAACGCGCTCGCGTCCAGCGCGAGTGGACCCCCGCCGACGGTCCGCTCCCCGCGCTCTTCCTCAGCCACGGAGCACCTCCCACCTTCGATGACGGTCCCTGGCTGCACCAGTTCCTCGACTGGGCGCAGACCCTGCCGAAGCCGAAGGCGATCCTGATCGTCTCCGCGCACTGGGAGGACGCTCCGCTCGCGATATCCAGTCCCGCCGCCGGCACCCCGCTGGTCTACGACTTCGGCGGCTTCCCCCAGCGCTACTACCAGCTGCGCTACGACACCCCCGACGCGACGGAACTGGCACACCGCGTCGCCGCTGTCATGCCTGACGGTGAACCCCTCCACCAGCACACGTCGCGCGGCCTCGACCACGGTGCCTGGGTCCCGTTGATGGCGATGTACCCCACGGCCGACATCCCGGTCGTGCAGATGTCCATGCCCAGCCAGGACCCCATCCGGCTCATGGCCCTGGGACGCCGCCTCGCCGAACTGCGCGAGGAAGGCATCCTCGTCATCGGCTCCGGGTTCATGACCCACGGACTGCCGTTCCTCACCCAGGAGATGTTCACCGGAGGCGCCGTACCGTCCTGGTCCTCGGACTTCGACGCCTGGGTGGCCGACGCGCTGGCTCGCGGCGACGTCGACGAACTCGCCGCCTATGCCACCCGCGCACCCGGCATGCCGTACGCGCACCCCACCCCCGACCACTTCCTCCCCGTCTTCATCACCCTCGGCAGCGCCACCGACCCGCAGGCGCCGGTCCGCACCGGTATCGACGGGTTCACGATGGGGTGCGCCAAGCGCTCCTTCACGCTGGACTGATCCGATGCGAGCCTCGGAAAGGACCACGCTCGCCGCAGCGGCCGGAGCCTGGTCGTGTCTCGTCGAGAACGCACTCGACGGACTGGCGGTCGTCGACCAGGCCGGCCGGTTCCTCAGGGTGAACGACGTCGGCGCCGCTCTGTGCGGCTCACCGGCCGAGCGGCTGACCGGCCAGAAGGCACCGTTCGAGACCGCGCACGGCTTCTCGGCCGACCGGCTCGGACTGTTCGACGACGCTCCCGACGAACAGGTGTGCACCTGGACGACCCACGACGGAGACCGCCGGGAGTTCGCCTACCGCACCGGTCCCGTCCCTGGCGGGGAACCCGCGACGTTCGTGGCGTTCCGTGACGTGAGCGCGGAACGCCACCGCAGACGCCGCGTCGTCGCCATGGCCAGGACAGCCGCGAAACTCGCGTCGGACGGCTCGACCAGCGGCTCGATCACCGGCATCCTCGACGCGCTCGCCCGCGAGGTCCTGCGCGCGGACATGCTGGCCGCGGTGCAGATCATGACCCTCGACGAACCCGGCGAGAGCCTCCAGATCATGGGGACGGCGGGTTTCCCTCCCCGTGACGACTTCTTCGCGCTGATCATGGAGTGCCGCGAGCGCGGCGCCACCCTCCACATGATGGAGGCCATCGAGCTGGGCACACCGGTCGTCGTGCCCGACCGTGGCGGCAGTGTTCGTACCGACCCGGCCTGGGAACCGCTGCGTGACCACCTGGGTACCCCGGAGTGGGACTGGTTCGCGAGCGTTCCGCTGATCATCCGGGGCCGGGTGACCGGCGTCATGAACGCCTTCTTCGCTCCCGGCCAGACCGTGGGACGGCGCACGCTGGAGTTCCTGGAGGCGATGGCCGACCAGGCGGCCGTCGCCGTCGACTACGCGGCGCTGCTGCGCAACGAACGCGAACTGGCCCGGCGGGAGGAGCGCCGACGCCTCGCCGGCGACCTGCACGACTCGATCGTCCAGCAGGTGTTCTCCATCGCGATGCAGGCCAGTTCCCTGGCCGTGCTCGCCGCCGACGCCGACGCCGTCCCGGGCGAGGGCGTACGGCGGATCGCCGACGAGGTCGGAACCCTGTCCAGGACAGCGCTGACGGACCTGCGCGCGATGGTCCACGAACTGCGTCCCCCGCGTTTCACCGGACTCGGTCTGGAGGACAGCGTGCGCGCGTTCGTGGCGAGCACGTCGAACCGGACGGGACTGCGTTTCGACCTCGTCCTCGGTCCCGGCCTTGAACTGATCGCGGAGGGGACGGCGCAGGACGTGTACCGGATCGTGACGGAGGCCGTCCACAACGTGGTCAAGCACGCGCACGCCGGCACCGTGATCCTCCGCATCGGAGTACGGGACCACACGCTGGACGTGACTGTGACCGACGACGGGAGAGGCATGGACGCCGCACGCGCCGAGGACCCCGGACCCGACGGAGGATACGGACTGACCAGCATGCGGCAGCGCGCGGAACGCTGGGGTGGCACCCTCGACACCGGCCGGCACCAGGGTGCCGGCACGTCGGTCCGCGTGGTGATCCCCCTGCCTCTGGCCGTCTCCCCCGACCGTGTGACGGACCAGGTACAGGTCCTGCCGCTGGGAAAGGCACTCGGATGAGAGTCATGATCGTCGACGACCACGCGGTGGTGCGCCGGGGTATCCGCGCCTACCTGGAGGCGCTCGGTGAGTTCCAGGTCGTCGCGGAGGCCACCGACGGACGGCAGGCGCTCGACCGGCTGCGGGAGATGTCCACGCACGGCCGGCTGCCCGATGTCGTGCTCATCGACCTGCTGATGCCGGGGATGGACGGAGCGGAGGCGACCGCACGCATCACCCGTGACCACCCGGACGTCAAGGTCGTGGTCCTCACCGGCTTCGGCGAGATGGAACGCGTCCACACCGCGCTCGCCGGCGGAGCGTCCGGCTACCTCCTCAAGGACGCCGAACCCGACGAGGTCGTGGCGGCGCTGCGCGCGGCGGCACGCGGCGACGTCTTCCTGCACCCGTCGGTGGCGCGGGGACTGACCCAGGAGGTCGTGTCGCCGTCCACCGGACTCGGCGCGCTCACCGGCCGCGAACGCGACGTCCTCGCTCTCGTCGCGCGGGGACACTCCAACCAGCAGATCGCCGACGAACTCGTCATCAGCGAACGGACCGCACGCACCCACGTCAGCAACGTGCTGCGCAAGCTCCAGCTGACGTCCCGCACCCAGGCGGCTCTGGTCGCCGTCCGCCAGGGACTCGTTCCCCGATAGCGGTACGTCATTTGTCGCGTCGCGATCCGGACATGCGGTCGATGACCCGCCGGCCGCCGCCTCACTACCGTGAAAAGCGATCCCCACGTGCCTCGCGCACCCCTTTCGTCCAGGGAGCCAACATGACGGACCCCAACAGGCTTCAGCCGCCGTGGACCTATGTCTTCGACGGACCCGCCAGCCGCCGAGGACACCAGATGAACCGGCTGTTCATGTCGTTGCGGGAGGTGACCGCACGCGAGGAGTTCACCGGCGACGAAGCCGCCTACTGCGCGCGCTTCGGTCTCTCGGCGGACCAGACCCGAGCGGTTCTCGGACGCGACTGGCAGGCGATGCTCGACCTCGGCGGCAGCATCTTCTACGTCTACAAACTCGCTCTGCTGGACGGACGGTCCATGCAGTACCTCGGCGGCGTCTTCACCGGCACGTCCGAGACCGAGTTCAAGGCGGCGATGGCGGCGGGAGGACGGACCGATGTCTGAGGTGATCTGGGGACTCGCCACGTCGCACGTCCCTTCGATCGGCGCGGCCATGGACCGCGGCAGGACGGCCGACCCCGCGTGGTCCCCGCTCTTCGACGGCTACGCGCCGGCCCGGGAGTGGCTGGCACGGCACACACCGGACGTCGCGATCCTGATCTACAACGACCACGCCAACGGCGTCGACCTCGACATCGTCCCCACCTTCGCCCTCGGCACCGCCGAACGGTACGCGGTGGCCGACGAGGGGTTCGGCCGCCGTCCCGTCCCCGACGTCGTGGGAGACCCCGAGTTCTCCTTCCACCTCCTGGAACGGCTGATGGACGACGGCTTCGACCTCACCGTGTTCCAGGAACTCGACGTCGACCACGGCTTCACCGTCCCGCTGTCGGTGTGGACACCCGAGCCGGGAGACGCCTGGCCCTGTCCGGTGATCCCCCTGCTGGTCAACGTCATCCGCCACCCACAGCCGACCGCCGCACGCTGCTACGCGCTGGGTCAGGCGCTGGGGAGAGCGATCGCCTCCTACTCCGGTGCACGCACGGTCGGCATTCTCGGCACCGGCGGCATGTCCCACCAACTGGCCGGTGCTCGGGCCGGGTTCGTCAACCCGGACTTCGATCACGAATTCCTCGACGCCATCGCCGACGACCCGCACAAGCTGGCGTCGCTCAGCCGCGAGGACTATCTCCGCGAGGCCGGCTCCGAGGGGATCGAGCTGATCATGTGGCTCATCATGCGCGGCGCGCTGAACGAGCGGGTCCGTACTGTGCACACGGCGTATCACATCCCCGCCTCGAACACCGCCGCCGGCCTGGCACTGTTCGACAACCGAGGAGACTGACGCGCCGAAGTCTCAGCCCTCCCGCTGCCACTCGCGAGCGACGGTCAGCCGCAGCAGCCGCAGCTGTCCCCCCTCGCGGGTGAACACCGCGTGGTAGCGGCCGAACGCGGTGACGGCCGGCGGGTCCGTGTCGAGCGACCACCGCTGATACACGGCACGGCCCACGACACCGGGACCGTACGCGGAGAGCTCGACCTCGGCCTCGTGCAGGAGATGCAGGGTACGGCTGCCGGAGGCGAAGGCGGCGCGGTAGAGCGCGGCCAGTTCCCCGGTGCCGTGGTGCTCCGGGCCGCCGAAACCGACGGTGGCGTACCGCAGTTCGGCGAGGACGCCGTCCAGGTCCTGACCGTCGACGGCGCGCAGGTAGCGGACGAGGGTGTTGATCACCTCGTGCCGGGCATGGACCGCGCGCAGCTCGGCGGCCCGGTCGAGGGCACTCATCGAGGAGTGGAGGCAGGCACGTGCAGAGCCGCACCGAGATGGTCGAGCAACGCCGTGAGGTCCCGGGCGTCGACGGCCGCGCCGTACACGTAGAAGTCGGGCCGGATCAGCACGGCGACCGCGCCGAGCCGCGTCAGCCACGCCGTGTAGGCGCCGGTGACGTCCACGACCCGTCCCGCGCCCGGTTCGGTGTCCAGGGCGACGACCTGCCAGTGGAGGTCCGCCAGCAACGCGTTGTCCCGCGGGCGGAGTTCCTCGCGCAGTCGGGGATCGGCCAGCAGCAGAACACCTCCGGCGCCGATGACGTCGTCGGACAGTCCCCGGCGGTTCCCGTCGTCCACCTCGGCCTGGAGGGACAGCAGACCGCCCCCGGCGTCGTCACGGCGCAACCCCGCGCCCAGACGCGGCAGGGGACGTGGCGGTTGTTCGAGGCCGGCGGCGAGTTCGGCGCGCATCGTCTCGTCGCGCTGTTCGGCGGCGAACGGGTCGGTGAGGCAGATGACCCCTCCCAGGTCCATCGACGACTGGATGAAGTGCCGTACGTGCTCGGCGCGTTCGCTGCCGTAGGTGTCGAGGACGCTGTCGGCGGCGTGACCGTCGAGGACCAGTTCCAGTTTCCACGCGAGGTTGACGGCGTCGCGCAGACCGCTGCACATGCCCTGTCCGGCGAACGGCGGCATGAGGTGAGCGGCGTCGCCGGCCAGCAGCAGCCGTCCCTTGCGCCAGGTGTCGCACCAGCGTGCCTGGAACGTGTAGAGACTGTGCCGTTCGAGGCCGGCGTTGTCCGGAGTGATGTTCCAGGGAGCGAGCAGGCGCCATGCGGTCTTCTCGTCGGCGAGTTCGTCCGCCGTCTCACCCGGCAGCCGCATGAACTCGAAACGCCGGCGACCCGGTCCTCCCGGCACCAGGGTGGTAGGACGCTTCGGGTCGCACAGCTGCCAGGCGGCGGGGGAGAAGTCGAAGTCCTCCGCCGGAGCGCGCATCAGAAGGTCGACGACGAGCCAGTCGTGGAAGTAGCCGAGGTCGGTGACGGCCGGACCGATCCACGATCGGACCAGGCTGTTCGCGCCGTCCGCGCCGACCACGTAGCGTGCTGTGACCTCACGGTGCTCGCCGCTCGCGGACGCGAGTTCCAAGGTGACGCCGTCGGCGTCCTCGGAACGGGACACCGCTTCCCAGCCGCGCAGTACCGTGACCGGCTCCAGGTGTTCGACCTGTGTGTCGAGGAGCGTCTCCAGAGCCGGCTGGTGGAAGAAGTGGCTGACGTGCCATCCCGATGGCCCGAGCCCCCTCCAGTCCATGCGCAGCAGCGGCCGACGGCCGGCGTCCCGCCACTCGTAGAAGTCGTCGTAAGGGATGACGGAGTCGGTCACCGAGTCCGGTGGAATCCCGACCGACTGGAAGATGCGGCCGACCTCGTCGTCGAAGTGCACCGCGCGAGGCAACGGATAGGCGTGCGGCCGGCGTTCGATCACGACCACGCGTCTGCCGTGCCGGCCGAGCAGGAGTGCCAGCAGCCGGCCCACCGGACCGTAACCGATCACCGCCACGTCGGCCGTCGCTTCGTCCGTCCCTGTCATGGCGCCTTCCTCACGTCGGTGCATCGCGTCATGACGAGAACAGTAGGAACGGGTGCACCGGCCACCGAGACGTTTCCCGCACGGCCGAGGACGGTTCGCGCACACACCGTCCACCGGAGCGAAGAGGTGCCGCATGAACAGTGACGCGCAGGGCCGGACCGACGGACCCGACCTTCCGTTCCGAGCCTTCCTCGACGTGCCGAACGAGGTCACGGCCCCCGACTTCGGCCTGTTCCGGGACACCCTCAACCGGCACTTCTACCCGGCGCGGATCGACGCGCACGACCGGCGGGCCACCCCGCGGCGGCCGAGGATCAGCGCGGTCCATCTCGCGCTGACCACGATCGGGTACGTCCAGCCGGGGATCACCGCCAGTGTCGTCCCCGGAGAACTGCCCGCGTACCACGTGAACGTCGTTCTCACCGGCCGTGTCGTCTCCCGGAGCGGCGACCAGGAAGCGGTGGCCTCACCGGGAGTGGCGACCGTGTTCGGTCCCGGTCGGCACACCGCGCTGCCGCGGTGGGACGCCGACGCCGTCCAGCTCTCCATCAAGCTCAGCCGGACGCGGGTCGAGGAGGAACTGTCCGCACTCCTCGGCCGGCCGGTCGTCAGGCCCATCGACTTCCACCTGGCGTTCCCCGTCGGCGACGGTCCCGGCCGCCGGTGGACGGCGGTCCTCTCCGCACTCCTCCAGACCGTGCACCTTCCCGCCGACCCGGTGTACGGACACCACCAGGAACTCCTGGAACGCAGCCTGGTCACCGGTCTGCTGCTGTCCCAGCCGCACTCCTACACCGAGCAGCTCCTCGCCGGTACGCCACCCCCCGTGCACCACGGTGCTCTCGACCGGGTCGTCGAGGAGATCGAGCGCGCACCCGACCGCGGCTATACCGTCGCCGACCTGGCGAGGCTGGCGGGGACGAGTGCGCGCTCCCTCCAGTACGCCTTCCGCGAGCGCTATCAGGTCACCCCGATGCAGTTCGTGCGCCAGGTACGGCTCGATCGCGCGCACGACGACCTCGCGCAGGGGGCCGGGACCGTCGCCGACACCGCCGCGTACTGGGGGTTCACCAACCCCAGCCGCTTCGCGCGCGCCTACCGTGACCGGTTCGGAGAGTTCCCCGCCGCCACGCTGGCCGCCGCCAGGAGCCGAGGCCGTCGCTGACGGCACGGCGGCCGGCGTTGCGCGGACCGGCCGCACGGCGTGCGCGAACCGGCTGTCCCCGACCCCCGCCTCCCGTGCACGGTGATGCCTCCCAGTCGTCCGCATCACCACGGGAGGCTTCCGTGAACGCCGCACCGTCCTTCCTCCGAACCCGCGGCGGAGGCCGTCATGGCTGAACTGGCCGCGGTCGTCGCCTCCACCCACCACCCCTTCTACTACCGCACGAGCACCGCCACCGGCGCGGACCGGCCGGACTACGCGGACGAGTGGGTGGCGAAGACCGAACGGTTCCGCGCGACCCTGACCGCCGCGCGGCCCGATGTCCTGGTGATGGTCGGCAGTGACCACTTCCATCAGCTGTGGCTGGACAACATGCCGCAGTTCCTCATCGGCAAGGCGCCGCTGTTCGACGCCAACTGGTACAACGAGGAACGCGAGTTCGGCCTGCCGAGAATGCTCCTCAAGGGGGAGGAGGACCTCGCGGCGCACCTGCTGCGCGACGGCCTGGACCGTGACTTCGACCTGGCGTTCTCCAACGAGCTGCGCATCGACCACAGCATCACCTGTCCGATCATCACGCTGCGTCCCGAGGCCGACCTGCCGATCGTGCCGGTCTACACGAACATCTTCGCGCCGCCGCTGCCGCAGCCGAGGCGCTTCGTCCAACTAGGCCGTGCCATCCGGGAGATGGTCGAGTCCTGGGACAGCGACAAACGGGTCGCCGTGATCGGCACCGGCCACCTCTCGCTCGAACTGGGAGGTCCGCGTCAGTTCGGCGAGCACGGCCCCGACCCCGAGTTCGACCGCAGGGCCGTGGAGTGGATCGCCTCGGGGGACATCGAGGGGTGCCTGGCCGAGGTGACCCTCGACAGCCTGCACGCGCCGGGCAACGCCACCCACGGTTTCATGGACTTCCTGCTGATGATGGGGGTCGCGGGAGAGGGCCGGAAGGCCGACCACGTCGACACCCTCGACCTGTTCCACACCATGGAGGCGTACTTCACCTGGTACCCCGAGGGGGTGTCCCGGTGAGCAAGTACCTCCTGGACAAGTTCCTCTACACGGTCGACCGCGATCCCGAACTGGTCGAGTGCTACCGCACGGACCCCGCCGCCACCGTCGAACGGTGGGAGGCCGAACTGGCCGGACGGCTCCTCAACTGCGCCGACACGGAGCGGACCACCTGGCTGTCCTTCACCGACGACGAACGCGACGCGCTGCGCCGGCACGACCACGTCGCTCTCTTCGAGATGGGTGCCCACCCGTTCCTCACGCTCACGCTCTTCATCGCGCTGTTCGAGCGCGACCACGGACCGCTGGAGTACCAGCGGGCCTACGCCGAGCGCATGCGGCACATCCGGATGCCGTACCCCGACATCACCACATGAGCAGACATCGCGGTCCTCACCGTCGAGGACCTTCACCGAAGGGCACCGCCCGTGAAAGCAGAACCCGCCACGCCACGCACCCCCGCCACGTCGTCGTTCCTCCTGCTCACCGCCGTGATCGCGCTGTTCGAGGGATACGACCTGTCGGTGTACGGCACCACGGTGCCCTCACTCCTGGCGACCCCGTCCTGGGGACTCTCCAAGGGGGAGGCCGGTGACATCGGATCGCTCACGGCGCTCGGCATGCTCATCGGCGCCGCCGTCGCCGGTGCGACCGGACGCCGTCTCGGCCCCCGTCGACTGCTGCTCGGCGGACTGTCGCTGTTCTCCTTGTGCATGATCGCGTCCGGTGCGGCGGCCGGCCCCGGCTCCTTCGCCGCCTCCCGGTTCCTGGCCGGGGTGGGTCTGGGGGTCGTCCTGCCGACGCTGACGGCCGTCGTCGCCGAGATGTCCCCCGCCGGACGCCGCTCCCGCGCCATCGGCGCCGTCATGGCGGCATCCTGCCTCGGCTCGCTGTCCGCACCCCTGCTCGGCGCGTGGCTGCTGCCCGACGTCTCCTTCCGCGTCCTGTACTTCGTGGGTGCGGGAGCCCTCGTCACCGTCGTCCCCTGGGCGGCGCTGCGGCTGCCGGACAGTCCCCTGCACCTGCTGCGCACCGGGAGACCCGAAGAAGCGGTGCGCGTCGCCGAGCGGTTCGGTCTGCCCGAGCCGCGGCTGCCGGCGAACGCTCCGAAGGACCGTCTGCTGGGACTCGCGCCGCTGTTCGCGCGCGGCCTCGCGCTCACCACCGTGCTCCTGTGGCTGACGGCTTTCTGCGGACTGCTGCTGACCTTCGCCTTCGGCACCTGGCTGCCGACCATCATGCAGACCGGCGGCTTCTCGACCAGCAGCGCGCTCACCCTCACCTGCCTGTCCTGGATCGGCGCGAG
Organism: Streptomyces sp. NPDC004539; assembly: GCF_040610055.1. Classification (NCBI taxonomy): domain Bacteria; kingdom Bacillati; phylum Actinomycetota; class Actinomycetes; order Kitasatosporales; family Streptomycetaceae; genus Streptomyces; species Streptomyces sp. NPDC004539. The sequence goes on along the minus strand of NZ_JBEXLS010000014.1, from coordinate 124,241 downwards.
CGCCGGACTCGTACCCGGTGGAGTGCTGGCCGACCGGCTCGGGCCCCGCCGGGTGGTGGCGGGTGCCTTCCTGGCCGGTGCCGGCGGCCTGCTCGTGATCAGTCTGTCCCCGGCCCGCTGGCTGCTGTACCCGTCGCTGATGGTGTGCGGACTCGGACTGCTCGGCGTGCAGGCGTTCGTCAACGCCTTCGTCGTGGAGCGCATGCCGTCCGAACTGCGCGCCTCCGCGATGGGGTGGGCACTGTCCGCTGGACGCCTCGGCGCGATCGTGGGTCCTTCGCTGGGTGGCCGAATCCTGGCCTCCGGACTCGATCTGAAGTGGAGTTTCTACATCTTCGCCGCCATCGGCGCACTGGGTGCGCTGGCCGCTGTCTGCGTCCCCCGCGGCGACGGCCGGCCGCGGACCAGGCGCCGTGTGCCGCCGGCGGTCGCCCTGCCCGCCGTACGGCCCTCCTGAACCCGCCGCCACGAAAGGAGACGCGAACTCCCATGCGCAAGGTCGCTCTCGAAGAGCACTTCACCACCGCGGCGATGGAGCACTACAGCCTCCCCGGCGCCGCCTTGTTCGCACCGGACTACTGGCAGACCTCGCTGCGGCGGCTGCTCGACTTCACCGAGGTCCGGCTGCCGCAGATGGACCGGTACGGCATCGACGTGGAAGTGCTCTCGCTCGTCTCCCCTGGAGTCCAGGCCGAGAAGGACACGGCCACGGCGGTCCGCAACGCGGCGCTCACCAACGACTTCCTCGCCGAGACCGTGGCGAAGCACCCCGGAAGGTTCGCCGGTTTCGCCACCCTGGCCCTCCAGGACCCGGACGCCGCCGTACGGGAACTGGACCGCGCGGTCGGTGAGCTGGGTCTGTGCGGTGTGCTCGTCAACGGCCACACGCACGGCGAATACCTGGACGCGCAGAAGTTCCTGCCGCTGTGGGAACGGGCCGAGGCCCTCGGTGTCCCGCTCTACCTGCACCCGGCCAACTCCTTCGACACCTGGCACAACCTGCGCGGCCACGAGGAGCTCATCGGCCCGATGTGGAGCTGGGGTGTGGAGACCGCCACGCACGCCCTGCGCATCGTGTTCTCGGGAGTCTTCGACCGCTTCCCCGGCGCCACGCTGATCCTCGGGCACATGGGCGAGAGCCTGCCGGGCATGCTCTGGCGGCTGGACAGCCGCTGGGAGTTCGCCCATCGACGGGGCATCGAACTCGGGAGGGAACGGCCCTCGGACTACTTCCGCGAGAACGTCATGATCACCACGAGCGGCGTGTGCGCGCAGGCGCCGCTGCTCGGCAGCCTGCTCGCCCTCGGCGCCGACCGCATCATGTTCTCCACCGACTACCCCATGGAGGACAACGCCGAGGCCGTCGCCTTCATCGAGAACGCCCCGATCAGCGAGAGCGACCGGGCGAAGATCTGCCACCTCAACGCGGAGCGCCTGCTGGGACTCTGACGCGGGCTCACGATTCCTGGGGGTGGGTGGCGAGCGCCTCCACCGTGACGTCCATCCACTTCCACATGGGCAGCGAGGTCAGGGCGTCGTGCAGCGCCGCCGGGTCCTCGGCCTCGTACAGGCCGATCGTGGCGGATCGGCCGGGGACCCGCCACAGCCGCTTGAGGACGCCCGCCGCGCGCAGTTCCATGGCGCGCTCACGCTCGCCTTTCCTGAGGCGCTCGCGGACGTCGTCCGGGGTGTCGGCGGGCAGCAGGTTCTCGGTGCGGACCAGAAACTCCATGGTGGTCTCCGTTCGGTGATCAGCGGGCGGCGATCTTCAGCAGCAGGGCGGCGAGTTCGTCCGGGGCGGTGACCATGGCCTCGTGGCCGGTGGCGATCTCGTGCACCGGCCATCCCCGGGCCGCCGCGCGCTCTGCCTGCGCCCTGAAGACCCGCGCCCAGTCCACGCACTCGATGAACACCCCCGGGACCAGCTCCGAGCCGCCGGCCAGCGAGAGCGGTTCGGTGTAGGTCAGCCAGGGGTGCGGCGTCAGCCGGGGCGTGAGCCAGTCGAGGTCGGCCCGCTCGGTGACCCCCAGCCGCTCCAGCGGCCGTACCGGGACGAGCCAGCCGAAGCCGGACCCGGCGACCGACTCGCGGTAGTGCCCGGCGACCGCCGCGGGCAGCAGTCCGATCGCGCAGTCGCCGTCACCTCCCACGAACGCGTCGAGGTGGACCCGCGCCGACAGCCGCTCCGGTACCCGGTCCGCGACCCCCGTGACGACCTGGCCGGCGTAGCTGTGCCCGACGAGGACGACGTCACGGGCGTCGTACGCCTCCAGCAGGGCGACCACGTCCTGTACGTGCGTGGAGAGCCCCACCTGCGGATTCAGTAAATGGGCGCGGTCGCTGAGCCCGGTCAGGGTGGGGGTGTGCACCTCGTGCCCGGCGGCGCGCAGGGCGGGCGCGACGCGCTGCCAGACCCAGCCGCCGTGCCAGGCGCCGTGGAGGAGGACGAACGTGCTCATACGAGGGGCCACCTTCCGTTCCGTGCCGCCGTGTGCGGTACGACGGCACCGGAGACCGACAGTAGGGAGCGAGAGGCGGCTTCGGGAACGTGCGAATGACGGGACCGGCGCGGAGGTCCGTCGCGGTCCGCCTACGTCATCCGTCGCGGGTGGCCCGGTCAGGCGGGTGCCGGTACGGAACCACTCTCCGCAGCCGCGGTGTGATCGTGGACTACGCGAGCCTGATGGATGTCGTCGCGGTGGGCCACGGCCCATTCGTGCAGCGCGGTGATGGGGGTGAGCAGGGTGCGTCCCAGCTCGGTGAGTTCGTAGTCGACGCGCGGTGGCACCGAGGGATAGACCGTGCGGCTGACCAGACCGTCGCGGGCCAGGTTGCGCAGGGTCAGGGTGAGCATCCGTTGGCTGATGCCGTCGATCTCGCGATGCAGTTCGTTGAACCGGTGCGTGCGCTTGCCGAGCCGCACGACGATCAAGGTGCTCCACTTGTCGCCGACCCGGTCGAGGACTTCGCGGATAGGGCAGCTCTTGTCCAGAGGGTCGGGTACATCGCTGTTCGTGGCTGACATGAAAGTGCCTCCTTACGTCCTTCCAGATAGTCACCCACGATGGGGTTACACACAAGCGGTAACCAACCCTTGGGTGCAGGCGTGACTCCCAGCCCGCCTGCCGTACCTCGGTGAACTCCTCCCACGAGAACGAGGACCCTCCATGGCCATACTCACGAGCCGTACCCGAAGAGCCTTACGAACACCCACCGCCGTGGCCACGGTCACGGTGCTGTCGGCGGGAGCCGTCACCACCGCGGCGGCCTCACCCCGGCCGCATCCCACCGCCTCGGCACACACCGGTGACCGCCGGTCCACGGCGGACAAGACCATGGTGGTCCGTTTCTTCGACCGGCTCCTCAACCACGGCGACCTGTCCGTGATCGACCACTTCGTGGGACCCGACATCTTCCGGGTCGACGGCGGGAAGATCGTCGAGCACTGGGACGTCACGCAGGACGTACCGGCCGACACGGTCAGCGGCAACGACATGTTCTCCACGCTGAGCACTCCGCGCCGGCAGTGGCCGGACCCGCGGGTGTCCACGGCAACGAGCAGACGGGTCGTGACGGCTCTCGTCGACGAGGTGACCACCGGCCGGGACGTCACCGCCTTCGACCGCTACGCCGCGGACCCCTTTCCCCAGCACAACCCGCAGTCCCCCGACGGAACGGCCGCGGCCAAGGCGTTCTTCGCCTCCTCGCTGGAGAACCCCGGTTTCGACGTCGCCGTCCACTCCCTGTACAAGTTCGCTCCCCAGGACCCCGGCTTCACCGTCCTGGACCTCTACCGGGTCCGCGGCGGCAAGGCCGTCGAGCACTGGGACGTCATCCGGCCGGTCCCGCAGAAGTCCGATGCCGACGAGAGAAGGACGACATGAGGCAACCACTGACCTATGCCATCGCGCACCAGGCCGCCGAGGCCGTGCTGGACGCCGCGCGCCTCGACGGCCTGCACGTGTGCGTCGCCGTGGTCGACAGCAGCGGCGTCCTCAAGGTCCTGCTCCAGGACGACGGCGCCGCGGCGATCGGTGTCGAGACATCGCGCCGCAAGGCGTACACGGCGGCGGTCATGCACCTGCCGACCGCCGAGTTCGCGGAATTCGGCAAGGACGCGCACTTGGTCGACAGCCAGCTGCTGGCGATCCCCGGCGGACACCCGATCACCGCGGACGACGGCGAGGTCATCGGCGGGATCGGGGTCGGCGGAGCGCTCGCCACCACCGACGACCGCCTCGCGGCACAGGCGCTCACCGCCATTGCCGCATTCCTCGTCTGACAGCCCCCACAGCCCCCACAAAACGCACCACATTCACCGAAGGAACAGACCGTGATCGAGAACACCCTCGTGGTCGAAGGCGTCGCGCACGACTACAACTTCCTCCCCGAGAACTGCGTCGACGAGGAGCAGGTCGGCCGCATGGTCGGCGAACACATGCACCACCTGCACGGCCAGTGGAGCGGACCCGACTACACCATCGAGAAATCGATGTGGATGGACCACGGCGCCGGTCCCGAGGTCCTCGGCCGGGCGATCCTCGCCGAGAGCCAGTCCGACGTCATCGTGTACCACGAGACCCCGATCTACCACTTCTTCCACGACGGCGGCTCCCCCCTGGCCACCGGCCTCGCCATGCGCGACCGCTGGCCGAACCGGGTGTTCCTCTACGGCGCGGTGTCCCCGCTGCGGCCCGGCGCGGTGGAACGGGTCGACGAACTCGTCGACGAATACCAGGTGAACGCGCTCAAGTTCTACCCGTACGACTTGATCGACGGCAGGATCACCGGCCTGGACATGGGGGACCCGAAGACCAGCTTCCCCGTGTACGAACGCGCTCTGGAACGCGGCATCAAGGTCGTCGGTATCCACAAGGCACTCCCGGTCGGTCCCGGACCGGCCTCCTCCCTGCGTATCGACGACGTCGAGGCCGCCGCGCTGGCCTTCCCCGACCTGACCTTCGAGATCGTGCACGGCGGACTCGCGTTCGTCGAGGAGACGGCACTGCTGATGGACACCACCGACAACGTCGTCGTCAACCTGGAAGTGACCGCCTCCCTGGCACGCACCGCGCCGCGCCGGTTCGCCAAGGCGATGGGAGCCTTCCTCGCCGCGCACAACGGCTCCCAGCGCATCATCTGGGGAACCGGCTGCCTCGCGGCCCATCCGCGCCCGCTGATCGAGGCGTTCTGGAACTTCGAGACACCGCGCGATCTCGTCGAGGAGGACGGCCTGGAGCCGCTGACCCTCCAGGCGAAGAAGGACATCCTCGGCGGCAACTTCCTCCGTATGCACGGCATCGACGAGAAGGACCTGCGTGCCCGCCTCGCCGGCGACGAGTTCGACACCGACGAACTGGCTCCGGCCTGGGGTGGCCACGTGGAGCCGGCACGGACCGAGGCGGCGTGATGAACGACATCACCGAGGCCCGGGTCCGGACGGTGCTCAACGGGATCGTCGACCCGTGCAGCACCGTCGCCGGCGTCCCGGCCGGCATGGACGACATGGGAATGATCAACAAAGTCTGGTTCGACACCGGCACGGACGGCACCAGGATCGGTGTGGAGATCACCCTCACCGACCCCACCTGCATGCTGCTGGCCACCTTCGTCAACGAGACCCGCATCCGGCTCTCTCAGCTGGCCGGCGTCACCGGCGTCGACGTCACCCTGGACCACGAGACCCAGTGGACCGAGGACCGGCTCGCTCCCGACTACCGGCAGCGTCTCACCGAGCACCGGACCGAGAAACGCCGGAGGCTCCTGCCGCTGACCGCGCTGAACCAGAGCCGAACGGCATAGAGGAGAACCGATGAACGACCCGTCCGCGGCCTCGGCCGCACCCCGGGACGAGGCCGCGGTACGGGTGCACAACGCCGAGGTCACCCAGCGCTTCATGGAGGGACTCAGCAAGGCTCCCGGACCGGCCGCCGCACTCCCCCCGCCAGACGTCCGGGTGATCCGCGACATGGCGTTCGGCCACCCGCAGGACGAAGCCGACCTGCGCATGGACCTCTACCTCCCCACCCCGTCCCTCACGCCGGCACCGGTGATCGCCTGGCTCCCCGGCGGCGGCTGGCGCAGACAGCGCCGGGGAGTCGGCCCCAACCTGACCCGCCTGTTCGCACAGCGCGGGTACGCGATGGCCGACATCGAGTACCGCTCCAGCAGACTCACCGTGTGGCCCGCGCAACTCGACGACGTCACCGCCGCGCTGCGCCACCTGCGCGACATCGCACCCCGGTACGGCCTGGACGCGGACGCGATCGGGCTGTGGGGGAGTTCGTCGGGAGCTCACCTGGCGCTCCTCGCGGGTTTCGCCGGAGCACGTCCGGAGAACGGCGATGCGCCCGCGGTCCGGGCCGTGGTCGCGGGCTACCCCTCCACCGACCTGTTGCGCGTATCCGAGGACGCCCTCCCCGGCGGCATCCTCGGTGACCAGGACCCCGACGACCCTTCCTGGGGACTTCTGGGAGGCAGACCCGCCGACCTCCCCGACCTCGCGCGCGACGCGAGTCCCGTCCACCGGATACCTCCCGGTGCTCCACCGGTCCTGCTGCTGCACGGCGACGCGGACCTGGTGATCGGTCCCGCGCAGGCCCGCAGACTGTACGACGCCTTGGCAGGGGCCGGTGCCGAAGCACATCTCCTCCTGGTCCGCGGCGTCGACCACGGCTTCCTCAACACAGCGGCCTGGGAGGAACCCGGGGCGCCGTACCGGGCCACCCTGCGCTCCTCGCACGATGAACCCGGCACCGGGGCACGGGACGTGGTCCTCACCCCTGGCCTGGTCGAGCGGTTCTTCGACCGTCACCTGCGAGGGGACCCCTGGAACGGCTGAGCAACTGTCCGCCGCCGTGATCCGTCACTCGTTCAGCAAGGAGATCAGACCCATGTCCCAAGACGCTGCAACTCCCCGGTCCACTCTCGTCGTCACCGCGCACGCCGGCGACTTCGTGTGGCGAGCGGGGGGAGCCATCGCCCTGGCCGCCGCACGCGGCGAGAAAGTCACCGTCGCGTGCCTGACCTTCGGCGAGCGCGGCGAGTCCGCCAAGGCGTGGCGCGAAGGCAGAACGCTGGAGGAGATCAAGACGATACGCCGGGAGGAGGCTCAGAACGCCGCCGCCGCTCTCGGCGCCGAGATCCTCTTCTTCGACGCGGGTGACTACCCGCTCGTCGCCACCCCGGACCTCACCGACCGACTCGTCGCCGTCTTCCGGGCGACCCAGCCGGACGTCGTCCTCACCCACCCCGTCGAGGACCCCTACAACGGTGACCACCCGGCCGCCAACCGCATGGCTCTGGAGGCCCGGGTTCTCGCTCAGGCCATCGGCTACCCCGGTGCGGGTGAGATCATCGGCGCACCGCCGGTCTTCTACTTCGAGCCGCACCAGCCCGAGATGAGCGGGTTCAGGCCCGAGGTCCTGCTCGACATCACCGAGGTGTGGGACACCAAGCGCAAGGCCATGGAGTGCCTCGGCGCGCAGCAGCATCTGTGGGACTACTACACCGACCTCGCCGTCCGCCGGGGTGTCCAGCTCAAGCGCAACGCCGGTCCCAACCTGGGGCTGCCGCACCGGACGTACGCCGAGGCGTACATGCGTCCCTACCCGCAGGTCACAGGGGAGCTGGCATGAGCGGCGTGATCGTCACCGGTCCTCCGAAAGCTTCCGCGCAGGAGGTGCAGGCGCTCGCCGGGTACGGGGTGGCGACGGTGCACGAGGCGATGGGCCGAACAGGACTGCTGGGTACGGGAATCCGTCCCGTCCAGCAAGGTGTGCGCGTCGCGGGTACCGCGGTCACCGTTCTGTCCTGGCCCGGCGACAACCTGATGATCCACGCGGCCGTCGAGCAGTGCGCCGACGGCGACCTGCTCGTCGTCACCACCACCTCCCCCTCCACCGACGGCCTCTTCGGTGAACTCTTCGCGACCGCCCTCCAGCGGCGCGGCGTCCGTGGACTCGTCATCGACGCCGGCGTCCGCGACACCCAGGAACTCCGCGCGATGGATTTCCCCGCCTGGTCACGCGCGGTCTCCGCACAAGGCACCGTGAAGGCGACCGGCGGTTCCGTCAACATCCCCATCGCGATCGGCGGCCAGGTGATCCACCCCGGCGACGTGATCCTCGCGGACGACGACGGTGTGGTCGTCGTCCCCCGTGCCGACGCCCGGCGCACGGCCGAGGCGGCTGAGGCCCGCGAACACAAGGAGGCGGCCTCCAGGGCGGCGTTCCAGGAAGGTGAACTGGGGCTGGACCGCTATGGGTTGCGCGAGACACTGGAGCGCCTCGGAGTGCGGTATCAGGCGTATGGCGCGTAGGAACCGGAAGAAATCAGTGCGATGACCGACCGGCGCGCCCCCTGCCGACGTACTGCTCGCCGCTCTTCAACTCGTATCACCCCCCGGTGGTCGTTCGCGTGCGGCGTGGATCTCTCGCCGCGGGCATCTGTCCGCGGGGCTCTGCCCGTGGTCCGAAGAGATCACGGCGGAGGAACGGCCAGAAAAGCTGGAGGATCGGCTTGCTGATGCGCGGTGCGGCGGTGTCCACACTTTGCGCAGCCGCGTTCGCGGGCCTGGCGCTCCTCTCGGCGCAGACCGATTCAAGGAACCGGCTCCGTCGATCGCTGGAGATCACCAGGGTGGTCGCGAGAGTGCAGGACACTCCGAGGCGATCCGCTGTCCCGAGCGGCGGACCCGAGCATCGCGGTCCGCATCGCCGTGATCCCCCCTGTCCGCCCCGATGCGGCAGCAGCTCGGCACCGCCGCTTCCGGGATGTCTGGCGCGGCAGACGTCTGGGGGGGGGACGCGTCTACGCGGTGTCGGGGTCGGGTGGTGCGGGCCAGCGGCCGGTGGCCTGGGCCCGGTCGATCTCGGCCTGGCCGCGAGGACGTATGCGGCGCTCGTCCGCGAGGCGGGTGGCGATGGACACGTTGCGCTGGGACCACATCGACCGCGGCCTACGCGGCGTGTAGCGCTGCGCGAAGGTGGCCTCGTCCCAGCCGCACTTCTGTCCGTCGATCCACCCGGCGCACAGCGCCTCCTCCAGACCCTCGTCGTAGGTGAGGGTCGTGGGCGCGGTGGTCCCCTTCTTCGCGATCAGGACCCAGACGGAGGCGGCGGTGTCCTCGTTGGCGATCAGCCACGCGCGCCAGGCGGCGGCGTCCTCCACGACGACGATCTCGTCGGGATGGGGAATCATCAGCGCAAACTCCTTCGGGGTGCGGACGGCGGGAAGGCCGTCCGCACCCGGACCGGGGGTAGGGGGTCAGGTGCGGTCGCGGAAGAACGCGCGCAGGTCGTCGGCGAGGGGTTGGGGTGCTTCCCAGGCGGTGAAGTGGCCGCCGGAGGGCATGTCCGTCCAGTGTTGGAGGTTGAGGGAACGCTCGACGAGGGAGCGGGGTGGGTGCTGGAGGTCGGCGGGGAACTGCACGAAGCCCACGGGGACGGTGGTCGGGGGGCGGGAGAGGATCTCCGGGAGCGTGGTGGAGTTCTCGTAGTAGTAGCGCACCGAGGACGGCCCGGTCTGTGTCACCCAGTACAGGGTCAGGTTGTCCAGGATCGCGTCGATGCCCAGTGCGGTCACGGCGTCGCCGTCGGACCAGGACTGGTACTTCTCGAAGAACCAGGCGGCCAGCCCTGCCGGGGAGTCGTTGAGGCCATAGGCGAGGGTCTGCGGTTTGGAGGACTGCACCATCTGGTAGGCGCTCTCCTGCCGCGACCACTCCTGGGCGTCCTGGAGGAACTGCCGCTCGGCGTCGTCCAGGGTGGACGGGTCGACGAAGGTGTGCCAGAACGGCAGGTCCGTGAGGTGCAGGCCGGTCACGCGGTCGCCGTGGCCGCGCGCAAGGGCTTCGGCGATCTGTCCGCCGCAGTCGCCGCCGTGGACGCCGTACCGCTCCAGACCCAGGCGTTCCATCAGGCCCGCGAACAGGTCGGCGGTACGAGCCGCGCCTGTGCCGGGAGTCTGCGGCCGGTCGGAGAAACCGAAGCCGGGGATGCTCGGGACGACGAGGTCGAAGTCGTCCGCCAGCAGCGGCACGATCTTCTCGAAGCGCAGGAACGAGTCCGGCCAGCCGTGCAGGAGGAGCAACGGCGGCTTGCCGCGGGTGCCGGCGCGTACGAAGTGGATGCCGTCCGACATGAAGTGGTCCAGCCGGTTCAGCCGTTCCTCGCTCGCCTTCCAGTCATGGCCGCTCCAGCGGTCCACCAGAGTGCGCAGCGCGGACAGCGGGGTTCCCCGGGACCAGTCGTCGGCGACCGCGTCCGGCCATCGGGTGGCCGCCAGCCGCTCGCGCAGTTCCGCGAGGTCCTTGTCGGGGACGTCGATGGTGTAGGGGGTGGGGTGGTTCTCGTTCATGACGTCCATACTTACAGCCATTGCGGAAGATTAGCTTCCGCAATCCGGTACGATTTATCCCGTGGCCGCCACCTCGGAACGCACCCTGCGCCTGCTCTCTCTCCTCCAGACCAGACCCGTCTGGTCCGGCGACGACCTCTCCCGCCGCCTCGATGTCACCTCCCGAACCCTGCGCACCGACATCAACCGGCTGCGGGAACTCGGCTACCGCATCGAGGGTGTCCCCGGCGCCGGCGGCGGCTACCGCCTCGGCTCCGGCGAGAGTCTCCCCCCGCTCCTGTTCGACGCCGACGAAGCCTTCGCCGTACTGATCGGCTTGCGCCGCACGACCGCCGCAGGCGGGGACGAGGCCGCCGAACGCGCCGTCGCCAAAGTCGTCCGCCTCCTGCCTGCCCGGCTGCGCGCGCAGGCACAGGCCGTCGCCGAATACACCACCGCCGACCCCCAGACCGTCCCCGACCCCGACCTCGTCACCGTCCTCACCACCGCCTGCCGCGAACACACCCGTGTACGCGTCGACTACACATCCGCCACCGGCGACACCACCACCCGCGAGATCGAACCCCACCGCGTCGTCGGCGCGCGCCGCCGCTGGTACCTCCTGGCCTGGGACCTCACCCGTGACGACTGGCGCACCCTGCGCCTCGACCGTATGCACCTCACCCAGGTCATCGCCGCCCCCCGCTTCACCCTCCGGCCCCTGCCGGCCGACGACATCACCGCGTATGTCCTCGACCGCGTCCTGCGCACGCCCTGGCCGTACCAGGCCGAACTCATTGTTGAGGACGCCGCACACCACGTCGCCGACCGGCTGCCTTCCAACGCCGTCGTCGAACCACTCACCCCCACCACCAGCCGCGTCACCCTCTCCGCCGACTCCCCCCGCCACCTCGCACCCCTGCTCGGCCACCTCGAAGCCGACTTCCGCCTCGCACACCCCGACCGCGACACCGAACTCGCCACCGAGATCCGACGCGTCCACCAGCGCTACGCCACAGCCCTCGGACCGGGACGCCCCGGACCGGCCCCGTCCGACAGTCCACCCGCCCCGGCTGAGGGGTGAGGTGCCAGCCGCCATTCTTCGTCGTCTTCGAGAGTGCCGGGGTCCCACAAGAAACGCGGCCCTGTTCGGGTTCGCCGGTTGTGACGGTGAACGTAGCGGCTCTGATCGGCGCCGCCGTGATGTTCGCCGCGAGCGACACCACGATCCCCAGCAGAAAAGCCGCCCGTGTCCCGGCTGGGGCTTCAAGATCCGTTCCCAGTGCACAATTTTTCGGGAGCTTCCGGGAACTCGCAGGTGGAAGCGGGATGTACTCCCGGACGGAAAAGGGCCATGATCCGGCAAAAAGCAGATGATCCGGGCCGTACGCCGAGTTCTGTTCGGCGAGAGAAGCCGTGCGTCGTCTCGGCGTACCGGCAGGGATCGAGGGCCCTTCGTGCGGCCCCCGATCCCCGTCACCGATCAGCCCGCGACAGCCTCCGTCAGGCGACGACCGAGAAGGACGCGCAGCTGGAGAACGTGCCCTTCACGACGCACGCGTCGCCGTAGTACGTGTCGCCCTCCGTGAGGTTCCCGGTCCCCCAAGGGCTCCAGTACGGCGAGGAGTGGCCGCGGGTGGTGGCCTTGTGGGAGTCGGAGGTGCGCAGGGTCGCTTCGATGCCGTAGCCGTCGGCGACGTTGTCGTAGGCGATGAGCGCGTCGCCGGGGTCGGTGTTCCCGTCGCCGTTGAGGTCGCCGCCGGGGTCCTGGCTCCACCAGACCTGGCCGGCGTAGACGCCGTCGAGGTAGACGTTGACTCCGCCGTACGGGGAGCGGAGGGTGCTGATCGCGACGGCGGTGGCTTCCTTGGTGGTGGGTTCCGCCTGGGCTGCGGTCTGCGTGCCCAGGACGAATCCGAGAGCCGCGAGGCCCACCAGGGCATGCTTGAGATGTACGCGCATGAGAATCCCCCAATTTCAGTGCTGCGTGAGTGGGCGGCCTCGGAGCCGCCTCGGCGCATATGCAAGCACCTCATTTTGTGCTGGACACATCAAAAAACGAGATCCGGACATGGATCTGTCCGAAAACCAACTCCGGTGCGGCGGAGCCGAGTTGACGCCGGAACATGCTCAAAAAAGGAGGGCGCCGTACAAGTGGAAGCGGAATCGCGCCTTGCGTGTGTTCCGGAGGCGCTCGGCCGATGGCCTCACCCCGTCCCCGGTCCTCCGCACCACAGCCGACCGCCCGGCGCCACGCCGTTCCCCGCGGCGACGGACGCCGGACGGCCGTGCCATGCCGTCCGCCGCGCGTCACCCCTGCGGCGCGTCTCCGAAGTCAGGGATCTCCAGGCGTGCCCCGCCCTGCCGCGCCGAGTCGTGGGCGATGACGCCCGGGAGGGTGTAGCGGGCGGCCTGCCAGGCGTTGACCGGGGGAAGGGTGCGGGTGGTGACCGCGGTGACGAAGTCGTCGACCAGGAAGTGGTGGCTTCCCTCGTGGCCGTTGTGGAGGTGGTCGAACTCCCGGGGGAGGCGGGTGCGGTCGTGGACCGGGGCGGAGCCGGAGGTGAAGGCGGCGCGCAGGTCGGGGGCGATGTGCTGGAGCGACGGGTCGTCGGGAGAGAGGGTGGGCTTGGGTTCCAGTAGGTCGCTTATGTCCTTCACCCCCTTCTTGTCCTGCCAGAACGCCACCGTCGCGAGCTGCTCCATGCTGGCCTCCGTGCCGAAGAACCGGAACCGCGATTCACGGATGTGGGAGGGGTAGCCGACCCGCCGGAACTCGTTGGTGCGGAACGACCCCCCGCCCGCGACCTCGAACAGCGCGGTCGCGTTGGAGAAGTCGTTGCCGAACTGGCTGACCTCTTTGTCGAACACCCCGTCACCCCGGCCGTCCACGACCCCGATCGCCGAGACGCTCACGGCGTGGGTCTGCCAGGCACCGAGCACCCCGCCCACCGAGTGCGTCGGGTACAGCAGCGGCGGATAGCTCGCCGTGGCCTTCCAGTCGTCGCCGCCGCTGTACTGGTACGCCTCGTAGAACCCGAGGTCCATGTCGTGGACGTAGTCGCCCTCGGCGTAGAAGACCCGTCCGAAGGCGCCCTTGGCGATCTGGTCGCGGGCGTGCACGGTCGCCGGGTTGTACTGGCTGGTCTCCCCCATCATGTACGTCAGCCCGGTCGCCCTGACGGCGTCGATGATCGCCGCGATCTCCTGCGTGCTGACGGCCATGGGGACGGCGGAGTACACGTGCTTGCCCGCGTCCAACGCCTGGAGCACCAGCGGGCCGTGGGTCCAGCGCTGGGTGAAGATCGCGACGGCGTCCACCGACGGAGACTCCAGCATGGCCTCGTAGGAGGGGAAGGTACCGGCGAGGGAGTGCGTGGCGGCGAGCTGGTCGGCGCGTTCGGGCAGCAGGTCGGTGACGTGGACGTCGCCCACTCCGGGGTGGGCCTGGAACAGGGCGGCGAACTGGCCCGAGAACTGGCCGGCGCCGACGATGCCGAGCGAGAACGTCATGAGGTGGGTGTCCTTCACTGGTCGGTGAGCTGAGGGGGGTTACTGGGAGAGGATCAGGTCGATCTGGCGGTTGGTCTTGTCCAGGTCGCTCACGGGTTTCCCGTTGGCGTAGATGTCCTGCATCGCCGGGCGCATGAGCGCGAAGACGTCCGCCGCGTAGTTGGTGATCGGGAAGGAGAACGTCGTGAAGTCCTTCGGGTCGGCGATCGGCCGGGTGAAGGCGGTGACGTCGATGCCCTTCTTCCGGTAGGCGGCGACCGCGGCCCGGGTGCCCTCGGGGGTGGCCGGGAAGACGATGCCGTACTCCCCGACCGTCTTCTGGCAGGCGTCGGAGGACAGGTACTTGACCCACTTGAGCGCGCCGGGCTTGTTGGCGGCGTGGCGGGAGACCGAGTCGGCGAGGCCGTTCATCATGGTGGCGCGTTTCCCGGTCGGGCCTGCGGGCGGGACGGCGGTGGCGACGTCCAGATCCTTGAAACCGGCGTACGTGGAGATCATCCAGGCGCCGTCGAAGGCGGTCGCGGCTCGGCCGGAGGAGACCTGGACATTCGCCTGGTTGGAGGAGTTGTAGGCGGTGAAGGGGGCCAGGTAGCCCTTCTTCGCCAGGCCGAAGTACCAGTCGACGACCGACTGGAACGTGCCGCTGTCGTACTGGTACTCGGTGCCCCAGCGCTTCTTGTCGGTGTAGGTCCAGCCGGCGGAGGCGGCGAAGGTGCTCCACTGGGTCTGGCCGTCGGCGTCCCCGGCGCCGTTGGTCGCGAGGCCGTACACCTTGACGTTGTTCTTGTCGAAGCCCTGCTCGTCGCCGCGCCGGCCGTTCTTGTCGACGGTCAGGTGGGCGATGGCCTTCTCGAAGGTGCCGCCGTCCTCGGGGTTCCACGACAGGTCGTTGAGCCGGTCCGCGGTGAGGCCCGCCGCCGTCGTCAGTTTCTTGTTGTAGAAGAGGGCGACGGTGTCCCAGTCCTTCGGGGCGCCGTAGCGGTGGCCGTCCTGGCCCGTCCAGTTGTCGGCCAGGCCGGGCTGGTAGGCGGAGGCGTCGATGCCGAGGCCGTCGAGGGGTTCGAGGACCTTGAGGTCGGCGAACTGGCCGAACTTCTGGATGTGGTCGGTGAAGACGTCCGGCTGGGTGCCCGCGATGAAGCTCGCGGTGAGCTTGGTCCAGTAGTCGTCCCAGCCCAACTGGGTGATCTTCACGCGCAGTCCGGGGTTCTCCTTCTCGAAGCCCCGGGCGCAGGTCTGGTAGGCGGGGAGCTGGTTGGCGTCCCACAGCCAGTACGTCACCGTGTCCGACGACGATCCCGTCCCGGCGCCTCCCGCGCAGCCCGCCGTCAGGGCCAGCGCCAGTGCTCCGGTCAGGGCCGTCGCCCCGCGCAGCCGTATCCGCATGTCAGCCCCTCTACTTGATTCCGGTGAAGCCGATGGAGCCGACGATGCGGCGCGCGCTGAACGCGAACAGCACGAGCATCGGCAGGGCCGTGATGAGCGTGGCGGCCATCAGCCCGGACCAGTCGGCGCCGGACTGCGGGGTCTGCGAGCGGAACACGGCGAGGGCCACGGTGAGGACCCGCGAGCTGTCGCTGTAGGAGACCATCAGCGGCCAGAAGTAGTCGTTCCAGGCGGTGATGTACGTCAGGACGGCGAGCGTCAGGACCGGTCCGGACGCCATCGGCAGCAGCACCCGGAAGAAGATCCGGATCTTGCCCGCGCCGTCGAGCAGGGCGGCCTCCTCGACCTCCTTGGGCACGTTCATGAAGAACTGGCGCAGGAAGAACACCGCGAACGGCGTCATGAACATCGTCGGCAGGGCGATCCCCGGCAGGGTGTCGATGAGGCCGAGTTCCTTGATGAGGACGAAGTTGGGCAGCAGCGTGAAGAGCGCCGGCACCATGAGGCCCGCCAGGAACAGCCCGAACACCTTGTCCCGGCCGGGCCAGCGCAGGCGGGCGAAGGCGTAGGCGGCCATCGAGGAGAAGAAGATCTGGCACACGGTCACCAGCGTCGAGACGATCACCGAGTTGAGCAGGTAGCGCCAGAACTCCAGCCCGCCGCCCGCGCCGCCCTGCGCGATCGCCTCCTTCGTCGACTGGAGTCCGAGCGCGCGGGCGAACCCCGATCCGGTCAGGTCGACGGGCAGCGGATCGGTGGGGTGGGCGGCGAGTCCGGCGTTGGTGGACAGCGCGGTGCGCAGAATCCAGTAGAACGGCAGCAGGGTGATCAGTACGACCCCGGCCATCACCAGCCAGGCGGCGGCCCGGCCCGGGGAGATCCGGCGGGCTCGCGCCGGCCGTCCCGGGCGGGTCTTCGTCGTCACGGTCACGGTCGTCATGGCGGCTCCTTTCCCGTCAGCCGAGGTCGGTCCGGCCGGCCCGGGTGAGCCGGTACTGGAGGACGGTGATGGCGCTCAGCACGACCAGCAGGGCGACGGACATGGCGGACGCGTAGCCGAACTGGAAGCGGCCGAAGGCCGATTGGTAGATGTAGAGCTGGAGGACGTTCGTCGCGTTCGCCGGTCCGCCGCCGGTCGTCACGGCGACCGTGTCGAACACCTGGAACGATCCGATGACCGTCATGATCAGGACGACCGCGAGGACCGGCCTCAGCAGCGGCATCGTGATCCGCCAGAACATCCGCCACTCGCCCGCGCCGTCCACCCTGGCCGCCTCGTACAGACCGTCGGGGATGGCCTGCAACCCGGCGAAGAGCAGCAGCGCGGTGTAGCCGACGTGCCGCCACACGTTGATGAAGGCGATGGTGGGGAGCGCCCACGTCTCGTCGGCGAGGAACGGGATGCGGTCGAGGCCCAGCGCCGCGACGATCTCGTTGCCGACGCCGAGCTGGGTGTCGAGTATCCACAGCCAGACGACGCCCGCGACCACGTTCGACATGAGGTAGGGCGCGAGGACGACCCCGCGCAGCAGGGCGGAGCGGGTCAGCCGCTGGAGGAGGACGGCGATCGCGAGGGCCGTCACCGTCTGGACGCCGATGTTCATGAACACGTAGGAGACCGTGACCTTCAGGGAGTCCCAGAAGATCGGGTCGTGCGCCATGCGGACGTAGTTGTCGAGGCCGGTGAACTCGGCCGGGGTGAGCAGGTTGTAGCGGGTGAAGCTCAGGTAGACGCCCCGCAGGGTGGGCCAGAGCAGGAACACCAGGAAGCCCAGGAGGGCGGGGGCGATGAAGACGGCGGCTAGTCGTCCGTCACCGCGCGGGGTGCGCGATGGTGGACTGTGGGCGGCGATGGTCATCGGGAGACTCCCTTGTCTGCGGCGGCTCACCCTCGGCACATACTTTTGAGCCAAAAGTATGTGCCGTCAAGGGGTGCGCACAGACCTTCCTCGCGGACCGTTCCTGACCTAAAATCGAGTTACTTGCTTTCACGCCAGAAGAAACCATGTGAGGGTCCGCGTTCCATGACCACAGCTGCCGCCAGTTGGCTGCCCCTGAGCCCCGGTGAGCGTTCGGTGGCGATCGAGGTGCTCGGCCACGGCCCGCTCTCGCGCACCGAACTCGCCCGCCGGCTCGGCCTCTCCCAGGGCAGCCTGACCCGGCTGACCAAGCCGCTCATCGAGTCGGGCGTGCTGATCGAGGTCCCCGAGTCGGGCGCTCCCGCCGGTCTGCGCCAGGGGCGCCCCTCGCAGCCGCTGGACATCGTCGCCGAGTCCCGTTCCTTCGCCGGCTTCAAGGTCACCGCCGACATGGTCTACGGCGTGGTCACGACCCTCCGGAGCGACATCGTCGACCGCCTCGACCGTCCGCTCACCGGCCACGACCCCGGTGAAGTCGCGGGCCTGCTGGCCGAGATGACCGCCGAGCTCGCCGCCCGGCATCCGGCGCTCGCCGGGATCGGCATCGGCGTGGGCGGGCGCGTCCGCGACCGGGCCGTGGTCGCGGAGTCACCCTTCCTCCAGTGGCACGACGTACCGCTGGCCGCGCTCGTCGAGGAGCGCACCGGGCTGCCGGTGGTCGTCGAGAACGACGTCGCGGGGCTGGTCGAGGCCGAGACGTGGTTCGGCGCAGGCCGTGGCCTGGACCGTTTCGTCGTCCTGACCATCGGCGCGGGCATCGGCTACGGCCTGGTCCTCGGCGGCCGGCGGGTGCCCAGCACCGAGGAGGACGGCGGTTTCGGCCGGCACTGGCTCCTCGACCCGAACGGCCCGCTCACCCCGTACGGCGAACGCGGCAGCGCGGTGTCCCTGCTGACCATCCCCAGCATCCGCTACCAGCTCCGCGCCGCCACCGGCCACGACCTCGGCTACGACGAGATCCTCGCCCTAGCCGCGCAGGGCGAGCCCATGGCCGCCCGGGTCGTCGACGAGGCCGCCCGCGCGCTGGGCACGCTCGTCGCCCAGATCGCCAACTTCGCGATGCCCCAGAAGATCCTGCTCGCCGGGGAGGGGGTCGGGCTCCTCGACACGGCCGGGGAGAGGGTGTGGGCGACGATCCGCGCCAACCGGCATCCCCTGGCCACCGCCGTCGACCTGGAGACCAAGGTCTCCGACTTTCATGACTGGGCTCGGGGGGCGGCTGTTCTCGCGATCCAGATGCTGGTTCTGGGGATGGTGGAGGCGTGACGCCGTCCTGAGGGGAGCGGCGGGCGTCAGATCCGTAGCACTCGGGTCCGGCCGGCAGGCAGTCGGCGCGTCGGCTCTCCCCGGCGTCCGCCGGCTCCGCGAGCGGCGTACGGAGACACCGCCCTCCCCTCGGCGGAACCCCTGCGTGCCACTCCGGTGTCAGCGACGTCGCTGGTCCGCCCGGAGGTCGAAGTCGCCGTAGCTGTTGTCGACGGGGTTGACGGTCACGCCGGGGGCCACGATCTCGTCGATGCGGTCGAGGACCTCGGTCGGGAGAGTGATGTCGGCGGCGGGGAGGAACGCCTCCAGTTGCTCCATGGTGCGGGGACCGATGATCGCCGAGGTGACGCCGGGGTGGTTGATCGCGAAGGCGACGGACAACTCGATGAGGGTGAGGCCGGACTTCTCCGCCAGGACCGAGAGCTCCTCGACGGCGTCGAGCTTGCGGCGGTTGGCGGGGGTGGTCATGTCGAAGCGGGCCCGGGGACGGGCCGTGGAGACCGGTTCGGTGGACGCGTCCTTGCGGTAGCGGCCGGAGAGCCAGCCGCCGGCGAGGGGGCTGTAGGTGAGGGTGCCCATGCCGTGGCGGCGGGCGGTGGGCAGGACGTCCTCCTCGATGCCCCGGACGAGGATGGAGTACGGCGGCTGCTCGGTGACGAACCGTTCCAGGTTGCGTTCGCGGGAGACCCACTGGGCCTCCACGATCTGGGAGCCGGAGTAGGAGGAGGAGCCGAGGTAGCGGATCTTGCCCTGGTGGACGAGGTCGGAGAGGGCGCCGAGGGTCTCGGCGACGTCGGTGTCGGGGCTGGGCCGGTGGACCTGGTAGAGGTCGATGTGGTCGGTGCCGAGCCGGCGCAGCGAGTCCTCGACCGCGCGGACGATCCAACGCCGCGAGCCGCCCTGGTGGTTGGGGTCGTCCTGGCTCATCGGCATGAAGAACTTGGTCGCGAGGAACACGTCGTCCCGGCGGCCCTTGAGCGCCTTGCCGACGATCTCCTCGGAGACACCGCCGGAGTAGACGTCGGCGGTGTCGACGAAGTTGATCCCGGCGTCGAGGGCGCGGTGGATGACGCGTACGGAGTCGGCCTCGTCGGGGTTGCCCCAGGGGCCGAACATCATCGCGCCCAGGCACAGGGGGCTGACCTTGACGCCGGTGCGGCCGAGCGGTCGGTACTGCATGGGAAGTGCTCCTTGTCGTGTCACGCGGGGAGGGCGGTGTCCGTGCTCGCCCAGCCGGCCAGGAGGGCGAACGCCTCCCGCTCGGGCGAGTCCGGTTCGGGGGTGTAGACGTTGAGGCGCAGTCCGGGATCGGCCGGCAGGTCCAGCGCCTCGTAGGGCAGGGCGAGTTCACCGACCAGGGGATGGCGGAGGTGCTTCACGCCGGAGCGGTGGAGTTTCACGTCGTGGCGGGCCCAGCGGCGTGCGAACTCGTCGCTCCTGGTGGTGAGTTCCCCGATGAGGTCGGTGAGCGCCTTGTCGTGCGGTGCCCGGCCGGTCTCGGTGCGCAGAAAGGCCACCGCGTCGTCGGCCCCCTTGGACCAGTCCACCCAGAAGGCGGGGGCCGCCGGGTCCAGGAACAGGAAACGCGCGGTGTTCACCGGGCCGTGCTGCGCGAACAGGGGGGAGTCGTAGACCGGCGCGTACAGCGCCCTGCCGAGTGTGTTCGCGGCCAGGACGTCGAACCGTCCGTTGCGCGCGTAGGCCGCCGCGCCGGTCATCGAGTCGAGAATCCGCAGGATCGTGGGCCGTACCCGGGAGACGGCCGGTGCGGGGCGCCGTCCCGAGGGGTTCGCGGCGCGGGCCAGGTCGTAGAGGTGGCCGCGTTCGGCCTCGTTGAGCTGGAGCGCGTGGGCCAGGCCGTCCAGCACGGAGTCCGAGGCGCCGCTGAGGTTGCCGCGCTCCAGCCGGATGTAGTAGTCGACGCTCACCCCCGCGAGCAGGGCGACCTCTTCGCGGCGCAGCCCGGGGACGCGGCGATGGCCGCCGTACGTCTGGAGCCCGGCCTGTTCCGGAGTGATCCGTGAGCGGCGGGTCCGCAGGAACTCGCGGATCTGGTCGGCTGGGGACACCGGTCTCGGGGCGGGGCGGGGGTCTGGGGCCATGGGTGGTTCCTCCTGCGTGCCGTGCGAAAAACCTGTCGGCCCTTTCACCGTAGATCCGAAGGCGATCACCAGGGAGGCACTGTCGTTCCCTGGAACAGGAGGGACTCCCCCGCGCGACCGGAACGGCGTTGCATGGCCGAGGCCGTCAAGGGCCGAAGCCGAACCGAAGGAAGAACGTGCGCGCAGCACCCCTGTCCACAGCCGGCGGGACGACGAGGGAGCCGGACACGACCGCCCCGGCCCGTCCCGCGCTGATCCTCGCGATCATCTGCGTCAGCTATTTCATGGTCATCCTGGACAACTCGATCGTGTTCACCGCGCTGCCGCAGATCCGTGACGCGATGGGCTTCTCCCAGACCGGCCTGTCA
This sequence comes from Streptomyces sp. NPDC004539, assembly GCF_040610055.1. NCBI lineage: Bacteria > Bacillati > Actinomycetota > Actinomycetes > Kitasatosporales > Streptomycetaceae > Streptomyces > Streptomyces sp. NPDC004539. The sequence continues at coordinate 103,349 of NZ_JBEXLS010000014.1, read as the reverse complement.
TGGATCACGAACGCCTATGTCCTGGTCTTCGGCGGTCTGCTGCTCCTGGGCGCGCGGGCCGGTGACCTGTTCGGGCACCGCCGGATGTTCCTGTTCTCGCTGATCGTCTTCTCCGTCACCTCGCTCCTGGTCGGTGCCGCGCAGACCGACTGGTGGCTGATCGGTGCCCGTGCCCTGCAAGGCGTCGGGGCCGCCGTGCTGGCGCCGTCCGCGCTGTCCCTGCTGACCCGGAGTTTCGCCGAGGGACGCGCGCGGGACCGGGCGATGGCGGCGTACAGCGCGGTCGCCGGGATCGGCGCCGCCCTCGGTCTGGTCGTCGGAGGGCTGGTGGCGGACCTGATCTCGTGGCGGGCCGGGTTCCTCCTCAACGTCCCGATCGGCGTCCTGATGATGGCGCTGGCGGTGCGGTTCCTCCCGGAGACCGTCCGGCAGCAGGGCCGTTTCGACGTGCCGGGGGCGCTGTTCGCGACGCTGGGGTCCACCTCGCTGGTCCTGGGGATCGTGGAGGCCGCCGACCGGGGCTGGACGGCCGGGTTCACCGTGGTGCTGCTCGTGGCCGGGGCGGTCGTGCTGGGACTGTTCGTCCTGGCGGAGCGCCGGGCCGTCCAGCCGATCGTGCCGCTGCGGCTGTTCGCGAGCCGTGAGCGCGGCGGCGCCTATCTGGCGCGGATGCTCTACATGGGCGGGATGATGGGATTTTTCTTCTTCACCGCGCAGTTCCTCCAGGGCGTCTACGACTGGACACCGCTCCGGGCGGGGCTGGCCTTCCTTCCCATGACGCTGGTCAACTTCGCCTTCGCCGTCGCGGGGCCCCGGCTCCTCGACCGGGTCGGCGCGTCCGTGACCCTCGGCACGGGGACCGTCCTCACCGCGATCGGCATGGTCTGGCTCAGCCGTCTCGGCCTCGACACGCCGTACGCCACCGGGGTCGCGCTGCCGATGGCCGTCATCGGCGCCGGTCAGGGGCTGGCGCTGGCCCCGCTGACCTCCAGCGGCGTCGCGGGGGTCTCCCCGGCGGACGTGGGGGCGGGGTCGGGGCTGGTCAACACCGTCCACCAGATCGGCAGCGCGCTGAGCCTCAGCATCCTGACGGCCCTCGCGGCGGCCGTGTCGACGGGCACCGCCGCCGCCGACATCGCCGACCGCACGGGGACGGCGCTCACCGGCGCCGCCGTCCTGCTCGTCCTCGCGGCCCTGGCCGTCCTGACCCTCGTCCTGCCGGCCCGCGCGTCCCGCACCTCCCGCATCGAATAGCCCCTGATGACGCAGGCCCTCGGCCTCGTGGCCCTCGGTGGACCGGCTCCGGAACGGGTGAAGGGCTCCCCCGAGTCACGTCCTCGGGGGAGCCCTTCGTCCTACCGCCCGCCGCACGTGAAGGTTGAGAAGACGATCACGAGGCGGGACGCCCAGAAACCCGCGGAAGATCAGGGGTTGAGCAGCAGCACGTCCGCGCGGGACTTCGCGGCGGCGTACCGCTTCGCGACGTCCTGCCAGTTGACGACGGCCCACATCGCGTCGATGAAGTCGACCTTCTGGTTCTTGTACTGGAGGTAGAAGGCGTGCTCCCAGGCGTCGAAGACGAGGACCGGCACGGAGCCCTGGCCGACGTTGCCCTGGTGGTCGTAGACCTGCTCGACGATGAGGTGGCCGCTGAGCGGCTCGTAGGCGAGGACGCCCCAGCCGGAGCCCTGCGTGGTGGCGGCGGCCTTGGTGAGCTGCGCCTTGAAGTTCGCGAAGGAGCCGAAGGACTCGGCGATCGCGTCCGCGAGGTCGCCGACGCCGTCGGCCGCGAGGGGCTCGCCGCCGCCGTCACCGGTCATGTTGTGCCAGTAGATGGAGTGCAGGATGTGGCCGGAGAGGTGGAACGCGAGGTTCTTCTCCAGGCCGTTGATCGACCCCCACTGTTCCTTGTCGCGCGCTTCGGCGAGCTGCTCCAGCGTGTCGTTCGCGCCTTTGACGTACGCCGCGTGGTGCTTGTCGTGGTGCAGTTCGACGATCTGCGGGTTGATGACCGGTTCGAGCGCGGCGTAGTCGTAGGGAAGCTCCGGGAGCGTGTAAACCGCCATGTCCAACGTCCTCCGACATAATTGCAAAGAGTGTGCAGTTGCACGCTAACAGCAGAAGCGGCGGAACGCGGCTCGGGCATTGGTCCTAGGTCCGCGGTCGTGTCGCGCAGCCGTGGAACGAGGTGGCGTCACCGTGCCGGAAACACGCCGATCACCGCAGACCGGCAACCCGACGGAGGCTCACGCCCTGTTGCGGCGGCACGGGTTCAGGTGCACGCCGGGGCGCCTGCGGATTCTGGAGACGCTCCGCGCGGCCGGCGGGCATCTCTCGATCGGCGAGGCGTGCGCGCGGCTGGCGGAGAGCGGGAAGGCCGTCCACCCGGCCACCGTGTACCGGACGCTGGAGGCGCTGACCGACGCCGGACTGACGCACACGATGCCGGGCCCCGGTCCGGCGCGGTACGGCCTGACCGAGCGGCCCCACCATCACGCCGTGTGCCGCGCCTGCGGGGCCGTCGCGACGCTGGAGCCGGAGCGCCTCGCGGATGTCGCGGCCAGGATCGAGGAGGTGACGGGGATCGGGCCGGACGCGTCGGGGTCGCTGTTCGTCTACGGGCACTGCGCGGGCTGCGCCGGCCGGCGGACACGCGGGGAGGGGTGAGGCGGCGCCGGACGGGACGCTGTCAAGCAGAGCACCGCCTCACACTTGTTGCAGGCTAGTTGTTATTGCAACTCATAGGCAATAGCTCCCGCCCGGCCCGCCCTCACTCCCCGCCCTCCAGATCCCCCTCCGTCTCCAGGTACACCCGCCGCAGCGCGTCCAGCACCGCCGGGTCCGGCTTCTCCCACATCCCCCGCGACTCCGCCTCCAGCAGCCGTTCCGCGATCCCGTGCAGCGCCCAGGGGTTGGCCTGCTGGAGGAACTCCCGGTTGGCCGGGTCCAGGACGTACGTCTCGGTGAGCTTGTCGTACATCCAGTCGGCGAGCACCCCCGTCGTCGCGTCGTAGCCGAACAAGTAGTCCACGGTCGCGGCGAGTTCGAAGGCCCCCTTGTAGCCGTGGCGGCGCATCGCCTCGATCCAGCGGGGGTTGACGACGCGGGCGCGGAAGACGCGGGAGGTCTCCTCGACGAGGGTGCGGGTGCGGACGGTCTCGGGGCGGGTGGAGTCGCCGATGTACGCGGCGGGGGCGGTGCCGCGCAGGGCGCGGACGGTGGCGACCATGCCTCCGTGGTACTGGAAGTAGTCGTCGGAGTCGGCGATGTCGTGCTCGCGGGTGTCGGTGTTCTTCGCGGCGACCTCGATGCGCCGGTACGCCGTCTCCATCTCCTCGCGCGCGGGACGCCCGTCCAGCTCACGGCCGTACGCGTAGCCGCCCCACACCGTGTAGACCTCCGCGAGGTCAGCGTCGGTGCGCCAGTCGCGGGAGTCGATGAGCTGGAGGAGACCGGCGCCGTACGTCCCCGGGCGGGAGCCGAAGATGCGGGTGGTGGCCCGGCGTTCGTCGCCGTGCGCCGTCAGGTCGGCCTGGACGTGGGCGCGGACGTTGTTCACCGAGGCGGGTTCGTCGAGCCCGGCCACCAGGCGTACGGCGTCGTCCAGGAGGGCGATGGTGTGCGGGAACGCGTCCCGGAAGAAGCCGGAGATGCGCAGGGTGACGTCGATGCGGGGGCGGCCCAGCTCGTCGCAGGGGATGGGCTCCAGGCCCGTGACCCGGCGTGAGGCGTCGTCCCAGAGCGGGCGGACGCCGAGCAGGGCGAGGGCCTCGGCCACGTCGTCTCCCGCCGTGCGCATGGCGCTGGTCCCCCACAGGGAGAGGCCGACGGACGTGGGCCACTCGCCGTTGTCGGCGCGGTACCGCTCCGCGAGTGACTCCGCGAGGGCCTGGCCGGTCTCCCAGGCCAGCCGGGACGGGACCGCCTTGGGGTCGACGGAGTAGAAGTTGCGGCCGGTCGGCAGGACGTTGACCAGGCCGCGCAGCGGGGAGCCGGAGGGGCCGGCCGGGACGAAGCCGCCGGCCAGCGCGTGGACCGTGTGCTCCAGCTCCGCCGTGGTCGCCGCCAGACGCGGGACGACTTCGCGGGCCGCGAACTCCAGGACGGCGGCGACCTGTTCGCCGTGCGCCGTGGGGACTGCGGCCGGGTCCCAGTCCGCGTCCTCCATCGCCTGCACGAGCGCGCGGGCCTGTTCCTCCGCCGCGTCGGCCGTGGTGCGGGTCGCCGCCGACTCGTCGAGGCCGAGCGCCTCGCGCAGGCCGGGCAGGGCGGTGGTGCCGCCCCAGATCTGGCGGGCGCGCAGGATCGCGAGGACGAGGTTGACGCGGTCGGCGCCGGCCGGCGGGTTGCCGAGGACGTGCAGTCCGTCGCGGATCTGGGCGTCCTTGATCTCGCAGAGCCAGCCGTCGACGTGCAGGAGGAAGTCGTCGAAGCCGTCGTCCTCGGGACGGTCCTCCAGGCCGAGGTCGTGATCGAGCCTCGCGGCCTGGATCAGGGTCCAGATCTGGGCGCGGATCGCCGGGAGTTTCGCCGGGTCCATGGCGGCGATCTGGGCGTGTTCGTCGAGGAGTTGCTCCAGGCGGGCGATGTCGCCGTAGGAGTCGGCGCGGGCCATCGGCGGGACGAGGTGGTCGACGAGGGTGGCGTGGACGCGGCGTTTGGCCTGGGTGCCCTCGCCGGGGTCGTTGACGAGGAAGGGGTAGACCAGCGGGAGGTCGCCGAGGGCCGCGTCGGGGCCGCAGGCGGCGGACAGGCCCGCGTTCTTGCCGGGGAGCCACTCCAGGTTGCCGTGCTTGCCGAGGTGGATCATCGCGTCGGCGCCGAACCCGCCGTCCTCGGCGCGGGCCGCGATCCAGCGGTAGGCCGCCAGGTAGTGGTGGGAGGGCGGGAGATCGGGGTCGTGGTAGATCGCGATGGGGTTCTCGCCGAAGCCGCGCGGGGGCTGGATGAGGATCAGCAGGTTCCCGAAGCGCAGCGCCGCGAGGACGATGTCCCCGTCCGGGTTCGCGCTGCGGTCGACGAACATCTCGCCCGGCGCCGGCCCCCACTTCTCCTCGACCGCCTCCCGCAGCTCCCCGGGCAGCGAGGCGAACCAGCGCCGGTAGTCGGCCGCCGGAATCCGCACCGGGTTGCGGGCGAGCTGCTCCTCGGTCAGCCAGTCCTGGTCGTGCCCGCCCGCCTCGATGAGCGCCCGGATCAGCTCGTCCCCGTCACCGGAGGCCATCCCGGGGACGTCGTCGAAGACGTACCCCGCCTCGCGCAGCCGGTGCAGCAGCGCGATCGCGCTGGCGGGGGTGTCCAGGCCGACCGCGTTGCCGATCCGGGAGTGCTTCGTCGGGTAGGCGGACAGCACCAGCGCGACCCGCTTCCCGGCGGCCGGGATGTGCCTCAGCAGCGCGTGGCGTACGGCGATCCCGGCGACGCGGGCCGCGCGCTCGGGGTCGGCGACGTACGCGGGGAGGCCGTCGGCGTCGATCTCCTTGAAGGAGAACGGCACGGTGATCAGGCGGCCGTCGAACTCGGGGACGGCGATCTGACTGGCCGCGTCCAGCGGGGAGACGCCCTCGTCGCTCTCCTCCCACGCGGCGCGCGAGCCGGTCAGGCACAGGGCCTGGAGGATCGGTACGTCGAGGGAGGTGAGCGCGCCCGCGTCCCAGGACTCGTCGTCACCGCCGGCCGACGCCTCGGCGGGGCGGGTGCCGCCGGCCGCGAGGACCGTGGTGACGATGGCGTCGGCGGCGCCGAGCGTGGCGATCAGCTCGGGTTCGGGGGCCCGCAGCGAGGCCACGTACAGCGGCAGCGCCCGGCCGCCCGCCGCCTCGACCGCGTCGCACAGGGCGTGCACGAAGCCGGTGTTGCCGCTCATGTGGTGGGCGCGGTAGTAGAGCACGGCGACCGTCGGGCCCTCGGCGTCGCGGGGCGCGCGCTCCAGCGCGCCCCAACTCGGCGCGGGCGCGGGCGAGTCGAAGCCGTGGCCGGTCAGCAGGACCGTGTCCGACAGGAACCGGGCGAGCTGCTCCAGGTTGGCCGGGCCGCCGTGCGCGAGGTAGGCGTGCGCCTCGGCGGCGATCCCGACGGGAACCGTGGAGGCCGCCATCAGCTGGGCGTCGGGCGCCTGTTCACCGGTGAGGACGACGACCGGCCGCCCGTCGGCGAGCAGCAGGTCGAGCCCGTCCTGCCAGGCCCGCAGCCCGCCGAGGAGGCGGACGACGACGAGGTCGGCGCCGTCGAGGAGCGCGGGCAGGTCGTCCAGGGGGAGGCGGGCGGGGTTGGCGTACCGGTAGGGGACCGGGCCGTTCGCGGCGCGGGCGCTGAGCAGGTCGGTGTCGGACGTCGACAGGAGCAGGATCATGCGGCGTCGGCCTTCCTCGGGGTGTCCACGCCCCGGGCGAGAACTGGACGGCGGGAGTTCCTGACTCGCCCGGCGGCCGGGCTCACAGTGGCGGGACCGTGCCGGAGTCGCACCGGCTTCCTCCCCTGGTCGGTGACGGACCCTCATGATCCGCCGAGGAGCATAGTAAGGGTCACTGAAAGAGGGCAGGGCATACATCCGGTGTGATCGTAGGTATGCTCACGGCCGTGCCCACGCCTCCTGCCCGTCCGTCGTCCCAGGCCACAGCCCTCTCGCGGGGCCGCGACGACGCCTGCCCCGGCGCGCTGCGCCTGCACGCGGCGGACGACGGCGCGCTCGCCCGCGTCCGGATTCCCGGTGGGGTGCTGCGCACCGGACAGGCGCGTGCGCTCGGCCTCGCCGCCCGTGAACTCGGCGACGGGGAACTGCATCTGACCTCGCGCGGAAACGTTCAGCTGCGCGGCCTCACGCCGGACGGCGGGGCCGAACTGGCGGAGCGGCTGGAGGTGGCCGGGCTGCTGCCGTCCTGGCGGCACGAACGCGTCCGCAACGTCGTCGCCTCCCCCCTGTCCGGTCTCGACGGCCGTAGTCTCCTCGATGTCCGGCCGTGGCTGCGGGAGCTGGACGCGCTGCTGTGCGCGAGCGGGCCGGCGGCGAGGCTGTCCGGGAGGTTCCTGTTCGCGCTGGACGACGGGCGCGGGGACGTGGCGGCGCTCGGCGCCGACGTGAGTGTGCTGGCCGCGCCGGACGGGGGCGCGTGGGTGCGGGTCGGGGCGTCGCCGGATGCCGTGCGCGTGCCGGCCGGGGACGCCGCGCGGGCCGCGGTGCGGGCGGCCGAGGCGTTCGTGGAGGTGAGCGGCGGACGGGTCTGGCGGGTGTCCGAACTCCCCTGCGGCGGCAAGGAGTTGGTCTCGTACCTGGGTGAGCCGGCGCGTCCCGTGTGGCCCCGGTCCGCCGAGCCGGCCCCCGGTACGGTCACCGCGCCCGACGGGACGACGAGCCTGTCCGTCCTGGCCCCGCTGGGCCGCCTGACCGCCGCCCGGTGGGACGCGCTCACCGACGCCTCCTCCGACGAACTGCGGCTGACACCGTGGCGCGGAATGGTCCTCCCGGCCGTTCCCGCCGGCCGGCTCGCCGGTCTCGACGCCATGGGCCTGGTCACCGGACCGGACTCCCCCTGGCTCGGGGTCGGCTCCTGCGTCGGGCGGCCCGGCTGCGCGAAGGCGCACGCGGACGTCCGTACCGACGCGGCGGCCTGCCTCACGGGCGGCGGCGGACTCCCCGTCCACTGGTCCGGCTGCGAGCGCCGCTGCGGACGCCCGCGCGGCGACCACGTCGACGTCCTCGCCGTCCCCGGCGGCGGCTACCGGATCTCCGGTGCGCCGTCCTCCCTGTCCACCCTCGCCGCCGATGTGGCGGCGGCCCGTCACGCATGACCCGTAGGAGCACGGTGTTCGAGTACGAGAAGGACGGCGCGGCGATCTACCGTCAGTCGTTCGCCACCATCCGCGCGGAGGCCGACCTCGCGGGGCTGCCCGCCGACGTCTCCCAGGTCGCGGTCCGGATGATCCACGCCTGCGGGATGACCGACCTCGTCCGGGACCTCGCGTACACGCCGGGCGTGGTGGCGCGCGCCCGCGAGGCCCTGCGGGCCGGGGCGCCGATCTTCACCGACGTCCAGATGGTGGCCAGCGGCGTGACCCGCAAGCGCCTCCCCGCCGCCAACGACGTGCTGTGCACGCTCTCCGACCCGGCCGTCCCCGCGCTCGCCGCGAAGCTGGGCACGACCCGCAGCGCCGCCGCCCTCGAACTGTGGCGGGACCGGCTGGAGGGCGCGGTCGTCGCCGTCGGCAACGCGCCCACCGCGCTGTTCCGGCTGCTGGAGATGATCGAGGAGGGCGCGCCCCGCCCCGCCGCCGTCATCGGCGTCCCGGTCGGTTTCGTGGGCGCCGCCGAGTCCAAGGACGCGCTCGCCGGGCACCCGTCCGGTCTGGAGCACCTGGTGGTGCGCGGCCGGCGCGGGGGCAGCGCCATCGCCGCCGCCGCGCTCAACGCGATCGCGAGCGAGGAGGAGTGACCGGCAAGCTGTACGGCGTCGGACTCGGCCCCGGCGACCCGTCCCTGATGACCGTACGGGCCGTCGAGGTCATCGCCGAAGCGGATGTGATCGCCTATCACAGCGCCCGGCACGGCCGGTCCATCGCGCGCTCGATCGCGGCGAAGCACCTCCGCGCCGACCACGTCGAAGAACCGCTGGTCTACCCCGTCACGACGGAGACCACCGACCACCCCGGCGGCTACCGGGGCGCCATGGAGGAGTTCTACACCGAGGCGTCCGCCCGGCTCGCCGCGCACCTCGACGCCGGGCGCACGGTCGCCGTCCTCGCCGAGGGGGACCCGCTCTTCTACGGCTCGTACATGCACATGCACAAGCGGCTCGCCGACCGCTACGACACCGAGGTGATCCCCGGCGTCACCTCGGTGTCCGCCGCAGCCGCCCGCCTCGGCACCCCGCTCGCGGAGGGCGAGGAGATCCTGACGATCCTGCCGGGCACCCTCCCCGAGGAGGAGCTGACCGCACGGCTCGCCGCCACGGACACGGCCGTGGTGATGAAACTGGGCCGGACCTTCACCAAGGTCCGCACCGCGCTGGAGAGTTCGGGCCGCCTCGCCGAGGCGCGGTACGTCGAGCGGGCCACCATGGACGGGGAGCGGCTCGCCCCGCTCGCCGACGTGGACGCCGGGTCGGTGCCGTACTTCTCCGTCGCCGTCCTGCCGAGCCGGGTCGACGCCCCGGCGCCCGTGCGGGAGTCGGGCGAGGTCGTCGTGGTCGGCACCGGTCCCGCCGGGCCGCTGTGGCTGACCCCCGAGTCGCGGGGTGCGCTGGCGAGCGCGGACGACCTGGTCGGCTACACGACCTACCTGGACCGGGTGCCGGTCCGTCCCGGCCAGCGGCGGCACGGCTCGGACAACCGGGTCGAGGCCGAGCGCGCCGAGTTCGCGCTCCAGCTCGCCCGCAAGGGGCGCAAGGTCGCCGTCGTCTCCGGTGGCGACCCCGGGGTCTTCGCGATGGCGACCGCCGTCCTGGAGGCCGCCGCGCAGGACATGTACGCGGACGTGCCGGTGCGGGTCCTGCCCGGGGTGACCGCCGCCAACGCGGCAGCCGCCCGCGCGGGGGCTCCGCTGGGCCACGACTACGCGACGGTCTCCCTCTCCGACCGGCTCAAGCCCTGGGACGTCATCGCCGGGCGGCTCCGCGCCGCCGCCTCGGCGGATCTGGTGCTCGCGCTGTACAACCCCGGTTCGCGCAGCCGTGACTGGCAGGCCGGCAAGGCCCGTGACCTGCTGCTGGAACACCGGTCCCCGGACACCCCGGTGGTGGTCGCCCGGGACGTGGGCGGCTCCGGCGAGCGGGTGCGGATCGTGCGGCTGGCCGACCTGGACCCGGCCGAGGTCGACATGCGCACGATCCTGCTGGTCGGCTCCTCACAGACCCGGGTCGTACGGCGCGGGGGCGGCGAGGAGGTCGTCTGGACCCCTCGCCGGTATCCGCGGGCGTGAAGTGAGCGTGCTACTCGGCGCCCTGTTCGACGGTGGCGGGGGCCGGTCCCTGGGCCAGCCCCGCCGTCCACTTCTCCTCGATCCGGCCGACCTTCCACACGATCAGGGCGAGCGCCCAGGTGGCGAAGAAGAGGCCGACGATGACGTATCCGATGATGTTGAGGTCCAGGCCGGAGACCCAGTCCCAGAACGGTCCGTGCAGGTCCGCCTTGTCGGCGATCAGGCCCAGGAGTTCGACCGTGCCGATGATGAGGGCGACGGCGACGGAGAGGCCGGTGATGGTGAGGTTGTAGTAGACCTTGCGGACCGGCTTGGAGAACGCCCAGCCGTAGGCGAAGTTCATGAACGAGCCGTCGATGGTGTCGAGGAGCGACATGCCGGCCGCGAAGAGGACCGGCAGGCAGAGGATCGCGTACCAGGGCAGGCCCGAGGCCGCTCCGGAGCCGGCCAGGACGAGGAGGGCGACCTCGGTGGCGGTGTCGAAGCCGAGGCCGAAGAGGAGGCCGAGGGGGTACATCTGCCAGGGCTTGGTGATCGACTTCATCAGGCGGCCGAGGATGCGGTTCATGAAGCCGCGGTTGTTGAGCTGCTCTTCGAGGGCGGCCTCGTCGAAGTGGCCCGAGCGCATCTGCCGGAACACCTTCCAGATGCCGGCCATGATCACCAGGTTGATGATCGCGATGAGGTAGAGGAACGTCCCGGAGACGGTCGTACCGATCCAGCCGGTGACGCTGTGCAGCGCGGAGTCGTCGTTCTCCACGGGGCCGGCCAGCTCCTTCACGCCGAGGGAGAGCAGGAAGGCGAGGGCGAAGACGATGCTGGAGTGGCCGAGGGAGAACCAGAAGCCGACCGACAGCGGGCGCTGGCCCTCGCTCATCAGCTTGCGGGTCGTGTTGTCGATCGCGGCGATGTGGTCGGCGTCGAAGGCGTGGCGCATGCCGAGGGTGTAGGCGGTGACGCCGATCCCGATGCCGAAGGTCTTCGTCCCCAGGCTGTAGTGCTCGGGCGCGACGATCGCGACGAGCGTGAACCAGCCGATGACGTGCAGTGCCAGGATGAAGGCGGCCATGCCGCCGACGCTCGCCCACTCCTTGCGGGTCATGGACGTGCGGATGCGGTGCCAGCTCAGCGATCGGTTTTCAGCCACACATTCCAGGTTGCTGCAACAAGGTCGCAGGTAAAAGAGGATCTCAGCAAAGCCCGGGTCAGGGTTCAGCCAGCGTCCGGGAAACTCCCCTGGTCGCGTACGTCCGTGAGCCACCTGACCGCCTGCTCCGGCTCGGCCACCGTCGGCACGCCCTCGGGTACGGGCGGCCGGCGCACCACGACCACCGGCACCCCCGCCTGCCGGGCCGCCGCCAGCTTCGGCGCGGTGGCCGCTCCCCCGCTGTCCTTCGTGACGACGACATCGATCCGGTGCCGGAGCAGCAGTTCGCGCTCCCCGGCGAGGGAGAACGGGCCCCGGTCGAGGAGGACCTCCATGCGGGCGGGGTGCGGGGGCTCGGGCGCGTCGACGGAGCGGACGAGGAACCACAGGTCGTCCAGATCCGCGAAGGCGGCGAGTCCCATGCGGCCGGTCGTCAGGAAGACCCGGCGGCCGAGCGCGGGCAGCAGGGTCGCCGCGTCCTCCAGGGACCCGGCCTCGTGCCAGTCGTCCCCCTCGCCGGGGACCCAGCCGGGGCGGCGCAGGGCGAGCAGGGGGACACGGGTCGCGGCGGCGGCGAGTGCCGCGTTGAAGCTGATGGTCCCGGCGAAGGGGTGGGTGGCGTCGACGACCGCGTCCACCTCCCGCTCGCGCAGCCACGCGGCGAGCCCGTCGGCGCCGCCGAAGCCGCCGATGCGCACCTCGCCGGGCGGCAGCCGGGGGGCGGCGACCCTCCCGGCCAGCGAGGACGTCACCCGCAGCGCCCGTCCCGTCAGGAGTTCGGCGAGGCGGCGGGCCTCACCGGTGCCACCGAGAATCAGTACGTGCACGAGAGACACCTTCCTTGAACGAGCCCAAGGGCGCGCGCGGCGCCCAACTGAAGCACACCGGTCTGCGTCCCGGCTGGACGACCGGCGCCTGCGCGACCGCCGCGACGACGGCCGCGTACACCGCCCTGCTGACCGGGGACTTCCCGGACCCGGTGACGATCACCCTGCCCCGGGGGCAGACCCCGGCTTTCGCGCTGGCCGCCGAGGAGCTGGCCCAGGGGCGCGCGACGGCCGGGATCGTCAAGGACGCCGGTGACGACCCGGACGTCACGCACGGCGCGCTGGTCCGAGCGAGCGTACGGCGGCTCCCGGCGGGGTCCGGCGTCGTCTTCCGGGCCGGTCCCGGGGTCGGCACGGTCACCCGGCCCGGTCTGCCGCTGGCCGTCGGTGAACCCGCCGTCAACCCCGTCCCCCGGCAGATGATGCGCGAGCACGTCGCCGCGCTCGCCGAACGGTACGGCGACGGCGGCGACGTCGAGATCACCGTCTCCGTCGACCACGGCGAGGAGATCGCCCGCTCCACCTGGAACCCCCGCCTCGGCATCCTGGGCGGCCTGTCGATCCTCGGCACGACCGGGATCGTCGTCCCGTACTCGTGCTCGGCGTGGATCGACTCCATCCGGCGCGGCGTGGACGTCGCGCGGGCGGCGGGGCGTACGCATGTCGCCGGGTGCACGGGGTCGACGTCGGAGAAGACGGTCACCGGCGTGTACGGCCTCCCCGAGGACGCGCTCCTGGACATGGGGGACTTCGCGGGGGCGGTCCTCAAGTACGTACGGCGGCATCCCGTGGAGCGGCTGACGATCTGCGGCGGGTTCGCCAAGCTGTCCAAGCTGGCGGCCGGTCATCTGGACCTGCACTCCGCGCGCTCCCAGGTCGACAAGGGGTTCCTCGCGGACCTCGCCCGCCGGGGCGGCGCCTCGCCGGAGCTGGCCGCCGAGGTCGCCGGTGCCAACACCGGGCTCGCCGCGCTCCAGGCGTGCGCGGCGGCCGGGGTTCCGCTCGGGGACCTGGTGGCGGTCGCCGCGCGCGACGAGGCGCTGGCCGTGCTGCGCGGGGCACCGGTCGCGGTGGACGTCATCTGCATCGACCGGGCGGGGGCGATCGTGGGGCGCAGTCCGGTGGCGTGAGCGGTCAGCAGACGTGCCGTTCGCGCTGCGGCGAGTACAGGTGGCTGTCGCCGAACTCCTCGGCGCCCAGGGTCCGTCCGACCATGATGACGGCCGTCCGCAGCACCCCCGCCTCCTTCACCTTCCCGGCGATCTCAGCCAGGGTCCCCCGGAGGATCAGCTCGTCGGGGCGGGAGGCGTAGGCGACGACGGCGGCCGGGCAGTCGGCGCCGTAGTGCGGGAGGAGTTCGGCGACGACCCGGTCGACGTACTTGGCCGCCAGGTGCAGCACGATCAGCGCGCCGCTGCGGCCGAGGGTGGCGAGATCCTCACCCTCGGGCATCGCGGTGGCCCGGTTGGCGACGCGGGTGAGGATGACGGTCTGGCCGACGGTCGGCACGGTCAGCTCCCGCTTGAGCGAGGCCGCCGCCGCGGCGAACGCCGGTACGCCGGGGACGACTTCGTACGGGACGCCGGCCGCGTCGAGGCGGCGCATCTGCTCGGCGACCGCGCTGAACACCGACGGGTCCCCGGAGTGCAGCCGGGCCACGTCGTGGCCCTCCTCGTGCGCGCGCAGCAACTCGGCGGTGATCCGGTCGAGATCGAGCTGCGCGGTGTCCACCAGCCGGGCGTCCGGCGGGCATTCGGCCAGCAGCTCGCGCGGGACGAGGCTGCCCGCGTACAGGCACACCCGGCAGGCGGCGAGGGTGCGGGCGCCGCGCACGGTGATCAGGTCGGCGGCGCCGGGTCCGGCGCCGATGAAGTACACGGTCAACTGTCCACTCCTGGTTCGGGGTTCTTCTGTACGGCCCACTGCGTCACCGGCATCGCCTGCCGCCATCCGGTGAACCCGCCGACGGGCACGGCGTACGCCACCGCGAGCTTCGTCAGCTCGCCGCCGAGGCGCCGGTACGCGTCGGTGAGCAGCGCCTCCGACTCCAGCGTCACGGTGTTGGCGACGAGCCGTCCGCCGGGGCGCAGGACCTGCCAGCAGGCGTCGAGGAGTCCGGGCGCGGTGAGGCCGCCGCCGATGAACACCGCGTCGGGCGCCGGGAGTTCGGCCTCGGTGAGGACGGCGGGGGCGGTGCCGGTGACGACCCGCAGCGCGGGCACACCCAGGCGTTCGGCGTTGCGGGTGATGCGCTCGGCGCGGACCGGGTCGCGTTCGACGCTCACCGCCCGGCAGGAGGGGTGGGCGCGCATCCACTCGATGGCGACCGAGCCGGAGCCGCCGCCGACGTCCCACAGGAGTTCGCCGGGCGCGGGGGCGAGGACGGCGAGGGTGGCGGCGCGGACGTGGCGTTTGGTGAGCTGGCCGTCGTGGTCGTAGGCGTCGTCCGGGAGGCCGGGGACGGCGGAGGGACGTGCGGGGGTCACGGCTCGGTACCTCGGGGTCGGGGCGGGGCGGCAGGGCAGCACTCTACGGGGCCGTGGCCTGCGGCTCCCTGTTCGGGTACACATCCCCGGCGTCTTATTGCACACTACTTGCAACAACTTTCACCGCGCAGAAGAGGGTGGGCGATGGCAGCTCCGGTCGTACTCGGCATCGAGTCGTCCTGCGACGAGACCGGCGCCGGACTGGTCCGGGAGGGCCGGCTCCTGGGACACGCGATCGCGTCGAGCATGGACGAACACGCCCGCTACGGCGGTGTAGTCCCCGAGATCGCCTCCCGCGCGCACCTCCAGGCCCTGCGCCCCGTCGTCCGCCGGGCCCTGGACGCGGCCGGCCTCACCCTGGCCGACGTCGACGCCGTCGCCGTCACCACCGGACCGGGGCTGTCCGGCGCGCTCCAGGTCGGGCTGGCCGGCGCGAAGGGCATCGCGTACGCGCTCGGCGTCCCCCTGTACGGCGTCCACCACCTGGCCGGTCACGTCGCCGCCGACACCCTGGAGCACGGCCCGCTGCCGGACCCCTGCATGGTGCTGATCGTCTCCGGCGGCCACACCTCCCTCCTCCTGGTCCGCGATCTCGCCCGCGACCGGATCGTCCACCTCGGGGACACCCTGGACGACGCGGCCGGGGAGTGCTTCGACAAGGTCGCCCGGGTCTTCGGACTGCCCTATCCCGGCGGACCGGCGATCGACCGCACCGCGCGCGACGGCGATCCGCGTGCCGTCGCCTTCCCGCGTCCGCTGCCGGGGTCGTACGACTTCTCCTTCTCCGGGCTGAAGACGGCCGCCGCGCGCTGGGCCGAGGGGTACGCGGGCCGGGAGCTGCCGGTCGCGGACGGGGCGGCCTCGCTCCAGGAGGCGGTGGCCGACGTGCTGACCCGCAAGGCGGTGGCCGCCTGCCGGGAGCACGGCGTGGGGACGCTGGTGGTGGTCGGCGGGGTCGCCGCGAACTCGCGGGTGCGGGCGCTGGCCGAACAGCGGTGCCGGTCGGCGGGGATCGAGCTGCGGGTGCCTCCGCTCGGGCTGTGCACGGACAACGGCGCGATGATCGCCGCCGTCGGTGACCTCCTCGTCCGCGCCGGCGCCGACCCCGCGCCGCTGGACGTGTCGATCGACCCGTCGGCACCCCTGGAGTACGCGTCCCTGGCGCCGGTGACCGTATGAGGGTCCAGATCATCACCGGCGCCGAACTCCTCGCCCACGCCGACGCGTTGCGCTCGGTGTACGTCTCCGCGTTCTGCGCGCCGCCCTGGGACGAGGACGAGGAGAGGGCCGTCGAGTTCGTCGGCCGCCTCGTGCACGACGTGCGCCGTCCCGGCTTCACCACGGCGCTCGCCTTCACCGGCACCGGCAGCCTCGCCGGCTTCGCCACCGCCTGGACGACCCGCGCCCCCTTCCCCACCGACCGCTGCTACCCCCAGGCCGCCGCCGGCCTGGGCACCGACCGCACCCTCGACTGGCTGGTCGGCGCCCGCGAGATCGACGAACTCGCCGTCCGCCCCGCCCACCACGGCACCGGACTCGCTGGCGACCTCCTCTCCGCCGTCACCGCGGACGCCCCCGAGGGCCGCACCTGGCTCCTCACCTCCCACCGCTCCCCCCGCGCCCTCGCCTTCTACCGCCGCCAGGGCTGGGCCCAGGCCACCCACCCCTCCCCCGACGGCAAGGGCATCGTCGTCCTCCTCGGCCCCCGCCACCCGGCCCGCCACCTGGCGCCCGAACCGCTCTGACCGCCTCGGCGCCGCCGCGCCCGGCAACAGCCGCACCGGCTCGGGGACTTGGCGCCTCTTCGTGAGTTCCGGCCCGCCGTTCGGGTGCTACCCTTCTCGTTAATGCGTATGAGGTAATACGCATTAACGAGAAGGGGAGGCCGCCGTGGAACCGAGGAAGCGGCCCGGCCGGACGCCCGCGCCGGCCGGACGTACGGCACGGCCCCGACAGGCCGAGGTCGCGCGGCTCGCGGGCGTGTCGCAGGCGACGGTGTCGCTGGTGCTCTCCCCGAAGCCCGGCGCCAAGGGGAGGATCATCTCCGAGGCGACCCGGCAGAGGGTCATGGAGGCGGCCCGCAGCCTGGGGTACGTGCCCGATCCGGCCGCCCGGCGGCTCGCCGCCGTCCGCAACAACCTCCTCGGCGTGTTCAGCTTCACCGCCACGTTCCCGACCGACGTGCAGCACTCGTACTACCCCTTCCTGGTCGGCGTGGAGCGTGAGGCGGCGGCGCTCGGATTCGACCTGGTGCTGTTCACGGGGTCGAGCACCGGCGGCGCGGGGGCGGCGGTTCCTGACGCGCTGGGCCGGGTGCGGCTGGCCGACGGCTGTCTGTTCATGGGCCGGCACACGCCCCGGGCGGAGCTGAAGCGACTCGTCGAGGACGGCTTCCCGGTCGTGCACCTGGGCCGCCGCGAGGAGCTGGAGGGCGTGGCGTCGGTCGGCGCGGACTACGTCGAGGCGACCCGTGAGGTCGTGGGCCGGCTCGCCGAGTCGGGGCATCGGCGGATCATGCTGGTCCGCGAGGACGACGACGCGCTGGCCTCGGTGGATCGTCAGCGCGGCTTCCTGGAGGGGCTGGAGGCGGTGGGCCTGCCCTCGGGGACGGCGAGTGTCTTCCGGTCCGCCGATCCGCAGCGGGAGTTGACGGCCGAGCGGCTGCGGGCCTGGACCGACGACGGGGTGACGGCGTTCGTCGTGGAGGAGACGGACACCGGGGCTGCGTGGCGGGGCCTGCTGGGCGCCGTGCGCGAGGCGGGCCTCGACTGTCCGGGCGACGTGTCCCTCGCCCTGCTCGGGAGCCCGCCCGCCGATCTGGCGGACGAGCCCGTGCCGACCGGATTCGACATCCCCAGGCCACAGTTGGGCGCGGCGGCCGTACGGCTGCTGGCCGCGCTCGTGGCGGGAGAGAAGGCGCACGAGCCGCTCGTCCGCTGTGTCTTCCGGCCGGGTCCGACGAGCGGACCGCCGCCCGCCCGTCCTTGAGCACGGCCCGCACGGGCCCCACTAATGTCATGCACCTGACTCGAACATCAAGGACATTCGTGTCACGCGAAACAGACATCCTCGTCGTGGGCGGCGGCCTCGGTGGCGTCGCCGCCGCCCTCGCCGCCTGCCGCGCCGGACGCAGCGTCGTCCTCACCGAGGAGACGGACTGGATCGGCGGCCAGCTCACCAGCCAGGCCGTACCGCCGGACGAGCACCCGTGGGTGGAGCGGTTCGGTACGACGGCCTCGTACCGACGGCTGCGGGAGGAGATCCGGCGCTACTACCGCCACTGGTACCCGCTGCGGGCCGAGGCCCTGGCGCTGCCCGACCTCAACCCGGGGGCGGGCCGCGTCAGCAAGCTCTGCCACGAGCCGAGGGTCGCCCTCGCCGTCCTGGAGGGCATGCTCGCCCCCCACCGCGCGGCGGGCCGGCTCACGGTCCTCACCGAGCACCGGCCGGTCTCCGCCGAGTCCGACGGCGACGCCGTCCGGTCGGTGACCCTGCTGGACCTGCGCGACGGCACGCACCGCACCCTCACCGCGCGCTACGTCCTGGACGCCACCGAGACCGGCGAACTGCTCGGCCTCGCGGACGTCGAGCACGCGAACGGGGCGGAGTCCCAAGCCGAGTTCGACGAACCGCACGCCCCCGACGAGGCCCAGCCCCTCAACCAGCAGGGCGTCACGGTGTGTTTCGCGCTCTCCCACCACGAGGGCGAGGACCACACGATCGACCGGCCCGAGGAGTTCGCCTTCTGGCGCTCCTACCGGCCCGCGTTCTGGCCCGGCCCCCTGCTCGACTTCACCGCGCCCGACCCGCGCACCCTGGAGCCGGCGACGCGGACCTTCGTCCCCAACCCCGAACTCGACCCGCTCGCCGTCTCGGCCGACCAGAGCGCGGACGCCGGGGACAAGGAGCTGTGGGGTTTCCGCCGCATCCTCGCCCGCAAGCTGCACACGCCGGGCGCCTTCGACTCGGACGTCACCCTCGTCAACTGGCCGCTCAACGACTACTGGCTCAAGCCGTACATCGGGCAGCGGGACGAAGCCCTGCACGAGGCACGGCAGTTGTCGCTGTCGCTGCTGTACTGGCTCCAGACCGAGGCACCGCGCCCGGACGGCGGCACCGGCTTCCCGGGCCTCAGGATTCGCCCGGACGTCACCGGCACGGCGGACGGCCTGGCCAAGGCGGCGTACGTCCGTGAGTCCCGCCGGATCAAGGCCGTCACGACGGTCACCGAGCACGACGTGGCGATCGACCTGGTCGGCCCGTACGGCGGCACCCGCTACCGGGACTCCGTCGGCGTGGGCGGCTACCGCATCGACCTGCATCCCTCGACCGGCGGGGACACCTACGTCGACATCGGCTCGGTGCCGTTCGAGATCCCCCTCGGGGCGCTGGTGCCGCGCCGGGTGCGCAATCTGCTGCCCGCCGGCAAGAACATCGGCACGACCCACATCACGAACGGCTGCTACCGGCTGCACCCGGTGGAGTGGAACGTCGGTGAGGTCGCGGGCGCGCTGGCCGCGCACTGCGTGGCGGAGGGGGTCGAGCCGCGGCAGGTGCAGGGCGACGAGAAGCGGTTCGAGGAGTTCGCGCGGCTGCTCGACGGCGCCGGGGTGCAACGCCACTGGCCGGACGTACGCGGCTACTGAGCACACGCGTTGTGAACCGATCCAGCACAAGGAGGTGCCTGGTATGACCGCATCCCGTATCCGCGTCGGCATCGACGTCGGCGGAACCTTCACCGACGCCGTGGCCGTGGACGCCTCGACCCTCGGACTCCTCGGGCAGGTCAAGGTCCCCACCAGCCATCGGCACGCCGACGGTGTCGCGCACGGCGTCGTCGAGGCGCTGGAGCGGCTCCTGGCGAAGACCGGTCACGCCCCGGTCGACGTCGTCTTCCTGGCGCACGGCACGACCCAGGCGACCAACGCCCTGCTGGAGGGCGACGTCGCGACCGTCGGCCTGATCGGCGTCGGCGGCGGCCCCTCGGCGGCGTTCACCCGCCGCCTCGCCTCCTTCGCCAAGCTGGAACTCGCCCCGGGCAGAAGGCTCCCGCTGCTCTACGCCCACGTCACCGACCCGCACGACACCCCGGCCGTCCGCCACGCCGTCGAGCAGCTCAAAGAGGCGGGCGCCCAAGTCCTCGTCGCCAGCCAGCCGTTCAGCGTCGACCGGCCCGAGGGCGAGCGGGCCGTCCTGGACGCGGCCCGGCCGTACGGGCTGCCGGTGACCGCCGCGCACGAGATCACCTCGCTGTACGGGCTGCGCAAACGCACCCGCACGGCCGTCGTCAACGCGGCGCTCCTGCCCCGCATGCTGGCCACCGCCGACCTCGTCGACGCCTCGATCACCAAGGCGGGGGTGACCGCTCCCCTGATGGTGATGCGCTGCGACGGCGGCGTGATGACCCTCGCCGAGATGCGCCGCCGCCCGCTCCTGACGGTGCTGTCGGGACCGGCCGCCGGAGTCGCGGGCGCGCTGCTGCAAGAGCGGGTGAGCGAGGGCGTGTTCCTGGAGACCGGGGGCACCTCGACGGACATCAGCGTCGTCCGCCGGGGCCGGGTCGCCGTGCGGCACGCCACCGTCCTCGGCCGGACGTCGTACCTGAACGCCCTCGACGTGCGCACGGTCGGGGTCGGCGGGGGCTCCCTGGTGCGGATCGGCGCGGGCCGGGTGACCGGCGTGGGGCCGCGCAGCGCCCATATCGCGGGGCTGCCGTACGCCTGTTTCGCCTCCCCGGAGGAACTGCGCGACGCGACGGTGGCCACCGTCCGGCCGCTGGACGGCGATCCCGACGACCATGTCGTGCTGGACGCGGCGGGCGGGCGGTTCGCGGTCACCCTGACCTGTGCCGCGAACGCCCTCGGGCGCGTCCCCGAGGGGGACTTCGCCTACGCCGACCCCCGGACCGCGCACGCGGCGCTGGCACCGCTGGCCGCCCTGCTGGGCACGGACGTGGAGGCCGTGGCGGCGCGGGTCCTCGACTCGGGGGTCGCGCAGGTGAGGACGGTCGTGGACGCCCTGATCCGCGACTACCGGCTCGACCGGGACACGGCCGTGCTGGTCGGCGGGGGCGGCGGGGCCGCGTCCGTCACCCCGCATCTCGCCCTGACCAGCGGCATCGAGGGCCGTATCGCCCGTCACCACGAGGTCATCAGCCCGATCGGCGTCGCCCTCGCGCTCGTCCGGGAGCAGATCGAGCGGATCGTGCCCGGCGCCTCGCGGGAGCAGATCCTCGCCGTGCGCGCCGAGGCGGAGCGGGCGGTCGTCGCCCAGGGCGCCGCCGCCGGGGCCGTCGAGGTCGAGGTCACCGTCGATCCGCAGACCCACACCGTGCGGGCGGTCGCGACCGGCGCCACCGAACTGCGCGCCCAGGACCGCACCCACCGCGCCGACGCCGACGAACGCCTGCGCGCGGCGTCGGCCAGCCTCAAGGCCGACCCCTCCGACGTCCGCGTCCTCGCGGGCACCGCCGCCCACACCGTCTACGGCACCCGGACGCACCGTCCCCTGCGCCCGGCCCGCCACCCCGTCCGGATCGTCGACCTGGACGGCGTCGTACGCCACCACGCCGCCGACGCCCGCGTAGAGAGCACCACCGTGGCCGGCGCCCCCGAACTCCTCGCCCGCCTCGTGGGCGAGTCCACGTCGTACGGCGACGGCGGGGTCCGCGCGCCTGCCGTGCGGCTGCTGTTCGGGTCCCGGATCGCGGACCTGTCCGGCGTCCTCGATCCGGGGCCGCTGCTAGCGCTGGCCCACAGCGAGCTGGGTGGCCGCGCGGGCGACGAAGCGGTGGTCGCGGTCGTGGAGGTGCGGGCGTGACGCACTCTCACCTCGCCGCTGTCACCGACCTCGAATGGGCCGTCCGGCTGCTGGCCGCCACGCCCACCCACGAGGGCCGCTCCCCCGAGCTGCTGCGTCGATGGGCCGTCCGCGCCGACGAGTTCGGGTCGCGGCTCATCCCGGTCGCGTCCACCGCGCGCGTCGTCGAACGGCAGGACGGTCTGGAGCGGATGCTGCTCGCCCGTTACACGTCCCGGCCGCCGACGGTCGAGCTGTACACCGACACGCTCGCCCGCGCCGAGGACCTCGTGGACGACCTCGGCTGGCGCGCCTGGTATCCGCCGGGCTCGGTGCGGGCCGCCGCGCTCGCCCACGAGGCCGCGCACGCCCACCTCCACCACGGTCCGGCGAAGGCCGCGCTCAGGCGGGCGCTCGGCCACACCGTGCTGCGGCTCGGCCGCCACCACGTGAACGGGCATGTCGCCGGGGCCGAAGAGGTCGCCGCGCACGCCTACGCCAGAACCGTCTGCGGGCTCGGCCGCAGTCCCCTCCTCCTCACCGCCGCGCTGCGCACGGCGCTCACCCGGCCCGTCGGGCACAGAAGAGAGAACTGACCCATGGGCGTCGTCATCCTCCTCGTCATGGCCGCCGGTGTCGGCCTGATGCTGACCCGAAGACTTCCCACCGCGTTCGCGCTGGTGCTGCTCGCCGTCGTCGTCGCCCTGCTCGCCGGGGCGCCGCTGACCGGCAAGAACAGCGTGCTGGACACGGTCCTCCAGGAGGGCGCGCCGACCCTGGCGGCCACCATGGTCGCGATCGTGCTGGGCTCCTGGCTGGGCAGGCTCCTCGACGAGACGGGCGTCGCGGGGACCCTCGTCCGCAAGATCGTCGAGTTCGGGGGCGACCGGCCGACGGTGGTCGCGCTCGGGGTGCTCGGGGTGTCCGCCCTCGTCGGGACGGTGACGGGGTCCGCGCCCGCCGCCATGCTCGCCGGGATCATCGGCATCCCCGCGATGATCGCCGTCGGTGTCCCGAAGGTGACCGCCGCGGGGACGGTGCTGATGGGGATCGCCGTGGGTGTCCCTTTCGAGCTGCCGGTGTGGCAGTTCTTCTCGACCGCGCTGGAGCTGCCGGTCCCGACGGTGCGCGGCTTCATGGTGAAGCTCTTCCCGTTCGCCCTCGTCGCCGCCCTCGCGTTCGTCCTGGTCGAGACCCGGCGGCGGGGCACGGAGCACGCCTGGTCGCTCACGTCGATGGACAAGGCGCGCCGTACGGAGCTGGGGGACGCGCCCTGGTACGCGCTGCTCGCCCCCGCCGTCCCGCTCGTCCTCGCGCTCGGGTTCGAACTGGCCATCATTCCCTCGCTGTTGGCGGGCGTCCTGTACACGCTGGTCACGACGACGCGGCCCGGGGAGATGAACAAGCGGCTGCTGCGCACCCTGTACGGCGGTTTCGAGGTGGCGGCCCCGCCGATCGCCCTGTTCATCGCGATCGGCGTGCTGCTCGCGGCGGTGAAGCTGCCCGGTTCCGTGGACGCCCTCGAACCGCTCGTGAAGGCCGTCAGCCCGCACCAGCCCGTGCTGTTCGTCGCCGTCTTCACGCTCCTCGTCCCGCTGTGCCTCTACCGGGGCCCCCTCAACGTGTTCGGGCTCGGCGCGGGGATCGCGGGCGTCCTCATCGCCACCGGCATCTACCCGGCGGCGGTCGTCCTCGGCATGGCGACCTCGTACAACCAGGTCTTCGGCGTCGCCGACCCCACCAGCACCCAGACCGTGTGGAGCGCCCAGTACGCGGGCGTCACCCCGCAGCAGGTCATGGCGCGCACCCTGCCGTACGTGTGGGCGGTCGCCCTCGGCGGCCTGTGCGTCACGGCCGCCCTCTACCTCTGAACCGACCCCTTCCTGGAGCCCTCCTGATGCCTGAACACCCCCTGGACCGGCGCCTGTTCCTGCGCGCCGGTGCCGCCACGACGGCCGCGCTCGCCGTCGGGACCACGCTGGACGCGCAGCCCGCAGCCGCCGCGCCCGGCGGTTTCCCCGACTACAAGTACGTCCGCACCCTGCTGACGGCGTCCCAGCTCAAGTACAACCCCACCAACGAGATCATCTTCCCGTGCGTGCGGGGCGTCTACGACAAGCTCGCCTCCCCGCTGGGCCGCTACTACCTGTACTACGCGCCGCACGACCCGCCCGGCGGGATCTGCCTCGCGTACGGCGACTCGCTGGAGGGGCCGTTCACGGAGTACCCGGCGAACCCGATCGTCTCCAACAAGTGGGCGGGGCACTACTCCGTCAGCCATGTCTCGTCGCCGCACGTGCTGTGGAACCAGGACGCCAAGGAGTTCTGGCTGTACTTCCACGGCGAGAACACCACGACCCGCCTGGCCCGCTCGGCGGACGGGATCAACTTCACGTACGACAAGGTCGTCCTGACGGCGTCCATGCTCCCGGCGGGCACCACCGAGACGTCGTACGCGCGCGTCTTCCGGCACGACCTGCCCGCGCGCGGCGCCCGCTACGTGATGGTCTTCATGCTGAACAACACGACCAACCACCGTGACATCCACTGGGGTTGGTCCGCCGACGGCCGCAACTGGACCTACGACCAGCAGGCGTTGATCCGGCACAGCGACGTCGACGCCGTCAACGTCGGGGGCGCGCACCTCCTGTACCGGAACGGCAGCACGTTCGTCGTCTACAACAAGGACAAGTCGAGCGGCGGCGACATCATGATCACCGAGGTCGGCAACGACTTCTCCAAGCGCGAGCACCTCGGCGTCTTCTACAACTCGCGCAGCGCGGCACCGGAGAACGGCCGCGCCGCCGCGCCCGCCTTCGGCACCGACGGCGGCGTCTCGTACATGGTCTACGAGGCCGGCGAACGGCTCTCGGGAGCCATCGCCGTAGCCCGGGCCTGACCCCAGCCAACCACCCCTTCTGTATCAACCACCGACGTAAGGAACCACCCCTGATGAACCGCCACCTGCGTACGGCCGTCGTCGCCACCTCCGCGATCACCGCCGCACTGCTGATGACGGCATGCCAGAGCGGCAGCGGCGTCGACTCGTCCGACAAGGCCGGGACGAACGCGACGGCGGACGCGGCCGGCTCCAAGACCTCGACCGGCGTCAGCGGCACGTTCGCGGGCGGCAAGGTCAGCTATGTCGCCCCGGGCAAGTACCTCGTGTCCGTGACGGGCAAGGCCGACCAGGCGTTCGTGGTGGCCGACGACACGAAGGTCGTCGGCGCGGGCACGATCTGCGGCGGGTCCGACTGCACACTGGCCCAGTTGGAGACGGCCGCCAAGAAGGGCGCCGTGAACGCCGATGTGGAGCTGAAGGCCGGGATCGCGACCGTGGTGACCGAGCGGGGCACCACCGAGCAGGGCGGCAGCTCCGGCTCGTCGTCCTCGTCCGGGGGTTCTTCGTCGTCCGGGGGCTCTTCGTCCTCCGGCTCCTCGTCGTCCTCGGGCTCGGGCTCCTCCGGCTCCGGTTCCTCCGGCTCCGGTTCCTCCGGCTCGTCGTCCGGGTCCGCCAAGGGGGTCAGCGGGACCTGGTTCGGGGTCGTCTCCTACCTGGCGCCGGGCAAGTACACGGTCTCCGACGCGAAGGGCACCGAGCAGGCGTTCTTCGTCGCCGAGGACACGAAGATCATCGGCTACGACGACATCTGCGACGCCGTGAACACCGGGCCCGGCGGCGAGGGCGGCACCGAGTGCACCGAGGCCCAGTTGGAGAAGGCGGCGAAGAAGGGGTTCGACGCGGAGGTCGTGATCAGCGGAGGCATCGCGACGAGCATCCGCGACTCCAACTGAGCTGATCCCGACGCGGAGTTGGTGGCCGGTCTCGCGATGACGCGGGGTCGGCCACCGGCGTCTCCGCCGTCCGGAGGACCAGGCTTCGGGTCAGGTCAGTGCCCCGCGGACGGCCTTCTCGACCATGGCCGCGGTGTTGGCGTGGCCGGCGGCGTTGGGGTGGACGAGGGTGGCGCGTTTGCCGTCGGAGCAGGTGAGGGTGAAGACGCCGAGGGTGATCTCGTCAGGCCAGTAGGAGCCGGCGTCTCCGCAGACGCCCTCCACCCACTTCGTGCCCCGCGGCTGACACAGGTCGTGGCCGACGCTGGAGGTGGCGGTGTCGACGTAGGTGCCGCCGCTCAGTTCCGTGACGGCACGGATGATCGAGTTGAGGTGGGTCGTCACCTCGTGGAGCCAGGCGATGTCCCCGTGGGTGGCCGAGAGCAGGCCCAAGTTCTTGATCTGGGCGGCGAGTTCGGTGGTGTCCCGGCGGTCGCAGGCGGTGGGGTCGGACGGGACGATCGTGGGGTAGCCGACCGTGATGACCTTGGCGTTGGGGGCCTTCTGGTGCACGTCCCTCAGCACGGCGGCGTACTCGCGGACGATCCGGTCGTACTTGTCGTGGATCGACTCCGGGTCGAAGACCGACCCGCCGGACTCGTAGGCGTCACGGCACGGGGTGGCGTCGTCCGGCTGTCCGAAGCCGGCGACCAGGCAGGACGTGAGCATCGTGGCGAACGGCACGCTGTTGCCGCCGGCGCCGATCGTGACGACACCGGTCTCCGCGTTCAGCGCGGCGCGCTCGACCTGGGGGGCCACGGCCGGCCAGCCGTCCTCGGGGGCCTCGACGGGGCTGATGGGAACCTGTCGGGTGGTGGCGATGTCGCCGATGGTGGCGCCGCCGCAGCTCACGTCGGTGAGCCGGACCGTCCGCCCCGCCGGCGGGTGGGCCGCGAGCCCAGCGGCGACGAGGTTCGGGTACGCGCCCGTCGTCCGGTCGCAGCCGTCCCGCTCCGCGCTCCCCAGCGCCGGAACGGGGTCACCGACGAACACACCGGCCGTGTACGAGTCACCGAGCGCCGCCCACCGCACGGGTTCCGGCGCGGCGGACGCCGTGCCCGGCAGCGCGGCGGCGAGGGTCAGCGTGGCCAGCGCTCCCAGCGCGACGCGGTGGACGAGACCTCTGCTCCGCGCCGGGCTCTGGTCCTGTGGGGGCGGCGTGGGCGCTTTGGTGCGGAACACGTGGTTCTCCCGAGAGCAACAGAACGGTTGTTACGTTCCACAGCCAAGCAGTTACCCTGCGTGTCCATCCAGCGATCCTGTGATCGTTCACTCCACCGTGTTCGCACCCCGAAAGTCCGGATCAGCGGGCGAGCTTCACCCGTACACCCGCGACCAGCCGACGGATGCCGTCCGCGTAGTACGTCTCGGGATCGGCGCAGTCCGCGAAGACGTCGGCGGCGGCGATGACGAGGGGGTGGCGGGCCGGGTCGAGCGCGAGCAGGCGGGCTCGGCGTTCGCGGACCGCCTGGGCGTGGGCCTGTTCGTCGTCCGCGCCGGCGGTGCGCCCGGGTTCGCCGGTGACCAGGGCGACAAGCGCGTTGAGCAGGAACTGGCTGGCGGCGGCTGCCTCGCGGGGGGTGTGGCCCTCCTCGCCGAGGCGGGTCAGCACGGACTCGACGACGTCCCGGCCGGCGTCGCAGTCCAGGATGCGGCGGGCGGCCAGCGGGGCGAGGACGGGGTGCGCGCGCAGGACGGTCACGAACCCGGTGAGGAGGTCTTCGAGACCCCGCTCCCCCGCCCCGAGGGAACCGCCTCCGAGGCCGGCCCGCCTCTCACCGGGCGAACCGTCCTCATGCCCCCCACCGCCCAGCCCCTCCAGCGCCCCCGTCTGAGCCAGAACCGCGTCCCCCAGCGCGTCGAAGAGCGCCTCCTTGTCGCTGAAGTGCGCGTAGATCGCCATCGGCGACACCCCGTGCCGCTGTGCCAGCCGCCGGATCGTCACGGCGTCCAGCCCCTCGGCGTCGGCGAGTTCGGTCGCCCCGGCCACGAGTACCGGTCGGGACAGACCGACCCGGCGTCCACGGCCCTGCGAGGGAGAGGTCGTCACGGTCTTCGCTTCCTTCCTGACGGGCCCGCACCCTCGATGCGACAGGGCGGGAGCCCACCGTACGCGATACGAGACCGGCGCTGATCAGGGCATCCTCACGATCACCTTGCCCTTGGCCCGCCCGGTCTCCAGGTAGGCGAACGCGTCCGCCGCCCGCTCCAGCGGGAAGCCCCGGTCCACGACCGGCCGCACGTGCCCCTGCTCGACGAGGTCGGCCAGCACCCGCAGGTCCGTCCCGCTGGGCCGCATCATCAGGAAGCGGTAGCCGACGCCGCGCGCCTTGGCCTGCCGGCGCGGCTTCGCGCTCATCACGGCGAACACGGAGGCGAGCACGAACCCGGCGTCCAGGTCCTTGCGCGCGGTGAGCGGTTCGGGCACGCCGCCCACGGACACCACTGTCGTCCCGGGCCGGACGATGCCGAAACTGTCCGTCAGGTCCTGGCCGCCGACCAGGTCCAGGGCGCCGTCCATGTCGCGCAGGACGTCCTTGAAGCGCGTCGACTTGTAGTCGATGACCTCCTCCGCGCCCAGCGACCGCACGAGTTCGGCGCCCGCGGGCGAGGCCGTCGTCGTCACGTGCGCGCCCATCCACACGGCGAGTTGGATGGCGAGCGTCCCCACTCCCCCGGCCCCGCCGGAGATGAAGATCCGCTGCCCCGGCCGTACGCGCATCTCGTCGCGGAGTGCCTGGAGTGCCGTCAGTCCGGCCAGCGGCAGCCCCGCCGCCTCGTCGAAGTCGAGTTTCTCGGGCATCGGCGCGACCAGGCCGGCGGAGACGACGGCGTACGTGGCGAGCGCTCCCAGCCGGTTCGGGTCGACCCGGGTCATGACCCGGTCCCCGACGGCGAAGCCCTCGACCCCGGCGCCCACCTCCTCCACGACGCCGGCCAGCTCGGAGCCGGCCACTGTCGGGAGGGCGAGGCGGTGGATCACCTTCAGCTGTCCCTCGCGGATCTTGTAGTCCACGGGGTTCAGCCCCGCCGCCCGAACCCGGATCAGCAGGTCCCCGGGGCCCGCCACGGGCTTGGGCACCTCTCTCAGCTCCATGACGTCCGCGTTCCCGTACTTCGTCAGGACGTATCCCTGCATCGCGCCGCTCCCTGCCCTCTTCGAGATACGGCGGTACGCCGTACATGTATAGCGTACATGTACGGCGTACATATCGAAGTCTCACACGGAGAACTCCCGGATCACGGTGTTGCGGAACACCGCGCCGCCGCCGATCGTGAACAGCGCGAGCCCGGTGTCCAGCAGGTACGGGAACACCTGGCTGGTGTGCGTGTAGCGGCCGTCGTCGACGAACATCTCCACCGACGTGCGGTCGACGAGGATGCGCAGCCTGACCATGCCGGCGGACGGGTCGAACGGGGTGCGGCTCTCCTGCCATCTCCCGGACGTGTCGGCGTTGACCGTGCCGCGCCGGTTGAGGAAGGCGTAGGTGCCGTAGATCCCGGCGTCGATGTGCCGGCCACCGTCGGGTGAGCGCCGCAACTGGAGTCCGGCGCCGGTGAGTTCGGACCAGGTGACCTCGGTCGTCACCTCGTAGGAGACGCCGGTGTAGTCGAGCACCTTCGTGCCGTCGACGGTGACGTCACCGAGGTTCACCGTGCGGGAGACGTAGGAGTCGAGGCCGGTGACGGGGCGGGAGGCGAGGTAGTAGGTGCCGTCGGACGCCCGTTTGAGGGTGATCTCGCGGACGATCGAGTCGGTGCCGTTGAAGCCGTCGCAGTCGATGGTGGGGGTGGTGTTGGCATAGTCCCAGTTGTTCACCCAGCCGATCGCGTACCGGGCGGCCGGGTCCACGGCGCCGCTCGCGGTCCGCTTCTCGAAGGTGACGGCGGCGTACCAGTCCCAGCCGTGGTCGAGCCACTGCGGTTCGCCCGCGTCGGCGGCGAACGTGGTGCCGTCGAAGGAACCCGTCCAGTAGGCGTACGTGTTGGGCAGCCCCGCGCCCTTGCCGTTGGCGCTCACGCCGAGCACCCACTTGACCGTGCCGTCGGCGGCGGTGACGCGGAACAGGTCGGGGCACTCCAGGACGCCGATGCCACCGTGGACGAAACCGCTCACGTACGTCCAGGACTTGAGGTCGGCGGAGTGGTAGAAGCCGACCTTGTCGTTCTCGGCGAGGGTCATCACCCAGCGGCCCCGGTCCACGTCACGGATCACCTTGGGGTCGCGGAAGTCGGCGACGCCCGGGTTGGGCAGGACGGGGTCGGTGCCGTGGTTGGTGAAGGTGAGGCCGCCGTCGGTCGAGTAGTACAGGTACTGGGCCTGGCGGTCGGTGCCGCCGCCGGGGGACATGGTGGCGATGACGACGACCGCGCCCGCGCCGAACCCGGCCGTGTTCCCGGTGTCGACCACCGCCGAGCCCGACCAGAGGTCGCCGTTCGGCGTGGTGTCCTTCGGTACGGCGACCCCTCGGTCGGTGAAGGAGACCAGGTCCCTGGTGGTGGCCAGACGCCAGGCGGTGCCGACGACACCGGTGGAGTAGTCGGCGTTGTAGAGGTAGTAGTAGCGGTACTCACCGTCGATCCAGACGGGTTGCTGCGGGTCGTTCATCCACTGGTCGGGGACCGTGAAGTGGTAGTCGGCGCGGTAACTCGCGCAGCTCGTGGCGGACTCGGGTGCGGCCGTGGCCGTACCGGTCGACAGCAGGACGGCGGCTCCGCCCGCTGCCGATCCCGTGAACAACGTCCTCCGGGAGATCCCCGGGGTTCCGGGCATGACGCATCGCCCCTTTCAGGACACGTGAAACTGCGGCTCGTGTGATCGAGGACTGTAGACCTAACTCGTTAAAGGTCAACCCTTCCCGACCCTTGACAGGCCGCTCGCCCGGTTCCCATCATCTGGGGCATCACCCCTGAACTAACACGAGTTAGGCCCATTGGATGACTGACTCGCACCTCCCTCGCCGCACACTGCTGCGGTACGGCGCGTACGGGGCGGGGGCCGCCGCCCTGGCCGGTACCGCCGCGAGCTGGGACCGGCTCACGGGAGCCGACATCCCCGGCCGCGACGACGGTTCGCTCGTCGTCGCCACCCTCGGCTCCGCCTTCGACCCCGCCACCGTCAAGGCCCTCACCGAGGGCTTCCGCAAGCTCCATCCCGACATCCCGCTGCGGGTCAACGCCGTGCAGGCCGTCGACTGGTCGGACTTCTTCGCGAAGATCCTCACCCAGATCGCCGCCGGTTCCGCGCCCGACCTGGTCTATGTGGCCACCGAGGGCGTGCAGTTGTTCGCCCAGAAGCTCGGCGTCCCCCTGGACCGCTGGGTGCGGCGGGACGCGGCCGAACTGCGCGAGTACTTCGCCGACGTCCACCCCTCGCTGGTGGAGTCGATGATGTTCGAGGGGAGCCTCTACCAGCTCCCGATGGAGTTCAACGCCGCCGACATGTACCTCAACAAGCGGGTGCTGAGCCGGGCGGGCGTGGACTTCCCGGCGGCCGACTGGACGCGTGACGACTTCACCGCGCTGCTGCGGGCGACGAAGCGGTCCGGCGGCGAGCACTTCACCCCGTACTTCTGGACCAACCGGCTGTGGGGCGGCGTCGTCCCCTGGCTCTTCGCGAACGGCACGAACCTCCTCAAGGAGTCGAAGGCGCCCGGCGGTTCCTGGCTGTGGGACACCTTCTACCCGCCCGCCGACCGGCGCGGGCGCGGCGGCGGCTTCCGCTGGACGACCCCGCAGGCCACCGACGCCCGCGTCGAGGAGGCGTACGGCTATCTCGCCTCCCTCGTCCAGGAGGACCTGTGCTCCCGGCCCGAGGGCGGCAACGGCAGCAACCTGGTCGGCGTGTTCTCCACCGGCCGGGTCGGCGTCACCCCGGCGGGCGGCTTCTGGGCGGGCGGCCTGCGGCTGGCCGGTATGCGGGCGGGCGACTACGACGTCCAGTACTTCCCCCGCTGGCGCACCCAGCGCCACCAGTTCGGCGCGGCCGGCTACGCGCTGCTGCGCACCTCCAAGAAGCAGGACGCCGCCTGGGAGTTCATCAAGTACGCGGCCCTCGAGGACACCATGACCCGGCTGTTCCAGGGCAACCAGACGACCCCGGCCCGCCGTTCGATGCTGAACCCCGCCCGCTACGCCGAGGGCGGTCCCGCGCACTGGCGGGTCTTCTACGACACCCTCGACCGGTTCCCCGACACCGGTCCGATCCCGGCGCCGCCGCAGGTCGCCGAGGTGACCGACGTCCTGCTGAAGCACACCGGCACCGCGCTGGCCTCGCCGCGCGCGGTGGGTCCGGCGCTGCGCCGGATGCAGGGCGACCTGGAGCGGGCCATGGAGCGTGAGGTATGACGAACACCCAGGTACAGGAAGTGAGTTCACAGGCGGTCCCGCCGGCCGCCGTCCCCGTCCGGCCCTCCGTGCGCGACCGTGGCAGCCGGCTGCTGGCCGGGCTGTTCCTGGCGCCCACCATCGTCGGCATCGTCGTCTTCACGGTCGTACCGATCGTCGGGTCGGTCGTGCTGAGCCTGTTCCACTGGAACGTGATCGATCCGCCGCGCTTCGCCGGGGGTGCCAACTTCCGTACGGCGTTCACGGATTCGACCGTGCTGGTGTCCTTCCGCAACACGCTCGTCTTCATGGTGCTCGCGGTCGCGCTGCAACTGCTGATCGCGCTGGTGCTGGCGCTCGCGGTGAACGGGCGGATGCCGGTGTGGCTGCGGTCGGTGTTCCGGTCGGCGTTCTTCTTCCCGCTGGTGCTGTCCGCCGCGTCGATCTCGGTGGTGATGAAGTACCTGTTCAACCAGGACTTCGGGGTGGTGAACTGGCTGATCGGGCTCGTCGGGATCGCGCCGGTGCCCTGGCTGACCTCGGAGCACGCGGCGATGGCCACGGTGATCCTGGTCTACGTCTGGCAGCAGTTCGGGTTCTCGTTCCTGCTGTTCGTCGGCGGGCTGAACAACATCCCCAAGGAGATCGACGAGGCCGCCGCCCTCGACGGCGCGACCGGGCTGCGCAAACACCTCGCGATCACGCTGCCGTTGCTGTCCCCGACGCTCCTCGTCGCGTCGGTGGTCGGCATCATCAACGCCCTCCAGGTCTTCGAGCAGCCGTACGTCCTCACCGACGGCGGTCCCGGTGACGCGACCCGGACCGTCGTCATGGTGATCTACGAACGGGCCTTCGAGCAGCTCGACTTCGGCGAGGCGTCCGCGGTGGGCGTCCTGCTCTTCGCGCTGATCATGGCGGTCACCGCCCTCCAGTTCCGGCTGAGCCGGCGTTTCGTCCACTACGAGTGAGCCGGTGAGCCGCATGAGCGCCGTAAGCCAATCGCCCCTGACCCTGAGCCGCGTACGCCACCGGCTCACCCCCTGGACCCGGATCACCGCGCTGACCGTGTGCGCCCTGCTGACGCTCGGCCCGGTCATCTGGACCGTCTCCACGTCCCTGCGCACCCCCGCCGAGTCCTTCGACCTGCCCCCGCAGATCATCCCGACGCACCCGACGACCGCCGCCTACCACGGGGTGTTCCAGCAGCTCGACGTATGGCTGCTGGCCCTCAACTCCACGCTGGTGACGGCGCTGATCGCCGTCGGCCAGATGATCACGGCCGGGCTGGCCGGATACGCCTTCGCCCGCCTGGAGTTCCGCTTCAAGAAGCCGCTGTTCGGCCTCGTCCTGGCGACGATGATGGTGCCGTTGCAGGTCACCATCGTGCCGGTGTTCCTGGTGCTGAAGTCGATGGGTCTCACCGACACGCTCCTCGGCCTGATCGTCCCGGCCTTCCCGACCGCCTTCGGCACGTTCCTGATGCGCCAGTACTTCCTGGGCATGCCGAAGGACCTCGGCGAGGCGGCGATGCTGGACGGTGCCGGCCCCTGGCGGATCTTCCGCTCGGTGTACGCCCCGCTGGCCGCACCCGGGTTGGCGATCGTCGGTGTGCTCGCCTTCAACTACCACTGGAACGAGTTCTTCCGGCCGCTGATCCTGGAGACCTCCGGGCAGAACTACACGCTTCCGCTGGGCCTGGTCTCCTTGCAGGGCAACCTCGGCACCGGGTCGATCTCGGTGGTCCTGGCCGGGGTCGTGCTGTCGATGCTGCCCGCCGTCGCCGTGTTCGCCGTAGGCCAGCGCCCGTTGCGTGAGGGCATCACCTCGGCAGGAGTCAACCGTTGAGCAACACCCCCCGTTTCCGGGTCCGTCCGCCCGCCGGCTGGATCAACGACCCCAACGGCCCGTTCCGTTGGCGCGAGCGCCACCACCTCTTCTACCAGTACAACCCGAACGCCCCCGTCCACGCCGACATCCACTGGGGCCACGCCTCCAGCCCCGACCTCGTCCACTGGGAGCACCATCCCATCGCCCTCACCCCGACCCCCGGCGGGCCCGACGAGGCCGGCTGCTGGTCGGGCTGCGTGGTCGACGACGCCGGCACCCCGACCGCCGTCTACACCGGCATCGACCACACCCACACCGGCCTCGGCACGATCTGCCTGGCCCGCGCGACCGACCCGAACGACGCCCTGCTCACCGAGTGGCAGCCGCTCCCCACACCGGTGGTCTCCGGCCCCCCGCCCGGACTGGACGTGGTCATGTTCCGCGACCCGTTCGTCTTCCACCACGCG
Organism: Streptomyces sp. NPDC004539; assembly: GCF_040610055.1. Taxonomy (NCBI): domain Bacteria; kingdom Bacillati; phylum Actinomycetota; class Actinomycetes; order Kitasatosporales; family Streptomycetaceae; genus Streptomyces; species Streptomyces sp. NPDC004539. The sequence continues at coordinate 69,723 of NZ_JBEXLS010000014.1, read as the reverse complement.
GACCACCGCTGGGCCCTCGTCGGCGCCGGCCACGCCGACGGCACACCGTCGGTCCTCCTCTACGACTGCGACGACCTCACCGACTGGCGGTTCGCCGGTGTCCTCCTGGACGGCAACGACCCGGTGGCGGCAGGGGTGTTCGGCGACAAGGGGGCGGTGGGGTGGGAGTGCCCGCAGGTGTACGGGACGCCGGGGGGCGACCACGTGCTCCTGCTGTCGCTGTGGGACGGGGACCCGTACTCGACCGGTTATCTGACGGGCCGTCTGGACGTGGGCGGCGAGGGCGAGTTGAGGTTCGTGACCCGGGTCGGCGGCCGGCTCGACCAGGGCCGGGATTTCTACGCCCCCGCCGTGCTCCAGGAGCCTGACCGCGCCCTGCTGTGGGGGTGGTCGTGGGAGGCCCGTCCGCAGGAGGAGGTGGACCGGGCCGGGTGGGCGGGGGTACTCACGGCGCCCCGGGTCGTCGACGTCCACCCTGACGGGTCGCTGCGGGTGAGTCCGGCGCCGGAACTCGAACTCCTGCGCCCAGTCGAGCCGTTCATCAGCACGCCGGGCGGCATCACTCCACTCCCCGACGCGTACGACCTGACGGTCACGGCGTACGCGCCGACCACGGTGAGCCTCCTCCGCGACGCCTCGGGCCACGAACTGACCATCCATACGGACCCCGCCGAGGGAACCGTCCTCCTCGACCGCACCGCCTGGCCCCGAACCGGCAGGGAAGGTTCCGCCCCGATCACGGTCCACGTCCCGAAGGCACCGGACCTCACGCTACGGCTCCTGGTGGACGGCTCGCTGCTCGAACTCTTCGTGGGGGAACGGGCGATGGTCACCGAACGCGTCCACCGACGCCCTGGCGACGTCGCCGAGCTGCGGGTCGATGGTCCGGGCGCCCGGGTCAGGGGGTGGGCGCCGGACCCACGGAGGCCCGGGTGACCACGGGTCCAGGCCAGCCGCCGGGCGGGTGAGCGGCGGTCACTTGGCGCGTCCACTGACGTCCCGGCGACTTGGCCGAGGCGCAGGGCGGTGGGTGGGCACCGGTCCCTCAGAGGCCCGGCCGCTCGGCGGGCAGGCCGCTCGGCGGGCAGGCCGCTCGCCGGGCAGGCGCGGCGGGCGGCAGGCGGCAGGCGGCAGGCGGCAGGCGGCAGGCGGCAGGGGATGGTCCCCAGCACGTCCGCCGCCCGCCCCGCGACCTTGCCGAGCTACGGGTCGACGGTCCGGGCCCCCGGTCAGCGGGCGGGCGCCGAACCTACGGAAGCCCTGGCAGCCCCCGGACGGGCCGTGGTCCCCCAACGCGTCCACCACCATCCCGGCACCCTCGCCGAGCCGCCGATCAGCAAGCAGGCGCCGGCCCCACCGAAGCCCGGGTGACCACCGGGCACGCCAGCCGTCGGACGGTGGCCGGTGGGGTGCGGCCCGTGTCGATGGCGTCCAGGAGCAGCCGGGTGGCCGTCTCGCCCATCGCGCGGTGTGGGAGGGCGATCGAGGTGAGCGGTGGGGTGAGGAACGCGGCCATGTGTTCCTGGTCGTCGTAGCCGACCACCGAGAGGTCGGTGGGGACGTCGATGCCGAGGCGGGTCGCGGCGTGCAGGACGCCTGCCGCGACCCGGTCGTTGTAGCAGAGGACTCCTGTGGGGCGGCGGTCCGGGGCGACGCCGTCAAGCAGGCGCAGCGCCCCCGCGTGACCGGCGGAGATCTCGCCGCCGTCGCGCACGATCCACTCCTCCGGGACCGTGACGCCCTCGGCGCGCAGGGCGTCGCGGAAGCCTCGGGTGCGTTCCGTCGAGGCGATGTCGTCCAGGCCGCCGATGACGGCGAGCCGGCGGTGGCCCGCGCCGAGGAGGAGGCGGGCGGCGGCACGGCCGCCGGCGCGTTCGGCGGGGACGACGACGGGCAGGGAGCCGTCCTCGGGCAGGCAGTTCGCCAGCACGGAGTGGGTACGGCGCAGGCCCTCCGGCACGCGGACCCGGCGCAGCGACATGGCCGCGTAGATGATGCCGTCCACCCGCCGGTCGAGGAGTTCCGCGACGGCCGCGTCCTCCTTGGCGGGGTCGCCGCCGGAGTCGACGGTGAGCACGAGGTGGTCCCGGTCCCAGGCGGTCTCCATGGCCCCGCGCAGCAGCCGCCCGGCGAACGGGGACGACGCGATCTCGTCGGTGACCAGCCCGATCACGGCCGTACGGCGGCTGCGCAGCCCCCGGGCCACCGGGTCGGGGCGGTAGCCCAGGCGGGCGGCGGCCTCCCGGATGCGTTGCTGCGTGGCGGGCGCGATGTTGCCCTCGGCCCGGCCGTTGAACACGAAGGACACCGCGGTGTGCGACACCCCGGCGAGCCGGGCGACGTCCTTCGACGTCGGACGCCCGGTGCCCGCGTTCCCGCTCTCCTCGGCACCGCCCATGCCGTCCGCCACCCTCACCCCGGCCCGTCCTTGTCGATCACGGTCCACTCTATCGGCGGCGGACGGGACGGCACGACGGGCGGGACGCGGGAGCCGTGGGCACGTATCCCGCCGGAGGCCGGTCCACCCCCCGGACAACCTGTCTCAGCCAGCGCCAGGAATCACCGTGCCAGCGTGAGGAGTCGGGTCGCCGCCAGCCTCCCGTACAGCTCGTCCCTGGCGATCAGTTCGGTGTGGGTTCCGGTCGCCCGGACCCGGCCGGACTCCATGACGACGATGCGGTCGGCGCCGGTGGCGGTGGGGAGCCGGTGGGCGACGACCAGCATCGTCGTCTCGCGAGCTGCCTCGGTGACGATGTCCCTGACGGCCAGTTCGTTGACGGTCTCGAGCTGGGAGGTCGCCTCGTCGAGGAGAAGGCGCCGGGGGCGGTGCAGGACGTCGCGGAGGTCATCGTCGGTCGCGGCGGGTGCGGCGAACAGGAGGTTCTCGCGGAGGGTGCTGGCCAGGACGGGGGCGTCCTGCTCGACGAAGCCGATGGTGGCGCGCAGGTCGGGCAGGGGCCAGTCCCGTACGTCCCGGCCGTCGACGAGGACGCAGCCGTCAGTCGGATCGTAGAAGCGTTCCAGGAGCGCGAACAGGGTGGACTTGCCGGCGCCGGGACACCGGGGCCGGTAATCGTAAAGGTGTCGACCTGGGCAGCATATGGAGAAATAGCAGTCCAACCAGGGGTTTTCCGCCTGGCTGACGACCTCGCGGGCGCCATGAGCGTCAAAGGAGCGTCACAGTCGACGGTTCAACCCCAAACTCCTGCTCCCGCGCCTCGCCCAGGAGTCACGACCCACTATCGTTGGCCCCATGGTTTCGTACGGCCCCGGTCACCAGCACACCGCAGAGCGCGACGTGTCCACGCCTTCCCGTTGGGGCCCCGCCTCCGACCAGCTGCCGTCGAACCTCACCGAACTGACCGGCCCCACCCGCGGCCCTGTGGATCTGCCTCTGCACCTCGCCTGGTCCGGACTGCGCACCTTCGATCTGGACGACGACAAGCTGCTCCTCGGCATGTACCGCATCGTCCTGGCCACGGGCCTGCACGACGACTACATCCAATTCCTGAACGGCGACCTCCTGACCTCCCACTGGCCCCGACTCCGGAAAATGGTCGGCCGCGGCGTCCGCGCGGCATGGGAGGACGCCTTCCCCCGCTTGCGCCCGCGCACCGGCCAGGCTGCCGCGTGACCCACCAGGAGCTACCGGATCTCCCCACGCACCACCGCCGGCTCCTCATCGACACCCTCGACCTGGGCCGCCCCTACGGACTCGCTCTCATGGGTGGCTACGCGATCCAGGCGCACGGCATCGTCCATCGCCCCAGCCAGGATCTCGACTTCGCCACCACCCACCCCACCGCGCTGCCGCAGATCGCCGACCACCTGACGCATGGATTGAGTGCACGCGGCTGGCGGATCTCCGCACTGCATGCCACGCCCCTCAAGGCCCGTTTTCTGGCCACCGACCCCGAAACCGGACAGTCCTGCGAAGTCGACCTTCTCAAGGAGGTGCTCTGGCAGCCACCGGTCTTGCTGGGACTCGGCCCGGTCATCGCCCTGGAGGACCTCATCGGGACCAAGGTACGGGCACTGGGAGACCGCGGACTGCCGCGCGACGTGATCGATGTGCACGCGGCCTCCGAGCAGTTCAGCATCGGCGAGCTGGAGGCGCTGGGGGCACGCCGTCCTGAGGAGTTCGACGTTCAGGAGCTGCATGATCGCCTGGAATCGGTGGCATGGGTGAGCGATGCCGAGTTCGAAGCCTACGGTCTGGATGCCGCACGTATCACGGAGCTCCGGCACTGGGCCCAGCAGTGGCAGGACGACCTCGCCCAGCGCCTTGCCGAGCCGTTTGTCGAAGGCGACGGCGAGTACAGATGAAGCCGCCTTGACCAGCCTGTCTGCACGAAGTCGCTGTCGAACTCGCGTCGTGCAGGAACAAGTTCCGGCGTCGTCTGCCGGAATCGCCGCACGAACTGCACGGTCCGGCCCAGAGGGTCGTGGACCTACCGCTACACCTGACCTCGTCCGGGATTACCTCTTACGACCTGCGCAAGTACCTCAGCCTCGGTCTGCTTCTCAGCTGTGGCCGGTATTGCGCACCTCGTCGGCCGAGCCGTGCGCACCGTATGGGAAGACGCTTTCCCAGCGCTCGCCTCCCGCCCCCGGGCACCCGTGTGACGGAAATGCCGGAGCCGCACGCACCACCCCTGACAGATGTGATCGCCCTCGATTTCCCGTACCGCGGACAAGAGCGACGCGGTTGAGGAGCTACCCGGCGTCACGGTATGCCCGCGCCGTGACGCCCTGGCTGTACACCGCGGACGGACTAGACGAGTAGATCCGAAGTTCCGCCCCGTCAAAGGTACGAGGGTGTCCAAGATCAGTTTGTGACGACCGACCTGAACACCCTCTTGACCTCACTCTACGTAAAGATCGACGACGAGATCGAAGGGACGCGATGGCTGGGCCGCTCGCCCCTGTTCAGTGACTCCGAACTCATCTGCCTCGCAGCGGCCCAAGCCCTGCTCGGCTACCACTCCGAGGCCCGCTGGTTGCGCTACGCGCACAGGCACCTGTCCGGCATGTTCCCGTACCTACCCCAGCGCGCGGGCTACAACAAGCGTCTGCGCTCGGCTCTGCCGCTGGTCAAGCGCGTGATCCGGGAACTGGCCCGGGGCAGCGACTTCTGGACGGACACGGTGTGGATCACCGACTCCACGCCGGTGTCGTGCGGCATGTCGCGCGCGACCGTCCAACGATCGAACATCGCGGGTTGGGCAGGCTACGGCTACTGTGCCTCCCACTCCCGCTTCTTCTGGGGTCTCCGTCTGTACCTGGTGTGCACCCCGACCGGCATGCCGATCCTGTGGCACTGGCGAACCCAAAGCTGGACGAGCGGGAGGTACTGGCCGCGATGCTCGAAGTCGACGCGGAGCTCGTCGCCCGCCGCGAGGGCATCATGCTCGTCTCCGACAAGGCCTTCGTCTCGAAGGTGTTCGAGCGGGAACTCGCTGAGCTGGGCGTCGAGTTGCTTCGGCTGTCGTTCAAGCGTGAGAAGCAGCGGTACGGCGAGCCGATGCTCAAGAAGGTCCGCCAGCTCATCGAGTCGGTCAACGACACCCTCAAAGGCCAGCTTGACCTGGAACAACACGGCAGGCGGACTTTCGAGGGCGTCGCGATTCGGGTGGCCCAGCGGGCCCTGGCGATGGCTGCCGGGATCTGGCATAACAACCGGACCGGCGAACCTGTCACTCGCTCGCTGATCGCGTTTGACCACTGACGGCATCCGGCAGTGACCGCAGGCAGGCTCTCGCCGAGTCAGAGGACCTCGGTCTCCTGCGGGGTCACGCGGTGGGAGTGCTCGCCAACCTGCACGATGTAGCCCTTCGGCGGCTCCAAGGACGTCGTCCACCAGATCCCGGCGACCTCCCCGACAGCTTCCGTCGTCGCGCCCGATGTACCTGATTCCGGGCGGATTCGGACGCGGGTTCCTTCGGGCAGGTCGCTGCGATAGCGGGGCGGCATGTCGGGATGAAGTCCTCCCCGGGAGACCAGGAACTCCGGCCGCAGCCTCCAGGGGCTGCCGTCCTCGGTCTCCACCGCGTAGAGCGGTCCGACGTGGCCATCACGCTCGTCCTGCTCGATGACACACGCGACGATCACACCGCGGCTGCCCACGATCTCCGGCCCAAGCCAGCCCAGTCTCGGAATCGGTGGGTGTGGCGTCACCAGTTCCACCATCTCGCCGTAGACGAGCGTTGCCTGCTCGGGCCAGGGAGTCTCGTCCAACAGCCACCGATACTCGATGGTCATGAGCCCGCCCCTCCTGTTCATGGCCTCGGCAGACCACCACACCATAACGACGAGGCGTCCGGACGGAGCGGCCTGGCCAGTTCTCCAGTCCCGCGCTCATGAGGCTCCGGCCGGCCGGGCGGCGACCACCGTCACATCGGATCTACTCGTCTAGGTCATCAACGCGATGTACGGATGCCCGGGCTTCACCGGGCTGACGAACAGATGCTGCCGCTAGCCGCTGCCTGTCTGGACCCCGGTCGCGTTGTAGCCAAAGTGGCCGGGGTACGGTCCCGCGTCAGGCTGGGGAGACTGAGGCCAGTTACTCCCCGCGTCCTCCCCTACCGGTCGAGGAGTGTCTTCGTGGCGAGCGGCTGGAGGAGTCCGCCGGCGGCGCCGAGGAGGGAGAGGCTCAGGCCGAGGGCGATCGTCCAGCGGTGGGGACGGGCGTGCGCGTACAGGGCTTTGAGGGTCTCCGGGGAGGTGGTCACGTGCGGTCGTCCTCGGGTGCGTGCTGTCGGGCGGCTTCCTTCTCCCCATCCCACCCGGTGCGTCCGCCGGTTTCACTCCCCCGACCGGCGGGAGGGCCCCCGCCGACCGGCCGGGATCAGGTGGCCGTCGGGAGTGTGCCTCGCCTGCGGGAGGGGAGCAGCGCGAGGTGTTCCTCGCGGACGAGGCGGAAGCGCAGGGCGACGGAGACGAGGGCGGCGCGTTTGGCTCCGATGCGGCGGGGTGTGTCCGTGTCGGGGGTGTCGGCGGGGTCCAGGCGGAGTTTGCGGGTGGCGAGGTAGTCGATGTGGTAGTTCACGGCGGACCGGGTCAGGTCGTGGCAGTCCGGCAGGGGGCGCAGGCGTCCCACGATGTCCCCGGCGCCGGGCAGGGTGCTGTCGGAGGGGTCCCGCAGCCGGGGTTCGCACAGGGCGACGAGGACGAGGAAGTACTTGGCCGCCGTGTCGAGCGGGTACGGGTGCAGGGTCCGCTCCCCCGCCCTGGGGGCCGGTTCCTCGCCCCGGTAGGCGTGGCGCGGGGCGAACACCTTGAACCCGGCGGTCCCCCGCACCCCCGGCAGGACGACCCGGGAGAACTCGAACGGCACCGGCGCGGCGAGCCTGCCCGGGCCGACGGAGATGTACTCCCCCGCGCCCTCCAGGTTCTCGACGAGGTACGCGGTCCCGGCGCTGTAGTTGGACAGCCGCCAGTGGTCCTCGGCGGCCTCCAGCAGTCCGGCCCGCCGGGAGATCCCGGGGTCGGGCAGCACGATGGACACGCCCTCCCCGCCGGGCAGTCCCCGCCCGAACTCGGCCACGTCACCCGGCGCCATCTTCAGCAGCCCGGCCACTCCCACCCCGCCCGCACCGGCCCGCGCCAGCCCTAGCGGCTGCACGATGATCGTCTCCACTCCGCTCTCCCCCGTATACGTCACCGGCCCCGAACGCCCGCCCCACCGCTCCCCGCACGGGAGCAGCCATGTCACAGACATCCGCCCGACACTGTCCGGTTCCTTCCCCGGGCGACCGGATTCACGCGACGAAGCGGGGACGTCCGTTCGGTGCGGCGCCGCTGTCCGTCGTCTCGGCAGAGGCAGAAGGGGTGGCCTGCCGGGTCGAAGAGCACCCGGACGGCGTCCTGCGGCTGGAACTCCGCGACGGTGGCGCCCAGGGCACGGCGGGACGCCTGGTGACGTCTTGCGTCTCCTCACGAAGGTGGTGAGCTTGGCCTGGTCAGAGATCGATGTCGTGCACGAGGCCGCGAGATGGGTGACACGCGGTCAGCCGCGTAGTCGCCTGCGATATCCCCGGCGACATCGGCGATCATCCCCGGGATACTGGTCGCCCATGGATGAGGTCGAAGTCGTCGTCGCCCATTCCGAGCGCGCGACCCTGCGCGTCGGCGACGTGTTCCTGAAGGTGGACGCCGATCAGGCGCGCGTCGACGCCGAGGTCGAGGCGATGTCCCTCGCACCGGTCCCGACCCCGGAGGTCCTGTGGCACAAGCCGCCCGTGCTCGCCCTCGCCGCACTGCCGGGGACGACGCTCGGGCGCCTCGGCGGTCCGTCGACCGGGTCGCCGGCGGCGTGGGGCGCGGCGGGCGCCGCCATCCGGAGACTGCACGACGCGCCGCTGCCGCCCCGGCAGGGCCAGGCCGGCCGGAGCATCTTCGCGCTGGCGGCGGAACTCGACGACGAGTGCGAGCGGCTCGTGGCGAACGGCGTCTTGCCTGCTGACCTGGTCGCCCGTAACCGCCAGGTCGCCGAGGCCGCGCTCCGGCCATGGACGCCGGCGTTCACGCACGGCGACCTCCAGATCGCGCACGTCTTCGTCGACGGCGACGAGGTCACCGGCATCATCGACTGGTCCGAGGCGGGCCAGGGCGACGCCCTGTACGACCTCGCCACCTTCACGCTCGGACACGAGGAGCACCTCGACGACGTCATCGCCGGTTACGGCGCCGCCGTCGACCTCAACGTGATCCACGCCTGGTGGTCGCTGCGAAGCCTACTGATCGTTCGCTGGCTGGCCGAGCACGGCTTCGACCCGTTCGCTCCGGGCTGTGAGGTCGACGTGCTGAGATCCCGGATGTGAGGCCGCGCGGGTCCGACTGCCACGTACATGTCCTGGCGCGTCGAGAAGGCCCTCCCCTGGACGATCGCCTGCGCTGACTCCCACAGAGGCGGTACGCAGACCGCACCGGCAGACGGCTCAATGCGCGCCCGCGGCCCGGCGGTGGTCTTCCCCATCTCGACCGACTCACCCTTTTGTCAGGAGTCGTCAGTCGTGGGGCGGCAACTGCCCGATCTGGTGGTCGGCGGCGTTGAGTGCCTCGGTGACGAGGCGGCGGAGGTGGCCGTGGCGGAGGGTGTAGACGACGTGGCGGCCGTCCTTGCGGGTGGCGACGAGGCCGGCGAGGCGGAGTTTGGCGAGGTGTTGGCTGACGGAGGGGCGGGCGGCGCCGCTGGACTCGACGAGGGTGGTGACGTCGGCCTCGCCCTCGATGAGGCGGCGAAGCAAGGACAGGCGGGTGCGGTCGGCGAGCAGGGCGAGGATGGCCGCGGCGGCGTCGAGGCGCTCGCCGTCGTCGTGCTGCTGCGAGGGGTGTGCATCTGCCATGTGCGTGCTTGCGCTCATACGCACATGGTAGGTGCGGGGCAGGCCGGTATTCAGTGGGTCGCGGGCCGGGGCCAGCGGTGGTGGAGGTCGTCGATGACGTAGTCGTGGGTGTGCCGCCATCCGGCGCCCGAGGGGTGGGCGCCGGTGAGGTGCGGGTGGGCGCCGGTCAGGCGGTGGTGGACGTGTTCGACGCGGGCGGGGTCGTGGGCCGGCCACAGCCGCAGGGCGAGCAGTGCCGCGCCGCCGGCGAGCGCGGCTAGGGCGAGGGCGGCGGTGGACAGGCCGGCGGTGGCGCCGAGCCAGCCGGCCAGGGGGTAGGTCAGCAGCCAGCAGCCGTGCGAGAGGGAGAACTGCGCGGCGAACGCGGCGGACAGGTCGGCCCGTGCCGCCGAGCGGCGGATGAGGCGTCCGGTGGGGGTGAGGATCAGGGAGGTGGCGGCTCCGACGGCGGCCCAGGCGACCAGGAGGGCGGGCCAGCGCCAGTTCGTCGGCGCGTGCGAGCCGGCCGCCGTCAGGCCGAGGAGGGCGGCGAGGGCGAAGGCGGCGGGGAGCATGAGCGAGCGGTCGGTGCGGCGGTCCAGGAGGCGGGGCAGCAGGAGGGCGCAGGTCATGGAGCCGGCGCCGTAGGAGCCCAGGGCGAGCGGGACGTCCGCGGCGGACCGGTGGAGGTGGTCGCGGACGTAGACGACGGTGTTGACGGTGACCATGGCGCTCGCGGCGGCCACCGCGAGGTTGAGCGCGAGGAGGGCCCGCAGACGCGGGGTGGAGCGGAAGAGACGGACGGCGCCGCCACGGACCTCCTTCGACGCCCCGAGGTCGGGCAGGGTGACGGAGACGACGAGCGCGGCGGACGCCAGGAAACCCGCGACCGTGCCGAGGAAGAGCCGGTCGTAGCTGACCAGCGTCAGCAGGGCGGCGGCCAGGGCCGGGCTGAACAGGCTCTCCAGGTCGTAGGCGAGCCGGGAGAGCGACAGGGCCCGCGTGTAGTCGCGCTCCTCGGGCAGGATCTCCGGAATCACCGCCTGGAAGGCGGGCGTGAAGGCCGCGGAGGCGGACTGCAACAGGAAGATCAGCAGGTAGACCTGCCAGACCTCGGTCACGAACGGCAGCGTCAGCGCCGCACCGGCCCTGGTGACGTCCGCCCCGATCAGCAGCGTCCGCCGCGGCAGCCGCCGCGTGGCCGCACCGATCAACGGCGCCGTCCCTACGTACGCGACCATCTTCACCGCCAGCGCCGTACCGAGCACCGATCCGGCGTCCGCCCCCGCCAGGTCGTAGGCGAGCAGGCTCAGCGCGACCGTCGCCAGGCCGGTGCCGACCAGTGCGACGACCTGTGCGGTGAACAGGCGGCGGTAGGTGGGGTGGCGGAGTACCGACGGCATGGGCCTCTCCCGGGGGTGGGGTTCGACCGCACCAGCATAGACATCATGTGCGCATGAATGCACATGATGTCTGGTGAGCCGCAGGGGTGGGCGGCGTTTCACGGCGGTTACCGCCGCTCGGTGACCGGTCACGGCCCAGGGACGAGCGGGTGACCGAGAAGCCGTTTGCGATCGCACTCACTTGAGGCGGCTGGCGCAGATCACGGCATTATCGGCGGAACCGCCCGCCAGACGAGTAAAGCAATTCCTCGAACTCCACTCATTCCGCCAGAGGTATACGAAACGCCGCTTCCTCATATCCGCGTAAACTTTCGGAAGTTCTTGCTATTTCAAATGTCTTGAAGCTACGGTTCTCCACCAAGCGTGGGAGCGCTCCTCCCTGACGAACAAGCAGCGATCCTGCTTTCTTTATCGGGTGTTCACGCTCACCGTTTCGATTTCCCTCACCTAAACCCCCACTCTCGCTTTCTTACCTTTTTCCAGTAGACCAGCTCGCCCCCCAGACCATTTGAGGGACCGATGAAAAGTGACACCTACCTGCCCGCTCCACCCCCGCCTCGTGTGCAGAACGAGTGTCCGAACCTCGACCTCACCGCCGTGCGGCACCGGGTCGACCGGAGACTGGAAGAGTTCCTGGACGCCAAGGCCGAGGCGGCGCACGCACGGCATCTGCCTCCCGAAGTCACCTCACTGCTGCGGGACTTCGTCCTCAACGGCGGCAAGCGCGTACGACCGCTGCTGTGCGCGGTCGGCTGGTGCGCGGCGGGCGGGGACCCGCAGCCGCCGGAGTACGTGATCCAGGCCGCGGCGTCTCTGGAGATGTTCCACGCGTTCGCGCTGATCCACGACGACGTGATGGACGGCGCCCTCCTGCGGCGCGGGACGCCGACCGTGCACCGCGCCCTGGCCGCCACGTACTCCCACCTCCGCGACCCCGACCGGTTCGGGGAACACTCCGCGATCCTGCTCGGCGACCTCGCCCACGCATGGTCCGACGAACTCCTGCACAGCGCGGGAATACCGGATGGCCGTGCGGCTGCCGTACGGACGGTCACGAACGCCATGCGCTCGGAAGTGATGTTCGGCCAGTACCTCGACCTCCTGGCGACCGGTCCGCCGCAGGACGACGCCGACGCCGCGCTGCGGATCGTCCGCTACAAGACCGCCCGCTACACCGTCGAGCGACCGCTGCACCTCGGCGCGGCCCTCGCCGGGGCGGAGCCCGACCTGCTGACATCGTTGTCCGCCTACGCGCTCCCGATCGGGGAGGCGTTCCAGCTGCGCGACGACGTCCTGGGCACCTTCGGCGATCCCCGCGAGACCGGCAAGCCGTGTCTGGACGATCTGCGGGACGGCAAGGGCACCTTGCTGGTGGCACTTGCCATGCAGCACGCCGACGAGGAACAGCGGCGCACCCTGCGCGCGCTGATCGGCAGTCCCGGCCTCGGTGAGGAGGACGCCGAACGGATTCGGCACCTCCTGTGCGTCACCGGCGCCCGGGCGGCGGTCGAACAGCTCATCGGCGTCCGCCGGGAACAGGCACAACAGGCGCTCGACCAGGCGAATCTCACGCCCGCCGCGACCGCCGCTCTCCAAGAGATCGCCCTGACCAGCACTGTGAGGACCTCATGACCACCGTCTCCGCTCCCCCGTCCACCGTCCCGAACGCACCCGGTGGGCTCCCGCTCCTGGGCCACATCCCCAACATGGCGCAGGACCCGCTGACTTTCTTCCGGGGACTCCAGCAGATCGGCCCCGTGGTCCGCATCCGCTTCGCCAACCAGCCCGCCTACGTCGTCACCAGTCCCGAACTCGTACGCCGGCTGCACACCACCGAACAGGACCTCTTCGACAAGGGCGGCCCCCTCTTCGACCGGGTCCGCCCGTACGTCGGCAACGGACTCGCCAGCTGCCCCGCCCACGATCACGCCCGGCAGCGGCCGGCGATGCAGCCGGCGTTCCAGCGCAGCCGCATCGAGCGGTACGCGGAGGTCATGACGGACTCCGCCGACGAGGTCACCGGGTCGTGGCGGCCGGGACAGGTCCTGGACCTCTACAAGGAGATGCACCGCCTCACCACCCTGGTCATCGGCCGTACGCTGATCTCCGCCGACCAGGCGGACCCCGCCGCCCGGCACATCGCACAGGCGGTCCCCGACATCATGCGGGGCGTCTACTGGCGGATGATCGTGCCCGGCCGGTTCTTCGCCGCGCTGCCGATCCCCGTCAACCGCCGCTACGAGGAAGTCACCGCGCACACCCGGAAAGTCGTCGACAAGGTCGTCGACCACTACCGGGCCGACGGCACCGACCACGGCGACCTCATGTCGATGGTGGTCGCCGCCTGCGAGCAGGAGCCCGACCCACACGCCGCCGTCTACGACCAGGTCGTCACCTTCCTGACTGCCGGCCTGGAGTCGGTGGCCTCCTCGCTGACGCACACCGTCCGTCTGCTCCACCGCCACCCGCAGATCCTCGCGCGGCTGCGCGCGGAGCTCCAGGAAGCGCTGGGCGGCGGCCCCGACGGGGAACCCCGGCTGCCGGGGTACGGCGATCTGCCCAAGCTGCGCTTCACCCAGCACGTCATCACCGAGGGCCTGCGCATGTACCCGCCCGCCTGGCTCGTCAGCCGCGTCACCACCGAGGACGTCCCCTGGGACGAGGGACACATACCCGCCGACGCCGGAGTCTTCTTCAGCCCCTACGCGCTGCACCGGGACCCCTCGGTCTTCTCCGACCCCGACACGTTCGACCCCGACCGCTGGAGCCCCGACCGCGTCACCAACGTCCAGCGCCAGGGCTACTTCAGCCTGGGCGCCGGCCGCCGCAAGTGCATCGGCGACGTCTTCGGCACCGTCGAGGCGACCATCGCGCTGGCCACCCTGCTCAGCCGCTGGCGCCTCTTCCACCCGCCGGGCTCCGCCGACGCCAGACCCACCGTCACCGCGCTCCTGCTTCCCCCGCGCACCCTCGTGCGGGTCGAGAGGAACCGCTGATGACCACGGCCGCCCCCCTCACCCGCGAGAACCGGCCCGACGCCTGGAACGCCGAGCGCTGCGGACTGGTCTGCGGCCCCGCCGCGCTCGCGCTCCTCGACCGCGTGCACACCGTCGACGACGGCCCGGCGGCACCGGACGGCGCGACGACGTACCTGGTCGGCGAACCCGCCTACGTGCCCTACGGGACCGCGACGATGCCCTCCCCCGACAGCGGGCTGCGGATGGCGCGGCGGATCATGCGGACGGTGTACGAGCCGGAGCTGATCCGTGCCGTCGAGGCGAGTCCGCTGGCCGACATAGCGCGCCGCACCACGGCGGTGCAGGCCGCCGCTCTGTGGCGCGCCGACGCGACTCCCGCCGCGCGGGGCCTGGCCCGGCTGGCGGAGGTCTCGCCCGCCAAGGGGGGCGAGACACGGGAGCTGTGGAAGGAGTACCTACGGCGCGTCCCGGCCGCCACGGACCCCATCATGGCCATGCGCGACCTGTGGGGCAGCGTCTACGCCTGGCAGTTCATCCGCGGTGACGACGCGCGGCTGCACGACCTGTGCGCCTCGATGATGTCGCTGACCTCGGCCGTGGACTTCTGCGACGCCTTCGACGACTCCGGCGCGGGCGGCCACGACCTGTACATGGCCGCCGCCGGCGAGGGGCTCGTCCACCTGTCGGGCCCCGCGGCGACGCTCGCGGTCCGGGAGGTGGTCGCGGTCGGCGGACTCATGGTGGTGAAGGACGCGATGGCCGCCGAGTCCTACGACGGCGTCGTACCGCGTCCGGTGACGCCCGACGAATACATGGGTGCGCGTTCCTGGGACGGTGCGATAGCCCCGTACTACCGTCTGATGCTCAGCAGCGGTCACTACCGTCAGGTCGGGGACGCCCGGGGGGAGTTCGCCTCCGCCGCGGCCTGCGACAACGTCCAGCGGGCCATCGACAACATCATGCGGTACAACGACGTCACGGACGCGGTGGCGGACTGCGCGCACCACGAGAGCTTCAACCAGCTCCTCCTGGCGCTGGCGGTCCGTGGTCCGAGCGCCGTCACCGGCTACGGCGCCGCCCTGGCCGAGGTCACGGACACCGTCCTGGAATGCCCCTGCGGACAGCCGGGTCACGACGAAGCCGCCGAACTGTCCATGGGTGCCTGCCTGTGGTACCTGCTGACCCCCCGTTACCAGGTGAGACGTCAACTGGCCGCGTACACCGGCGCGGTCCCCGACCTGGCGTCCGCCTACGCCGCCCCGCAGCGCACCGGCTGGACACTGCGTCCCGGACACGACCTCTACGGCTCCGGCTGGGAGCCGCTCTGGGAGCCGGTGTCCCCCCTCCCGGCCGAGGACCGGGCCCGGCGCATCGCGCGCAGGAGCCTGGCGGACGGCACCGACCCGGCCCTCCGCACGGCTGCCGCCGAGGTCCTCTCCCTCTGCGACGGCGCCGAGGACGAGGGTGAGCTCCTCGCTCTCGGCGACGGCTGGCGGCGGGTGTTCGACACCGCTGTCGCCGGTGCCCCGGCCGCTGGCGCGGACCACACCGTCGTCCTGCGCGACCTCGTCGCCCGGTTCTGGTGCCAGGTCGTCGTCGGTCAGGAGGGTGCGCCCGGTGTGGACGCGCGGCTGCTCATGGACGTCGACGAGGCGGTCCGCGCCACCTTCCGGCTCCCCGCTGCCGAGGGACTGCGGCTGCGCCGCGCGTTCTTCGGCGTGCTGAGCGGGGCCGCCGAACTCTCCGGCCGCAACCCCTTCGCCCGCCTCACCGACGGACTGGCCGCCGTCTGCCGGTGACCGAAGCACACCGGCCCGCCGAGGCGGAGCACCGATGGCGGCGGCATCCACCGGGTGCCGCCGCCGGGACACGGTCTTAGGGGGTGATAGGGGGACGCTCCGACCGGACGGTCCGGCTAGCCTCCGGTCAGAGATCTGGTGGGCGGACGACCGACTTCGGCGAAGGAGCAGGCGGACGATGGATCGATCTACCGACGAATCGCCGCTGTGGCTCCGGTGTTTCACGGCCGCTCCCGAGGCCCCGGTCCAACTGGTCTGCCTCCCCCACGCCGGCGGTTCGGCCGGCTCCTATCTCTCCCTGTCGGCCGCTCTGGCTCCGGAGGTGGAGGTGCTGGCGGTGCAGTACCCGGGCCGGCAGGACCGGCGGGCCGAGAGGTGTGCCGACAGCATCGCGGAACTGACCGACCGGCTCGTCCGGGTGCTCGTCGCCCGGGAGGACGACCGGCCGATGGCGCTGTTCGGCCACAGCATGGGCGCCGTCCTCGCCTTCGAGATCGCGCGGCGGCTGGAGGAGTCGGGCGGGGCGCGGGCCCCGGTCGCCCTCCTCGTCTCCGGACGCCGGGCGCCGCATCTCAGGGGCGAGGACGGCGACCTCCGTGACGACGAGGGCATTCTGCGCAACGTCCGCCTGCTGGACGCCGCCACGGCCACGGCACTCGACGATCCGGATCTCCGCGAGTTGGTGATGCCGGCTCTGCGCGGCGACTACCGGGCGACGGAGACGCACGTGCACGTGCCCGGACCGCCCCTGCGCTGCCCGGTCGTGGCGCTGACCGGCGACGCCGATCCCGTGGCCCCGGTGGCGGACGTCGCGCGGTGGCGCCCGTACACGCGAGGGCCGTTCGCCCTGCACGTCTTCGACGGCGGCCACTTCTACCTCACCGCCCGGTCCGGGGAGGTGGGTTCCGTCATCCACGACCACCTGGTCCACGCGGCCCGCCAGAGCTGCGGACGGGCCGCAGGTCCGCGTCCGTAGACACTCCGGCGGGCTGAACGCGCCGCTACCGGTGGGGAATTCCGAGATCTTCCCGGCGGCTGATCCCCAGTTTCCGGTAGATCCGGGTCAGATGCTGCTCCACGGTGCTGGGCGTCACGAAGAGCCTTGCCGAGATCTCCCGGTTCGTGTGGCCCTGGGCGGCCAGCAGGGCGACGCGCCGCTCGGCGAGGCTCAGCTTCGACCAGTCGGGCCGGCTCTCGGCGGGCGCGTCGACGGTGATGAGCCGCTGGAGTCCGCCCGCCTCGCAGCTCCCCGCGATGCGCTGGGCCCGTTTCATCGCCGTACGGGCGAGGCGCGGCTGCGCGGCCTCCTGGTGGGTGTGCGCGAGATCGGCCAGGGTGTAGGCGAGCTGGAGGTGGTTCCCGTGCCGCTCCAACTGGTCGGCCGCGTCGTCGAGGCCACGGACGCGGTCGGCCGGTTCACAGGTCAGGGCGAGCAGGCGCAGTGCCGTCCCGCGGACACCCGATTCCCCGTCGGGGAGGAGAGCCAGTTGCTCCCCGAGGAGGTGCCGGGCCCCCTGGACGTCGCCCGTCCTCAGGTACGTCTCCGCGATGTCGCAGCGCCAGGGCAGGAGCATCGGCAGTTCGCACCCCGACAGCGCGCAGGCGTCCCGGCACGCCTCGAAGTCGGACAGCGCGGCGGGCAGCCGGCCGGTCGCCAGGTGGTGCCGGCCCCGGGCACGCGTGTACAGCAGCCCGCTCGTCCCGCGCAGCGCGGCGGGATGGAGCGGCAGGGCGAGTACGTCCGCCGCCTCCTCGTGCCGGCCCATCTCCGTCAGGACCTCCACCAGGGCGGCACCCAGCAGCCCCGTCAGCGACCCCCAGGTGTCCCACGGCTTGTGTCCCAACGCGGCCCGGAGCTGCCCGTGGGCGTCGGCGAGGTCGCCCGCCGCCGTCGCGCACCTCGCCCGGAACAGGCACAGCAGGGCTCGCCACAGCGGGGAGGGGGAGTCCTCGAACGCCTCGGAGATCCCGGCGCACGACGTCCCGGCCAGGGGCAGGGCGTTCACCGTGGCGAGCGCCCACCAGGCCGCGAGAAAGGGCTCCAGCCCGGACGCCTCGTCGCGGACGCCTTCGAGAATCCGCTCCGCCGCGAGAACGGCACCGGGCCTGTCTCCCGTCTCCAGCAGCCCAGGGATCTTGTAGAGGGCGCTCCGCAGCGAGGGCTGCTGATAGGTCGCCAGGCGTTCGGCCGCCTCGGTGGAGGGGCCGGGGCCGATGAGGTCCGCGAGATGCCGCAGGTGCGGAGCCGGCCCCTGCCACAAGGCGTACAGCGTCTCGGCGAGCAGCATTTCGCGATGGGCGCCTGGCTCGGGGGTCCTTTCCCGCAGCGCGCACAGCAGTTCGTCGGCCTCGTCGGGGAAACCGTGCACGGTCGTCACACGCACGAGGAACGCGAGGTCCGCCGACCGGAGAACGCCCCGCCGTGCGGCGGCGACCGTCGACGGCACGAGGGAAGCCGCCAGGGACGGGTTCTCCAGCCAGGTGGCGCGCAGCAGGAGCATCTCCACCGCCGCGCACTCGGCCGGGTCCAGGGAGGTCCGGGCGAGTCCCAGTACCGTCTCGGCGACATCGGTGTCACCGGTCTCCAGCGAGCGCCGGACGAGCCGCAGCACCAGCGGGGGGTGCCATGGTCCGCCGAGCCGGCCGGCGGCCGTCAGGTGGTGCGCCACGGCATCCGGGGGAAGGCCGTCATCGAACAGGACGTGTGCGGCCTCCAGGTGCATCCCGGCCCGGTCGACGAATCCGTGGTCGTCGAGGAGCGCCGCGCCTATCTGCCCCCGCAGGTGCGCGCCGTGCATCATCCCGAGGTCCTCAAGCATCCGCAGGACACGGTCCGCCGCCACGGAGTCCCCGTGCAGCAGCCGGGTCAGCCTCCGCGGCGAGCAGTGCCGGCCGAGAACGGCCGCCGCCCGCGCGCCGCGCCGCAGCACGGGTACGCCGCTGTCGTCGACGATGCCGCGAACGGCGTCCTGGAAGTCGGCTCCGGCGTCCTCGGCGTCGCCCCGGTCCGTGGTGCCGAAACGTCTCTCCAGGAGAATTCGGGACAACAGGACGTTGCCGCCGCCGACTTCGTGGACACGGGCCGCGATCCGCCTCGCCGTCGCACCGGTGGGGTCGTGGGCCGGGGTGCTCTCCACGATCCACTCGGCGAGCCGCTCCCGGGTGAGCGGACCCAGCCGGATCACCTGTGTGTGGGGCAGCCACATCACGTCCGTGCCGAGATCACGCGGGCCGGCCGGGGGTCCTCCTCCCGTCGTCCGTTCGGCCAGCGCGAGCCGTACGGACGTCCCTCTCAGGTGCCGTGCGGCGAACCGCAGGAAGTCCTGCGACGCCGGGTCGGCGTGGTGGACGTCGTCGACGACCAGGAGAAGCGGACGTCTCGCGGTCACGCGGAGAAAGTGGCGGAACAGCTCGTCGTGGCCGGTCGGCTCCCGTGATTCCCGGTTCCGTGCGGGCTCCGCCGGACGAAAGGGCGGTGCCTCGCCGGACTCGGCCAGCCGGTTCAGCAGTTGCCGCAGGACGCCGAAGGCGAAGGCGCGCTCGCTGGGCCAGCCGGTCGCCCGCAGGACCAGGGCCCCCGACTCGGCGGCCGAGTCACCGATCGTCCCGAGGAGCACGGTCTTGCCGGAGCACTTCGCTCCTCGGACGAGCAGAATCCCGCTCTCCCCCCGCCACTCTGCGGCACCGGGAGCCGTCACGGAGGGGGAGCATGTCTTCTCGACGGCCGGTGTCACTGCGGGGTGTTCCTCTCGCGAAGAGGGGTGTGCGGCGGGGAAGGCCGGCGGACCGTCCCCTGGTTCCGCGGAAGGCGCCGAAACGTTTCGGTGGCGGCGCGCCCTCGGACGAGAGCCGCCGCTCCCCGCCGCCGGACGAACACGGGGCCGGCCTCACCGCCGACGAGCCGCGCCGTGGCCGGCGTCCCGGGCGGTTCGTCCTCCGCCGCCTCGGACACGGCGTGCGCGCCCGATGCGAGGCGGCCGGGTGCGGCCCGAACGGCTGAAGACGGCGGCACCCCTCCCCCGGCCGGGCCCTCCCGCCACGCCGGTCGCCATAACCCGGGGTCCGACCGGACCCGCCGTGGGCGAGGACATCGCGGGAGAAGGCGTCCCAGGAGAGGGCGTCGCCGCCCCGTCCCGGGAGAGGGCGTCGCCGCCTCGACCATGTCCGGGGGGGGGATCACCGGGCTCCCCGGGACGCCCGGGTGGCCCGGTTCGCCGTGGCCTCCTCAGGCGTTCTCCCGCACCGGGGTGTCGAGCGCCCGGTGGAGGTACTCGGCCTGGTCCCGGGGGACAGGGTGGTCGAACACGAACGTGGCGGGCAGGCGCAGCCCGGTGAGTGTGCTCAGCCGGTTGCGCAGTTCGATCGCGGTCAGGGAGTCGAGGCCGGACTCGATCAGGCTGCGGTCCGGGGACAGCGCGTCGGCGTCCTCGTGGCCGAGCAGTTCGGCGGCGGCGGCGCGGACCTCCGTCAGCAGCCGTTCGGCCCGCTCGGCGGGGTCCAGGTCGCGCAGGCGCACGACAGGGGTGGCGGCGGCCGGCGTGGCGGGCACCAGACCGCGCAGCAGCGCGGGCGCCCCACGGGTGCGGAGCCTGGCGAAGTCGAACCTGGCGAGGGTGAGTGCCGCGTCCTCCTGCCGCAGCGCCTCGTCGAACAGGGCGAGCGCGAAGTCGGTGGGCAGGGGCAGGGTGCCGTCGGCGGAGGCGCCGGACCGGCCGGGCTCGCGCAGCACCTCGGTCATGGCGGAGGTCTCCTCCCAGCCGCTCCACACCAGGGACTTCGCGGGCAGCCCGGCGGCCTTGCGGCGCTCGGCGAGGGCGTCCAGGAAGGCGTTGGCGGCGGCGTAGTTCCCCTGCCCCGCGCTGCCGAACACCCCGGCGACCGAGGAGTACATGACGAAGGCGGCCAGCTCTGTGTCCTGGGTCAGTTCGTGGAGGTTCAGCGCGCCGTCGGCCTTGGGGCGCAGCACTTCGTCCACCTGGTCGGCGGTCAGCCCCGTCACCACGCCGTCCGCGAGCACCCCGGCCGCGTGCACGACCGCGACCAGCGGGTACGCGGCGGGCACCAGGGCGAGGGCGGCGGCGAGGTCGTCCCGGTCGGCGACGTCGCAGGCGGCGACGGCGACTTCCGCGCCCAGCTCTTGCAGCTCCGTGACGAGCGGGCCGGCGTTCCGCGCGCCGCTGCGGCTGGTGAGCAGGAGGCTGCGGACGCCGTACCCGGTCACCAGGTGCCGTGCGAGGAGCGACCCGAGCGTGCCCGTGCCGCCGGTGATCAGTACGGTGCCGTCGGCGAGGGACGGCCGGGCGTGCCGCGTCGGGGTGGTACGCGCCAGTTCCGGTGTCTGGAGCCGGCCCGCGCTGATCCGGACGTACGGCTGCCCGGCGGCCACCGCGTCGGCCAGCCGTGCGGCGGAACGCGGATCGTCGTCCGTCTCGACCTGCACGAACCGTCCGGGGTGCTCGGACTGCGCCGACCTCACCAGGCCACGCGCGGCGGCGTGCGCCAGGTCGTCGCTGCGGGTGAGCACGACGAGCGGGACGTCGGCCGGGCGGGTGGCCGCCAGCCAGTGCTGGAGGTGCGCCAGGGTGTCCAGCGTCGCCGCCCTGACGTCCTCGGGCGCCGGGGTGCAGATCACCGCCTCGGCGTCGGCCGGATCGACCAGGTCGGCCGTCACTCCGAGGTGGTCGGTGCCCAGCAGCGCCCATTTCGGTGCGGGCGCCCCTGTCGGGCCGGGGAGTTCGGTCCACCGCGTCCGGTACACCGCGTCCGTCGGCACCGCGCCGGCCAGGTCGCTCAGCGCCACCTCGCGGGTCGCGAGGATCGCCCGGAAGAGCGGTTCGCCCTCGCCGGTGGTGACGGTCACGGCGGACTCGTCCCGGCCGACGGGGGTGACGTGGGCGTACGCGTGGGTGGCGTGGCCGTCGCCGGTCCACACGTCGTGCCACGCGAACGGCAGCGCGACGTGGCCGTCCGGCTGCGGTTCGGCCAGGACGCGGGTGTGCAGGGCGGCGTCGACGAGCACGGGGTGCAGTCCGGTGCCGGTGAACCCGCCGGGTGCCTCCTCGGGCAGCCGCAGTTCGGCGAAGAGTTCCTCGCCCCGCCGCCACAGCCTGTGCACGGCCCTGAACGCCGGACCGAACTCGTAGCCGCGCTCGGCCGGCGAGGCGTAGTCGACCTCGATCTCCTCGGCGTCCGCCGGGACCGCCTCCCCGGCGAACGGCTCCGCGTGCGGGTCGTCCATCGTGCCCCGCGCGTGCCTGCGCCACGGGCTGCCGGGCTGCTGCGGCCTGCTGAACACCTGCACCGTGCGCAGCTTGGGATCGGCCACGACCTGGAGGTCCACCGCGCCCTGCCGGGGCAGCACCAGGGGCGCCTCGATGACCAGCTCACCGACTCCGGTGCCGCCGGCGCCGTGCGCGGCGCGCAGCGCGAGGTCGAGCAGCGCGGTGCCGGGCAGGATGCGGGTCCCGTCGACCGCGTGGTCGGCCAGCCATGGCTGCTCGGCCGGGGAGACCCGGCTGGTGGCGACGTACTCCCCGCTGCCGGCGGACTCGACCAGCGGGCCGAGGAGCGGGTGGCCCGGACGCGTCGTGGGCGAGGGGGCCGCCGTGAGCCAGAACCGGCGCCGCCGGAACGGGGTGGTCGGCAGGGGCACCGGCCGCCCGGAGCCGGTGCCGAGGCGCACGCCGTCCGTCCCGCGCGTGTGCAGCAGGGCGGCGGACATCAGGAACCGGGCGAGGCCGCCGTCGTCCCGGCGCAGGGTGCCGGTGACGGCTCCGGTGGTGCCGCTCTCCTCCAGTGTCTGCTCGATGCCGGAGGTCAGCACCGGGTGCGCGCTGGACTCGACGAAGACCCGGAAGCCCTGGCCGACGAGGTGCTCGACGGCCGGCTGGAACAGCACGGGCTGCCGGAGGTTGCGGTACCAATACGCGCCGGTCAGCGTGGAGCCGTCCACCCAGTCGAGGTCCACGGTGGAGTACATCGGCACCGAGGGCGCGGTGCTGCGGACCTCGCCCAGCCTGGTGACCAGCCTGTCCTGGAGCGCCTCCATCAGGGGGCTGTGCGAGGCGTACCCGATGCGGACGCGGCGGGCGTGGAGGCCGTCGAGGACGGCCTCGGTGAGCAGCCCCTTGAGCGCCAGGTCGTCACCGGCGACCGTGGTGGAGGACGGGCCGTTCAGCCCGGCGACCCAGAGGCGGTCGGGCCAGCGCTCCAGCAGCCAGTCCAGGTGGGCGCGCGGCGCGGTCACCGACACCATGCCGGTGCCGTCGCCGAGTTCGGCGATGACCTGGCCGCGTATCGCGACGACGCGGGCGGCCTCGTCGAGGGTCAGCGCGCCCGCGACGTACGCGGCGGCGACCTCGCCCACGGAGTGGCCGAGCACGGCGTCCGGTTCGACGCCCCGGGAGCGCCACAGCGCAGCCAGCGACACGGTCACCGCGAACAGCGCGGGCTGGACGACGTCCACCCGTTCGAGGCGTTCGGCGTCGCCGGCCAGTACTTCGGTGAGCGACCAGTCCACGTGGGGTGCGAGTGCCCGTTCGCAGGCGCGGACCGATTCGGCGAACACCGGCTCGTCCATCAGCCCGGCGGCCATGCCCGCCCACTGCGTGCCGTGTCCCGGGAAGACGAACAGCGTCTTCCCGTCCGTGTCGGCCTCCCCGGTGACGACGTTGCGCGCGGGTTTCCCCTCGGCGACGGCCCGTACCCCGGCGAGGAGTTCCTCGCGGTCGCCGCCGACGACGACGGCGCGGTGGGCGAAGCCGGCGCGGGAGACCGCTAGCGAGTGGGCGAGGTCCACCGGTGCTTCGTCCCCGGCCACGGCGAGCAGCCGGCCCGCCCAGTCCCGCAGCCGCTCGGGGGTCTTGCCGGACAGCGTCCAGGCGACGACGGGCGGTTCGGCGGCGGGCGCCGGTGCGGGGTGGAGCGGTGGCGCCTCCAGGATCAGGTGCGCGTTGGTGCCGCTGATCCCGAAGGAGGAGACGGCGGCGCGCGGCGGCCGGTCGTGGTCGGGCCACGGCCTGCTCTCGGTGAGCAGCCGGACGTCCCCCGCCGCCCAGTCGACGTGCGGGGACGGCTCGTCGACGTGCAGGGTCTTCGGCAGGGTGCGGTGCCGCATGGCCTGGACGACCTTGATGACGCCGCCGACCCCGGCGGCGGCCTGGGTGTGCCCGATGTTCGACTTCAGCGAGCCCAGCCAGAGCGGGGTGTCGCGGCCCTGCCCGTAGGCGGCCAGCACAGCGCCGGCCTCGATCGGGTCGCCGAGCCGGGTGCCGGTGCCGTGGGCCTCGACCACGTCCACGTCGGACGCGGTGAGGCCGGCGTCCCGCAGGGCGAGCCGGATCACCTGCTGCTGCGCTGTGCCGCTCGGCGCCGTCAGGCCGTTGGACGCGCCGTCCTGGTTCACCGCGGAGCCCCGGATCACGGCCAGCACCGGGTGCCCGGCGCGGCGGGCGCTGGAGAGGCGTTCCAGTACGACCATCCCGGCGCCCTCGGCCCAGCCGGTGCCGTCGGCCGCGGCGGCGAACGCCTTGCAGCGCCCGTCCGGGGCGAGTCCGCGCTGCCTGCTGAACTCGACGAACCGCTGCGGTGTCGCCATGACGGTGACACCGCCAGCGAGCGCGAGTTCGGACTCGCCCCGGCGGATCGACTGCACCGCGAGGTCGATGGCGACCAGGGAGGAGGAGCAGCCGGTGTCGATGGTGAGCGCGGGACCGCGCAGCCCCAGTACGTAGGCGACCCGGCCGGAGGCGACGCTCCCGGCGGTGGCCGTGCCGACGTAGCCCTCCACTTCGCGCGGCACCCGGTCGCTGTCGGTGACGTAGTCCTGGTCCAGCATCCCGGCGTAGATCCCGACGCGCTTGCCGCGCAGGGACGTCGGGTCGATGCCCGCGTGTTCCAGGGCTTCCCAGGAGGTCTCCAGGAGCAGCCGGTGCTGGGGGTCCGTCGCCAGCGCCTCGCGCGGCGATATCCCGAAGAACTCCGGGTCGAAGTCGGCCGCGTCCTTGAGGAAGCCGCCCCACCGGGTGTGGGAGGTGCCGCTGCGGTCGGGGTCGGGGGCGAACAGCCGGTCGAGGTCCCAGCCCCGGTCGGCGGGGAACTCGGAGGCGGCGTCGACCCCGTCGGCCACCAGCCGCCACAGTTCGTCGGGGGACGTGACTCCGCCGGGGTAGCGGCAGCCGATGCCCACGAGCACGACGGGATCGTCGGTAGCGGAGGCCGGGCCGGCGGCCGTGGTCCGTTCCCCGGGATCGGGCTCGGGCTCGGGTGCGTCGGTGAGCCGGCGTTGCACGTACCCGGCGAGCGCCCGCACCGAGGGCTGGTCGAAGGCGAGCGTCGTGGGCAGGCTCAGCCCCGTGACGGCGGCGATCCGGTCGCGCAGCCGGACGGCTCCCATCGAGGTGAGCCCGTACTCGCGCAGTGCCCGGTCCGGTTCGACGGCGGCGGTGTCGCCGATCACCTCGGCGACCTCGGCCGAGACGAGGTCGAGGAGCCTGCGGCCGAGGTCGGCTCCGGTGAGCCCGGACAGGTCGGCCCTGGCGGGCAGTCGCTCCGACGCGGTGGGCTGTGCCGTTCGCGTGGTCGCGGCCAGTGTGTCGCCCGGCCGGCTGAGCGCGACGTCCACGGCGTTGCGGATGCGGTGGGGGGACAGCCCTTCTTCCAGGACCAGCGTGGTGAGGGCGGCGCCGTCGGCCGCGATCGTCACGGTGGAGCCGGTGACGGTGATCGTGACGCCGTCCTCCGGGGCGTCCGCATCCGCCCGCCGGGCCTCGTGACCGGCCACGAGGTGGTGGGCGATCAGGTCGGCGAGTTCTCCGGTGTCTCCCGTCAGGACGACGTCGCGGCCGGCGACCGGACTGGCCGCGGGCAGTTCACCGCCCGCGAGTGCGGCCTGCGTCTCGCCGTCGGCTCCGGCGAGACGCAGGCCGTGGTGGGGGCCCGCGACCGCGAGCAGCCGGCCGGGGAGCTGGGCCAGCGGCTCACGGGCGACCTTGCCCGTGGCCGTCCTCGGCAGGGCGGACACGGTGCGGATCTCCACCGGTACCTTGAAGTAGGCGAGTTCCCGGCGGCACCGGGCGAACAGCTCGGCGCAGTCCACGCCGTCGGGGCCGGGCACCACCACCGCCACCGGGACCTCGCCGAGTTCGGTGTCCGCCGCTCCCGTCACCGCCGCGTCCCGGACGCCGGGTACCTGGGCGAGCACGGCCTCGATCTCGCTGGGGTGGACGTTCTCCCCGCCCCGGATGATCACGTCGTTGGAGCGGCCGGTGATCCAGAGGTAGCCGGCGTCGTTGCGGCGGGCGAGGTCGCCGGTGCGGTACCAGCCGTCGCGGAGCACGGCGGCGGTGGCCTCCGGCTGGTTGTGGTAGCCCAGCATCACGTTCGGGCCGCTGACCCAGATCTCGCCGACCTCCCCGGTCGGCACCTCGTCGCCGGTCCGCGGGTCGACGACGCGCAGGTCCAGTCCCGGCAGCGGCAGTCCGCAGGAGCCGGGCACCCGTTCCCCGCCGGGCCGCATGGTGGCGATCGGCCCGCTCATCTCGGAGCAGCCGTAGTTGTCGGTGAGCTGGATGCCGAAGGCGGCCTCGAACCGTTCGGCGAACTCCGCCGAGGTGACCGCGCCCGCGATGAAGCACACGCGCAGCGTCGACAGGGTGAGCCCTTCGGCCTCGGCGGCCTGCACCAGGTTGTGGTAGACCGTCGGCACGCCGACCAGGAAGGTGTAGGGCCGGGAGCGCAGTTCCTGGAGCACCTCGGCCGGGGAGAAGCCCGCGACCAGATGCACCGAGGCACCGGCCGCGGTGACACCCATCACGCACAGGTTGTAGGCGAAGGCGTGGAACAGCGGCAGCGGCCACAGCAGCGTGTCCTGCGGCGACAGTCCGATGATCGGGACGTAGCAGGTCGCGGCGTTCCACAGCACGGCGCGCAGCGCGACCAGCACGCCCTTGGGGCGGCCCGTGGTCCCGGAGGTGTAGAGCAGGTAGGCGGGTTCGTCGAGACCGAGGTCGTCACGGGCCGGGACGGCGGGCTCGCGCGTGGCCAGGTCCTCGTACGACGCCTCGTGCGGGTGGTCGCCCACGACCACGAGGAGCCGCAGGCCGGGCGGGAGGGCCGCGCGGGCCTGTTCGGCGTGCTCGGTGTCGGTGATCACCGCCTGCGCGTCGCTGTCGGCGAACAGGTGGCGCAGTTCCGCGTCGGAGGAGTGCGGGTTGACGGGCACGCCGACGCAGCCGGCGCGGTGGATGCCGAGGTAGCTCTCCACCATCTCCACGCGGTTGCCCAGCAGGATCGCCACCCGCGCGCCCCGGGGCAGGCCGAGTGCGACGAGGTTGCCGCCGAGGCGTGCCGTGCGCCGCTCCAGTTCCGCGTGGGTCACGGCCCGCCGCTCGTCGGAGTACGCGACCTTGGTTCCGCGCGACTCGGCGTGGGTGCGCAGCAGTTCGTGCAGCGGGCGGATCAGTTCGGCGCGGTGGGGCGCGGACATCTTTGCCTCTTCTCTCGACGTGGCCATGGCCGGGATCTCGGGCTTCAGCTGCTCATCACGCCGCGCGAGGGAGGGGGCGCATGCCCCGGGTGGAGATCATCATCGGGGAGGACACCATGTAGGCGGGGTCGGTGGTCGCCGTGAACCACGCGTCCAGTTCCTCGTCCGTGATCACACCCGTGTCGGTCATCTGGTCCCTGAGGAGCCGGTAGGAGGCCCGCCACAGCTCCGTGCCGGCCGAGTCGGCGCCGCAGCCGACGACGTAGCCCGCGGCTGCGACGCCGGCCAGCCCGGCATCCCGCAGCGCCGCGTACTGGCGCCTCCCCCAGTCGGGGTCGAAGCCGCCCTTGCGCAGGGCCTCCGTCCCGGCCCGCAGCACCTTGTCGACCAGCGTCGCCGTGTCCGGGGCGGGGCTGCCGAGGACCGCGGTGTACTCCATGTCGCAGTCCTCCAGCAGCAGCCAGCCGCCGGGGCGCAGCGCCCGCACCAGTTTGGCGATCACCTGCTCCCGCTCACGCAGGTGGTTGAGCACGAGCCGGGCGTGGATCAGGTCGAAGGTGTCGGCCTCCAGTTCGTCGGAGACGACGTCGTGCCGGCGGACGCGCAGATTGCCGCTCTCGATGCCTTTCAGGAAGCGGATGTCGAGGTCGGTGACCACCACCTCGCCGTCCGGTCCCACGCGCCGGGCGAGCCAGCGGGCGATCGAGCCGCTGCCGCCGCCCACTTCCAGGCACTTCCAGCCCTCGCTCACCCCCACGTCCGCGAGCTGGGCCTTCGTCCATCCGTCGTAGACGGCCTCGAAGCCGGTGAACCGTGCCTGTGTCTCGGGAGATTCATTCGGCAGCAGATATTCAGACTTCACAATTCACCCGTATTTCGCACACGTCGGCCGGTGGGTTTGAAAATCGAGCTGCGGGTCACGCCCGGTACTGACATCACAACGTGTAAGGAAGTGGTTCGAGAAGGCCGTGTGCCACAGGACGGCACATGGTATTTCCGTATACGCGGTCATCCCTGAGGCTCGGAGATATGACGCGGACAACGGAAGCTCTCATCCCGAAGCTCCAGGAATATGTGGCGGCGAACAGCAGCGCGCCGGACCAGGTCCTTCTCGACCTCGCGGCCGAGACCGAGAAGCTTTTCCCCGACGACAATTTCATGCAGATCGGCCCCGAGCAGGGGACGTTCATGACCCTGATCGCCCAGATCTCCGGCGCGAAACAGGTCATCGAGATCGGCAGCTTCACGGGCTACTCGGCCATCTGCCTGGCCCGGGGTCTGCGGCCCGGCGGCACGCTGCTCGCGTGCGACATCAGCGAGGAGTGGACCTCCGTCGCCGAGCGGTACTGGAAGCGTGCCGGGCTGGACGACACGATCACGCTGAAACTCGGTCCGGCCCTCGACACGCTGCGCGCGCTGCCGGCGGAGCCGCAGTTCGACCTCGCCTTCGTCGACGCCGAGAAGGAGGACTACGTCGACTACTGGGAGGAGCTGGTGCCGAGGATGCGGCCCGGTGCGCTGATCCTCGCCGACAACACCCTCCACCACGGACAGGTGGTCGACCCCGACGAGAACGCCACGAACGTGCAGGGCATCCGCGCGTACAACGCCCGTGTCAGCGCCGACGACCGGGTGGAGCAGGTGCTCATCCCGATCGGCGACGGCGTGAACCTGGCCCGCGTCAAGTAGAAGCGGCCGTGTGCCCGGAGAGCCACCGCACAGGGGCTCTCCGGGCACTTGAGGCATGAGGTGGAGGGACGGTCCCGTCCGGCCCGGACGCCGGAACTCGTGGACGCCGCCCCGGTGTCCACGACACCGCCGTACGGTCCGCTCTGCCGACCGGTGTCCGTCCGAAAGGCCGGTCTCCGCCGTCCGACGACGGCGGAGGCCGGCCACATCGCTGTCGAGCGCGCGGCGCGTGCCCATCGGCGGTCTACGGGACCGCGCAGGCGGCGAGGGCCGTTTCGAGGCGGTTCATGAGGATGAGGACGTCGGAGGGGGTGCCGACGGAGATCCGCATCCAGCCGGGCATGCCCATGTCCGAGGCGTCCCGCACATGGATGCCCTCGGCGAGCAGCTGGCGGGTCACCTCGGCGACCCGCCCGGGCAGGTGCGCCGTGACGAAGTTGGTCTGCGAGGGCAGATAGCGGATGCCGAGCCGGTCCAGGCCGCAGCACAGGGTCATGCGCGCCGTGGCGGTGTAGACCCTCGTCTGCTCCAGGAACGCCTGGTCCTCCAGCGCCGCGCGGGCCGCCGCCTGCGCCAGCCTGTTCACGTGGTACGGCATGGCGTCCTGCACGGTCTCGATGCGGGAGACGGTCTCGGCCCCGCCGATCAGCGCGCCGACGCGCAGGGAGGCGAGGCCGTACGCCTTGGAGAAGGTCCGCAGCACGCTGACGCAGCCGTTCTGCCGTGCCCACGGCAGCGCCGAGGTGAAGGACTCGTCGGCGAACTCCGCGTACGCCTCGTCGAAGACGAGGTGCGATCCGGTGGCGCGGGCGGTCTCGCACAGGCTCGTCACCTCGCCGGCGTCCAGCACGGACCCGGTGGGGTTGTGCGGATTGCAGACGAAGACGAGGGCCGCGCCCCGGTTCATCTCCTCGACGAGCGCCTCGGTGCCCACGCGGTGGTGTTCGAGGGGGATCTGTACGACACGCAGGCCCACGGCCTCCAGGCTCTTCGGGTACCCCTGGTAGGTGGCCTCGTTGACCACCGCCCGGCCGATGCCGCGCAGCGCGATGGCGAGCATCATGATGAGCTCGTCCAGGCCGTTGCCGACGGCCACCCTGCCCGGGGGGACCTGGTAGTGGGCGGTGAGGGCGTCGATCAGCGCGGTGTGCCGGGGGTCGGGGTAGCGGTGCACGCGCAGCAGCTCGGCCCGTGCCGCCTCCACCGCCTTGGGGCTCGCGCCCCAGGGGTTCTCGCTCCGGTGGAGCAGGAGCGGGGCGAGGGGGGAACCGTCGGTGACAACGTGGGGATTCGGTGTCCTGGTACGCATCAGGTCTCCTGCCGTCCGGGGGTTGGAGATTGTGTTGCGAGACTGCTGCAAGCAGACATCCTTGAAGTTTCATGCGTCACTCGCCCGTGCCACGGAGCAGCACGTGCGCGTGAGGGGGCGTCAGGCGCTGAAGTCCTTGTCGCGGGTCTCGGGCAGTGCCAGCAGGCAGCCGAGGCTGACCAGGCACAGCAGACCGGAGTAGAGGCCGAGGACGAGCGGCGACTGCCAGTGCGAGGTCAGCCAGGTCGCGACGAGCGGCGTGAACCCGCCGCCGAGGGTGAGCCCGAGGATGAAGGTCGCGGAGGCGCCGGTGTACCGCATCCGGGCCGGGAACAGCTCGGGCAGGAAGGCCGCCAGCGGCGCGAACATCAGCACCATCAGCGCCAGGCCCACGGTGAACGCCCCCGCGATCAGCACCCCGTCACGCGTCTGCAACGCCCCGAACATCGGCAGCGCCCACAGAGCCGACCCCGCCGCGCCGGCGAGCATCACCGGCCGTCTGCCGACCCGGTCGGCCAGCATCGCCACCGGCACCGTCAGCGCGACGTCGGCGACCGCGGCGACACTCGCCGCCGCCAGCATCGTCGACTGCGGAATGCCCAGTTCCGCCGGACCGTAGGAGAGGGAGTAGACGGTCGCCAGGTAGTACACCGCGGCGCCGCCGAGCGCAGCGCCCATGCCCAGCAGCAGCCGGCCGGGGTACGCCTTGACCAGGGCGCCCAGCGGAAAGCGGGGCGCCTCGTGCGCGGTGGCGGCCCGGGTCCGCTCCTCGAAGACCGGCGACTCGGAGATCCGGGAGCGCACCCACAGGCCCACCACGATCAGACCGGTGCTCAGCAGGAACGGGATGCGCCAGGCCCAGTCGGCGAAGCCGTCCTTGCCCACGAGAGCCAGCGTCGGCAGGATCACCGCGCTGGACAGCAGGAACCCGAGCGGCGGACCGGCCTGGGGCACCGACGCGTACAGTCCGCGCCGGCCGGGAGGCGCGTGCTCGGCGGCGAGCAGCACGGCTCCGCCCCACTCGCCGCCCATGCTGACGCCTTGCAGCAGGCGCAGGACGACCAGGAGCACGGGGGCGGCGATCCCGGCGGTCTCGTAGGTGGGCAGCAGGCCGACGCCGACCGTCGACACGCCCATCAGGAGCAGGGAGAGGAACAGGGCGCGTTTGCGGCCCAGCCGGTCCCCGATGCCGCCGAACAGCACCACGCCGACCGGGCGGGCGACGAACGCCGCGGCGACGGTGAGGAAGGCCGCGAGCGTCGACAGGGTGGCGTTGCCGGACGGGAAGAACGCCGGTCCGAGGACGAGGGCCGCGGCCGTGCCGTACACGGCGAAGTCGTAGTACTCGATCACCGTGCCCACGAGGCTTGCCGTGGCGACCCGGGAGGCGGTGGACTTACGGGCCGGGGCGGCGGCCCCCGGGGAGACTTCGGTGAACGGGGCGTTCCCGGCGGTCTCGGTCATGGAGCGGCTCGCTTCCGGTCGGGCCCCGAGGGGCTCGGTGGTCCAGGACACGGGTGCGGGGGCCGACGGCCGTACGCGGCGCCGGCCCTCGCCGTCAGACGCCTTCTTCCATGCTCTTCGTGGGAACCGGCACCGGCCTGGGCTCCTCCTGGGGGCGGAGGCGTTGCAGCAGCGGCCCTGTCATGAACGTGGTGACCAGCGCCATGACGACCATGGCGCTGAACATGCGGCCGTCGATCACTCCGAGCCCCAGCCCCACGTTCAGGATGACCAGTTCGGTGAGTCCCCGGGCGTTGAGCAGGACGCCGAGCGTCATCGACTCGGCCTTCGAGGCACCGGTCAGGCGTGCGGAGCCGGCGGCGCCGACGAACTTCCCCGCGCACGCCACGACGACGACGGCGAGGGTCATGATCACCCCGTGTCCGCCGAGCCCGCCGAGGTCCACCGACAGCCCTGTCACGGTGAAGAAGACCGGCAGCAGGAAGAGGCTGGTCTGCTCGATGCGCTCGGTGACCTGCGGGGCCTGCGCCTCGATGAGGCCGCGCGGCACGGCGGCGCCGAAGGCGAAGGCACCGAAGACCGCGTGCAGTCCGATCTCGTTGGTCGCCCAGGCGGACGTCAGCAGTCCGGTGACGAGGACGGTGTGGATGAGGGAGCTGCTGCCCGCCCAGGGCCGCCCCGGAGCCATCAGCCAGCGGAGCCCGGGGCGCACGGCGTACAGCAGGACGACCAGGAAGAGGCCCGACTCCATCAGCATCCGCGCCAGCGGCCACAGTCCGCTCGCGGTGGCGATGACCACGATCACGGCCAGCACGCACCAGGCGAGGACGTCCTGGATGGCGGCGCAGGCGAGCGCCATGGAGCCGATGCGGGTGCGCTGCATGCCGCCCTCGGCGATGATCCGGGCCAGCACCGGGAACGCGGTGATCGACATCGCCGCCCCGAGGAAGAGCGCCGGGGCGAGCACCCCGTCGGTGCTGAGCTGCGATTCGTCGTACCAGGGGAACAGGAGGACGCAGAGCCCCGCCCCCAGCGCGAACGGCAGCGCCACGGAGCTGAGCGAGACCAGGGTGACCCGGCGTCCGGTGCCCTTGAGGCGGGCGAAGTCCAGTTCGTAGCCGATGCCGAACATGAACAGGACCAGGCCGAGCTGTGCGAGCGCCTGGAGGACCGGCCGCGCGTCCGCCGGGAACAGCGCTCCGACGGGGTCTCCCGGCAGGAGGCCCAGCAGGCTCGGTCCGAGGGCGAGACCGGCGACGATCTCTCCCATCACCGTGGGCTGCCGGACGCGCCTGGCCAGCCGGGCGAAGAGGTAGGCCGCGGCGAGGATCACGGCGAGTCCCGCGAGCACGTCGCCGGTCAGGGCGTCTCCGGCACCGGCGGCGATCGAGAAGTGGTCCAAGGTGATCAGCTCTCCCCATTGAGAAGACGCGATTGAGAAGGCGCGGTTGAGAAGGCACATCGGTGGTCACGGCGGAGGTGACTCGGGGCCGTCTTCGCGGTGGCAGCGTCGCGGTGGCGGCACCGCGGAATCACCGAATCGTTTCGCCCGTGCCGACGAGGCGCGGGTGCGACGAGGAACGTCTCTCGCGCGGAGCCCGGCCGGGTCCGGCCGCGGGCGGGCTCCGCGCGAGACGTCTCAGCCGGCGAGCTGCGCGGGCTGCTCGGCACGCTTCCTGAGGGTGATCCAGAGATCGATGACCGGGTTCTCCGGGGAGTCCTCCTCGTAGACCTTGACCAGGTTCATCAGCGCCGCGTCGCTCTCCCAGAGCTTGAGCTGCTGCTGTACGGCCTCGTCGGCCGGCTTGGCCCTGCACTCCTCCATGACCGTGCTGACCAGCTGGCCCGTCAGCTGCTGCATGAAGCGCACGTTGGCGGCGAACTTCTCCTCCAGCTCGCCGTCCTCGTTGTTCTCGGTCATGCCGACGTGCAGCCTGCGCATGAAGTTGAGGTCGTAGTAGCGGACGAACTTGTCCGTCTCGCTCGACCCGTCGACGCCGTGCCAGTCCCGCAGGAAGTCCTGGGCCAGCTTGGTGGTCTCGTGGAAGCGGGCCAGATCGGCCTCCAGCCGCGGGAACTCGGCCAGCCGGCGGAACACGTCGTGGAAGTAGAGCCAGCCGGGGCCCGCCCAGTAGCGGGTCGTGTCCCAGATGATCTTCGTCATCATGACCCGGGTGTTGCCCATCAGCGGGTACTGGTTCTCGAAGAGGTTCAGCCAGTCCTTGAACACCTTGAGGACCGTGCGGTTGTGGTTCGCCGCCCTCTCCTCGACGTCCTCCCCGTCCAGGAAACGGGTGACGAGATCGGTGATGAGGCCGTTGCTGATGGCGATCATGTCCAGGCCCGGCGAGTACAGCGGGTCGAGGAAGACCCCCGCCTCACCGGTCATGGCCCACCGGCCGCTGCCGGACATGACCTGCTCACAGCCGTAGGAGTAGTTGCGCAGCGTACGGAAGTCCTGGAGCTCGTCGCGGTGCTCCTCGACCACGCGGGCGCATTCCGGCTCGTTCGCGCGCAGCCACTCCATGGCCTTGTCGAAGCGGTTCATGGTGGAGATCGGATGCATGTCCGCGTCGGTGACGATGCCGATGCTGATCGCGTCCGAGGCCAGCCGGATCAGCCAGACCCAGTAGCCCGGCCCCATCAGGTGGTTGGTGGACAGCTCGCGGTCGCTGTACGGGACGTCCTTCTCGATCCGGCCGTGCCAGTCGGCGCTGTCCGACCACTTGTCGATGTCGATGGGGTGCCCGATCCGGAACCAGACCGCGTTGGCGCGGTGCCCCACCGTCCGGGCCAGCCCGAGCTGGCGCTTGATGACCGACGACCGGCCCGAGGCGTCGGTCACCCACCGGGCCTCGACCCGGCGTTCGGCGCCGTCCTCACCGACGAGGTGCAGCCGATGGGGCTCCTGGTCCGGCCGAAGCTCCAGCTCCTCCGTCTTCCAGCCGGAAAGAAACGTTACGCCGAGCTCCTTCGCCTTCTCCCCCAGCGCGTTCTCCAGCCGCCCGCGGTCGATCTGGTAGCTGATGACCTTGTGGGGCGGGAAGGCCGAGTGCCCGATCTCCGGCCGCTTCGCGATGTCGTCGTTGGTCTCGTCGCTGAAGAACATGCGGATGCCGAACTTCTTGAGCTGGTCGTGCTCCATGTGCTCCTCGAAGCCCAGCACGTTGCGCAGGTAGCGACCGCCGATCTCGACCGTCGACTCACCCACCTTGTGCGCGGCCTCGGGCACGGGGTGCTTCTCCCGCTCGACCACCAGGATGCTGGTGTCGGGGCGGGCCTGCTTCACCTGGATCGCCAGGGTGAGGCCGGCCTTGCCGCCCCCCATGATCACCACGTCGTACACGTCGGGCTGCCGGTCCACGGTGTGCGTCACGCTCATTCGAGTCCTCCTGCTCCTTCGGTTCCTGCTGCCCGAGGGGGCCCAGCGGGTGTCGATCGGATGGGATGCGTCGTCCCTGCGGCTCAGGGGCTGCGGGGCCGGCTGAATGACTACGCCTCGGAGCGGGCGGACAATACGCGAGGGGCATTCCGGGACTTCTTGTCCGTCATTCCGGTCACCCTGTCCGTGCGTGAATTTCCAGGGAAGTCGGACACCTCGTACCGCATCAGATCTCCTTTCATTTCTGGAGGGAGAACTTGCTACCGGGCGGCACCAGGAAATGATCCGGAACGCTTACATGTCATCCCGTCGTGCCACAGTGCGGCACGTAAGCAGGCGGAGCGCGGACGGGAAAGGGCACTCTGGAAGCGAGAGCAATTCCGGCTGTCCGTCACACCGCAACGTCCTCCGTGCCCTCACCGACCTGGAAGACTGAGACATGATCGCTGATATGTCCGCGCGCGCCGAGGCCGAACTCGATCTCGTCCTGCGGCGCAAGGAGGATCTCGCCGACGGAGTCGTCCGCCTCACCCTCGCCCACCCCGGGGGGAGCCCCCTGCCCGCCTGGGAGCCCGGCGCCCATCTCGACGTCGTCCTCTCCCCGGACCTCGTCCGCCAGTACTCCCTGTGCGGCGACCCGGCCGACACCTCGGCGCTCCAGGTGGCGGTGCTGCGCGAGGAGTCCGGCCGCGGCGGCTCCCGGCACGTCCACGACGAGCTCGGGGAGGGCGACCGGGTCCGCGTCCGCGGCCCGCGCAACCACTTCCCGCTGGTCGACGCCGCCGGCTACCTGTTCATCGCCGGAGGGATAGGCATCACGCCGATCTTCCCGATGATCGCCGCCGCGCAGCACCGCGGCGCCGACTGGCGGCTCGTCTACGGCGGCCGTACCCGCGCCGGCATGGCCTTCGCCCGGCAGTTGGCGGAGGCGTATCCGGCGCGGGTGGACCTCTACCCGCAGGAGGAGTGCGGGCACATCCCCCTGGACGCGGTACTGGCGGGGCCGCGCGACGGCGTCGCGGTGTACTGCTGCGGCCCGGAGCCGCTGCTGGACGCGGTGGAACAGCGGTCCGCCTCCTGGCCCGCGGGGTCTCTCCACGTCGAACGCTTCACCCCCAGGACGGCCGCCGGGACGGCGCGGAACACCGCCTTCGAGGTGGAACTCGCCCGGACGGGAGGCGTCCTCACCGTGCCCGAGGACCGCTCGCTCCTCCACGTCCTGGAGAAGGCCGGGGCCCCGGTGTACTCCTCCTGCCAGGAAGGCACCTGCGGCACCTGCGAGACGACCGTCCTGGAAGGGGAGCCGGAGCACCGGGACTCGGTGCTGACCGAGGAGGAGCGCGCGGCGGGCGACGTCATGCTCCCCTGTGTGTCGCGCTCCCGCACGAAACGGCTCGTGCTCGACTTGTGAGGCGGCCCGCGCCGCACGACGCCGTCACCCGGTGAGGTCCAGGGCGGCGCCGACGATGCTGTCGGCGTCGAGTCCGTGGTGGCGGTACACGTCCTCGATCGACCCGGACTGCCCGAACCGTGTCACCCCGAGGGCGGAGGTCGGCACCCGGTTGACCGTGGCGAGGAAGGCCAGCGTGTGCGGATGCCCGTCCAGCACGGTCACCAGCGGCGTGGCCCGGTCCGGGGGAAGGACCTGGTCGAGTATCCAGGAGTCGGCCCGTTCGTGTCCCTGCCGGGCGCGCACCGCCCGGTACAGCAGATCCGGGCTGGTCACGCAGACGACGTCGGCGGTCGTGCCGGCCGCCGTCAGCCGGTCGGCCGCCGTGAGCGCCTCGGGCACCACGGCGCCCATCGCCGCGATCGTCACCCGGGCGCCCGCGCGCCGCCGCAGCGGATAGGCGCCGGCCACGACCTGCCTGCGCCTGTGCTCCCGCGCCGCGGGGTCGGCGGGCACCGCGGCCAGGGACTGGTCGACCGGCCTGGTGGACAGCCGCAGGTAGACGGAGCCGCCGTCGGGTCTGCCGAGGCGGGCGAGTCCGGCCAGCAGCGTCCACTCGGCGTCGAGCGCGAACGCCGGCTCGTAGGCCGTGCACCCGGGCTGTTCCAGGCCGATGGACGGCGTCTTGACGGACTGGTGCGCGCCGCCCTCCGGCGCCAGGGACACCCCGGACGGGGTACCGACCAGGAGGGACTGCCCGCCCGCGTAGACGCCGTACGACCACGGCTCCAGCGCCCGTTCGACGAACGGGTCGTAGAGCACGCCGATCGGCAGCAGCGGCTCCCCCCATCTGCTCCACGTGGCGCCCAGCTCGCCGAGCAGGCCGACCAGGTTGACCTCGGCGATACCGAGTTCGATGTGCTGTCCGGTCGGCTTCTCGCGCCAGTGCAGGACGGTCTGCGCGTCGTCCGCGAACCAGTCCCGGCGTTCGGCCGGGGACCACACCCCGACCTTGTTGACCCAGCCGCCGAGGTTCGTGGTGGAGCTGACGTCGGGGCTGACCGTCACGACGCGCCGCGCCGCCTCGGGCGCCTCCCGGGTCAGGTCGAGCAGCAGCCGGCCCAGCGCCGACTGGGTGGTCGCCGACCCTGACGGGGTGCGCCCGAAGTCGGCGGGCAGCTCGGGCGGCGGCCTGAGCGCCACGTCCGGCCGCTGGAGGCGGCGCGCGGTCCGCGCGCACAGGAGCTGGGCGGGGCTGCCCTCGGGGAGGGCCCGCCAGGGGTCGTCCGGGTCGGCCCCGGTCCGCCCGGCCAGCTCGCGCAGCTGATCCTCGGTCAGCAGCGCCGAGTGGTTCTGCGGATGCCCCCGCGTCGCCAGCCCGTGCCCCTTCACGGTGTAGGCGAGGACGACGGTCGGACGGGTGTCGTCGATGGACGCGAACGCCCGGTCCAGCGCGCCGAGATCGTGCCCGCCGAGATTGGCCGCCGCCCCGACGAGAGCGGCGTCGTCCAGGCCGGCCAGCAGGGCGGCGATCCGGCCGGCGTCCGGGCCCGTGCCGGGCAGCCGGCGCCGCAGCTCCGGGCCGTCGCAGCGCAGCAGCCGCTGGTACTCCGGGTTCGTCATGCCGTCGAGCCGCCGCCGCAGTTCGCCGCCTCCCGGGCGGGTGAACAGCTCCTCCAGCAGCCGCCCGTACTTGAGCGTGACGACCTGCCAGCCGGCGGCCGTGAACATCCCCCGCAGCTTGTCGGCGGCGATGTCCGGCACCACCCGGTCCAGCGACTGGCGGTTCAGGTCGACGATCCACACGACCTCCCCCAGCTCCGCGACCGCCGGGTCGAGCACCGCCTCCCACACCGCGCCCTCGTCCAGCTCCGCGTCCCCCACCAGCGAGTACTGCCGCCCCCTGCCCGCGCGGCCGGTGCGGGAGTCGACGTACCGCCGGGAGAGGGCTCCCCAGATCGGGGCGGTCGCGCCGATGCCGACCGAGCCGGTGGAGTAGTCCGCCGGATCGGGGTCCTTGGTGCGGCTCGGATAGCTCTGGAGGCCGCCGAACTCCCGCAGCCTCGGCAGGTAGGAGGCGTCCAGCCGGCCCAGCAGGTGGTTGATCGCGTGCAGGGCCGGCGAGGCGTGCGGTTTGACGGACACCCGGTCCTGCGCGCGCAGGTGCCGGAACCAGAGCGCCGTCATGACGGAGACCATCGACGCGGACGACGCCTGGTGGCCGCCGACCTTGAGCCCGGACGGGTTGGGCCGTACCCGGTTCGCGTGGTGGACGATCGCCGTGGACAGCCACAGCACCCGGTTCTCCACCTCGCGCAGCGCCTCGTACTCCGCCGCGAGGTCCGGCAAGTTCGTCGCGGGACCGCTCATGACCACTGCTTTCTCCAGAACCCGGGGTCAGCGGCCGGGGGCCGTGACCGTGAACGCGTATCCGAGCAGCGGGCCGATGCTTCCCTCGACGCGCTGGCCCACGCGCAGATAGCTCGGGGCGGCGAGTCCGGGCGGGGTGGCGCCGGTGCCGCCGAGTTCGGGGTCGGCTCCCCAGCCGGTGCCGCCGGGCGTGCCGGTGGCGATCACCGCGCCCGGCCGGAGGGTGAGCATCCGGGAGACGAAGGCGATGATCTCGGGGATCGAGGAGATCAGATGCCGGGTCGTGTTGCGCTGCCGGATCTCGCCGTCCACGGCCGTGACCAGGAGGAGGTCCTCGGGGTCGCCGATCTCGTCGGCGGTGACGACCTCGCGGCCCATCCGCGTCGACCCGTCGAAGTTCTTCCCGGGGCCCAGTGCCATGCTCCGGCTGCCGTCGGGGTGCACCACGACCTGCCGGTCGCGCGCGGTGAGGTCGTTGAGGGCGACGTAGCCGTAGACGTGGTCGTACGCGCGGTTCTCCGGGATCGCCCGGCCGGCCCGGCCGATGACGATGCCCAGTTCGGTCTCGTAGTCGAGTTTCGCCGTCACCAGCGGGTCCAGCGGGGCGGGTTCGCCGGGCGCGGCGACGGTCTGGCCGGCCTTGAGGAAGAACTCCGGCTCCGGCCGGTGGATCTGCTCCTTCTCGGCCAGGTGGTCGGCGTAGTTCTGGCCGACGCAGAAGACGACCGGGGGCCGCAGGGGGGCGTCGAACGTCACCTCGGACAGGGCGGCCCGGGTGTCCGGCCGGAGCACGCCGTCGGCGGCCAGGACCGCGTCCAGTCCGCCCGGCCGGGTGTCGACGTGCACCGTGTCGCCCTCGACGACCGCCGCGTACCGGATGCCGTCGATCAGGACGCTCGCCGTCCTCATATGATCCTCCGCGCTGCCCGGTGGCCCTCGTAGACCGCTTCGTAGGTGGAGCGGGGCGCGACCGCGTCGCCGATGGTCTCGACGCTCACGCCCCGCTCGGCGAGTACCACGTTCAGGTCGTCGACCGAGGTGCGGGCGGTGACCATGACGATCCAGTCGGACCCGACGGTCTGCTCGGCGCTCTTGCGGTGCACGTTGTGCAGGACGGTCCGCGCCCCCTCGATGCGCTCCACGAAGTGGTCGACGATCACGCGCGTCCCGGACTCGTAGACGCGCGGCATGAGCCACTCGAAGTAGACGTCGTCGAGGTTCTCGATGCCGAGCATCGGCCAGCGGGTGACGACGGTGGCGCGGGCGCCGGACTCCTGGAGCCGGCAGGCGACCAGGGGCGCCACGAGGTCGCTGGTGTCGTCGACGACGAGGACGTCTCCCCGGGGCCGGACCCGGCCGGTGACGACGTCGTCCCAGCCGACGCACCGTCCGCTCTCCCAGCCGGGCAGCGGTTCCCCGGTCCAGCCCTGGAAGCCGTCCGCGCGGACACGGGAGCCGGTGGCGATCACGACGTGGTCGGGGGCGAGGGAGTCGAGGAGGGCGTCGACGCCGTCCGGCCGCACCGGCGAGGACAGGGAGATCTTCGCGCCGTTGCGGCGGGCCTGGTCGGCGAGCCAGGTGCCGATGCGCCGGTACTCCTCGCGGCCGGGCAGCAGCGACTGGAGGTGCGCGTGCCCGCCGACGTGCTCCTCGGCCTCCAGGACCGTGACGTCGTGCCCGCGCGCGGCGGCGATCCGCGCGTACTCCAGGCCGGCCGGACCCGCGCCCACGACGACGATCCGCTTCGGTCCGCGGACCGGGATCAGGGTGCCCGCGCCCCAGCGACCCTCCCGTCCGATGGTCGGGTTGTAGACGCACTGCACCCGCGCACCCCGGATGACGCTGCGCCAGCAGTGGTTCGCCGCCACGCACCGGCGGATGTCCTCGGCGTGTCCGGACGCGGCCTTCACCGCCCACTCCGGGTCGGCGAACATCTGCCGGGCCAGCAGGATCGCGTCCGCGTCCCCCGTGTCCAGGGCGGCCTCCGCCTGCTCGGGGGTGGTGAACCGGCCGACCATGAACACCGGTTTGGAGCTGACGTCCTTCACGGCCTTCGCGTACTCGTGCTCCCACCCGGCCTCGAAGTGCATGGGGGTGTGGATGAACGCGTGGTGCACTCCCGCCGAGACGCTGACGTAGTCGATGTCCAGGCGTGCCTCCAGGTCGGCGACGATGCCGGTGACCTGCTCGGTCTCCAGGTCGTTCGGCCAGAACGACGTCGAGTTGACTCGGTAGCCGAGGAAGGGTTCGTCGCCGATGGCCTCGCGGATGCGGCGCATCGCCTCGACGGGGAACCGGAGGCGGTTCTCGTAGGAGCCGCCCCAGCGGTCGGTGCGCTTGTTGTAGAGCGGGGAGAGGAACTGCCAGGCGAGGTAGCCGTGGCTCAGGTGGAACTCGACGCCGTCCAGGCCGGCCGTGACGGCTCGGGACGCGGCCGAGGCGTAGGCGTCGAGGATCTCCTCGATCTCGGCGTCGGTGAGTTCCTTGGGCGTGACGCCGCCGGTGCCCTCGCCGAGCGGCACCTGGCTCGGGCCGACCGTGTGCCAGGTGGCGTCGGGGTCGTAGCCCGGTTCCATCTTCGGGAACGGGTGGCCGCGCACCCCCGAGTGCCACAGCTGGATGCCGATCTTCGCGCCGTGGGAGTGGACCGCCTCGGCGATGCGGCTCAGGGGTTCGATGTTGCGGTCGTCGAACAGCTGGCCCACCGCGAGGGGGGCGGCCAGGGAGGAGGGGTGCACGTGGGTGGCGCCCATCAGGATCAGGCCGACGCCGCCCTTGGCGCGCTCGGCGTAGTAGTCCACCGCCATGTCCGTGAACACGCCGTTGAGTCCGTCGGTCACCCAGGTCGCGCATGTCGGCGGGAAGACGACCCGGTTGCGGACGGGGGTGTTGCGCAGGCGCCAGGCCCCGAACAGCTTCGGGTAGCGCTCACGGCCGCCGTCGAGGATCTCGTCGAGCGCGGGGCCGGTGGCGGGCAGGTCGTTCGGCATCGGGTACACCTCGTCGTGTCCGTCGAGTGCCGGCCGGCCGCGACACCGCGCGGCCTGCCGGGGGCAGACCCATGCTGGTGGCGACGGCGGAGCGCGCGCAGACCCCGACGAACGCTCAGGGCCCCGTCCTTTCGGACGGGTGGATCGCGGGCGGGGCGTGTGCTAGCCGTCCGCCCGGGTGGTCGTGGCGGCCAGGAGGCCCAGTACGCGTGCCCGGTGCAGGGCCTCGGTGCGTGAGTGCACGTCGAGTTTCGTGAACAGGCCGCGCAGGTACCCCTTGACCGTCGCGTCGGTGAGCCCGAGGGCGTGCGCGGTCGGCCGGACGGACAGGCCCCGGTCGAGGGCCGACAGGACGTCCGTCTCCCGCCCCGTCAGACGGACCGTGGCGGCGGGACCGGGTGGCAGCGACGGGTCGGACGGCGGCCGGCGGCCCGCGAGGAGGTCGCGCACCTGGGTACGGACCTCCTGCGGCCGTTCGCCGAGGAGGAAGCCGCCCATCGCCGCCGCCTGGGCCCTCACCTCGCGGTCGCGGTAC
Organism: Streptomyces sp. NPDC004539; assembly: GCF_040610055.1. Lineage (NCBI taxonomy): Bacteria > Bacillati > Actinomycetota > Actinomycetes > Kitasatosporales > Streptomycetaceae > Streptomyces > Streptomyces sp. NPDC004539. Next base: position 27,603 of record NZ_JBEXLS010000014.1, on the reverse strand, counting down.
TCGGACAGCACGGCCAGTTGGGCCGCCGGGTACGTGCGGCGCACCCGGCGCATCAGCCGGTCGGCGGGCTCCCCGGCGAAGTAGGGGTCGCTGATGACGAGGGACACGTCGCCCTCCCCGGCGAGCAGCGTCGCGGTCTCGTCCCCCGAGGTCGCGACCCGGGTGGCGATGCCGTCGGCCTCCAGCAGCCGGGCGACGCCGTGGGCGAGCAGGGCCCGTTCGCTGCACACGAGCACGCGGCCGGTCCTGCGGCGGGGCGCGCCCGTGAGGTGCGCCGCGAGCATCGCCGCGACCCCCTCCAGCCGGGGAATCCGCTCGGCGGCCGGGACCCGGGCGTCGGCGCAGGACACCGACAGGGCGCCGACGGGGGTGTCGCCCACCCACAGGGGCAGCGAACAGCCGGACCGGAAGCCGCTGTCGAGCACGAGCTGGTCCACCGGTCTGGTGAAGCCGGGCTGCCGGGCGAAGTCGTCGGTCAGGTAGGTGCGGCCCGCGGCGGCGGTGGCGAAGTGCGTCGAGGTCGCCAGCAGCAGGGTCGCGTCCTTGCCCAGCAGTCCGCGGCCGGCGTGGGCGACGATGACGAAACGCCCGTCGCTGAACGAGGCGAGGGAGACCCGGTCGGCCTGCTCGGCCGAGCGCACGGCCTCCGCCGTCGACCACAAGGCGTCCTCGTCGCCGCGCGCGATGATCTCCGCGAGCCTGGCGAGAAGCTGAACCGCCACGGAGCCTCCTCCCACCTGTCCGCCGGACCAGCCGTCCACCGCACGCGCGCCGTGCGGGCCGGCACGCGGCGGCCTGTGCCCATGGTCGTCCGTTCCGGCGCGGAGATCCAGGTCTCGGCCCGGCGCGGTGGCGGCGCCGGACGGGCGCGGGAGCCGGGGTCAGGTGGGGGACGAGTCGGGTGCGGCAGGGGCCGTCGTCCTCTCGGGCCCGTCCGCTTCGTCGAGCAGCCCGCGCAGCCAGGTGTGGGCGGGGTCCTCGGTGAGGGTGGTGTGCCAGATCGTGCTGACCGTGTAGGAGGGCATGGGCAGGGGTGGTGCGGTCGCGGTGAGGGCGAGGGCGGTGGCGTAGACGCCGGCCGCGTGGGTGGGGAGGGTGGTCAGGGCGGGGACGGTGGTGAGGTGGAGGGCGGCGCCGGTGAAGTGGGTGGTGGAGGCGAGGACGCGGCGGGTGAGTCCGCGCGCTTCCAGGAGGTCGTCGACGATGCCTCGGCGGCCGTCGTAGGAGATGAGGAGGTGGGGGTGGGCGAGGTAGTCGGCCAGGTCCAGGGGGGTCGGCAGGGGGAGGAGGCGGGGGTTGAAGAGGCAGGTGTAGCCGGAGGTGAACAGGCGGCGGGTGCGGTGGTCGGGGCCGTGCGCGGGGGCGGCGGCGATGCCGAGGTCGATCTCGCCGCGGTCGAGCATGCCGGCGACGGTGTTGCGGTTGGCCTGCCGTACGGCGATCCGGATGCCGGGGAGGCCGGTGGTGGCGGCCAGGAGGCGGGGCAGCAGCGCGGCTTCCAGGTCGTCGGACATGCCCAGGGTGAACGTGTGCCGGGCCGTGGCCGGGTCGAAGCGGTCGCGGCCGGTGACGGCGCCGTGGATCAGGCCGAGGGCGGGTTCGATGCTGCGGGCCAGTTCGAGGGCCCGGCGGGTGGGTTCGACGCCGGTGCGGGTGCGGGTGAACAACGGGTCGTCGAAGAGCCGCCGCAGCCGGCCGAGCGCCGCGCTGACCGCGCCCTGGCTCAGGTGCAGGGAGGTGGCGGCCCGGGTCACGCTGCCCTCGCGCAGGAGGGCGGCGAAGACCACCAGCAGGTTGAGGTCCGCCTTCCTGAATTCATTGCCGTAGATGTCGATCATCATGAGTATCAGTTTGATCGATGAACCCGCCGCTTCCTAGCCTTGACGCCATGACCGCCACCCCCCGCACCGTGACCGCCGCCGTCGTCCAGGCCGCCGCCCCGCTCTTCGACACACCGGCCGCGCTGGCCCGCGCCGAGGAACTCCTCCGGGAGGCCGTCACCGGGCACGGCGCGGACGTCGTCGTCCTGCCCGAAGCCTTCCTCGGCGGCTACCCCAAGGGCCTGGACTTCGGCATCACCGTCGGCAGCCGCACCCCGGCCGGCCGGGAGCTGTTCCGCCGCTACCACGCCGCCGCCGTCGAGGTGCCCGGCCCCGAGGTCGACACCCTGGCCGCCCTCACCCGTGAACTGGGCTGCCACGCCGTCGTCGGCGCGGTCGAACGGCGGGGCGCCACCCTGTACTGCGTCGCCCTCTTCTTCGGCCCCGGCGGCTACCTCGGCCTGCACCGCAAGCTCATGCCGACGGCCGCCGAGCGCTACCTGTGGGGCCAGGGCGACGGCTCCACCCTCCCGGTCGTCGACACCGGCACCGCCCGGCTCGGCGCGGCGATCTGCTGGGAGAACTACATGCCGCTGCTGCGCACCGCGATGTACGCCAAGGGCGTCGACCTGTGGTGCGCGCCGACCGTGGACGACCGGGACGCCTGGCAGGCGACGATGCGGCACATCGCGCTGGAAGGCCGCTGCTTCGTCCTCGGCGCCGGCCAGTACCTGCGCCGCGACGCCCTCCCCGCCGACCTCCACCCCGTCCAGGGCGACGCCCCCGACACCGTCCTCATCAACGGCGGCTCCGTCATCGTCTCCCCCCTCGGCGAAATCCTCGCGGGCCCCCTCCGCGACGGCGAGGGCATCCTCAGCGCCGTCCTCGACCTCGACGACCTCGCCCGCGCCCGCTTCGACTTCGACCCGACCGGCCATTACGCCCGCCCCGACGTCTTCAGCCTCCACGTCGACGAATCGGCCCGCGCGACCGTCAGGGGGGTCTGAGGCAGGCGTGAGCGCGGAGGCCCCCGGCCCGGGGCCGTTGCAAAATATGCATGCGCTGGTTGCGTTCGTCACACCGTGCCCAGAGAGTGGCCGCCCGAACCCAACCGAAGGAATCATCGTGATCGAGAAGGAATCCTCGTTCTACAGCGAGGGCAGCCGCCTCAAGGCCACGGTCTACTACCCCGACGACGTGCCCGGCGCCGGAGAGCTGCCGGCCCTGGTGATCAACTCCGGCTACCAGGGCTTCAACGAGTTCTACCCGAAGCTGTTCGCGCGGCGGCTGACCGAGCGCGGGTTCGTCTGCCTGGGCTTCGACTACCGCGGCATGGCGGACAGCGAGGGCGAGAAGGGCCGGGTCCTGATCGAGGAGCAGGTCCAGGACGTGCGCAACGCGGTCACGTTCATCCGCTCGCAGAGCGACGTCGACCCGCGCCGCGTCGGCCTCGTCGGCTGGGGCATGGGCGCCGCGAACGTCGTCCTGGCCGCCGAGAAGGACGGCGACGTCGCGGGGGTCGCCGCTCTGAACGGTTTCTACGACGGCGAGCGCTGGCTCAGGTCCATCCACACCTACGACGAGTTCACGAAGATCGTCGGCGAGGTGGAGGAGGACCGGGTCAGCCGGGTCCTCAGCGGCGAGTCCAGGCTCGCCGACACGTTCGCGCACTATCCGCTGGACCCCGCGACGGGCGACTACGTCGAGAAGGAACTGTCCCGGGTCCACGGCTTCGGGCACCCGACCCGCCTCCAGTTCACGGAGTCCGTCCTCGATCTGAAGGCCGAGACCGTGGTGGCGAACCTCGCTCCCACGCCGCTGTTCATCGCGCACGGCGAGCACAACGCGCTGCACCCCTTCGACGAGGCCCGCTCCCTGTACACGTCCGCCGCGTCCCCGAAGACCCTCTACACGATCCACGGCCGGCACAACGACTTCATGTACGGCGACCACCCGGAGTTCCTGTCGCTGTGCGACCGCTTGGGGGACTTCTTCGACGAGGCGTTCCGCGTCCGCGCCGAGCCCGCCCGGAGCGTCTCGGCCTGACGCCGGCCTGGCGCCACAGGTGCAGAAAACGCAACGCCGTGTTGCACTCGCCCGCACCCCGCACCTAGCTATGCATACCGCTACCGAGGAGTCGGCATGGCTCTTGAGCAGAGACAGACCCCCGCCGCGCGCAGCGGCGCTTCGCGGGTGATGGCGATCCTGGACGTCCTCGCCTCGGCGGATTCGGCCGCGTTCCCGGACGGACTGAGTGTGGCCGACGTCGCCAGGCTGCTGGGGCGGGAGAAGTCGGTCGTCTCCCGGCAGCTCAAGAGCCTGCTGGAGACAGGGATGGTCGCCCGGCGCGATTCGGGCCGGTACGAGCTGAGCTGGCGGCTCTTCGCGCTGGCGGTCCGGGCGGGTGACCAGCGGCTGACCCGGCTGGCGGCCCCGCTGCTGCTCAGGCTGACGGAGACCGTCCGGGAGCGCACCTATCTGAGCGTCCTGAGCGACGGTGAGGTGCTGACCGTCCTGTCGGAGGGTTCCCGGCGGTCGATCGAGGCGGTGAACTGGGTGGGCCGGACGATCCCGGTGCACCGGAGTTCGAGCGGCATGGCCCTGCTGATGGACTACGAGGACGAACACGTCCTCGACGTGGTCCGGCGCGGCCGGGAGCGGGTCTCGGACCGTGAGGCGCGCGAGTTCCTCGCCCAGGTGCGCGAGGCCCGCCGCCGGGGATACACCGTGGCGAACCGGATCTTCGACCCGGAGCTGATGGGTATCGGGGCTCCGGTGCGGGACTTCACGGGCCGGATCACGGCGGCGGTGAACATCTCGGGTCCCGCCTTCAGGATCGAGCCCCACGTCCAGGCGTTCGGCGGGCACCTGCTGGCCTCCGTGCGGGCCCTCCAGGCGTCCCTCTGCTCCGCCACGCGTCCCGGCGCCGATCCGGGCGAACTCTGACGGCCCCGCTCAAGGCCACCGACCACCATCCGTTCGCGCCCCGCGGCACCGGAGTACCGGAGTACCCCATGCGACATCCCGTCCAGCCCGCTTCCGTAGGCGGCCCCACCGCACCGCGCACGCCGGTCCTCAGCGCCGTCGAGAGCTGTGCCCGCAGAAGGCCGGCCACCCCATGAGTCTCCTCTCGTACATGTCCGACAACGCCGGCCACCTGCTGTTCCTGGCCGAGCAGCACATCGAACTGGTCCTGGTCAGCGTCACGTTCTCGGCGGTCATCGGCGTCGGGCTCGCCCTGCTCACCCAGTCGGCCCCGGGCCCGCGCCAGGCTCTGCTGTCGCTCACCGGGTCCCTGCTGACGATCCCGTCGTTCGCCCTGTTCGCCCTCATGATCCCGGTCCTCGGACTGGGTGTGGCCCCGACGATCGCCGCCCTCACCGTGTACGGCGTCTTCCCGATCCTGCGCAACACGGTCACCGGCATCGAGGAGGTCGACCCGGCGGTCGTCGAGGCGGCGCGCGGGCTCGGCATGGGGGCGGGACAGCGGATGCGCACGGTCGTCCTGCCGCTGGCCTGGCCCGTGATCCTCAACGGGATACGGACGGCGACGATCATGCTGGTCGCGACGGCGGCCATCGGTGCCGTGGTGCGCGGTCCCGGTCTGGGACAGCTGATCTTCCGCGGTCTGGAGCGCGTCGGGGGAGCCAACGCCCTGGAGGAGGCCCTCTCGGGAGTGATCGGAGTGGCGCTCGTCGCCCTCGCCCTCGACCTGCTGTTCATCGCGATCGCCAAGATCACCGCCCTGCGAGGACTGAATGTCTGACAACCCGACCCCGAGCCCCGACACCATGATCTTCCTCGACGGGGTCTCGAAACAGTACCCGGGGCACCAGGCCCCGGCCGTCTCCGAGCTCTCGATGAAGATCGGGCGAGGCGAGTTCGTGGTCCTGGTGGGCCCGTCCGGATGCGGGAAGACCACCACGCTGCGGATGATCAACCGCCTCGTCGAACCGACCAGTGGCCGCATCCTCATCGACGGCGAGGACGTCACCCACGCGGACGTGGACGGCCTCCGGCGCGGCATCGGCTACGTCATCCAGCAGATCGGCCTCCTCCCCCACCTGACGATCGCGGACAACATCGCCCTGGTGCCCAAGATGCTCGGGGCGCGGAAGCCGCAGCGCCGTGAGCGGGCGAGGGAGCTTCTGGAGACGGTGGGGCTCGACCCGGCCACCTACGCCGACAGGTACCCCCGGCAGCTCTCCGGAGGCCAGCAGCAGCGGGTGGGCGTGGCCCGCGCCCTGGCCGCCGATCCGCCGGTGATGCTGATGGACGAGCCGTTCGGCGCGGTCGACCCGATCGCGCGGGAGAAACTCCAGCTGGAGTTCCTGCGGCTCCAGGAACGCATCCGCAAGACGATCGTGATGGTGACGCACGACATCGACGAGGCGCTGCGCCTGGGCGACCGCATCGCGATCTTCGGCCCCGGCTCCCGGCTCGCCCAGTTCGACACCCCGCTGGAGATCCTCAGCAACCCCGCCGACGACTTCGTCCGCGACTTCGTCGGTTCCGGCGCCCCGGTCCGGCGGCTGTCGCTCCTGAAGGTCGCGGACGTCATCGCCACCGTCCCGGCCGACACGCCCGGCCGTGCGCACACCGTCACGGTCGACGCCGGCGAAAGCATCCACCGGGCGCTCGAAACGGCCCTGGCGGCCGGCGCGGAGGGCGTGCGGGTGAGCGTTCCCGGGCAGGACGACCGTCATCTCGACCTCCAGACCCTGCTCACCGCCGCCGCCCGGCCCGCGAAGGTGCTCTCATGAGCACCGCGGCGGTCCAGGCGGTCGGCGCCCGCTCGGCGGCACGCCGGTCCCGGACCTGGGTCACACCGCTGGTCGTCCTGGTCGCGCTGGGAGCGCTCTGGGCCTACGTCGGCTCTCTCGACCTGGACTCCATCGAGACCCGCACCCTGGCGCCCGACGTGGTCCTGACCGCGCTGTGGGAGCACGTTCAGCTGGTCGCCGTCTCCACCCTGCTGACCATCGTCGTCGGCGTCCCCCTCGGCGTGCTGCTCACCAGGCCCGGCGTCCGCGGGGCGGGGGCGATCGTGCTGGCGGCGGCGAACGCGGGCCAGGCGGTGCCGTCGATCGGGGTGCTGGTGATCCTGGCGATGGTCTTCGGCGTCGGCTTCTGGATGGCCGTGGTGGCGCTGGTGCTGTACGCGCTCCTGCCCGTGCTGCGCAACACCATGGTCGGTATCCGCCAGGTGGACCCCGCGCTGACCGACGCGGGGCGCGGGATCGGGATGAGCTCCCGGGAGGTGCTCCTCACCATCGAACTGCCTCTGGCGGTCCCGGTGATGCTGGCGGGCATCCGGGTGGCCCTGATCCTGAACGTGGGCGTGGCCACCCTCGCGGCGTTCACGAACGCCGGCGGCCTCGGGTCCGTCATCTCCTCCGGCATCGCGCTGGACAGGACGCCCGTGCTGATCGTCGGCAGCACCCTCACGATGGCGCTGGCCCTGACCGTCGACTGGCTGGCCGGTCTCGCGGAACAGGTCCTGCGGCCCCGCGGCCTCTGAACTCCCCCCACCCGAAGAACCCCCACCACCACTTCACGCACCAGGAAAGGACTTCAGCATGCGCAGACACCTGCCGGCCGCGGCGATCGCGCTCGGCCTCACGCTCACCGGCGGCTGTGCTCTCGGCAGCAGCGACACCGGCGAGGGCGGCGGCACCGCGGCCGACGGCCCCCTCAAGGGCGTCACGGTGACGGTCGCCTCCAAGAACTTCACCGAGCAGCTGCTGCTGTGCGAGATCACCGCCCAGCGGCTCGAATCACAGGGCGCGAAGGTCAAGCGCACCTGCGGCATGAGCGGCACGAACGCTGTCCGCGCCGCGCTGACCAGCGGCTCCGTGGACATGTACTGGGAGTACACGGGCACCGGCTGGCTGGCCCTCCAGCAGTCGGGGGTCGTCACCGACTCACAGGTCATGTACGAGAAGGTCAGCGGCCTGGACAAGGCGAAGAACGACGTGGTGTGGCTCCCGCCCGCCGCCGCGAACAACACCTACGCCGTGGCGGTGAAGACCGGGACGGCCGAGAAACTGGGTGTCACCACGCTCTCCGAGTACGCGGCGCTCGCCGAGAAGGACCCGGGGAGCGCCGGCTTCTGCGGTGCCTCGGAGTTCTTCGGCCGCGACGACGGCTGGCCCGGACTCCAGAAGGCGTACGGTTTCAGCCTCCCGAAGAGCGATGTGGCGGAGCTGGCGGAGGGCCCGATCTACAACGCCGTCGCCAAGGGGAATCCGTGCGACTTCGGCGAGGTGTTCGCGACGGACGGCCGGATCTCCGCACTCGGTCTGACCGTCCTGGAGGACGACAAGAAGTTCTTCCCGCCCTACAACCTGTCTTTGAACGTCCGAGGGTCCGTCCTCAAGAAGTACCCCAAGATCGAGACGGTCATGGAGCCGGTGAGCAAGCTCCTGACCACCGCCGAACTCCAGAAGCTGAACGCGCGCATCGACGTGGACGGCAAGAGGCCCGAGGAGGTCGCGAGCCAGTGGCTCAGCGCCGGCAAGCTGAAGTGACGGAGAGCCCGGAGGAGCCCCGCACCCTGCGGGTGGGGCTCCTCCAGACCGCGCCCGTCCTCGGTGCCGTGGAGGAGAACCTCTCCGGCATCGCCGAACTGCGCGACGGGCTCGGACCCGTCGACCTGGCCCTGACACCGGAGCTCTCGGCCGACGGGTACGGCTTCGCCCCGCACCCGCGGGCCGGGCTCCTCGCCGCCGACGACCCCCGCCTCACCGCTCTCGTGGCGGCGGGCGTCGGGGTGGGCTTCGCCGAGCGGAACCCCTCCGGGCTGCCCTGGAACTCCTACCTGCTGGCCGACCCCCTGACCGGCACCCGCCACCTGCACCGCAAGCTCCAGCCCGTCTCCTACGCCCCGTGGAACGAACACCTGTCGTTCCAGCCGGGCGAGGAGCTGCGGACCGCCGGCTTCCGCGCCGCCCGGATCGCCACGGCCATCTGCAACGACATGTGGCATCCGGTCATCCCCTGGCTGGCGGCCCGAGCCGGCGCCGAGGTCCTCATCGTGCCCGTGGCCAGCATGGACGGCACCGACCCCGTGCGCGTCCGCCGCACCTGGGACCTGATCCTGGAACACACGGCCGTGCTGTTGCAGTGCTATGTCGTCTTCGTCAACCGCTGCGGTACGGACGACGGCGCCCGGTTCTGGGGCGGCTCCCGCGTCCTGGGCCCGGACGGCGGCGTGCTCGCCCGCCTCGGCGACGAGCCGGGCGCCACGGCCGTCGAGCTGGACATGGCGGGTCTGCGGCGTCTTCGTGCGGAGGTGCCCCTGCTCGCGGAGTCCCGGACCGGGTTCGTCGCCGGAGCCCTGTCGCCCGGCCGTCACCGCGAGGGAGAACAGTTCCGTGTTTGACGTACACGTCCACGCCGCCCCCGACGTGCTCGACCGGATCGGCTTCGACGACCAGATCGGGGCGAGCTATGCCGCCGCCGGGTACAGCGGCTTCGTCCTCAAGGCCCACCACGAGTCGACGGTCGGCCGGGCCAGCGCCCTGAGCCGGTCGTCCGGGCTGGACGTCGTGGGCGGTCTCGCCCTCAACCGCGCCGTGGGCGGCGTCAACCCGGCCGCCGTCCTGTCGGCGCTGTCGACGGGCGGCCGGGTGGTGTGGTTCCCCACCGCCGACTCCCACACCCAGGAGAGCGCCGGGCTGCCGAGGCTCCGAGACCTCGACGGGCGGCTGGGCCGCGCCGCGCTGGCCGTCCCGCCGGTCCTGGCCCCGGACGATCCGGCGGTGCGGGACGTCGCCCACGTCCTCGACCTGATCGCCGAGCACGACGCGGTGCTGTGCACCGGGCATGTCAGCGCCGCGGAGTGCCGGTGGCTCCTGGACGAGGCGCGGCGCCGGGGCATCGGCAGGTTCCTGCTCACGCATCCCTCGTACACCGTCCCCGGCATGGCCGCGCCGGAGATCGCCGAGCTGGCCGAGCGCGGCGCCCACGTCGAGATCACCGCCTACCAGCTCCTGCACCAGCCCGGCATGACGGCCGCCCGGCTCGCCGCCGTCGCGCGAGCGGCGGGCCCGCGTCTGGTCCTCGCCTCCGACGCGGGGCAGCCCGACAGCCCCGAGCCCCCCGCCGCGCTCGAACGGCTCATCGCCGCGCTGACGGCCGAGGGGCTGGACCCCGGACAGCTCAGGGACGCCGCCTCCGGCATCCCCCGGCGGCTCGTTCTCGCATGACGGACTCACGGACCGCACGACAGGAACGCGACCATGACAGCTGACCCCACGCCCGCCGAGGCGTTCCTCGACGCCGTCCGCGCCGAGCTGGGCGCCCTCGTCGACGGCTCGTCCCTGACCAGGGCGCTGTACTCCACAGACGCCTCCAACTACCGGATCGTCCCCGAGGCCGTCCTCACCCCCAGGTCGACGGGCGACGTGGTCACCGCCGTCGCCCTCGCCCGCGCCCACCGCGTCCCCGTCACCGTGCGGGGAGGAGGCACCTCCTGCGCGGGCAACGCCGTCGGCCCCGGCCTCGTGATCGACTTCTCCCGCTTCATGAACCGCGTCCTGACGATCGACCCCGGCGCCTCCACGGCGGTCGTCGAACCGGGCGCGGTCCTGAGCACCCTCCAGGACGCGGCCCTCCCCTTCGGGCTGCGCTTCGGCCCCGATCCCTCCACCGCGAGCCGCTGCACGATCGGCGGGATGATCGGCAACAACGCCTGCGGACCGCACGGCCTGTCCTACGGCCGAACCGCCGACAACGTCGTGTCCCTGACCTGGCTGACCGGGAACGGCGACATCGTCACGGCCGGCTCGGGGGGCGACGCTCTCGCCGCCGTGCCCGGTCTGGACTCCTTCGTCGCGCGCAACCTCGCCGTCCTGCGTACCGAGTTCGGGCGCTTCGGGCGGCAGATCTCCGGCTACTCCCTGGAGCACCTGCTCCCGGAGAACGGCCGCAATCTCGCCGCTGCCCTGACCGGCACCGAGGGCAGCTGCGGCATCCTCCTCGAAGCGACGGTGCGGCTCGTCCCCCGGGCCCCCGCTCCCGCGCTGGCCGTCCTCGGCTACCCCGACATGGCCACCGCTGCCGACGACGTACCGAACCTGCTCCCCTTCCGGCCGCTCGCTCTGGAGGGGCTGGACGCGCAGCTCGTCGACGTCGTCCGCAGGGCGCACGGCGACGCCGGTGTCCCCGCGCTGCCCTCGGGCGGGGGATGGCTGATCGCGGAGGTCGGCGGGGCGAGCTCCGAGGCGGCCGTCGAGGCGGCGGGGAAGCTGGCCGCGGCCTCCGGCGCGTCCGACGCCGTCGTGCTTCCGGCGGGCCCCGAGGCGGCCAGGCTCTGGCAGATCCGCGCCGACGGCGCCGGACTCGCCGGACGCACCGCCGACGGCAGGCAGGCGTGGCCCGGCTGGGAGGACTCCGCCGTCCCCCCGGAGCGGCTCGGGGCGTACCTGCGCGGGCTGGAGGCGCTCATGGCCGACGAGAACGTCTCCGGTCTGGCGTACGGCCACTTCGGCGACGGCTGCGTCCACGTCCGTGTCGACTTCCCGCTGGAGGCCAACGGCACGCTCATGCGCCGGTTCCTGGAGCGCGCCGCCGCCCTGGCGGCCGAGCACGGCGGCTCGCTCTCCGGCGAGCACGGCGACGGGCGGGCCCGTTCCGAACTCCTGCCGGTCATGTACAGCGCCGAGGCCCTGCGCGCGATGGAGGGATTCAAAGCCCTCCTGGACCCCGACGACTTGATGAACCCCGGGGTCGTCGTGCGCCCGGCACCCCTGGACGCCGACCTCCGGCGCCCCCAGGCCCTCCGCCTGCTCGCCGGGGACGGTTTCGCGTTCGCGCACGACGGGGGTGACATCACCGACGCCGTCCACCGGTGCGTCGGGGTGGGGAAGTGCCGGGCCGACCTGCGCGGGCAGGGCGGGTTCATGTGCCCCTCGTACACCGCCACGCGGGACGAGAAGGACTCCACCCGGGGCCGGGCCCGGGTGCTCCAGGAGATGCTCAACGGCGGTGTCGTCACCGGTGGTTGGCGCTCCCCCGAGCTCCACGACGCCCTCGATCTGTGCCTGGGCTGCAAGGCGTGCGCCAGTGACTGCCCCACCGGCATCGACATGGCCACGTTCAAGTCGGAAGCCCTGCACCGGTCGTACAAGGGACGGCTGCGTCCGCTCAGCCACTACACGCTCGGCCGGCTCCCGCAGTGGCTCAGGATCGCCGCGCCCCTGGCTCCGCTCGTCAACCTCACCGGTCGCGTCCCCCTGTTCCGGGCGGCCGTGGCGGCTCTGATGGGCGCCGACCGCCGCCGCTCGCTCCCGGTGCTGCCCCGCAGGCCGTTCCGCTGGAGCAGGGCGTCGAGGACCGGCACCGGGCGGACGGGCGGTCCCAAGGTGCTGCTCTGGGTCGACTCGTTCTCCGACGCCATCGAACCGGATCTCCCCCGGGACGCCCTCCAGGTCCTCTCCGCGGCCGGATGCGACGTCGAGATCGCCGCCCCTGGGGCCTGCTGCGGCCTGACCCTCGTCTCCACCGGCCAGCTCACCGCCGCCAGGGCGAGGCTCCGCAGGACGCTCGATCTGCTGCTCCCCCATGTCAGGGACGGCAGGACCGTCGTCGGCATCGAGCCGAGCTGCGTCGCGACACTCCGCTCGGACCTCGTGGAACTCCTCCCCGACGACCCGCGCGCCGCCGAACTCGCCCGCTCGGTCAAGACCGTCGCCGAGTTCGTCACCGCGATCGGCTGGACCCCGCCGCGGGCGGCCGAGAAACTCCTCGTCCAGCCCCACTGCCACCACCACGCCGTCATGGGGTACGACGCGGACCGGGCGCTGCTGGACGCGATGGGCTGTGACGTCGAGACCTCCTCGGGCTGCTGCGGCCTCGCCGGGAACTTCGGCATGGAGAAGGGTCACTACGACGTCTCCGCGCGGATCGCCCGGGACGGCGTTCTCGCCAGGGCTTCGGCGAGCCCCGACCGGCGGATTCTCGCCGACGGCTTCTCCTGCCGCACTCAAGTGCGTGACCTCGCCGGGCTCGACAGCCGTCACCTGGTGCAGGTCATCGCCGAGGCCCTGAGGAACTCGGCGGACACGCCTGGCGCTCCGCCGGCCGAGCGGTGAGCGCCGGGCCGGGGGCGAGGGGACGGCCGTCCCTGTGCCGCTCCCTCGGCCCCTACCTGAGCCCGGCCAGGAACCTCAGCTGCTCCCCCCGCTGATGGATGCCCCCGCCCTCGTGCCCGTTCCACGGCCACACGGTGATCCGCTTCTCGCCCTGCCAGCGGTTGTAGGCGGCGAAGACGGTGGAGGGCGGGCAGTCGGCGTCCATCAGGCCCACCGAGTAGAGGGCGGGGACGGTGGCGCGGGCGGCGAAGTGGACGCCGTCGAAGTAGTCGAGGGTCTGGAACACCCGCTCCTCGCGCAGGCGCTGGCCCGCGAGGAACTGGACGATCTCGCCGTAGACGGGCGCGTCGGTGATGGTGACGGCGCGGCGGACGTGGGAGAGGAACGGTACGTCGACCATGGCGCCGGCGAGGTCGTCGCGAAGGCCGGCGACGGCCTGGGTCATCGCGCCGCCCTGGCTGCCGCCGGCGACGACGATCCGGTCGGGGTCGATGCCGTCGACGCCCTTCACGACGTCGACGGCGCGATGGGCGTCGGTGAAGACCCGCCGGTAGTAGTAGTGCTCGGGGGCGTCGAGGCCCTGGGTGGCCCAGCCCTTGGCGGTGGGGCCGGTCGTGCCGTACGGGTCGCCGGTGTCGCCCGGGTTCCCGTTGCCGTGACCCTGGCCCCGGGTGTCCATGACGAAGTGCGCCCAGCCGGCGGCGGGGTAGCCGGTGTGCGCCCACGGGTAGGAGCGTCCGCCGGTGTAGCCGATGTACTCGACCACGCAGGGCAGCGGCCCCTCGACGCCCTTGGGCAGGACGAGCCACGCCTTGATCGGGTGGCCGCCGAACCCGGCGAAGCTCACGTCGAAGACGTCCACGGTGACGAGGTCGGTCTCGTACGGCTCGATCCGGGCGGCGAGGTCGTGCGCGGCGGTCTCGGTGAGCGTGGACTTCCAGAACTCGTCGAAGTCGGCGGGTTCCGGCACCTCGGGCCGGTAGTCGCGGAGCTGTTCCAGCGGGAGATCGAAGTGGGCCATGTGAATCCAGACTCCAAGCGGTACGAGATCGCCGGCGGGGACGAACGGCACGGGCGCCGCCCATGCTAGAGACAGATCGTTCGTTCTTCCACCCTGGGCCCATACTGACATTTCTGTCAGTACTGGAATTAATTGTGCGTACTGGTGCATCCACCAGGTACCTCATAGCGTGAAGCCGCAGCGAATTCCCGAACCGAGGCAGGAGCCCCCTTGTCCGCCATGCTCTACGAGCCGATCACCATCCGTGGCACCGAATTCCGCAATCGCATCGCGATGTCCCCGATGTGCATGCACTCGGCCGATTCCCACGGCCACGTCTCCGATTTCCACCTCGTGCATTACGGCGCGCGGGCACTGGGCGGCGCGGGCCTGGTGATGCTGGAGACCAACTCGGTGCTGCCCAACGGCCCGATCGGCCCCGGCGACCTCGGCATCTGGGACGACGACCACGTCGAGGGACTGTCCCGGCTGGCCGGGGCGATCCAGCGCTTCGGCGCCCGCGCGGGCGTGCAGATCGGCCACGCCGGACGGCAGCTCGGCATCGACTCGGCCACGCCGGTGGCGCCGTCGGCCCTGCCGTTCGCGCCCGGCTCGCGCGTGCCGGAGGCGCTGACGGCCGAGGGGATCAAGGACGTCGTCGAGGCGTTCCGCAAGGCCGCCGTCCGCGCGAAGGCGGCCGGCTTCGACGTGATCGAGGTGCACGCGGCCCACGGATATCTGCTCCACGAATTCCTCTCGCCGATCTCCAACAGGCGCACCGACGAATACGGCGGAAGCCACGAGAACCGCTATCGGTTCGTGCGCGAGGTCATCGACGCCGTGCGCGGGGAATGGGACGGCCCGTTGTTCGTCCGTATTTCCTCGACCGATTACTCGGAGGGCGGGAACACCCCCGCCGACCACGTCGTCTTCGGCCGCTGGATGAAGGAGCAGGGCGTGGACCTGATCGACGCCTCGTCGGGCGGCATCGCCCCGGTGAAGGTCGACTCCTACCCGAGCTACCAGGTGCCGGCCGCCGAGCTGATCCGCCGCGAGGTCGGCATCAGGACGGGCGCGGTGGGCCTGATCGAGAGCGGCCGGCAGGCGGAGGAGATCCTGCGCAACGGCCGCGCGGACATCGTCCTGGTCGGCCGGGAGATGCTGAAGGACCCGTTCTGGGCCCGCACCGCCGCCGACGAACTGCGCACGCCGATCGCCCCGCCCCAGCAGTACACCCGCTACGGCTCGGCCTGGCAGCGCTCCCAGCCGCCCCTGCCCGCCGCTCCCCTGGCCGCAACCACGGCCTGAGACCCGGCCGGGGTGACGACGTACGCTACGGAGCGCACTCACCCCCGGCCTCGTACGCGCATTGGTGAGCCACGGACCGGAAGCGAGGCCCTCATGCCCAGAACGCGACTCTCCGACGACCTGCCCGGTTGCGCGATGGAGGCGACCGTCACCATCATCGGCGGCAAGTGGAAGGGCGTCATCCTCTTCCATCTGCTCGACGGCACCATGCGGTTCAACGAGTTGCAGCGGGCGATGCCGGGGGCCGCTCCCCGGGCGCTGACCCGGCAGCTCCGCGAGCTTGAGGAGGACGGGCTCGTGACGCGCACCGTCTACGCGGTGGTGCCGCCGAAGGTGGAGTACTCGCTGACGGACGAGGCGCGCTCGCTGGAGCCCCTGCTCATCGGCCTGAACTCGTGGGGCAAGGAGTGGCTGGCGCGGCGGGACCTGCCCTGCCGGGAAGCCGTGCCGGCGGGGCGGGGCACCCCGGCGCCGTAGGTTCAGCTCCCGGGCCTCAGCAGCTCGTCGCGCCGGCGGCGGACCTCCTCGTGCAGGGCGTTCCTGACCATCCGCACGGCGGGCCGGGACACGCTCTCGCGCCGGGCGGCGAGGGTGAACGTGAGCGTGATGTCCACCCCCAGCCCGTCGAGTTCGCGCAGTTGCGGGACGCCGACGGTCATGAAGCGCGGCAGCAGTCCGATGCCCGCGCCGGCGACGGTGGCCTCCCGCTGGGCGAAGATGCTGGTCGACGTGAAGCGTCCGGTCACGCCCGGCAGGTTGAGCCCGAGGTCGAGGTCGCCGACTTGCAGCAGGGAGTCGACGTAGAAGATCACGGTGTGGTCGCGCAGGTCCTCCACGCGGTCCGGTGTCCCGTGCTCCGCGAGGTACGCCTCGCTGGCGTACAGCCCCAGGGAGTAGTCCGTCAGCGACTCGGAGAACAGCCGCCGGGTGACGGGTTCGCCGACCGCTATCGCCAGGTCGAAGCCCGACTGGTGGAGGTTCAACTGGCGGGTGGCGGTGATCAGTTCGACGGTCAGCCCGGGGTGCTCGCGCTGGAGGCGGGCCAGGGCCGGGGCCGTGAACAGGGCGCCGAAGCCGTCCGGCGCGGTGATGCGGAAGTTGCCCACCAGGGTGTCCTGGGCCATGCCGCGCGCCGCGAGGACCACGTGTTCCAGCGCGTCCTCGATCGGCCTGGCCCGTTCGGCGACGATCCGGCCCAGCTCGGTCAGCTCCCAGCCGTCGGAGCCGCGTTCCAGGAGCCGGGCGGAGAGGGTCTTCTCCAGGGCGCGGATGCGGCGGGAGACCGTGGTGTGGTCGACGCCGAGCGCGGCGGCGGCAGCGACGAGGCGGCCGGTGTGGGCGACGGCCAGCAGATACCGCAGATCGTCCGCGCGCGGCTGCCGTGCCTCGTGAACTCTGGGCCGGTCCCCGCCGGTCGGGGTGCCCCTGCCGGTTGAGGTGTCCTTCAGCACGCCGTCATCATGTGGGCCGTAAGAATGGGCGCACAAGAGCGGCGTCGGCACCGGCTCCGTGCAGAAACGCACACGCCGGGTGCCGGCCCGTCACGCCGAGGGCGCCTCTTCCCGCCGCCCTGCGGCGGCCCGCGTGCCGGGCGGCGTCTGCGCCAGGTCGCGCCCCCGGGTCTCCCTCGCGCAGAGGACGGCGCCGACGGTCACGGCCGAAGCCAGCGTCAGGTAGAGGGCGATGGGCTCGCGGAGCCGTACGACCGCAGCAGGGAGACGGCGATGATCGGCGCGGGGGCGCCGGCCGCCACCGAGGCGAGCTGGGCGCCGACGGAGGCTCCGGAGTAGCGGACGCGGGTGGCGAACAGCTCGGCGAAGAACGCGGCCTGCGGGGCGTACATGGCGCTGTGGAAGACCAGTCCGACGGTGATGGCGAGGACGGCGTTCAGGGCGGCCTGTCCGCTCATCCCGAGGTGGTCCACGCAGTACACGAGGACGAAGGTGGTCAGCACGTAGTAGGCGATGTTCTCGGCGAACCTGGCCCCCATCGCGACGAGGACGTCCCGCCAGTGGTGGCGCAGGAGGTCGGCCAGCGGCCGGTGGCGTCCGCCGGCCGGGGTGCTCCTGGCCGCCGCCTCCCGCGCGAAGACCGGGGACTCGTCGATGGACAGGCGTATCCACAGGCCGACCAGGACCAGGACCGCGGAGAGCAGGAAGGGCACGCGCCAGCCCCAGGCGACGAAGTCGTCCCGGCTCTGGAACCCGGACATCAGGGCCAGCGCGCCCACCGCGAGCATGTTCCCGGCGGCCACCCCGCTCTGCGGCCACGAGGCCCAGAACCCGCGCCGCCGGGCGTCGCCGTGTTCGGAGACCAGCAGCACCGCGCCGCCCCACTCGCCGCCCATCGCGCAGCCCTGCACCAGGCGCAGGAGGGCGAGCAGCACGGGCGCGGCGGGCCCGATGGCCGCGTAGCCCGGGAGGCAGCCGATCAGCATCGTCGAGCCGCCCATCATGACCAGGCTGACGACCAGGACCTTCTTGCGTCCCACCTTGTCGCCGAAGTGCCCGAAGACGACGGCGCCGAAGGGGCGGGCGAGGAATCCGACGGCGAAGGTCAGGAAGGCGAGGAGCGTGCCGGTCAGCGGGTCGGACGACGGGAAGAAGACCTCCCCGAAGACGAGGGCCGCGCTCGCCCCGTACAGGAAGTAGTCGTACCCGTTCGAAGTCACTCGGTCAGGCAATTCGGTCGAGCGGTCCAAACCGCTCCCCCGGCGTTCGGACCACGGCCCCCAGTTCCAATGCCAGCGCGGTGAGATCGCGTTTTCCCGCCCCCGATTCAGACGCCTCCGCGAACAGCCGCATAGCGGTGCGCACGACGTCCATGCGTACGTCGAACTCCTCGGCGGTCTCGGTGGCGAGGCGCAGGTCTTTGTGGACGAGGTCGACCATGAATCCGGGTTCGTAGCCGTGGGAACTCGGCGAGGTCGGGACCACGCCCGGGAGGGGGAACCAGTTGCGGAAGGTCCAGCTGTCGCCCGAGGAGCGCAGGACGACGTCGTAGAAGACCTGGGGGTCGAGACCGAGCCGCTGGGCGAGTACGGCGGCCTCGCAGGAGGCGGCCATGCTGATGCCCATCATCGCGTTGTTGACGACCTTCATCGCCTGGCCGTCGCCGCTGGCCCCCACGTGCACGATGTACGAGCCGATCGACTTGAGCAGCGGCTCCACGCGGGCCACGTCGACCGCGTCACCGCCCAGCATGAGCGTGAGGGACGCCTGTTCGGCGCCCTGGACCCCGCCGGAGACGGGGGCGTCGACGAAGCCGACCCCGTGTTCCTCGGCCCGGCGGTACAGCGAGCGGGCCATGTCGATGCCGATCGTCGAGCAGTCCACGACGACCGCTCCGGGGGCCAGGTGGGCGAAGGCGCCCGCCGGCCCGGTCAGGACCTCCTCGACGACCGGCCCCGACTGCAACATCGTGAAGACGACGTCCGCGCCCCGGACGGCCTCGGCGACCGAACCGGCCGGCTCGACGCCGGCTTCCCGGGCCGTCCGCCGGGCGGTCCCGTCGATGTCGACGCCGCGCACGGTGTGCCCTGCCCCGACCAGATGGGCGGCCATCGGAACGCCCATGTGCCCCAGCCCGATCCAAGCGACCTCACTCATCGCCCACTCCTCCCGTGCTTCGCCTCCGGTGTCGTGACCTCATGATGCGAGCCGCCGACTG
The DNA here is from genome assembly GCF_040610055.1 of Streptomyces sp. NPDC004539. Taxonomy (NCBI): domain Bacteria; kingdom Bacillati; phylum Actinomycetota; class Actinomycetes; order Kitasatosporales; family Streptomycetaceae; genus Streptomyces; species Streptomyces sp. NPDC004539. Next base: position 8,710 of record NZ_JBEXLS010000014.1, on the reverse strand, counting down.
GGGCGCCAATAAGCATCGGTACACAGCGGCTGTGCACATACGCAGACGCCGTGAGGTTTCGGTAACACCCGTTTATTCCGGATGACTCGGACCGGTAATGGAGCGGGGCTGAAGTGGTGTTCACAAGGCCGCCGAGCGGAATTCCCGACTCGGCGCCTCCCTTGGAGGATCTCATGCCTGAGACGTATTTCCACGTGCGCTGGCCCGACGGCATGACGCAGCGCTGCTATTCCCCTTCGACGGTGGTCCAGGACTATTTCACGGCGGGCGGCGAGTACGAACTCCCGGACTTCGTGGAGCGCAGCCGTACGGCGCTCGGCATCGCCGGGGAACGGGTCCGGGAGAAGTTCGGCTTCTCCTGCTCCGGCGCCTCGGACCAGCTCGCGCGGATCGAGGAGACCGCCGCCGGGTACGGCTCCGCCACGGGCGCCAGGGTGACGGTCGAGTCGCTGACCTACGCGGACGGGAGCCCGCTGTGAGCCGGGTACCGGAGATCGCGGGAGCGCATTACCCGGTCGCGGTGATCGGCGGTGGTCAGGCGGGGCTCTCCGTCAGCCACGCCCTGACGCGGCGCGGTGTCGGGCACGTCGTGATCGAGGCGAACCGGGTCGGGTACGAGTGGCGCGAGCGCCGCTGGGACTCCTTCTGCCTGGTCACCCCGAACTGGCAGTGCCGGCTCCCCGGTTTCCCCTACCAGGGGGACGACCCCGACGGGTTCATGGTCCGCGCCGACATCCTGCGGTACATCGAGGACTACGTCGCCTTCTTCCGGCCGCCGCTGGTGGAGCAGGTGGCGGTGACGCGACTGCGCCGGGCGCCGGAGGGGACGTACGAACTCACCACGACAGCGGGGAGATTGACGGCTGATCAGGTCGTCGTCGCGACCGGCCCGTACCACACGCCGTCCACTCCGGTCCTCGCCCACCGGCTGCCTCCCGGTGTCGAGCAGGTGCACTCCTCCGGCTACCGCAACCCCGGGCGACTCCCCGACGGGGCCGTGCTGGTGGTGGGTACGGGGCAGTCCGGCTGCCAGATAGCCGAGGACCTGCATCTCGCCGGACGGCAGGTGCACCTGGCCGTGGGCAGCGCGCCCCGGGTGGCCCGGTTCTACCGGGGCCGGGACTGTGTGGCCTGGCTGGACGACATGGGGCACTACACGAAGTCGATCGACGAATTCGACGACGCCAGCGCCGTACGGATGCGCGTCAACCACTACGTCACGGGGCGGGACGGCGGGCGTGACATCGATCTGCGGGCCTTCGCCCGGGACGGGATGCGGCTGTACGGGCGGCTCACCCAAGTCATGGGCGAGCGGCTGGAGTTCGCCGACGACCTGAAGGTGAACCTCGACCGTGCGGACGCCGTCGCGGAGGGCATCAAGGACGCGATCGACGCGTACATCGCCGCGCACGGGATCGACGCGCCGGACGAACCCCGGTACACACCCGTGTGGGAGCCGGCCGGGCACGTCCCGGAACTCGATCTCGCCGCCGCCGGTGTCACCTCCGTCGTCTGGGCCACCGGCTTCGCCCGCGACCACCGCTGGATCGAGATCCCGGTGTTCGACGGGCGCGGCTACCCGATGCACTGGCGCGGTGTCACCAACGTCCCCGGCCTGTACTTCCTGGGCCTGCCCTGGCAGTACTCGTGGGGCTCGGGCCGGTTCGAGGCGGTGGGCCGCGACGCCGAGTTCCTGGCCGGCCACATCGACGCCTCCCGCCGCCTGGCCGACGTCTGCGGCACCCTCACCGGCGCCCCCGGCGGCCTCTCCCCCGCGCTCCCGATCGGCTGAGGACACCCATGGTCTTCGACGCGCACCGCCATATCGGCGTCCTGCCCGCCTTCCCCTTCTACGGCGGACCCCCGGTCCACCCCGACACCACCGCCCGCGCCACGATCAGGCACCTGCTCGCCGATCTGGACGCGGAGGGCACCGAACGGGCCCTGGTCATCCCGAACTACGGCGTCCCGGACCCCGCGATCGCCTTCTCCTTCAACGAGTTGGTGATCGAGGCCGCCCAGACGGACGACCGCCTCCGCGCCGGACTGTGGGTGTCCCCGCGCCCCGAGGACGAGCAACGCACCGCGCAGGCACTGGCGTTGGCGGGCGAACCCGGCGTGAAGGCGCTCAAGCTGAGCTTCCTCCTCGGGGGCCGGCCCACCGACCCCGCCTGCCGCCCGCAACTGGACCGCATCTTCGCGACGGCCGCCCGGCACGACCTGGTCGTCCACGTCCACACCTCGCCCGGGGCCGCCTCCGACATCGACGAGGTCGGCCACCTCGTCGACTGGTACGCCGATCAGGTCGCCGTGCATCTCGTGCACTTCGGCGGCGGCATGAGCGGCCACATCAAGCTCGCCGGCGCCCGGTTCTTCGACTGGATCGCCGCCGGCAAGCGCGTCTACACCGACCTCTCCTGGGCCATCGGCTTCCTGCCGTACTGGCTGGCCCGGGAGATCGAGCACCGGGGCATCGGCCACGACCGCGTGCTCTTCGCGAGCGACCAGCCGTGGGGCGACTTCACCGGCGAGTACGCCCGGCTCGCCGCCGCGACGGGTGGCGGCGAACTCGGCGACCTCGTCTTCCGGGACACGTTCGCCGCCCTCTACGACTGACCCGGCTCCCTCACCCCGCTCCATCCCCAGCAGAAAGGCAGCCCAGCCATGTCCGCATCCCCCGCCGAACTCAGCGACGTCGAGCGGAAGTCCCTCGACGAGATCCCCCACCCCTCCCTCGCCGACGGCTCCAGCATCTACGGCTCCACCAAGGTCTTCCCCGACTACCAGGCCGAGGACGGCGAGACCTACTTCACGCTCGTCCACGGCATCGCCCACGAGTCGTCGGTGTCCTTCGTCGCCGTCCTCCAGGCGACCCGGGCGCTGCGCAAGGGCTTCGAGACCGCGATCTACTTCTACGGCCCCGGCTCCCTCAACTGCCTCGCCACGCGCGGTTTCCCGACCGTCGGGAACTCCGCGTTCCCCGGCGAGCACAACATCAACAACCAGCTCAAGACGTTCATCGCCGAGGGCGGCAAGGTGTACTGCTGCCGCTTCGGCCTCTCCCTGCACGGCGCCCGCGAGGAGGACCTCATCGAGGGGGTCATCCCCACCCACCCCCTCGACGTCCAGGACGCGCTGATCCACTACGCCCGCAAGGGCGCCGTCATCAACTCCACCTACCAGCTGTAAGGAGCGAGCCGTGAGTGTTGGCACCGGACCGACAGCCGTGGACGTCCGCATCCTGAACCGCGCCGAACTCGCCCTGCACGGGGTGGCGTCGGACACTCCCGTGCGGCGCCCCGACGGCGCGGGCCCCAGCGACGACGGCCACGTCCTCGTCGACGGTGCCAACGCCGCCCTCCCCCGCAACCCCGCGAGCCCCTACCGGGTGCGCGACGGCAAGGTGTGGCTCGGCGAGAACGACACGGGCCTCAGCCTCACCCCCGTACAGCGCCCCAGGTTCTACGGCCTGGCCACCGCCGACGGCGTCCCCTACGAGCACATCGCCCGCCTGCACGGCGCCGACGTCCTCGCCACCACCGTCGTCCAGACCTGTGTCCGCTACGCCGAACCGGACCGCTGCCGCTTCTGCACCATCGAGGAGTCCCTGCGCTCCGGCGCGACGGTCGCCGCCAAGACCCCGGCGCAGCTCGCCGAGGTCGCGGAGGCCGCCGTACGGCTCGACGGCGTCAGGCAGATGGTGATGACCACCGGTACGACGACCGGTCCGGACCGGGGCGCCCGTGCTCTCGTGCGGTCCGTGCGCGCCGTTCTCCAGGCGGTGCCGGGGCTGCCGGTGCAGGTGCAGTGCGAGCCGCCCGGGGACCTCTCCTGGATCACGGCGCTGCGCGACGCCGGGGCCACCGCGATCGGCATCCACGTCGAGTCCCTCGACGACGAGGTGCGCCGCCGCTGGATGCCCGGCAAGTCGACGGTCCCGCTGGCCGACTACCGGGCCGCCTGGGACGAGGCGGTGCGTGTCTTCGGACCCAACCGGGTCTCCACCTACCTGCTCGTCGGCCTCGGCGAGAACCCGGACGATCTCATCGCCGGGGCGGGCGAGTTGATCGACCGGGGGGTGTACCCCTTCGTCGTCCCCTTCCGGCCGATGCGCGGCACGCTCGCCGCCCGCGACGGGATCGAGGCGCCGAGCGCGGACCTCCTGCGGTACGTCACGGAGGGCGTCGCCGCCCGGCTGCGCGAGGCCGGGATGCGCGGCGCTGACCAGCGGGCGGGGTGCGCGGCCTGCGGGGCGTGCAGCGTCCTGTCGACGGCGGGCGGGTGAGCGGCGTGCTGCTCGACGGAACCCCGGCACCGGCGGCGGAACGGCCGTACGACATCCTCGCCCTCCTCGGCGACCGCAGCACCCTCGCCCGGCGCCCGGCCTTCCGCATCCGGCAGGCCGGCAGCGCCGAGGAGCTGGCCGCGTACCGGCGGCTGCGGCGCGAGGTGTTCGTGCGTGAGCAGGGGCTGTTCGACGGACACGATCTCGACGACCGCGACGCCGATCCCCGGACCGTCGTCCTGGTCGCCAGGGAACGGGACGGCGAGGTCGTCGGCGGGGTGCGGCTCGGGCCGGTCGACGACGGACCGGATCTCGGCTGGTGGGCGGGCGGCCGGCTCGTCGTCGCGCCGAGGGCGCGCGGGCCGCACGGGATCGGCGCGGCGCTGGTGCGGGCCGCCTGCGCGCGGGCGGAGGCGGACGGGGTGCTGCGGTTCGACGCGACCGTGCAGCGCCGCAACGAGGTGCTGTTCCGGCGGCTGGGCTGGCACTCCGTGCGGCCGGTCACGGTGGCCGGCGCTCCCCATGTGCTGATGCGGTGGCCGATCGGCCGGATCGCCGCCCTCGCCACGGCCACCAAGGCCGCCCTCGGCCCGCTGCTGGCGGGCCTGCCCGGACCGGCGGCCCGCACCGCACGGCAGGACCCGGTCGGCGGGGCCCTGCCCGCGGTGCGGGCCGCCCCCTCCGCGACCGGTTTCGTGGGCGACGACGGAGCGCCCGTCCCCGGCACGGACGTGATCGCTGCGTGCGACGCGATCCTGCCGTCCATGGTCGAGCGCGACCCCTGGTGGGCGGGCTGGTGCGCCGTCCTCGTCAACGTCAACGACCTGGCCGCGATGGGCGCCTCACCGCTCGGCCTGCTGGACGCGGTCGGCGCGAGGGACGCCGCGCACGCCGCCCGGGTACTGGCCGGACTGGGGCGCGCGGCACGGGCGTACGACGTCCCGGTGCTCGGCGGGCACACTCAACTCGGCGTGCCCGCCGCCCTGTCGGTGACCGCGCTGGGCCGTACCGCGCACCCCGTCCTCGGTGGCGGGGGCCGTCCCGGACACGCCGTCCGGCTCACCGCCGACCTCGGCGGCGGCTGGCGGCCCGGATACCGGGGGCGGCAGTGGGACTCGACGAGCCGGCGCCGTACGGACGAACTGCGGGCCATGACCGGTGCGGTGGCCGCCGGGCGGCCGGCCGCCGCGAAGGACGTGTCGATGGCGGGGATCGCCGGGACGCTGGGAATGCTCGCGGAGGCGAGCGGCTGCCGGGCCGTCCTCGACGTGGCCGCCGTGCCCCGGCCGTCCGGGGCGGGCGTCGGGGACTGGCTGACGTGTTTCCCGGGCTGGGCCATGCTCACCGCCGACGCCCCGGGCGCCCCGCCGCTGCCGGCCGGGCCCGCCTCCGGTGCCGAGTGCGGCGAACTGGCCACAGGAGAAGGCGTCGGGCTGCGCTGGCCCGACGGAGAGATCACCGAAGCGGTCACGTCCACGGTGACCGGGATGGGACCCGCATGAGCACCCTGCGCATGGCGGCCGTGGCCGCCGAGTTCGGCCGCGACCTGGAGGAGGACTTCGCGATCGCCGGACGGCTGATCGGGGAGGCCCGCGAGCGGGGCGTACGGCTGCTGGCCCTGCCGGAGGCGTGCCTGGGCGGCTATCTCCTCAGCCTCGACGACGACGCCGAACTCGACGCGGGCCCGCCCCCGCTGGCCCTCGACGGCCCCGAGATCCGCCGGCTCGCCGCGCTGGCCGGGGAGCTGACCGTTGTCGCCGGGTACTGCGAGGACGCCGGGGACGCGCGCTACAACAGCGTCGTCTGTGTCACCGGTGACGGCGTCCTCGGCAACCACCGCAAAGTGCACCAGCCGCTGAGCGAGGACGCCAGCTACGCCTCCGGGGACCGGTTCCGCGCCTTCGACACGCCGGTCGGCCGGATCGGCATGATGATCTGCTACGACAAGGCGTTCCCGGAGTCCGCGAGAGCGCTCGCGCTGGACGGCGCCCAGATCGGGGTGTGCGTGTCGGCCTGGCCCGGCGCGCGCACGGCGGCGGTCGCCGACCTCGAACAGGACCGCTGGAAACGCCGCTTCGACCTCTTCGACCGGGCCCGCGCGCTGGAGAACCAGATCGTGTGGCTGTCCGCGAACCAGGCGGGCACGTTCGGGTCGCTACGCTTCGTCGGCAGTGCCAAGGTCGTCGACCCCGGCGGTGAGATCATCGCCGGCACGGGTGTCGGGGCGGGGGTGGCGGTCGCCGAACTCGACGTCGCCCGGGCCCTGGAGACCGCGCGGCGGTCGATGGGGCATCTGCGCGACCGGCGCCCGGACACCTACACAGCCGCGGGAGCAGTCAGCGTATGAGCACCATCCGGATCGCGGCCGTGGCCGCCCACTTCGGCCGCGACCTGGAGTTCGACCTGGCGAGGGTCGCCAAGGCGATCGACGACGCCCGCGCGCAGGGCGCCGGACTGCTCGTCCTGCCCGACGCCGCGCTCGGCGGCTACCTCTCCGACCTGCGCGACCCCGACCCCGAGGCGCTGCCCCCGGCCCTCAAGCCGGACGACCCGCTGATCCTGCGGGTGGCCGGGCTGGCGGCGGAGATGGTGGTGTGCGTCGGCTACTGCGAGGACGGCGGCACCGACCGCTACAACGCGGCGGTCTGCGTCAGCGGGGACGGCGTGCTCGGCCGGCACCGCAAGGTGCACCTGCCGGCCGGGGAGACGGCCGCCTACTCCCCCGGTGACCGCTTCGACGCCTTCGACACCCCCGTCGGGCGGCTCGGCATGCTCATCGACTACGACAAGACGTTCCCCGAGTCCGCCCGCTCCCTCGCCCTGGACGGCGCCGAGATCCTCGCCTGCCTGTCCGCGTGGCCGACGTCGATCACCAACCGGGCCCCGCGCATGGCCCAGGACCGGCAGGCCCGCCTCTTCGACCTCTACGACCAGGCGCGGGCCGCCGAGAACCAGGTCGTCCTGGCCTCCTCCAACCAGACCGGCGCGCTGGGCGGGATGCGCTTCCTCGGGCAGGCCAAGGTCGTAGGGCCCGGCGGTGACATCCTCGCCCGGACCTGGGCGAAGGCCGGGCTCGCCGTCGCGGAGGTCGACGTGCGGGAGGAGATCGAGCGGGCCCGCCGGGTCCTGCGCCACCTCGACGAGCGGCGGCCGGCCGCGTACCGGGAGGGTCCCTCGTGAAGATCGCCCTGCTCAGCTACTCCACCAAGCCGCGCGGCGGCGTCGTCCACACCCTCGCCCTCGCCGAGGCCCTCGCCGCGCTGGGCGAGGACGTCACCGTCTGGAGCCTGGGCCGGGGCGGCGACGCGGGCTTCTTCCGGCCCGTCGATCCCGCCGTACGCCTGCGGATCGTGCCCTTCCCCGACGGTCCGCCCGGTGAGACGACCGGTGCGCGCATCCTGCGCTCGATCGCGGTCCTCCGCGACGCGTTCGACGCCGCGCCCTACGACGTCGTCCACGCGCAGGACTGCATCAGCGCCAACGCCGTCGGCCGCTGCGTCCGTACGGTCCACCATCTCGACCGGTTCACCACGCCGGAACTGGCCGCCTGCCACGAGAAGGCGATCGTCGAGCCGTACGCCCACGTCTGTGTCTCACGTCCGGTGGCTCAGGAGCTGCGAGAGGGGTGGGGGCTGGCGGCGGAGGTGATTCCGAACGGGGTGGCGTACGAGCGTTTCGCGGGCGTCGACCCGGTGGCGCGGGACAGGTGGCGTTCGCGGTTCGGCCGGTACGTCCTGACCGTCGGCGGGATCGAGCCCCGCAAGGGCTCCCTGGACCTGTTGGAGGCGTACGCGCGGCTCGGCGAGAACGATGTCCGTCTGGTGATCGCAGGCGGCGAGACCCTGTTCGACTACCGCGACTACCGGGCTCGGTGGGAGCGGCGGGCCGCCGAACTCGGCGTGGAACCGGTCGTCCTGGGACCTGTTGTGGACGACGAACTGCCGGCTCTCGTGAGCGCCGCCTCGGTCTTCGCCTTCCCCTCTCTGAAGGAGGGTTTCGGGCTCGCCGCGATGGAGGCGCTGGCGGCGGGGGTCCCGCTGGTCGTACGGGATCTGCCGGTGCTGCGGGAGGTGTTCGGCTCGGCCGCACGCTTCGCGAAAACGCCGTCGTCTCTGGCCGACGCGCTCGACCGTGCCATGACGACACGGGACCCGGCCCGACGGGACGCCGGGCGCGCACTCGCCGCCGGGCACACGTGGGACCGGGCGGCCCGGCTTCATCTGGCTTTCTATCGGGGGCTGGGGTGAGCGGGGGCTGGCGGTGAACGGGACCTGGCGGTGAGCGGGACCTGGCGGTGAGCGCGGACCGGCTGGTCAGCGGGCTGGGCGGTGAGGGCAGCCTGGCAGCTGGCTCGGCCCGCGCGGGCTGGCGGGCTGGCGGGCTGGCGGGCTGGCGGGCTGGCGGGCTGGCGGGCTGGCGGGCTGG
>NZ_JBEXLS010000013.1:0-292670 GCF_040610055.1 Streptomyces sp. NPDC004539 | reverse complement strand
CGCCCGGTTACATTCCGAACCCGGAAGCTAAGCCTCACAGCGCCGATGGTACTGCAGGGGGGACCCTGTGGGAGAGTAGGACGCCGCCGAACAATCTTTAGAAAAACCCTGCACTTTCGAGTGCGGGGTTTTTCGCTTTTTGGGCCCCTCCGGGAAGGAGGGGCCCTTTTTTGTAGCTGTTTTTACAGCCGCCCTGCGGCCTTCAGGGCCAAGTACGCGTCGGCCAGCGCCGGCGCCAATTCGTCGGGAGTCGCGTCGACGACGGTGACCCCATGACGCCGGAGTTGCTCCGCCGTGCGGTGGCGTTCCGTCTGGGCCTGGGCTGCCGCTGCCGCCTCGTAGACCGCGTCGACGTCGCCCCGGGCCGCTGCCATGCGGGCGATGTGCGGGTCGGCGACGGAGGCGACGAGGACTGTGTGGCGTTGGGTGAGCTGGGGGAGGACGGGGAGGAGGCCCTCCTCGACGGGGGCCGTGTCGAGCGTCGTCAACAAGACGAGCAGGGTGCGCCGGGGTGTCGTACGCAGGATGGTCGAGGTGAGGGCGCGGGCGTCGGTTTCGACTAGTTGCGCTTCCAGCGTGGCCATGGCGTTGACGAGGGAGGGGAGGACGTCTCGGGCGGTGCGGCCCTGGACCAGGGCGCGGACGCGGCGGTCGTGGGCCAGGAGGTCTACGCGGTCGCCCGCGCGGGAGGCGAGGGCTGCCAGGAGGAGGGCCGCGTCCATGGCGGCGTCGAGGCGTGGGGCGTCGTCGACGCGGCCGGCGGAGGTGCGGCCGGTGTCGAGGACCAGGAGGATGTGGCGGTCGCGTTCCGGGCGCCAGGTGCGCAGGGCGACGGTGGTCTGGCGGGCGGTGGCACGCCAGTCGATGGAGCGGGTGTCGTCGCCGGGGACGTACTCGCGGAGGCTGTCGAACTCGGTGCCCTCCCCGCGCGTGAGGACGCTCGTCCGGCCGTCGAGCTCCCGTAGGCGGGCCAGTTTGGCGGGGAGGTGTTTGCGGCTGGTGAACGGGGGAAGCGCGCGCAGTGTCCAGGGGACCTTGTGGGTGCCCTGGCGGGTGAAGAGGCCGAGGGGGCCGTACGAGCGGATGGTGACGCGGTCGGCTTGGTGGTCGCCGCGGCGGGTCGGTCGTAGGCGGGTCGTGACGCGGCGGCGTTCGCCGGTGGGGACCGTCACGGGGTGGCGGTCCGTTTCCGGGGCGGTGCTGGGGGGCCAGGCGTCGCGGAGCTGGGCCTTGAGGGGGCGGCGGGACGGGTTGGTGATCGTCAACGTGACGTCCGCGGGCTCACCCAGGCGGGCGGTTGTGTCGCCGGTGCGGGTCAGGGAGAGTCGTCGTACGGGGGCCGCGAGGGCGAAGTCGCAGGCGCAGGCCAGTGCCAAGGGGGCGTTGACGGCGAGGATGCCGGTCCAGCCGGGGTCCCAGAGGCCGACCGGGAGGGAGCCGAGGGCGGCGAGGAGGGCCGCGCGGCCGGTGAGGGCCATCAGCGGGGGACGGGGACGTGGGCGAGGACAGAAGTGATGACGGAGTCGGCGGTGACGCCCTCCATCTCGGCCTCGGGGCGGAGCTGGACGCGGTGCCTGAGCGTCGGCAGGGCGAGGGCCTTCACGTCGTCCGGGATGACGTAGTCGCGGCCCGTGAGCCACGCCCACGCGCGGGAGGCCGCCAGCAGGGCGGTCGCCCCGCGCGGGGAGACGCCGAGCGTCAGGGACGGCGATTCGCGGGTGGCGCGGCAGATGTCGACGACGTACGCGGTGATCTCGGGGGAGACGGCGGTCTTCGCGACGGCCGCGCGGGCGGCTTCCAGGTCGGCGGCGGTCGCCACGGGGCGGATGCCGGCGGCGCGCAGGTCGCGGGGGTCGAAGCCGTCGGCGTGCCGGGTGAGGACGTCGATCTCGTCCTGCCGGGTGGGCAGGGGGATCGTCAGTTTGAGGAGGAAGCGGTCGAGCTGGGCCTCGGGGAGGGGGTAGGTGCCCTCGTACTCGACGGGGTTCTGGGTCGCGGCGACCAGGAACGGGTCCGGGAGGGGGCGCGGGGTGCCGTCCACGGTGACCTGGCGCTCCTCCATGGCCTCCAGGAGGGACGACTGGGTCTTCGGCGGGGTGCGGTTGATCTCGTCGGCCAGCAGGAGGTTGGTGAAGACCGGGCCGGGCTGGAAGGAGAACTCGGCGCTGCGGGTGTCGTAGACGAGGGAGCCCGTGACGTCGCTCGGCATGAGGTCGGGGGTGAACTGGACGCGCTTGGTGTCCAGGTCGAGGGCGGCGGCGAGGGAGCGGACCAGGAGGGTCTTGGCGACGCCGGGGACGCCTTCGAGCAGGACGTGGCCCCGGCACAGGAGGGCGACGACGACGCCCGTGACGGCGGGGTCCTGGCCGACCACGGCCTTGGCGATCTCGGCGCGCAGGGCCTCCAGGGAGGCGCGGGCGGCGCTCGGATCGCCGGTGTTCCCGGCGTTGTCAGTGGTCGGGTCCATCATGGACGGCGTACCTCACTTTCGAGGGCGTCGAGTCGGTCGGCGAGGGCGGTCAGGGCCGCGTCGTCGCCTGGCGGTGGGCCGAAGAGGAGGGAGTGCAGGGTCTGTCCGTCGGTGCGGAGCCGGTCGGACAGGGCGGGGATCAGGGTCTCGGGCGTGTGGGCGTGGGCGGCGGGGAGGCCGAGGAGAGGGGCGAGGCGGATGCGGGTCGCGGAGCGCAGGGCGTCGGCGGCGCGGTCGCGGGCGTCGCCCTTGCGGTAGAGGCGGGCCCGGCCTTCGACGGTCTCGGAGGCCCGGATCGCGACGGGGAGCCGCTCGGGGACGAGCGGTCCGAAGCGGCGGGCCCGCCACAGGGCGGCGAGCGCGGCGGCGAAGAAGAGTTGCAGGGTGCCCCACAGCCAGCCGGAGGGGAGCAGGTCGAAGAGGCTCTTCTCCTCCTCGGGGGTGGCGGCGGTGGAGTCGGAGAGCGAGGGGAGGTACCAGACCAGATGGGGGCGGGAGCCGAGGAGTTGAAGGGCCAGCGAGGCGTTGCCCTGCTGGTCGAGGCGGTCGTTGAGGAGGATGTCGGGGGCGCCGAGGACGACGGTGTCGCCGTCCCCCGTCTCGGCCGGGACGCGCAGCAGGGTGGCCAGGCGGCGGCTCGGGTAGCACTCGTCGATGCCCTGCCGGGTGACGGTGTAGCGGTGGCCTCCCGTGTCGGCGGTGCCCGCGCGGCGGGCCTCGGGGAGGTCGCAGCCGGGGTCGAGGGTGGCGTCGCGGCTGGTCGCCGGGTCGGCGACGACGCCCGGGGCGAGGGTCTGGACGGACCAGCTGCCGGGGGCGACGAGGACGGTACGGCCGCCGGAGCCGGCGGTCGCCGCGTACAGGGCGCTCTGCTGGCGCTCGGTCAGCAGGTCCGGGACGGCGACGAGGAGGGTGCTGTCGGGGCCGGCCGCCGCGCGGGCGTCGTCCAGGGTGGTCACCAGGCGGGTGGTGACGCCCCGGGCGGCGAGGAGTTCGGTGATCGCGCGGCTGCCGTAGGGGTCGGCGGAGCGCGGGTCGAGTTCGCCGTGGTGGGCGCCGGACCGGAGCGCGGCGACGGTGACGCCCGTGATCAGCAGGAGGGCGAGGGCGAGGGTGACGCCCCGCGCGCGGGTCCACAGATGGCGGGCGGTGGGGGAGGTCGAGGTGGTCATCCGCCGGCCCCCTGGTGGGCCGTGAGCCGGGGTTTCGTACGGTCCAGGGTCTCGTCGAGGTCGGTGATGCGCCGGTACGTCTGCTCGCCGGCGCGGCGTCCGCCGTACGTGACGTCGTCGAAGTCGCGGGCGGCGGTGTGCAGGCGGGCGGCGTGGTCCGGGAGGGTGCGGCCGGCTTCGGCGGCGGCCTCGTCGGCGGTGCGGCCGGGGCGGGTGTCGAGGAGGGCGCGCTCCTCCAGGGCGCGGACGATGGCGCGCATCCGTTCCTGGACGGCCTGGTTCCAGTGGCCCTGGGCGGCGTGCTCCTCGGCGGCGGCGCGGTGGTCGGCGGCGCTGCGGGCGCGGTCGCCGAAGAGCGGGGCGGCGGGGGCGGCCGTCCGGCGGGGGGTGCCCAGGCGCCACCACAGGGCGCCGACGGCGGCGAGGACGACCAGCGCGACGACGGCGAGGCCGAGCGGGCCGCCCGGGGTGGCGCCGGACGCCGAGTCGAAGAGGTCGCCGAGCCACTTCCAGAAGGCGTCCAGGGCGCGCTGGAGGAGGTTCGGGTCGTTCTCGTGGTACAGCCGCTTGGACAGTTCGCGGCGGGCCGCCTCCCGCGCGGGATCGCGGGGCGTGGTCAGCGGCGGCGTGTCGTCCGAGGCCGCCGACCACAGGGCCCTGAGTGTTCCCCCCGCCAGGTGCACGCCGTCAGCTCCCGGGGGTCGTGCCGGAGGTGCCGTAGTCCTGGAGACCGGCGGCGCGGGCGAGTTCGAGGTCGAGGGCCTCGCGCCGGATGCGCTGGTCGACGTAGAGGAGCACGGAGACGCCGGCTGTGATCGGGAACGTCAGGGTGTAGCCGATGACGGCGCCGACGCCGGTGATCGTCAGGTACGTCCAGCTGTAGGCGGCGGACGGGTCGGTGAGGAAGCTGCCGTTCGTGCCGCCGTCCCCGAAGACGGTGCCGATGAGGGCGAACGGGATGAGGACGATCATCGAGAGGATGGCGGCGATGATCGAGCCGAGCAGCTGGATGCCGAAGACCCGCCACCAGGCGCCCCGGACCAGCTTGACGGAGCGGCTCAGCGCCTTCTTGATGCCCTGTTTCTCCAGCATCAGCGCGGGCGGCGCGAGGGAGAAGCGGATGCCGAGCCAGATCGCGACCGCGCCCGCGCCGAAGACGCCGAGCAGGCCCAGGCCGAGCCCCGCCGCCGTATTGCCGCCCGCGACGCCCACCGCGATGCCGGGCAGGGCGCCGACGGTGAGCGTGACGACGACGATGAGCATCAGCAGGAAGATCAGCCCGAACAGGCGGGGCAGCTGCGGGAGGGCGTCGCGCCACGCCTCGCGGGGGGTGACGCCCTTGCCGAGGATCGCGCGGCTGGTGACGGTCGTGAGCAGGGCCGTCGCGATGATCGTGCCGAGTATGGAGATCGCGTAGACGATCGTCGAGGCGGTCATCGAGTCGCCCACAGCCCGGCTGACCTCGTCGAGGCTGGCGTTCGGGTCGCCGAGGGCGTCCGTGCTCGCGCCGTTCAGGAGGAAGCCCTGGACGAGGACGGTGATGACCTCGACGACGACGGCGATGGCCAGGGAGATGCCGAGGACCGTGCGCCAGTGCGTGCGCATGGTCGAGACCGCGCCGTCGAGGATCTCGCCGACGCCGAGGGGGCGCAGCGGGATGACGCCGGGCTTGGCGGCGGGCGGGGGGCCTCCCCAGCCGGTTCCCCAGCCGCCGGGGGCGCCGTGGCCGCCCTGGGGGCCCTGGTGGGTCGTCGGGGCGTTCCAGCCGGTGGGGGGCGTGCCGGGGCCCGGAGGGGGTGGCGGGGGTGTCTGGCCGGGGGTCTGGCGCGTGGGCGCGGTCCACTGGGCGGGGGGCGGCTGCTCCTTGGACCACTGGATGCCGGAGTCGGACGGTTGGCCGCCTTGCTGTTCCGAGGGCTTGCCGGACTCCTGTCCTTCGGGGCCCTCGGACGGGGCCGATCCGGGCGAGGCCCAGCCCGGAGTGTCGTTCATCGTCGCTCCTTCACGGTGCCGGTCCGCGGTCGCGGTGGCAGGTTGGGTGCAATCGTGCCATGGGGCACCGACAGTGCGACCGGCCGCGGTGGGCACCGCGTACCTTCCATGGTCCGGCCGATCCTGGGCAGACTCACCGCATGGCTGATCCGTACACGCGAACCGGAGACGACGAGCGGCCCGCCGGGATACCGGCGATCCGATGGGAGGAGCTGCCGGAAGGGCCCGTTCTGGTCCTCCTCGACCAGACACGACTGCCCGCGGAGGAGGTCGAGCTGGTGTGCACGGACGCGTCCGTGCTGGTGGAGGCGGTCAGATCGCTCGCCGTGCGCGGGGCGCCGCTCCTCGGCATCGCCGGGGCCTACGGGGTCGCGCTCGCCGCCGCGCGCGGGTACGACGCCGAGGACGCGGCGACGGCCCTCGCGGGCGCCCGCCCGACCGCCGTCAACCTCGCCGTCGGCGTACGGCGGGCCCTGGACGCGCACCGCGCGGCGCTCGGCGCGGACGGGGACGGGGACGAGCGGCGGGCCGCGCAGGCGGCGCTGGCGGCGGCGCGGCGGCTGCACCGGGAGGACGCCGAGGCGAGCACCCGGATGGCCGCGCACGGCCTGGCGCTGCTGGACGAGCTGCTGCCGGGCGGCGGGCACCGCGTCCTGACCCACTGCAACACCGGTTCGCTGGTGTCCGGCGGGGAGGGGACGGCGTTCGCGGTGGCGCTGGCCGCGCACCGCGCGGGGCGGCTGCGCCGGCTGTGGGTCGACGAGACCCGTCCGCTGCTCCAGGGGGCGCGGCTGACGGCGTACGAGGCGGCGCGCGCCGGGATGGCGTACACGCTGCTCACGGACAACGCGGCGGGGTCGCTGTTCGCGGCCGGGGAGGTGGACGCCGTGCTGATCGGGGCGGACCGGATCGCGGCCGACGGGTCGGTCGCGAACAAGATCGGCAGCTATCCGCTGGCCGTCCTCGCCCGCTACCACCACGTCCCGTTCGTCGTGGTCGCCCCGGTGACGACCGTCGACCTGGAGACGCCCGACGGGGCGTCGATCGAGGTCGAGCAGCGGCCCGGGTACGAGGTGACCGAGGCCGTCTCCCCGCAGGCGCCGGTCGTCGGGGCGGGCGGCGGGGTGCCGGTGGCGCCGCTCGGTACGCAGGCGTACAACCCGGCGTTCGACGTGACGCCGCCGGAGCTCGTGACGGCGATCGTCACCGAGGAGGGTGCCGTCTCGCCGGTGACCGCGCAGGCGCTCGCCGGGCTGTGCGCGAGGTCACGGCGGGTGACGATCTGAGCGGTGCGCGGGCTCCGCGCGGGGGTGCAGGGGGGCCAGGGCAGACAGTGACCGCCGACTGCGGCTATGGTCACGGGTCAGTGACCTGCCTCACCTGCGCTCCGGGCACCGTTATGAGAATGGGATGATGTCGTTTATGAAGGGACGAGTCCTTGTCGTCGACGACGACACCGCACTGGCCGAGATGCTCGGCATCGTGCTGCGTGGTGAGGGTTTTGAGCCGTCTTTCGTAGCCGACGGTGACAAGGCGCTGGCTGCTTTCCGGGAGGCCAAGCCGGATCTGGTGCTGCTGGATCTGATGCTGCCGGGCCGGGACGGGATCGAGGTGTGCCGGCTGATCCGGGCTGAGTCCGGGGTGCCGATCGTGATGCTGACGGCGAAGAGCGACACCGTCGACGTGGTGGTGGGCCTGGAGTCCGGGGCCGATGACTACATCGTGAAGCCGTTCAAGCCGAAGGAGCTGGTCGCGCGGATCAGGGCACGCCTCAGGCGGTCCGAGGAGCCGGCGCCGGAGCAGCTGACGATAGGTGACCTGGTCATCGACGTCGCCGGGCACTCCGTGAAGCGGGACGGCCAGTCGATCGCGCTCACGCCGCTGGAGTTCGACCTGCTGGTCGCGCTCGCCCGCAAGCCGTGGCAGGTCTTCACCCGCGAGGTCCTCCTCGAACAGGTGTGGGGCTACCGGCACGCCGCCGACACCCGCCTGGTCAACGTGCACGTCCAGCGGCTGCGCTCCAAGGTCGAGAAGGACCCGGAGCGGCCGGAGATCGTCGTGACCGTCCGCGGTGTCGGTTACAAGGCCGGGCCGAGCTGACATGTCCGGGCACAGTGCCGCGTCGGCGCCCGGCGGGTCCGGGGCCCGGCCGGAGCGGCCCGGTGCCCCTCAGAGCGGCCACAAGGGCCGTACGGCGCCCCGCGACCGCCTCGGGCGGCTCCTGGAGGGCGGACTGCTCCAGGGCGGCGTACAGGGCAGCCCGGTGCTGCGGCTGCTGCTGCGCTGGGTACGGCGACCGCTGCTGCCGGTCATGCGGCTGTGGCGGCGCAACATCCAGCTCAAGGTCGTCGTCACGACCCTGCTGATGTCCCTCGGCGTCGTCCTGCTGCTCGGGTTCGTCGTCATCGGGCAGGTCCGCAACGGGCTGCTGGACGCCAAGGTGCGGGCCTCGCAGAGCCAGGCGACCGGCGGGTTCGCGGTCGCCAAGCAGCAGGCCGACACGGAGGCCGCCGGCGGCGACGGCCCGGCCTCCTCCACCGACCGTTCCGCGCAGAACGTCAGCCCCTGGCTCAGCGACCTCGTGTCGTCCCTGTCCAGTGGCGGCCAGGGCGCCTTCGACGTCGTCACGCTGCCCACCGACGGTGGCGAGGGCGGGCCCGGTCCGCGTGCCTCCGGGGGCGTCAGTCCCACCGCGAGCGTGCCGGAGGCGCTGCGCGCGCGGATCAAGGACAGCACGTCCGCCGCCCAGAGCTACACCCGTATCCGCTACGACAGCGGCAAGGAGTCCCAGCCCGCGCTGGTCATCGGCAAGCGGCTGAGCGACCCCAACGGCGCCGCCTACGAGCTGTACTACCTCTTCCCGCTCACCCAGGAGGAGAAGTCCCTCAGCCTCGTCAAGGGCACCCTGGCGACCGCCGGGCTCTTCGTCGTCGTCCTCCTCGGGGCGATCGCCTGGCTCGTCGTCCGGCAGGTCGTCACGCCCGTGCGGATGGCCGCCGGGATCGCCGAACGGCTGTCCGCGGGGCGTCTCCAGGAGCGGATGAAGGTCACCGGTGAGGACGACATCGCGCGCCTGGGGGAGGCGTTCAACAAGATGGCGCAGAACCTCCAGCTGAAGATCCAGCAGCTGGAGGACCTCTCCCGGATGCAGCGCCGGTTCGTGTCGGACGTGTCGCACGAACTGCGCACCCCGCTGACGACCGTACGGATGGCCGCCGACGTCATCCACGACGCGCGCGAGGACTTCGACCCGATGACCGCGCGGTCGGCCGAACTGCTCGCCGACCAGCTGGACCGGTTCGAGACGCTGCTCGCGGATCTGCTGGAGATCAGCCGGTTCGATGCGGGCGCGGCGGCGCTGGAGGCCGAGCCGATAGACCTCCGGGAGGTCGTCCGGCGGGTCGTCGGCGGGGCCGCGCCGCTCGCCGAGCGCAAGGGGACGACCGTACGGATCGTCGGCGACCAGCAGCCCGTCGTCGCCGAGGCGGACGCGCGGCGGGTGGAGCGGGTGCTGCGCAATCTCGTCGTCAACGCCGTGGAGCACGGCGAGGGCAAGGACGTCGTCGTCAAGCTCGCCTCGGCGGGCGGGGCGGTCGCGATCGCCGTGCGCGACTACGGCGTCGGGCTGAAGCCGGGTGAGGCCACGCGCGTGTTCAGCCGCTTCTGGCGGGCCGATCCGGCACGCGCGCGTACCACCGGGGGAACGGGGCTCGGCCTGTCGATCGCCCTGGAGGACGCGCGGCTGCACGGCGGCTGGCTCCAGGCGTGGGGCGAGCCCGGGGGCGGCTCGCAGTTCCGGCTGACGCTGCCGAGGACGGCCGACGAGCCGCTGCGGGGATCGCCGATACCGCTGGAGCCGAAGGACTCGCGCAGGAACCGCGGCCCGGAGGGCGTCTCCCGCGCGCGCGAGAAGAGCGCCACCGTCCCGGTGCAGCAGACCGCCGGCCGCCTCCCGCGCGTGGGAGCGGCCGTCGCGCCCACGGCCGATCCGACGGCCCTCCCGGGCAGCGGTGCCCGGGTGGTGCCCCGCGCGGGGACAGCGGTTCCCGCGGACGTACGACGGGACGGCGCCCCCGGCGCTCCCGACGAGGAAGGGGAGGCCGCTCGTGGGCGGTGAGGGGGGCGCACGGCGCACGCCGGGGCGCGCGACGGCGTACGCGGTCTGCGGGGCCGTCCTGCTGGGCGGCTGTGCCTCGATGCCCGACCACGGCGACCTGCGCGGGGTGGAGTCCACGCCCCGCCAGGACACGCAGGTGCGGGTGTTCGCGATGCCGCCGCAGGAGGGCGCGTCGCCCGTGGTGATCGTCCAGGGCTTCCTCGAAGCGCTGACCAGCGACGACCCGACCTACTCGACGGCCCGGAAGTACCTCGTCGGCAAGGCCGCGAAGAACTGGAAGCCGGACAGCTCCACCACCGTCCTCGACATCGGCCCCCGGGCGACACCGGAGCGTTCCGGAGGGCGTGAGGGCGGGGACGTGTCGTTCACCCTGGACGGCACGCGCGTGGCCGCCGTGGACGACCAGCAGTCGTACACGCCCGCCGAGGGCAAATACCTCCAGACGCTGCACCTCGTGCAGGACGACAAGGACCAGTGGCGGATCGACGACGTGCCCCAGGGCGTCGTCATGGGGCAGTCGGACTTCGTCCGTAACTACATGTCCGTCAACAAGTACTACTTCGCGTCCGACGCGCGCGTGGGCACCGCCTCCGCTGCCGTCGCGGACCCGGTGTACGTCCGCAAGCGCGTCGATCCGACGACCCAGATGGTCCGCTCGCTGCTCGCCGGGCCCACCAACTGGCTGCGGCCCGTCGTCCGGTCGGGCTTCCCCACGGGGACGGCCCTCGCGGACGACGCGGGGCCGCTCGCGCCGGACGACCAGAACAGGCTCACCGTGCCGCTCAACGACAAGGCCGAGGGCGTCGGGCAGGCGAAGTGCGACGCGATGGCCGCGCAGATGCTGTTCACGCTCCAGAGCCTCACCCCGGCCGTCGACGAGGTCGAACTGAAGGCCGGCGGACGGCGGCTGTGCTCGCTCACCGAGAGCCGCTCGGAGGGGATCGCCGCGCGGGGCTCCGCCGACGGGCCCGAGCACCTGTACTTCATCGACGGCGAGCACCGGCTCCAGCGGATGAGTCTCGGCAGCGACGCCGTCCCGGAGTCCGTGCCCGGTGCCTTCGGGGACGGCGGCAAGGCGCTGCGGTCCGTGGCCGTCTCCCGCGACGAGCACGAGGCCGCCGGGGTGACCCTCGACGGCAAGCAGCTCTACGTCACCTCCCTGTCGTCCGGGAGCCCGCTCGGCAATCCGCTGCTGACCAGCGTCGGGGCCACCGAGAAGGACCGGTTCACCACGCCCAGCTGGGACGCCCAGGGCGATCTGTGGGTCGCCGACCGCAACCCCGCCGCGCCGCGGCTCCATCTGCTCGGCAAGGGCGACGACACGCCGGTCGTGGTGAGCACGCCGGGGCTCGACGGGCGGATCAACGCGGTGCGGGTGGCGGCCGACGGGGTGCGGATCGCGCTCGTCGTCGAGTCCGGGGGGCGGCAGTCGCTGTTCGTGGGGCGGGTCGAGCGGGAGCGGGAGAGTGCCGGGCAGGAGGTCGTGTCCGTGCAGGAACTGCGGTCCGCGACGCCCGAGTTGGAGCAGGTCACGGCCGTCTCCTGGGCCTCCGACAGCCGGCTCGTCGTGGTCGGCAAGGAGACCGGGGGCGTCGAGCAGGTGCAGTACGTCCAGTGCGACGGATCGCTGCCGGAGACCGGGGCGCTGCCCGGGCTGACGGAGGTGCAGAGCATCGCGGCGTCCGAGGACAGTGAGGCGCCGTTGTTCGCGACGTCCAAGGACGGGTTGCTGTGGCTGCCGGGTGGGGGCGGGTGGCGGACGCTGAAGCCGACGGCTTCGGTGGCGTTCTATCCGGGGTGAGGGCCGCGGAACAGGGGGTCTGTCACCGGGGTCGGTCGCGGTGACAGGCCCTTTTGCGTCGGGGCGGTGGCGGGGGGTCGGAGGCGGAGTCGTGGCGGCGCCGGTGACCGGGTCGGTAGCGGGTTGATGGGGGCATGTCGGGAGTTTTCCACAGGGGTGGCGGGCGGGCTTCGGCGTGGGCACAGTGGGGTGTGTGAACGGAGTACGGCGGTGGTGGAGAGACCTCGGCGACCTGGTGCTGCCGGGTGAGTGCGCGGGGTGCGGGCGGGTTCGTACGGTGCTCTGCGGGGCGTGTCGGGAGGAGTTGAGCGGGGTTTCGGCGCGGTGGGTGCGGCCGGTGGGCGGTCCGGCCGGGTTGCCGCCGGTGTGTGCGGCGGGGCCGTACGCGGGGGCGGTGCGGGGGGTGTTGCTGGCGCACAAGGAGCGAGGGGCGTTGGGGCTGGTGGGGGCGTTGGGGGAGGGGTTGGCCCGGGCGGTCGGGGTGGGGTTGGACGGGACGGGGGTGGGTGAGCCGGCCGAGGTGGGGGCCGGGGTGGGAGAGGTTTGCGGACGAGGGCCGGGCAGGGGTGGTGGGGTGAGGGCCGGGGCCGGGACCGGTGAGGTGAGGGCCGGGGGTGGTGGGGTGCTGCTGGTGCCGGTGCCCTCCGGGCGGGGGGCCGTGCGGGCTCGGGGGCATGATCCGGTGCGGCGGGTGGCGCTGGCGGCGGCGGGGGTGCTGCGGAGGCGTGGGGCGGAGGTGCGGGTCGCGTCCGTGCTGCGGCAGCGGTCGGGGGTGCTCGACCAGGCCGGGCTCGGGTACCGGGAGCGGTGGGAGAACCTCGACGGGGCGCTGAGGGTGAGCGGTGCGGGGGCCCGGCTGCTGAGGGGGAGGGCGGTGGTGCTCGTCGACGACGTCGTCACGACCGGGGCTTCGCTCGCGGAGGCGGCGCGGGTGATTGGAGAGGCGTGTGAGGGGGGAGGTGAAGAAGTGTCCGGTGGAGTCGCCCTGGAAGGGCCCGACCCGGTGGAGAGGAGGCGGCGTGGAGTGCTGTGCGCGGCCGTGGTCGCGGGGTCACCGGATTCTTTTGAAATAAACCGGAACTGATCGAGAAGGTGCTTCGTTGCAGCTGGTGAGAGGCGCAATTCACCTGAACGGAGGTACGCCGAGGTAGAGGGTGACGACATCCGTCCGGGCGAGATATGTTCGGTTCGGAGAGACAAAGCCGCAGGCCGTATCTCTCGAATCCGAATGCCGTGCTGCGGTTTCGGGAAATCACCCGCGGCACCCAGGATGTGGATCTCTCCTTCGGGGGAGGAGGTGGACGTCACCGAGTCAGAAGGTTCCGGGGCTCACCGGAATCTGGTGCGAAAGGGAGACGCTCCGCGACGGAGCGGAGCGATCCGGGAACGGAGTTCTGCGTGGACATCGTCGTCAAGGGCCGTAAGACCGAAGTGGCCGAGCGGTTCCGCAAGCACGTGGCCGAGAAGCTGAACCTGGAGAAGATCCAGAAGCTCGACGGCAAGGTGATCAGCCTGGACGTCGAGGTGTCCAAGGAGCCGAACCCCCGACAGGCCGACCGGTGCGACCGGGTGGAGATCACGCTGCGTTCCCGCGGCCCGGTGATCCGGGCGGAAGCGGCGGCCAGCGACCCGTACGCGGCACTCGACCTGGCGGCGGAGAAGCTCGACGCACAGCTGCGCAAGCAGCACGACAAGCGCTACACGCGACGCGGCTCCCGCCGGCTGACGGCGGCGGAGGTCCCCGACCACGTCCCGGGCGTGGCCACTCTCAGCGGAAACGGCGAGCCGGCCGCCCCCGACCACGCGAACGGCGTGCCCACCAAGCGGATGGGCTCGCTGGAGGTGCAGGGCGACGGACCCCTCGTCGTCCGGGAGAAGACCCACGTCGCGGCCCCGATGACCCTCGACCAGGCGCTCTACGAGATGGAACTGGTCGGACACGACTTCTACCTCTTCGTCGACTCCGAGACCAAGGAACCCAGCGTCGTCTACCGGCGGCACGCCTACGACTACGGCGTGATCCACCTCCAGACCGACACGATGGTCACCGCACAGGCGCACGCCTCCGACTCCGGTGGCACGCTCGGCGGCTGACCGCGCGGGTGATGACCCGACGGGTGCCCCTGGAGCGCGTGTGCGCCCCCAGGGGCACCCCCGTGCGACCACTTCACGCCTTGCTCCGTCACCGCGTTGTCGCCCAGGCATGGAATCATGGCCAGGGCGGCTCAACGAGTGGGCCGTTGCCTCGGGTTGGCGATGGCACAGGACCAACGGCCCCAGCCTCAGGGGGAGGAACGATGGCGGACAGCTTCGGACCGATGCGGGACGAGGACGCGCGCGACGGCGTCGTCGGCATGGGCCCGGACGCGGGCACCTCGCGAGGGGAGCCGATCAGAGTGCTGGTCGTGGACGACCACGCGCTGTTCCGCCGGGGGCTGGAGATCGTGCTCGCGGCCGAGGAGGACATCCAGGTCGTCGGGGAGGCGGGGGACGGGGCGGAGGCCGTCGACAAGGCGGCGGATCTGCTGCCGGACATCGTGCTGATGGATGTGCGGATGCCCAAGCGCGGGGGGATCGAAGCCTGTACCTCCATCAAGGAGGTGGCCCCAAGCGCGAAGATCATCATGTTGACCATAAGCGACGAGGAAGCCGACCTCTACGACGCGATCAAGGCGGGGGCCACGGGATATCTCCTCAAGGAGATCTCCACGGACGAGGTCGCCACCGCGATTCGCGCGGTCGCCGACGGGCAGTCGCAGATCAGTCCGTCGATGGCGTCGAAACTGCTCACCGAGTTCAAATCGATGATCCAGCGGACGGACGAGCGGCGGCTCGTGCCCGCGCCCCGGCTCACCGACCGGGAACTGGAAGTGCTCAAGCTGGTCGCCACGGGGATGAACAACCGGGACATCGCGAAGGAGTTGTTCATCTCCGAGAACACCGTGAAGAACCATGTGCGCAACATCCTGGAGAAGCTTCAGCTGCACTCCAGGATGGAGGCCGTGGTCTATGCGATGCGGGAGAAGATCCTCGAAATTCGGTGAGGGGGTCCGCCGGTGGTGGGCGGGGTCAGCGTAGGGCGGTGATCAGGGCTCTTCTCGTCTCCTTCGCCAGGGCGTCCTGGAGGGACGGGGGGTCCACCCGTTCGACCCTGATGTCCATGCGGTCGACCCAGCTCGCGGCCTCGATCAGGGCCTGGGCGACCGCCGGGACGGCTTTCGGGCCGTCCAGGGAGACCTGTTTCGCGACCAGGGTGCCTGGTTCTCTCGCCGGGTCGACTCTGCCGACGAGTCTGCCGCCGGCGAGGACCGGCATCGCGAAGTAGCCGTGTACGCGTTTGGGTTTCGGGACGTATGCCTCCAGGCGGTGGGTGAAGCCGAAGACGCGTTCCGTGCGGGCGCGGTCCCAGATGAGGGAGTCGAACGGGGAGAGCAGGGTGGTGCGGTGGCGGCCCCTCGGGGTGGTCTCCAGGGCCTTCGGGTCGGCCCAGGCGGGTTTGGGCCAGCCGTCCACCGTGAC
Source organism: Streptomyces sp. NPDC004539 (assembly GCF_040610055.1). Lineage (NCBI taxonomy): Bacteria > Bacillati > Actinomycetota > Actinomycetes > Kitasatosporales > Streptomycetaceae > Streptomyces > Streptomyces sp. NPDC004539. The sequence goes on along the minus strand of NZ_JBEXLS010000013.1, from coordinate 277,599 downwards.
CGGGATCAGGCCCGAGTCCGCCAGGACGTCGTCCACCTGGTCGGATTTGAGGCGGTGGTAGTCGGCGATGTCGGCCTTCGTGCCTACGCCGAGGGCCTCGCCGGCCAGGCGGACCAGGCGGCGTACGCATTCTCTGTCGGTCAGGTCGTCGTGCAGGAGGGGCTGGGGGATGGCCCGTTCTGCCAGGTCGTAGACGCGTTTCCAGCCTCGGCGTTCTACGCAGACGACTTCGCCGTACATCAGGGCGCGTTCCACCGCGACCTTGGTGCCGGACCAGTCCCACCAGTCGCTCGTCTTCTTCGCGCCGCCCAGGTCTGTGGCGGTGAGGGGGCCTTCTGCGCGGAGTTGGTCGAGGACCTGGGTGTAGGCGCCGGTGGGGAGGTCGTGGTTCCAGTGGGGGCGGTTTCGGTAGGCGCGGCGGCGGAAGGCGAAGTGGGGCCATTCCTCGATGGGGAGGATGCAGGCGGCGTGGGACCAGTATTCGAAGGCGTGTGGGGGTGTGGGGGTGGTCTTGGCCGGGGTGGTGGGGGTCCAGTAGGCGGATTCGACCGTGGTGCGGCCTACTGCGCCGAGGCGGGCGTACGGGATGAGTTCGTGGGAGCGGGCCAGGACCGAGATGGTGTCCAGTTGGATCGCGCCGAGGTGGCGGAGGGTGCCTCGGACGCCGGATCTGCGGTCGGGGGTGCCTAGGAGGCCCTGGGCTCTGAGGATGATGCGGCGGGCTTCGTCCGGGGTGAGGGTGGTGGTTGGGGGTGGGAGGGGCGTCATGGGGTCGGACGATAGAGGGTGGGTCTGACAGTGGGGGGTGGGCTGGGGGTTTTCTCGCCCCCGCCGCCCCTACCCGTCCCATCCACCAGGGGCTCCGCCCCTTCGACCCCGGGGGTGGGTGGGGTGGGGGCGCTGATCGTGGGTGGGTGGGGGGCGGCCCTGAAGGGGCCTTGTCCTCAAGCGCCGGACGGGCTGGATTTGGCTGGGGTGGGATGTTCGGGGGGCGGGAGGGGGCATCGAGGAGGGTGGGGAGAGCGAGGTGGGTGGGGGGAGAGCGAGTGGGTGGGGATTGAGGTGGGTGGGTCGGCCCTGGACGGGCCTTGTCCTCAAGCGCCGGACGGGCTGGAAGTGGCTGAGGCCGGGCGGTAAGGCTTGCTCGGGGCGTGCGGGGCGTGCGGGGCGTGCGGGGCGTGCGGGGCGTGCGGGGCGTGCGGGGCGTGCGGGGCGTGCGGGGCGTGCGGGGCGTGCGGGGTCTGCGGGGTCTGCGGGGTCTGCGGGGCGTGCGGGGTTTGTGGAGTGGGGTGGTTGGTCTTGGGGTGGGGGCCGGGGGTTACTGGGGGGTGGGTGTGGGGGTGTAGGGGGTTGTCGGGGGGAGGTGGAGGTCTTGGGGGAGTAGGGAGGCCAGCCAGCAGTCTCGGTGGGTGCCTTTGTTGGTGATGGCTGATCGGAGGGTGCCTTCCAGGGTGAAGCCTGCTTTTTGGGCTACGGAGAGGGAGGGGGTGTTGCCTACCTCGGCTCGCCATTCGAGGCGGTCGGTGGAGAGGTGGGTGAAGGACCAGTGGGCGGCGGTGAGGGTGGCCTCGGTGGTGTAGCCGTGGGAGCGGTGTTCCTTGGCGGTCCAAAAGCCGATTTCCGTGGTGCCGGGGGTGCGGGGGGTGAGGCTGAGCATGCCGGTGAGGGGGCCGTCGGGGAGGCAGACGGCGAAGGTGTACATCGTGTCGGTGGCCCAGCCGGTGGAGGCGATCTCGGTGGTGAAGGCGTGGGCGTGCTCGGGGAGGTAGGGCGAGGGGATGGTCGTCCAGCGCTGGATCTCGGGGTCCTGGGCGGCGGCGTGGACCGTTTCGGTGTCCTCCGGGACCACCGGGCGCAGGATCAGGCGGGCCGAGGTGAGGGTGACGGGTTCCATCGGGCGATTCTGCGCGGGGGCGCGCGCCGGGCGTCAACTTTTTGCCGTTGTGCGCCAGGGTGGCGCCACCTGGCGCCGGGGAGCGGGGGAGCTGGGGGGAGGGGGAAGGGGAGTGCTGGAGGTGGTGACGGGAACTCGGCGCCGCGCCGCCCTCCTCCCTCCCGCGTCCTCATCGTTCCTCCCGCGCCCCCTCCTCCCTCCCCGCAAGCGGTTGATCACAATTCGTGGAGATTTGGTTGGTGGGGGCGGCACTATCCGTGGGGGCCGGGCGTTGTGGGGGGTGTAAGGAGTTGTGGGGCGGCGGGTGGGCTGTGTCACGGCGGGCCTCCCGGCGTGGCGGGGTCCTCGCATACGATGGCCGTTGCTCAGCAATTCAAAAGGAACCCGACCGTCCCAGGCCCGACCGGCAAGGAGACCAACCCCCGTGTCCGTCCTCTCGAAGCTCATGCGTGCAGGCGAAGGCAAGATCCTGCGCAAACTGCACCGCATCGCGGACCAGGTCAACTCCATCGAAGAGGACTTCGCCGACCTCTCCGACGCCGAGCTGCGGGCCCTCACCGAGGAGTACAAGCAGCGTTACGTCGACGGTGAGACTCTGGACGACCTGATGCCCGAGGCGTTCGCCACCGTCCGTGAGGCCGCCAAGCGTGTCCTCGGGCAGCGGCATTACGACGTACAGATCATGGGCGGCGCCGCCCTGCACATGGGCTACGTCGCGGAGATGAAGACCGGCGAGGGCAAGACCCTGGTCGGTACGCTGCCGGCGTATCTGAACGCGCTGTCCGGCAAGGGCGTGCACCTCATCACGGTCAACGACTACCTGGCCGAGCGCGACTCCGAGATGATGGGCCGCGTGCACCGCTTCCTCGGTCTGGAAGTCGGCTGCATCCTCGCGAACATGACGCCGGCCCAGCGCCGCGAGCAGTACGCCTGCGACATCACGTACGGCACGAACAACGAGTTCGGCTTCGACTACCTCCGCGACAACATGGCGTGGTCCCAGGACGAACTCGTCCAGCGCGGCCACAACTTCGCGATCGTCGACGAGGTCGACTCGATCCTGGTCGACGAGGCCCGTACCCCGCTGATCATCTCCGGCCCGGCCGACCAGGCCACCAAGTGGTACGGCGACTTCGCCAAGCTCGTACTGCGCCTGAAGAAGGGCGAGGCGGGCAACCCGCTCAAGGGCCTGGAGGAGACCGGCGACTACGAGGTCGACGAGAAGAAGCGCACGGTCGCGATCCACGAGTCCGGGGTCTCCAAGGTCGAGGACTGGCTGGGCATCGACAACCTCTACGAGTCGGTGAACACCCCTCTGGTGGGCTACCTGAACAACGCCATCAAGGCGAAGGAGCTCTTCAAGAAGGACAAGGACTACGTCGTCATGGACGGCGAAGTCATGATCGTCGACGAGCACACCGGCCGTATCCTCGCCGGCCGCCGCTACAACGAGGGCATGCACCAGGCGATCGAGGCGAAGGAAGGGGTGGACATCAAGGACGAGAACCAGACCCTCGCCACGATCACCCTCCAGAACTTCTTCCGCCTCTACAAGCGCCACGACCACAACGACAAGGAACAGCCGGGCCTGTCCGGCATGACCGGTACGGCCATGACCGAGGCCGCCGAGTTCCACCAGATCTACAAGCTCGGCGTCGTCCCGATCCCGACCAACCGGCCGATGATCCGCAAGGACCAGTCCGACCTGATCTACCGCACCGAGGTCGCCAAGTTCGAGGCGGTCGTCGACGACATCGCGGAGAAGCACGAGAAGGGCCAGCCGATCCTGGTCGGCACGACCTCCGTCGAGAAGTCCGAGTACCTCTCGCAGCAGCTCTCCAAGCGCGGCATCCAGCACGAGGTGCTGAACGCCAAGCACCACGAGCGCGAGGCGACGATCGTCGCGCAGGCCGGCCGCAAGGGCGCCGTCACGGTCGCGACGAACATGGCCGGCCGCGGTACGGACATCAAGCTCGGCGGCAACCCCGAGGACCTCGCCGAGGCGGAGCTGCGCCAGCGCGGCCTCGACCCCGAGGAGCACATCGAGGAGTGGGCGCAGGCGCTGCCCGCCGCGCTGGAGAAGGCCACGCAGGCGGTCAAGGCCGAGAAGGACGAGGTCGAGTCGGCCGGCGGGCTGTACGTCCTCGGCACCGAACGGCACGAGTCGCGTCGTATCGACAACCAGCTCCGCGGTCGTTCCGGCCGTCAGGGCGACCCCGGCGAGTCCCGGTTCTACCTCTCCCTCGGTGACGACCTGATGCGGCTCTTCAAGGCGCAGATGGTCGAGCGCGTGATGTCCATGGCGAACGTGCCGGACGACGTGCCGATCGAGAACAAGATGGTCACCCGCGCGATCGCCTCCGCGCAGTCGCAGGTCGAGCAGCAGAACTTCGAGACGCGTAAGAACGTCCTGAAGTACGACGAGGTGCTCAACCGGCAGCGCGAGGTCATCTACGGCGAGCGCCGCCGGGTGCTTGAGGGCGAGGACCTTCAGGAGCAGGTCGTCCACTTCATGGACGACACGATCGACGCGTACGTCTCCGCCGAGACCGCCGAGGGCTTCGCGGAGGACTGGGATCTCGACCGGCTGTGGGGCGCGTTCAAGCAGCTCTACCCGGTGAAGATCACCGTCGAGGAGCTGGAGGACGCCGCGGGCGACCGGGCCGGGCTGACCGCCGAGTTCGTCTCCGAGTCCATCAAGGACGACATCCACGCGCAGTACGAGGACCGAGAGACGCAGCTCGGCTCCGAGATCATGCGGGAGCTGGAGCGGCGGGTCGTGCTGTCCGTCCTCGACCGCAAGTGGCGTGAGCACCTCTACGAGATGGACTACCTCCAGGAGGGCATCGGGCTGCGCGCGATGGCCCAGAAGGACCCGCTGGTCGAGTACCAGCGCGAGGGCTTCGACATGTTCACGGCCATGATGGACGGGATCAAGGAGGAGTCCGTCGGCTACCTGTTCAACCTGGAGGTCCAGGTCGAGCAGCAGGTCGAGGAGGTGCCCGTCTCCGACGCGCCGGCCGACCTGGAGAAGCAGGACGCGGTTCCCGCGCAGGCGGGTTCGCGGCCGGAGATCCGTGCGAAGGGGCTGGACGCGCCGCAGCGCCGTGCGCTCCACTTCTCCGCCCCGACCGTCGACGGGGAGGGCGGGACGATCGAGGGCGAGTTCGACGCCGACGACGAGCCGGTGCGGTCCGAGGCGGACGGGCTCACGCGGGCGGAGCGGCGGAAGCAGGCGAAGGGGACTCGGCGGCGGAGGAAGTGACGTACGCCGTCTGAGGTAGACCGAGAGGGCCGGACACCTGGTGGGTGTCCGGCCCTTCGGGTTTCAGGTGTCCTGGGGCCTGCGTCCCCGGGGACCGTCCAGTTCCACGGCTGTGCAGCGCCAGCGTCGGTCGGTGCCGAGTTCCAGGCGGAAGGCCATGGCGCGGAGGCGGGGGCCGGTGGTGATGCGGGCGAAGGCTTCGATGGCGCCGGGGCGGGGGATCTCGTAGCCGACGTCGCGGAGGAGAGGGGCGCAGCTTCGGGTGCCGCGGCTGTCCTGGGCGCGGAGGGGGCCGTGTTCGGCGAGGTGGGCGAGGTCGTCGTAGGCGGTGCCGAGGGTGTGGCGGAGCATGGCGTGGACGGGGCGGCGGCCGGTGAGGACGGCGAGGAGGCGTTCGGCGAAGAGGTCGGTGGGGTGGGGCTGGGGTGGGGCGATGGGGCGGCGGGGGGATTGGGCGGGGACTCGGGGGGTGGTCGGGGCGGTGGCTGTCGTGAGGGGGGTGCGGGTGGTGGGCGGGCGGTTGTCGGTGGGGCGGGTGCGGGAGGTGGGGCGGTTGTTCGGGGGGCGGCCGGAGGGGGGTGCGGTGCGGGTGTTCGGGGGGCCTGGGGGGCGGCCTCCGGGGGGTGCGGGGGTGGTGGTGCGGTTCTGCGTGCTCGTCGCGGTCGTCGTGCTCGCCGTCCGGGCCGTCCTCGTCATGACCTTGCGCATGGGGGTCCCCGTTTCTCGGTGTCGTGAGTACTCGTCGGTAACTTTCCGTTGCGGATCTTGTACGGGGAGTGATGTGTGGAGTGCAAGGGGGTCTCCTGGGCCGGGAAAAGTGGGGGGAAGTCAACCGTTACGGGTGAACGCGGGGCGATCCGTGCTGGTCCGGCGGCCGTGCGATGAGCTGGTTTTTTCGTGGCGTTGACGGTTTCCCGGAGAGGTGGGGGGACTCGAAAGGGGACCGCCGCACGTATCCTCGGGGGGAATCAAGCGGAGTCTCCGAGCAGGAAAGCGGCCGTCCATGCGCGTCTACGTCCCCCTGACCCTTCCCGGGCTCGCCGAGTCGTACAAGACGGGTGAGCTGGGCGCCGGGTCGCTGGTCGCGTACGCCGTGACGCCCGCGCTGCGTGAGTGGTACCTCTCGGACGACATCGAGGAGCTGGAGTACGCCGCCCTCAGCCGTGCCGCCCTCGCCTCTCTCCGGCAGCTCGCCGCGGACCCCGGGGCGCCTCGGCGCCGGGTGGTCGTCGCGGTGGACGTCCCCGACGGGCGCGCCGCCGCCGACCCCGACCGCGGGCTCGATCCGGCGGCGCTGGGCGAGGTGCGGGTCTCCGGTGACGTACGCCTCGGCAAGGCCGCCGCCGTCCACGTCGACGCGTCCGACGCGGAGAGCGACGTCGCCGCGGCGGCCGACGCCCTCGCCGCCGCGGACGCCGGCGACGACGACGCGCAGTTCCTGGTGGACGGCGCCGAGGACCACGAACTGCTGTGGTTCGCGACGCAGGAGATCCCGGGGTTGGTGGGGTTGGGCGGCTGAGCCGCACCGGGTGGGTCGGGCGGGCGGTGGCCGATGCGCCGAGCCCCGGCCCGCTCACCCGCCGAGCCTGCCTCCCCTTCGCTGACCTGCGGAGCAGCCCCCAGGGGACGGGATTGTCGGTGGGGGCGGGTACGTTTGCGGGTATGGGGAAGTACGCGGGGACGCACATCGTCTGGGATTGGAACGGCACGCTCTTTCATGACAACGAGGCGGTCATCGGGGCGACGAACGCGGCGTTCGCGGAGGTCGGGCTCGCGCCGATCACGATGGAGCGGTACCGCGAGCTGTACACGGTTCCGGTGCCCCGGTTCTATGAGCGGCTGATGGGGCGGTTGCCCACCCAGGCGGAGTGGGAGGTCATGGACGTTCTCTTCCATCGGTACTACGCCCGCCACAGCTCCCTCTGCTCCCTCACGGACGGCGTGGCCGACCTCCTCGGGCAGTGGGCGGACGCGGGGCACAGCCAGTCCATCCTGAGCATGTACGAACACGACGAACTGGTCCCGCTGGTCCGCGGCTTCGGTATCGAGCCGCACTTCGTCCGGGTCGAGGGTCGGATCGGCCCCTCCGGCGGCAGCAAGGCCGAGCACATGGTCCGTCACCTCCAGTCCCTCACCGGCGTCGACCCCCACCGCACGGTCGTCATCGGAGACGCCTCGGACGACGCCCTCGCCGCCCGCCACGTCGGCGCCCACGCCGTCCTCTACACCGGCGGCTCCCACAGCCGCGCCAGCCTGGAGGAGGCCGGCGTACCGGTGGTGGACTCCCTGGCGGAGGCGGTGGAACTGGCGGGGCGGATCGCGCCGTAGGGAGAGCGTCGTACCGGCGCCACCCTGAACCGGCCGACCTCGCCTCGAAAACCCACCCCACCGACCCCGCCTCGCACTGGCCGGCGCCCCCGAAGGTGAGAGGCCGGTAGGAACCCAGGTCGGTTTGGGCGGCATCGGTAGGGGCGGGCGGGGAGGGCAAGGGGGCGGGCGGGGGGAGCATGGGGGGCATTTCGTGCTCGGGGTGTGCAGGGTGTCGAAGATCAGTGCTCTGTTTTGTACACATACGGCTCATGACGACCCCCCGGTGAAGGGCGATAGCCTGGTGGCGTGATCAGCGCGATATCTCGCGGGGGTGCGTTTTCCCCTGCCCTGCGCCCGGTCGGCACGGATTCTCTCCGGCACCGGGCGGCGGTCGCTGGTCTTCGCGGGCGAGGCGGGAAACAGACGGTTCCCTGGCCGTCGTACACACCCCGGACGGCGGCGCCGAGAGCGGCGTCACACCTTCGAGGCGTGGATATCTCCTCGCTCATCTCCCCCCGCGGCATAGCGTCGAAACAGACCGGACACCCCGCGTCGAGGCGTCCCGTGCCGGGGGAAGAGACCGAACTTCCTTCAACGTCACGCAACGGCGCGCGACAGGAGCCAGAGGACAATGCAGACCAAGCTGGACGAAGCCAAGGCCGAGCTGCTCGAAAGGGCCGCCCGGGTCGCTGAGAACAGCCCGGTCGGGGGGCACCTACCGACCGGGACGACCGAGGACGGCACCCCCGGCGATCCCCCCGGTTCGGCCGTCTCGCCCCCGGACCACGACTCCGTGCTCACCTTCCTTCAGCGGTACTACCTCCACACCGCCCCCGAGGACCTCGGCGACCGCGACCCGGTCGACGTCTTCGGCGCCGCCCACTCCCACCACCGGCTGGCCGAGAACCGCCCCCAGGGCACCGCGAACGTCCGCGTGCACACCCCGACCGTCGAGGAGAACGGCTGGACGTGCAGCCACTCGGTCGTCGAGGTCGTCACCGACGACATGCCGTTCCTGGTCGACTCGGTCACCAACGAGCTGTCCCGCCAGTCCCGCGGCATCCACCTCGTCGTCCACCCCCAGGTCGTCGTCCGGCGTGACGTCACGGGCAAGCTGATCGAGATCCTCGGCTCCCGGGCCGACCTCCCGCACGACGCGCACGTCGAGTCCTGGATTCACGTCGAGATCGACCGCGAGACGGACCGCGCGGACCTCAAGCAGATCACCGCCGACCTGCTGCGCGTCCTGTCGGACGTCCGGGAGGCCGTCGAGGACTGGGAGAAGATGCGCGAGGCGGCCCTCAGGATCGCCGACGAGCTGCCCGCCGAGTCCGTGCCGGGCGACCTGCCCTCCCCGGAGGTCGAGGAGGCCCGCGAGCTGCTGCGCTGGCTGGCCGCCGACCATTTCACGTTCCTGGGCTTCCGCGAGTACGAACTCCGCGACGACGACTCGCTGGGCGCCGTCCCCGGTACGGGCCTCGGCATCCTGCGCTCCGACCCGCATCACGCGGCCGACGAGTCCCACCCCGTCAGCCCCTCCTTCGAGCGGCTCCCGGCGGACGCCCGCGCCAAGGCCCGCGAGCACAAGCTGCTGGTGCTGACGAAGGCCAACAGCCGGGCGACCGTGCACCGGCCTTCGTACCTGGACTACGTCGGCGTGAAGAAGTTCGACGCGGAGGGCAACGTCGTCGGCGAGCGGCGTTTCCTCGGGCTGTTCTCGTCGGCCGCGTACACCGAGTCGGTGCTGCGGGTGCCCGTGATCCGCCGCAAGGTCGACGAGGTGCTGACCGGCGCCGGGTTCACCCGCAACAGCCACGACGGGCGCGACCTCCTCCAGATCATCGAGACCTACCCGCGCGACGAGCTGTTCCAGATCCCGGTGGACGAGCTGCGGTCGATCGTCACGAGCGTGCTGTACCTCCAGGAGCGCCGCCGGCTGCGCCTGTACCTGCGCCAGGACGAGTACGGCCGCTACTACTCGGCGCTGGTCTACCTCCCGCGCGACCGGTACACAACGGGCGTACGCCTCAGGATCATCGACATCCTGCGCGAGGAACTCGGCGGTACGAACGTCGACTTCACCGCCTGGAACACCGAATCCATCCTGTCCCGGCTGCACTTCGTCGTCCGCGTACCGCAGGGCACCGAGCTGCCGCAGCTCTCCGAGGCCGACAAGGACCGGATCGAGGCCCGGCTCGTCGAGGCCGCCCGGTCCTGGGCGGACGCGTTCGCGGAGGCGCTGAACGCGGAGTGCGGCGAGGAGCGCGCGGCCGAACTCGCCCGCCGCTACGGCTCCGCGTTCCCCGAGGGCTACAAGGCCGACCACACCCCGCGCGCCGCCGTCGCCGACCTCGTCCACCTCGAACGCCTGGGCGAGCGACAAGACTTCGCGCTCAGCCTGTACGAGCCGGTGGGCGCCGCCCCCGACGAGCGCCGCTTCAAGATCTACCGCAAGGGCGAGCCCGTCTCCCTGTCGGCGGTCCTCCCGGTCCTCAGCCGCCTCGGCGTCGAGGTCGTCGACGAACGCCCCTACGAACTGCGGACGGCGGACCGGTCCGCGTCCGCCTGGATCTACGACTTCGGCCTGCGCATCCCCCAACTCACCGGCAACGGCGACCAGTTGGGCGACGACGGGCGTGAGCGGTTCCAGGAGGCGTTCGCCGCGACCTGGACCGGCGCCGCCGAGAACGACGGCTTCAACGCGCTCGTCCTGGGCGCCGGACTGACCTGGCGGCAGGCGATGGTGCTGCGCGCCTACGCCAAGTACCTGCGCCAGGCCGGGTCCACGTTCAGCCAGGACTACATGGAGGACACCCTCCGCACGAACGTCCACACCACCCGGCTGCTGGTCTCCCTCTTCGAGGCGCGGATGTCCCCGGGGCGGCAGGGCGCCGGGCGCGAGATCGTCGACGCCCTGCTCGAAGAGCTGGACGCCGCCCTCGACCAGGTCGCCTCGCTCGACGAGGACCGCATCCTGCGCTCGTTCCTGACCGTCATCAAGGCGACCCTGCGCACCAACTTCTTCCAGAAGACGGCCGACGGCTCGCCGCACGCGTACGTGTCGATGAAGTTCGACCCGCAGGCCATCCCCGATCTGCCCGCGCCGCGCCCGGCGTTCGAGATCTGGGTGTACTCGCCGCGCGTCGAGGGCGTCCACCTGCGGTTCGGGAAGGTCGCGCGCGGCGGGCTGCGCTGGTCCGACCGGCGCGAGGACTTCCGCACCGAGATCCTCGGCCTGGTCAAGGCGCAGATGGTCAAGAACACCGTGATCGTGCCGGTCGGCGCGAAGGGCGGGTTCGTCGCCAAGCAGCTGCCCGACCCGAACGCCGACCGGGACGCCTGGCTCGCCGAAGGGGTCGCCAGCTACAAGACGTTCATCTCGGCGCTCCTCGACATCACCGACAACCTGGCCGGCGGGGAGGTCGTCCCGCCCCAGGACGTCGTCCGGCACGACGAGGACGACACGTACCTCGTCGTCGCCGCCGACAAGGGGACGGCGACCTTCTCCGACATCGCCAACGCCGTCGCCGAGTCGTACGACTTCTGGCTCGGGGACGCCTTCGCGTCCGGCGGGTCGGCGGGGTACGACCACAAGGGCATGGGGATCACCGCGCGCGGCGCCTGGGAGTCGGTGAAACGGCACTTCAGGGAGCTGGGCGTCGACACGCAGACCGAGGACTTCACCGTCGTCGGCGTCGGGGACATGTCCGGGGACGTGTTCGGCAACGGCATGCTGCTCTCCGAGCACATCAGGCTCGTCGCGGCCTTCGACCACCGGCACATCTTCATCGACCCGAATCCTGACGCTTCCAGTTCTTATGCCGAGCGGAGGCGGCTCTTCGATCTGCCGAGGTCGAGCTGGGGCGACTACAACGTCGACCTGCTCTCCGCCGGGGGCGGGATCTTCCCGCGCAGCGCGAAGGCGATCCAGCTCAACAGCCACATCCGCGAGGCCCTCGGCATCGAGCCCGGCATCGCGAAGGTCACCCCGGCCGACCTGATGAAGGCGATCCTCAAGGCGCCGGTCGACCTGCTGTGGAACGGCGGCATCGGGACGTACGTCAAGGCGTCCGCCGAATCGCAGGCCGACGTCGGGGACAAGGCCAACGACGCGATCCGCGTGGACGGCGCCGACCTGCGCGTCAAGGTCGTCGGCGAGGGCGGCAACCTCGGGCTCACGCAGCTCGGGCGCATCGAGTTCGCGCTGGCCGGCGGGAAGATCAACACGGACGCGATCGACAACAGCGCCGGTGTCGACACCTCCGACCACGAGGTCAACATCAAGATCCTGCTCAACGGGCTCGTCACCGAGGGCGACATGACCGTCAAGCAGCGCAACAAGATCCTCGCCGAGATGACCGACGAGGTCGGACACCTGGTCCTGCGCAACAACTACGCGCAGAACACCGCGCTCGCCAACGCGCTCGCCCAGTCCGGCGACATGCTCCACGCGCAGCAGCGGTTCATGAAGCACCTCGTCCGCGAGAAGCACCTCGACCGGGCCCTGGAGTTCCTGCCCACCGACCGCCAGATCCGCGAACGGCTCGCCGCGGGACAGGGGCTCACCAGCCCCGAGACGGCCGTCCTCCTGGCGTACACGAAGATCACCGTCTCGGACGAGCTGCTCCAGACCTCGCTCCCCGACGACCCCTTCCTCGCCACCCTGCTCCACGCCTACTTCCCGAGCGCCCTGCGCGAGAGGTTCGCCGAGCAGATCGACAGCCACCCGCTGCGCCGCGAGATCACCACGACCGTCCTGGTCAACGACACCGTCAACACCGGCGGTACGACTTACCTGCACCGGCTGCGCGAGGAGACCGGCGCCTCGCTGGAGGAGATCGTGCGCGCGCAGACCGCCGCGCGGATCATCTTCCGCTCGGCCGGGGTGTGGGACGCGGTCGAGGGCCTCGACAACCGGGTCCGGGCCGACGTCCTGACCCGTATCCGGCTGCACTCCCGCCGGCTCGTCGAGCGCGGCACGCGCTGGCTGCTCAACAACCGGCCCCAGCCGCTCCAGCTCGCCGAGACCGTCGACTTCTTCGCCGAGCGCGTCGAACTGGTCTGGTCGCGGCTGCCCAAGCTGCTGCGGGGGGCCGATCTGGAGTGGTACCAGCAGATCCACGACGAGCTGACCTCCGCCGGGGTGCCCGACGAGTGCGCCACGCGCGTCGCCGGGTTCTCCTCCGCCTTCCCGACGCTGGACATCGTGTCGGTCGGCGACCGGATGGGGAAGGACCCGCTGGACGTCGCCGACGTCTACTACGACCTCGCCGACCGGCTGAGCATCACGCAGCTCATGGACCGCATCATCGAGCTGCCGCGCGCGGACCGGTGGCAGTCCATGGCCCGCGCCTCGATCCGCGAGGACCTCTACGCCGCGCACGCCTCCCTCACGGCCGACGTCCTGGCCGTCGGGAACGGCACGTCCACGCCCGAGCAGCGGTTCAAGGTGTGGGAGTCGAAGAACTCGGCGATCCTCGGGCGGGCCCGGGTGACGCTGGAGGAGATCCAGGGGTCGGACTCGTTCGACCTGGCGAATCTGTCGGTGGCCATGCGGACGATGCGGACGATGTTGCGTACGCATCTGTAGGGCTTGTACGACTCTGTAGGGCTTGTACGACGATGAGGGCGCCCTCGGCCGGGTTCGGTCGGGGGCGCCCTTGTCGGTGCCGCCCTTACGCGAGGCGGCATATGAAAAGAACTGTTACTCAGGCAGCTTTTTTCTTGGTGCCGGCGTTCGTGAAGTCCTCGTACTCCTTCATGACCTCTTCGGTCGGCCCGTCCATCCGCAGCTCGCCCCGCTCCAGCCACAGCACCCGCTCGCAGGTGTCCCGGATGGACTTGTTGTTGTGGCTGACCAGGAACACCGTGCCCGCGTGCCGGCGCATCTCCCGGATGCGTTCCTCGGAGCGGCGCTGGAACTTCGCGTCGCCGGTCGCGAGGGCCTCGTCGATGAGGAGGACGTCGTGGTCCTTGGCGGCGGCGATGGAGAAGCGCAGCCGGGAGCCCATGCCGGAGGAGTACGTGCGCATGGGGAGCGAGATGAAGTCGCCCTTCTCGTTGATGCCGGAGAAGTCGACGATCTCCTGGTAGCGCTCCTTGATCTGCTCGCGGGACATGCCCATCGCGAGGCCGCCGAGGTAGACGTTGCGCTCGCCGGTCAGGTCGCCCATGAGGGCCGCGTTGACGCCGAGGAGGGAGGGCTGGCCGTCCGTGTAGATCCTGCCGTTCTCCACGGGGAGCAGGCCCGCGACCGCCTTGAGTAGCGTCGACTTGCCGGAGCCGTTCGTGCCGATGAGACCGATCGCCTCGCCCTTGTAGGCGACGAACGAGACGTTCTTGACGGCGTGGACCAGACGGGTGCCGGCCGCTTTCTCCGTCTTCTTGCGGCGGACGATGCGGTTCAGCGCGGCTGTCGCGGAGCCTCGGCTGCCGGTGCCGTTGACGCGGTAGATGATGTCCACGCCGTCGGCGACGACGGTGGGGACGAGGTTTTCGGGGGTGGGGGCGAGGGGGGTGCCGGGGGCGTTGGTGGGGGCGTTGGTGGGGGCGGCGCCCTGCGTGGTGCTCTGTGCGGTGTCGGGGTTCTCAGCCACGGCCGTACGTCTCCTCAGCCTTCCAGAAGTAGATGAAGCCGCCGACGCCCGCGAGGAGCGCCCAGCCCGTGGCCAGCGGCCAGACGTGCGGCGGGAGCTGGCTCGCGTGGAAGCTGTCGATCAGGGCGTAGCGCATCAGGTCGATGTAGACGGAGGCCGGGTTGGCCTGGAGCAGGTGGCCGGCCCAGGCGGGCCAGTCGTGGTGCTTCTTGACGAGCTGGTCGATGCTCCACATGACGCCCGAGACGTACATCCAGGTCCGCAGCACGAACGGCATGAGCTGCGCGATGTCCGGGGTCTTCGCGCCGAGCCGGGCCATGACCATCGAGACGCCCGCGTTGAACACGAACTGGAGGGTCAGCGCGGGGATGATCAGCACCCACGACACCGCCGGCGGCACCCCCATCGCCAGCAGGATCACCACCAGCGCGGCCATCGAGAACATCAGCTGCTGGAGCTGCTGGAGGCAGAAGGAGATCGGCAGCGCCGCGCGCGGGAAGTGCAGCGCGCGCACCAGGCCGAGGTTGCCGGAGATCGCGCGGGTGCCCGCCAGGATCGAGCTCTGCGTGAACGTCCACACGAACACGCCCGTCACCAGGAACGGGATGTAGTCCGGGACGCCCTTCTTCGTGCCCAGCAGCACGCCGAAGATCAGGTAGTACACGGCCGCGTTCAGCAGCGGCGTCATGACCTGCCAGACCTGGCCCAGCTTCGCCTGGCTGTACTGCGCGGTCAGCTTCGCCGTGGCGAACGCGGTGATGAAGTGGCGGCGGGCCCACAGGTCGCGGACGTACTGGGGCAGCGACGGGCGCGCCCCGCTCACCGACAGCCCGTGGCGCTCGGCCAGCGCCCTGAGGTCCTGGGGCGGGGCGGGGGTGGTGCTGCGGGGCGGTGTGTCGAGTGCCTGGCTCACATCCGCTGCTTTCTTTCGGGGGGTGGGGGTGCGCGATCCGGAAGGGTGCGTTCACTGTTGCCGTCGTCGCTGTGGGAACGCCTCGGGGGCCGTGTTTTCTTACGGTTCTCTTGATGTTCTCTTACGACGGGACGGCACCGTATCGTCGCAACGTGAGCGTAGGCCGACGGGGCGTCGGAACGCAACCGTATCGTCGTGGCGTGGAGCGGGAGGTGGAGCGGTATGGTCGCGGGGAGTTGGAGCCGTGAGGACGTCGGGACGGAACAGTCGCGTCGTGGCGATTTGCGTGGGGACGGGACCGTATCGTCGCGACGCCCTATGCTGGGGCGCATGACGACGAACGCCGAGAGTGCCGGGACGCGGACGCGCCGTAGGGCGCCGGCCGGGGCCGCGGTGCTCCGAGAGGACGTGACGGAGGCCATCAGGGCGGCCGTCTTCGAGGAGCTGGCGTCCGTCGGCTACGCGCGGATGTCGATCGAGGGCATCGCTCGGCGTGCGGGGGTCGGCAAGACGGCGGTGTACCGGCGCTGGAAGTCGAAGCTGCACCTGGTGCTGGAGATCGTCTCGGCGGTCGCGGTGCAGGGCCTGCCGGTGCCGGACACGGGCAGCCTGGAGGGCGACCTGCGGCTGCTGTACGAGTTCATGTCGCGGGCGCTGCGCCACCCCGTGGTCTCGCAGATCGTCCCCGACCTCCAGGCCGAGTCCGCGCGCAACGCGGAGATCGCCGACGCCGTCCAGAAGGCGCTGCGGGACGGTCAGGAGGGCGTCGCGAACAAGATCCTGCTGGCCGCGATGAACCGCGGCGAGATCGACGAGAACTTCGACGACGAGCTGGCCCTCGACCTGGTCTCCGGGCCGATGTACTGGCGGGCGCTGGTCGTGCGCCAGGACGTCGACAAGGCGTATCCGGCCGACCTCGCGCGCACGACCGCCGCCGCGCTCAGGGCGCTGTGAGCGGCGGGGGGCGGGAGGCGGGGAATGCCGTGAAGGAGGGGTGGGGAACGCTGTGAAGGTCGTCATCGCCGAGGACAACGCCCTGCTCAGGGAGGGCATGGTGCTGCTGCTGACGTCCGCGGGTCACGAGGTGGCGGCGGTCGCGGGCAGCGGTCCCGAGATCCTGCCCGCGCTCCTGGAGCACCGTCCGGACATCGCCGTCCTCGACGTCCGGATGCCCCCGGACTTCCGTGACGAGGGGCTCGTCGCCGCGCTCCAGGCGCGCGAGAAGATCCCCGGGCTGCCGGTGCTGGTGCTCTCCCAGTACGTCGAGGAGTCGTACGCCGCCGAGCTGCTCGGCGGGGGTGCGAGCGGGGTCGGCTATCTCCTCAAGGACCGGGTGGGGCGCGTCGACGAGTTCCTCGACGCGCTGGAGCGGGTCGCCTCCGGGGGGACCGCGCTCGACCCCGAGGTCGTCACCGAGCTGATGACCCGTCGGCGTGATTCTCCGCTCGACCAGTTGACGCCGCGCGAGCGCGAGGTGCTCAAGCTGATGGCCGAGGGGCGGGACAACACGACCATCGCGCGCATGCTGGTGGTCACCGAGCGGGCGGTGAGCAAGCACATCGGGAACGTGTTCCTGAAGCTGGGGCTGCCGCCGACGGACAGCGGGCATCGGAGGGTGCTGGCGGTGTTGGCGTACCTCAACAACGCGTAGGGGGCGGGCGGGGTGGGGTTGATGGCGGGGTTGGTGACGGGGTTGGTGGCGAGGGGCTCGTAAGTGTGATGAGCATCTGACCGCACCCGCACCCGCACCCGCACCCGCACCCGCACCCGCACCCGCACCCGCACCCCGGGTTCACCCCGGGTTCACCCCGGATACGGCACCGCCGCCCGAGCCGTCCGCAACGCCCGCGCCCACCACGCCAACTGGTCGAACAGGGCCTTCGCGTACCCCTCCGCCTCCAGGTCGAGCGGTCTGCCGTCCTCCCACGCGGTGAAGTACCGCGCGAACGACAGCCCGTCCCGGACGGTCACCGCGTGGAGTTCGGTCAGCACGTTCTCCAGGTGCAGCACGGCGTGCCGGCCGCCCGCGGCGCCGCCGTAGCTGACGAAGGCGACCGGTTTCGCCGTCCACTGGGTGAAGTGCCAGTCGATCGCGGCCTTCAGGGCGGCGGGATAGCTGTGGTTGTACTCCGGGGTGACGACGACGAACGCGTCCGCGCGGTCGAGCGCGGCGGTGAGCGGGGCCATCCCGGCGGGCCGGGGGTAGTCGTCCCCGGCGTGCTTCGGGGACGCGGCGGGCAGTTCCAACGGGAGCTCGACGTCGGCGAGATCGACGACCTCGACCTCGAACGCGTTGTGCAGACGGGCCTGTTCGGCGGTCCAGGAGGCGACGACGGGGCCGAAGCGGCCGGTGCGGACGCTGCCGACGACGATGACGAGCCGGGGCTTGACGGTGTTCATGCCGTCCACCCTCGGGGCGGGCGCGGCAAGCAGCCAGACCGGCCTCAGGCTGGCCCCCGCAGGGCCACGCCAGGGCGCCGGGACGGTCGTACGCTCGGGGGCATGGGGACACCGCTCGGGGACTTCGTCAGGACCAAGAGGGACGGCATCCAGCCCGCGGAGCTGGGGTTGCCGGAGCGGGGGCGGCGCAGGTCGCCGGGGCTGCGCCGGTCGGACCTCGCCGAGCGGGCCGGCATCAGCGTCGAGTACCTGACCCGGCTGGAACAGGGCCGTGACCGCAATCCGTCGCCGTCCGTGGTGAACGCCCTCGCGGACGCCCTCTGCCTCGACCGCGCGGAACGGGGCCACCTGCGCTACCTGTCGAAGATCACCGGCGGCGCCTGCCCCTCGCACCTCGTGCCCGCGCCCGCGTCCCGCGAGGTCCGCCCGGCGGCCCTGGCGACCCTGCGCCTCCTGGAGCCGGCCCCCGCGACGCTCACCAACCGCCTCGGCGACATCCTCGCCCACACCCCCGCGTTCGCCGCCCTCACCGCCGCCTCCGGCCTCCTGGACCCCGCCGCCCCCAACCTCACCCGCTACGTCTTCACCGACCCCCGCGCGCGGGACCTCTTCCCCGACTGGGACGACGTCGCCGACGAGCAGGCGTTCGACCTCTGGCTCGGCCCCTCCGCCGAGTCCTCCGCCTGGTTCACCGCCGCCCTCGCCCCGGACGCCGGCGAGGCCCTCACCACCCGCGTCCACCGCCACGTCGTCCCCCGCCGGGGCCCCCTCCGCCTCACCCACCCCTCGGGGGCGGTCCTGCGCTTCCACCGGGAGACCCTCGAACTCACCGACGACGCCCAGCAGCTGGTGGTCTATCTCGCGGCGGACGAGGTGACGGAAGGGGTGTTGGAGGGGGTGCGGGGGGAGCGGGGGAGAGGGTTGAGGGCGATCTCGTAGGGGTGGTTCTCAGGGGGCGGGGTGCGTCCGGCCGCTCCCTGACTCCGCCAACTGCCCCGCCAACCGCACCAGTTCCCCCGCCCCCAGCACCCGCCTCCCGAACCCCGGCAACGGCACGCGTACCGCCCGCGCCCAGCGCTCCGGTATCGCCTCCGCCCCGTACACCGCCCCGGCCAGCGCTCCCGTGACGGCCGCCACCGTGTCCGTGTCGCCCCCGAGGTCGATCGCGGCCCGCAGGGCGTCCTCGAAACCGCCGGTCGTGCGCAGCGCCCACACGGCGGAGCCGAGACAGGGCCAGACCGCGCCGTTGAACTCCGTCGCCCGGTCGGGGTGCCAGTCCGGGGCGAGGACCGTGGCGTAGCGGTCGCGGTGGCGGGGGTGGAGGAGCGCGAGCGTGCTCGGTACGGCGGTCAGGGGGTCGGTGCCGGTGAGGGCGGCCCGGATCAGCTCGTGCAGGGCGGCGGTGCCCTCCCAGGCCGCCGCGTCGCCGTGGGTGAGCGCGGCGAGGCGGCGGCCCGCGTCCAGCGTGGCGGTCTGTCCCCGGCCGGCGAAGTACACCGCCGAGGTGGCCGCCCGCATCAGCGCGCCGTTGCCCGCCGCGCGCTGGCTCACCTGGAAGTGGAGCGCGGCGGCGACGTCCCAGGGGTCCCCGCCGGTGAGGACCGCCTCGGTCTGGAGGCCGATGTCCTTGGGGTCGGCCGCCGCCCAGCGCCGGAAGCGGCCGAAGACGTCCGCCGGGTCGAGCCCGCCGCGCTCCAGGAGGGACTCCCCGACGAGGACGGCCATCTGCGTGTCGTCCGTGGCCTCCCCGGGGTCCCAGCCTCCGCCGCCGCACATCTCCTCGGCCGGGACACCCGGCGGGAACCGCGCGGAGAACGCCCCCTCGGGGCCGAACTCGAAGGGCGCGCCCAGCGCGTCCCCGACGGCCGAGCCGAGGACGGCACCGGTCGCGCGGGAGAGCCGGGACACCTGCTTCTGCTTCCGGTCTGTGGACACCGGCCCCCTTCCTACCGTCTTCCTAATAACTCGCCCCTTCCGCGCCGGAGTCTTACTCGGAGGCCGCCTCGGGGTGCAGGCGGAGCCAGCCTTTCCAGGCGGAGGAGATCATGTCCCGGACGTCGTGCTTGGCCTTCCAGTCCAGTTCGGCGGTGGCGCGCTCGGCGGAGGCGACCACGCGGGCGGGGTCGCCGGGGCGGCGGGGGTGGAGGGTCGGGGGGAGGGTGTGGCCGGTGACGGCGGAGATGTGGTCGATCATCTCGCGGACGGAGACGCCCTCGCCGCGGCCGATGTTGAGGGTCAGGGTGCGTCCGGGGGACGCCTGGAGGGCGCGGGCCGTCGCGACGTGGGCGTCGGCCAGGTCCACGACGTGGATGTAGTCGCGCACGCACGTGCCGTCAGGGGTGGGGTAGTCGGCGCCGAAGACGCGCGGGGCCTCGCCGGCGGTGAGGCGCTCGAAGACCATCGGGACGATGTTGAAGACGCCGGTGTCGGCGAGGGCGGGGGCCGCCGCGCCCGCGACGTTGAAGTAGCGCAGGCAGGCCGTCGACAGGCCGGTCGCCCGCGCGGTCGCGTTCACCAGCCATTCGCCCGCCAGTTTCGTCTCCCCGTAGGGCGAGATCGGACGGCACGGTGTGTCCTCGGTGACCAGGTCCACGTCCGGCATGCCGTAGACGGCCGCCGAGGAGGAGAACACGAAGGACGCGACGCCCGCCTTCGTCACCTCGTCGAGCAGGACGCGCAGCCCCTCGACGTTCTCCCGGTAGTAGTGCAGCGGGCGCTCCACCGACTCGCCGACCTGCTTCTTCGCCGCCAGATGCACCACGCCCGTCACGCCGTGCCCGGCCAGCGTCGACGCCAGGCGCTCCGCGTCCAGCGTCGACCCCTCCACCAGCGGCACCCCGGCCGGGAGCCGCTCGGCGATCCCCGACGACAGGTCGTCGTACACGACCGCCCGCTCGCCCGCCTCGGTCATCGCCCGGACGACATGCGCGCCGATGTAGCCGGCGCCCCCCGTGATCAGCCACGTCATGTACGGCCTTCCCCTCCACGTCTCGGCCTCGTTCACCCCAGTCAAGCAGGCGCGGGCTCCCGGCGCAGAGCCTGTGGATAACTCTCCGTACCGCCCTCGGCGCGGCCCGTGGTCGTGCGCCAGAGGCGGACGAAGGACAGCACCGCCGCCGCCAGCAGCAGGCCGTTGCGCAGCAGCATCAGGAAGCAGCCGGTCCACGAGCAGGTGGTGAGCGTGAAGTACAGGCCCGGGTACACGGCCGAACTGACCGCCGTCGCCGCCAGGACCAGTACGGTGACCGGCCGCTGGGCCGTGTGCCGGGAGGTCAGGCACACCGCGGACAGGCCGATCAGCCAGATCATGTACTGCGGGCTGATCACCCGGCTGGTGACCGTGAACAGCAGGACGGCGCACAGGGCCGCGTCGAACGGCGTCGCGGAGGTGTGGCGCCGGGAGCGCAGCCGCCACAGCAGGAGCAGGGCGAAGGCGACGGCCGTCAGCGCCAGGGAGGCGTCGGCGACGGCCGTGACGTGCGGGCCGACGAACTCTATGGCGCCGTACTGGTAGCGGACGACGCCCGGCCAGCCCGCGTGCGTGGCGAACATCAGGAACGTGCCGCCCAGGGACTCGATCTGCACGCCCCGCCCGCCCTGTTCCCGCAGGAACGAGAACGGGTGCGCGAACGCCGCCACCAGGACGGCGAGGACGGTCACCGCGGTGACGGCCGCCCCCGCCCACGCCCCGCGCGTGGGACGGCCCTTCGGCGCCCCCAGGAGCAGCAGCGCCGGCCACACCTTCACCAGCGCCCCCAGCGCCGCGAACGCGCCTCCCACGCGCGGGCGCCGGGCCATTGTCACCAGGGAGATCACCGCGAGCATGGTGACCTGGACGTCGTACCGGGCCAGCGGGGTGTGCAGCAGGAGCGGCAGACCGCCCACCCACAGGGCGGCGCCGGCCAGGGAGCGGCCCGGGGCGAGCCCCGCGCGCGCGAGGACGGCCGTCGTCACCGCGTCGCACAGGAGGGTCAGGGCGACGAACGCCTGGAAGTACGACAGGAACGGCAACAGCGCGGGCGAGAGCATGACCGCGCCCGCCCCCGGCGGGTACTGCCACAGGGCGTCGTGGGTGGGGAACGTGCCGTGGACGAGGACGAGATACCAGTCGTGGTACAGCCGCCACACCTCGCGGGTGACGCTGCCTTCGCCGAGCCATCGCGCGTCGCCGTGCGTGAGCAGCCAGAGCATCCACGCGCGCGTGAAGAGCCATCCGGCGCCGAGAACGAGCAGGCGATGACGTTTCTTCACACCGCCTGGAAGGCGGGAGGAAGGGGTGGTCATTTGCCGGATCGTAAGCGGGCTGTATCCCGTTGCTGCACTAATGGACACCTAGAACACAGTGAATCCCAGGTAAGACCGCTCCTATGGCTCAGATGCCGCAGAATCGGCCCGTGACGACCACTCGCTCCGCGCGCTCGCGACTTGCCGCCGCCGTTCCCATAGCCATACCTGTCGTGGTCATGTCCGCCCTCGGGCTGTGGCGGATCGACCGCGGCGGCATGTGGCGCGACGAGGCGGTGACCTACGAGGTCGGACAGCGGTCGCTGCCGCAGATCTGGCGGCTCCTGCACGAGGTCGACGCCGTGCACGGCCTGTACTACCTGTTCATGCACGTCGTCCTCGGCGTGCACGCGAGCGAGGTCACCCTGCGGCTGCCCTCCGTCGTCGGCGCCGCGCTCGCCGCCGGGATCGTCGCGGCCCTCGGCACCCGCCTCGCCGGGCCCCGCGTCGGGCTCTGGGCGGGCCTGCTGTTCGCCTGCACCCCGATGGTCTCCCACTACGCCCAGGAGGGCCGCTCCTACGCCCTCGTGGCGGCCGGCGCGCTCGGGGCGACCCTCCTGTTCCTGCGGGCCCTGGACGGCCGCTCCTGGTGGCCCTACGGCCTCACCGTCGCCGTCACCTGCGTCCTGCACGAGTTCGCCGTGCTGGTCCTGCTCGCCCACGGCGTCACCCTCGTCCTGTCCGGCGCCTCCCGACGGACCTGGACCCGCTGGATCGCGTCCTCCGGGGCCGCCGTGCTGGCCCTCCTGCCGCTCGTCTACATCTCCAACGGGCAGTCCAAGCAGGTGTCCTGGCTGGCCCGGCCGGACCTGGAGCGGGTCGAGAGCCTGACCCGCGAGTTCTTCGGCACGTACGGCGCCGTCTACTGGACGAGCCTGCTGCTCGCCCTCGTCGCCCTGCCGAGCCGGCGCCGCCTGTCCGTCGCCACCGTCGCCGCGCCCCTCCTGGTGCTCCCGCCCGCCGTGCTGCTCCTGGTCTCCCAGGAACGGCCCATGTACGACGACCGGTACATCCTGTACGCGCTCGCCGGAGCGCCCCTGCTGGTCGCCGCGGGAGCGGACCGGGTGCTGCGGGGCGTGTCCCTCGCGGCGGCGCGGATCACCCCGCGCGCGGGGGACGACGCGACCGGGGCCCCTCCCGCGCGCGTGGACGCGCCGACCCTCGCCCTGCGGCTCGACCCGGTGCCGGCGGGCGCGCCCGCGCGGGGCGACGACTCCGAGGGACGCGGCCTCCCCGTCGTACCGGTGGCGCCCTCGGGACCGCCGTCCGACGTGCCCCCCGCCGGACAGGCGCGCGGGCGTACGCGCGTGCTGCTGCAAGGGGCGGTCGCCCTCGCGGGGGTGCTGGCGATCGCCGGCACCTTCGTGTTCCAGCTCCCGGTCCAGCGGGTCGAGCGGACGACGGCCTCGCGCGCGGACGACCTCGCCCAGGTCGGCGCCGCCGCCGCGCGCATGATGCGGCCCGGGGACGACGTGATGTACCTGCCGGAGATCTCGCGCCGCTCCGAACTGGCCTACCCGGCCGACTTCCGGGGCACCCGGGACACGACGCTGGCCGTGTCCGGGCCCGACTCCGGGACGCTCTACGGGACGGCGCTGTCCCCCGAGGAGATACGGGCCGGGCTCAAGGGCGTCGACCGGCTCTGGGTGGTCTCCCAGTCGTACACCCTGTGGAAGGGCAGCGAGTGGGCGCCGCAGGACCCGGTCGAGAAGGCCAAGCTGGCGATCGTCAAGGACGACTTCGTCGCGGCGCGGCCCAGCCAGGTCGCCGTCCTGCGCGGCACGGTGATCCGGCTCTACGTCCGCAAGGACTCGGACGCGGGCCGCTCGTAGGGGTCCCGCGGGTTCCTAGGAGCGCGCCTCCTCCGGTGCCGCCTCGCTCTGCGCGGCCTCGTCCAGCGCGGTGGTGAGCGCGTCCAGCTGGCTCTTCAGGGCGCGGATCTCCTCCGGGTCGAAGCTCGTCGCGGACAGGATGCGGCGCGGCACCTGGCGGGCGCGCTCGCGCAGGGCGCTGCCCTCGTCGGTGAGGCGGACCTCCACGGAGCGCTCGTCGCGCGCGCTGCGCTCGCGCCGGACGAGACCGGCCGACTCCAGGCGCTTGAGGAGCGGGGAGAGGGTGCCGGAGTCGAGGCGCAGGTGTTCGCCGAGCCTCTTGACCGGGAGGGTGCCCTCCTCCCAGAGGACCAGCATCACGAGGTACTGGGGGTAGGTCAGGCCGAGGTCCTTGAGGATCACTCGGTAGACCCCGTTGAAGGCGCGCGAGGCGGCGTGCAGGGAGAAGCAGATCTGGCGGTCCAGGCGCAGCCAGCTCTCTTCGGCTGCGGCGGGCGTCGGCGTCGTCGGGCTCATGACCCCAGAGTAGCTCTTGCGGGCCATTTAGTTGTGCACAATTTAATTGTGTGCTCTACTTATCTCCGTGAGGCGGTCCCGAGGCGGAGACGCGGAAGGACCGGCCACCCCCGTCACGACTTATCCAGAGGGATGGTTCAACCATGGACGCGATCTACACCGCAGTCGCCACCGCCACGCACGGCCGTGACGGCCGGGCCTTCACGAACGACGGCAAGATCGACGTCGCGCTGGCTCCCCCGGCGGAGCTGGGCGGCAACGGCCAGGGCACCAACCCGGAGCAGCTCTTCGCCGCCGGTTACGCCGCCTGTTTCGGCAGCGCGCTCGGTCTCGTCGGCCGCAACGCCAAGGTCGACGTGAGCGACGCCGCCGTGACCGCCGAGGTCGGCATCGGCAAGCAGGGCGAGGGCTTCGGCCTCAAGGTCACGCTCCGCGTGGAGCTGCCCGACACCGTGGACGAGGCGACCGGCCGCAAGCTGGTCGAGACCGCCCACCAGGTCTGCCCGTACTCCAACGCCACCCGCGGCAACGTCGAGGTCGACCTCGTCATCGAGTAATCGTTTCGCCCCGGGGTGGGTCGCCCGACCCGCCCCCACCGGCGGCCCCGAGGGCCCCGGGAAAGCCCCCTGAAGGCCCCTCAGGCCGTCCGGTGGGCCGTTCCGTCCAACTTCCCCCGGCTGGACGGAACGGCCTTCCAGGCAGCCTGAGGGGCCTTCGGCGTGTCGCGCCGGGGGAGGGGTGGGGGCCGGCGAGCGGCCGGGTTACGGCGGTGGCGCGTGCGTGGGGACGACCTTCCGGAACGTCGGGTCGCCAGGCAAACCCTCCGGACGGCCCGCCCTCCGGTACCCCTCCGCTTCGGCACCCGCCCCTCCGCCACCCCCGCTAATACCCCACCCGCGCCAGCACCTCCCCCGTCCGCCTGCTCCACGCCACCACCACCGCCTCCCCGGGCACCCGATGCCACCGCGTCAGCAGCAGCCACCGCACGTGGTACCGCCGGCCCAGCGCGGCCCGTTCGGCGGGACCGGTCGTGGGGGCCAGGTACGCGCGCACGTCCGCGAGCCGCGCCGCCCGCACCTCCTCGGCGACCGACGCGTCCGGCCACACCGGCGCGGCCAGGTTCGCGCCGTACCCGGCGATCGCGTGGACCGCGTGGTAGCCGTCGGTGACGACGACCTCGCCGGGCCGGATGTGCCGGGCGGCCCAGTCGTACGACGGCCAGTCCGGGGGCTGGTCGAAGCCGACGGGGTCCAGCGCGCGCGGGACGACGGCGCCGGCCTGCACCGTCCAGAACCCCGCACAGGCGGCGACCGCCGCGCACACCGCGAGGACCCGGCGCCCGGGGGCCCAGGGCCGGGGCGCCGCCAGCTCCACGGCCAGGGCGAACTGGAGCGGCACCAACGCGAGCCCCAGCACGCGCCCGTACGTGTAGTGCCCGCTCACCCACCCGTACGCCACCACCGCGCACTCCAGGACGAACAGCAGCACCAGGGGATCGCGCGCCGAGCGCCGAGCCCGCGCCCACAGCGCCGGGAGGCCGAGCAGGGCGAGCCAGAAGTGGCCCCACAGGTCGACGTACAGGCGCTTGTGGATGCCGTCGACACCGGTGTCCCCGGCCAGCGCGAACACGTCGTACCAGGGCCAGGCCGCCGCCACGGCGAGGGCCACGGCACCGGCCGTCGCCCAGCGCGCGAGCGCGCCCGAGCGCCACGCCCGCTCCCAGCCGAGGACGAAGGCGGCACCCCCGAGGAACGCGGCCACGGCGGTGATCGGATGCACCAGGAGGATCACCCCGTACAGCGCCCCCACGGCGGCGTACCCGGTGAAACCGCGCATCCCGCGCGGGCCGACGAAACGCACCCGGCGCGCGTCACGCGCGCGTGCACCCGTCAGGGCCCACGCCCAGAAGGTCAGCCCGACGGCGAACGCGGATGGGTACGGCAGCGTCCCGGTCATCGACATCAGGCCCAGATAGCCGCTCCACCAGGCGCGGTCGGTGCCCCACAGGAGCGTCATCGCGGCCAGCGCCAGCACGGGCGCCCAGGGGCGCGGCGTCAGCACCCGCACGAGCCGGCCGAGCCCGGTGAGCAGCACCAGCAGATTCAGCGGGGCCGCGAGCCGCAGCACCTCCCAGCCCGTCAGCCCGGTGAGCCGCGCGAACACCGCCTGCGCGAGCGCGTACGGCGAGTAGTACGGGCTGCCCGTACCCGGCAGGTCGGCCGTCGGGTGGCGCGGGTTCAGCAGATCCGCCTTCAGCCGCTCGATCACCGCCGCGTGCTGCCCGGCGTCGCAGCACAGGGGCACCCGCCAGCACGCCAGCGTCATCACCAGGAAGAACCCGAACCCGGCCACCTGATAGGGGCTCGGCCGCCACACCCGGCCACCGCGCAACGCCGTCGCCCCGCGCGCGGGACGACGGGTCAGGGCGTCGGCGCTCACCGGGTGGGGGACAGGAGGGGGATCAGCGGCATTCCGAGTGTCTTCCCGGCGCGGGGAGCGGCTTTAGCTGACGATCACCCGGTCGGGTGATCGCACAAGCGGGCCTCGCCCTCCCGCGCGGAAGCGACCTGCGCCGGCCTCTCGCCCTCCCGCGTCGAAGCGCCCTCCACCGGCTCCCCGCCACCCCGCACCCCGCTCCCCGGCCTCTCCAGCAACAACGGCACCCCCACCACCGCCACCACCCACACCAGCACGACCAGCCGTCCGCCCCAGATCCCGATGTCCGGATGCCCCGCCTGCGTCAGCACTCCCGTGCCCGCCGCGCCGACCGCGAACACCCCGAACGCCCGCCGGCGCAGCACCCCCCACACCCCGGCCGCGACGGAGACGAGCAGCAACGGCTCCCACAACTGCCGCCGCAGCCACTCCACCCAGAAACGCGCCTCCAGACGCAGCAGCTCCGCCCACGGCCGCGCCCGGTCGGGGTCCGCGAAATGCCCGGTCAGCAGGTCCTGCACGCTCTCCGAGGCCGACGGAAAGTGCAGCAGCCGGGCCAGCAGCACCACCCCCAGCGCCCCGCCGAACCCCACCCCGGCGACCGCGAGCACCCGGCGCGGACGCCACAAGAACCAGCAAACGGTTGCTGCAACCCCGAGGCACACCCCGAGGAACAGCGCCTGCGCGTGCTTGACGGTGAACAGCGCGGCCAGCGCCGCGCCGATCAGCCAGAGCCCCGCGCCGCCCCGCCGGCCCTCCAGGACGAGCGCGCACCCCCACAGCGCCGCCAGGGTGAGCGCCAGCAGCAGGCCCTCGGTCATCGGGCGCATCGCGGTCGTGCCGACCGGCAGGACGTAGTACAGGCCCTGCCCGGTCAGGCAGGCGAACGGCGGGGCGCGCAGCGTCCGCAGGATCAGGAACACCAGCAGCCCCCCGAGGACGGCCACGGTCACGCTCGCCGCCCACACCCCCCACGCCACCCCGAGCACCGCGAGGAACGGCACGAGATACACCGGATACCCGGGCCGCGCCTCGAAGATCCGCATGAACCGCGCGGACGCGAACGGCACGGTCCGGCCCCCGGCCTGGCCCGCCCGCAGCCGTGCGTCGACCGCCCGCCACTCCTTCGCCCGGCACCGGGCGGCGACCCGCGCCCCCGGGTCCGGCTCGCGGAACCGGGTGACGTCCACCCCCTGCCGCCGCGAGGCCGTCGCACCCCGGCCCGCGCACACGTAGTCGATCGTCGCCGAGGCGGCGGCCCGCTTGCCGTCACCGCTCAACGACAGCGCGTACGACAGGTAGTTCTTCGTGTCGGGCGTGTCCCGCCCTGTGACATTGGCGAGTTGGCACACGGCGAACAGCGCCGCCAGCAGCCACGCCCAGGTCCGCGTCCTCACCCCGGTTCGCCGAAGCCCGGTTCACCGAGCAGCAGGGTCCTTACGACGCGCTCGGCGGCGCGCCCGTCGTCGAACGCGCAGAACCGCTCCCTGAACTCCTTTCGCAGCAGCGCCGATTCCTCGTCCCGCCAGCTTCCGGACGCGAACAGTGCCGCCAACTCGCTTTGGTTGCGGGTGACATGGCCGGGCGGTTCGGCGGTGACGTCGAAGTACAGGCCCCGCGCGGCGGTGTACGTGGCGAGGTCGTCGGCGTGGACGACGATCGGGCGGTCCAGGTTGGCGTAGTCGAACATCAGGGCCGAGTAGTCGGTGACGAGGACGTCCGACGCCAACATGACGTCCTCGACGTGGAGTTCGTCCGTCGCGTCGACCAGCACCCCGCGCCGGTGCAGCTCGGTGAGCCCCATCCCGCGCACCGGGCCCGCCGCGAGCGAGGGGTGCAGGCGGACGACGAGGGTGTGGCCCTCGCCGAGGCCGGCGGCGAACCGGGCGAGGTCGATCCGGTCGACGTGCCCGCCCCGGACATGGTCGCGGCGGGTCGGGGCGTACAGGACGACGGTGTGCCCGGCCGGGATGCCGAGCCGCTCCCGGACGGCAACTCCCTTGTCGGGTACGGCGGTCACGAGGACGTCGTTGCGCGGGCTGCCGGTACGCGCCGACGTGAAGTGGCACGGGTAGGCCCGCTCCCACACTAGTTCCGAGTGCAGGTTGGCGACCAGGCTGTGGTCCCAGCGGTCGGCCTGGCGCAGCGTCCTCGGCACGTCGAGGCCGTAGCGGGCGCCGGGTTTGGTGAGGAGGTCGGCGGCCATGAACTTGAGCGGGGTGCCCTGGTGGGTGTGGATGTGCGTGCTGCCGGGGCGCTTCACGAGACCGGCGGGCCAGGTGACGTTGTTGACGAAGCAGGAGGCCCTGAGGGTCAGTTGACGGTAGGCGCGGGAGTCGGGCAGGACGCGCTCCACGCCCTCCGGGACCGGCGTCGCCTCGTCCCGGACGACCCACACCCCGCGCAGGTGCGGGGCGATCTCACGGGCCTTGTGGTAGATCGCGGCCGGGTCGCCCAGGACACCTCGGTGCGAGAACGCCGAGTACAGCACCAGGTCGGGGTCCAGTGGCCGGTTCAGCCGGGCCCTGGCGACTGTCCGGCGCGCCCGGGGCACGGCCGCCTTCCGCAGCCGCTCGCGGAGCGCTTCGGCGCGGCGCCGGGCGAGGTAGGCGGCCCAACTCCCGTACAGCACCCGCAGTTCGGGCGGGATCGACTCCTCGTCCGGGCGGTGCGCGCGGAACAGTTCGGCCGTGCGGCGGAAGAACTCGGCCCTGTCGGCGGGCGGCAGCCGGTTCGGCCTGCCGAGGATGTCTAGGCAGTGCTCGCCCAGCTTGCGGTGCAGGAACGGACGCCAACTCGCCAGCTCAGGACGGGAGTCGAGGAACGCGAAGACACGGCCGTACTGCTCGTGGACGTCGAAGTGCCGACGGCTCGTGGTGGACAGGATG
Organism: Streptomyces sp. NPDC004539; assembly: GCF_040610055.1. Classification (NCBI taxonomy): domain Bacteria; kingdom Bacillati; phylum Actinomycetota; class Actinomycetes; order Kitasatosporales; family Streptomycetaceae; genus Streptomyces; species Streptomyces sp. NPDC004539. The sequence continues at coordinate 248,265 of NZ_JBEXLS010000013.1, read as the reverse complement.
CTGCCCTGGCGGCGCTGGCGGTAGAGCACGCAGATCCGGTCGAGCAGCGCAATCCGCTCGGCGCCGAACAGCAGCGGGAACGTCCACGGCGTGTCCTCGTAGTAGCCCGGCGGGAACGCGAGGCCCTCCCGCTCGACGAAGTCGCGGCGCTGCACCTTGTTCCACGCGACCATCATCAGGTCGAGGATCTCCGGGAGTTCGGCCGCCGAGAACACCCCGTCGGTCCGCGCCAGCACCGGCGCGAGGACGTTCCTGCGCAGACCGCCCCACCAGTAGGAGCGCGCGTAGTCGAAGACCAGGACGTCCGGGTCGCCGCTCTCCGCGAGCCGGTCCGCGATCGCCGCGAGGGCGCCGGGGGTGAGGGTGTCGTCGCTGTCGAGGAAGAACAGGTAGTCGCCGCGCGCCAGTCGCATCCCCGCGTTGCGGGCGGGGCCGAGGCCGCCGTTCTCCGGCAGGTGCAGCACCCGCACCCGCTCGTCGCGGGCCGCGTACGCGTCGAGGATCGCGCCGCTGTCGTCCGGCGAGCAGTCGTCGACGGCGATCACCTCGAAGTCCCCGAAGGATTGCTCCAACAGCGAGTCCAGACACTCCCGCAGGAAGCTCCGGACCTGGAAGCAGGGCACGATCACACTGAGACGAGGCACGTCAGCTCCTTACGGGCGAGGCCGACGGGGCGGGGGTGCGCTCCGCGAGCGGGATCAACGGCGGGAGGGATTCCGGGGGTTCGCCCAGCAGCACCCGGCGGACGACCCGCTCGGCGGCCCGCCCGTCGTCGAACTCGCAGAAACGGGACCGGAATTCGGCTCGCAGCGCCGTCGACTCCTGCGACGCGTACGTCCTCTCGGCGAAGATCCGGGCCAGTTCCTCCGGTGTCCGCGCCACCGGCCCCGGCGGCGCCCCGGGCAGGTCGAGGTACACGCCCCGCGTCTCGGCGTACACCTCCCAGTCCGGGACGTACACCACGATCGGCCGGTCCAGGTTGGCGTAGTCGAACATGATCGACGAGTAGTCCGTCACCAACACATCGGCGGCCAGGCAGACTTCCTCGGCCGACGGATGCCCGGTGACGTCGATGACCCGGTCCGTGCCGGGCCGGTGGCCACGGCCGTAGTAGTAGTGCGCCCGCAGCAGGACGACGACGTCCTCACCGGCCGCCGCGCCGAACTCCGCGAGATCCAGGCCGGGTTCGAAGCCCGCGTGGTAGTCGCGGTACGTCGGGGCGTACAGGACGGCCGTCCTGCCGTCGGGAACACCCAACGTCCTTCTGATCGCGGCGACTTGGTCGGCGGTCGTCGTGTAGAGGACGTCGTTGCGCGGATAGCCGTACTCCAACTGCTGGTAGGAGCTGGGGAAGGCGCGCTCCCAGACCCGGGTGGAGTGGCTGTTGGAGGAGAGGTTGAAGTCCCAGCGGTCCACCTTGCGCATCAGGGTCGTGTAGCTGCCGGTGACCGAGGCGACCACCGGGTACGTCGCCTGGTCGACGCCCATCTTCTTCAAGGGGGTGCCGTGCTGGGTCTGGAGGTGGACGCTGCCCTCCCGTTTCACCACGGCCGCCGGGAAGTTGGCGTTGTTCACCAGGTAGGCGGCCGTGGCCAGCAGCTCCCCGGCGCGCCGGCTGCCCAGCGTCGCGTACTCGACCCCCTCGGGGACTGTGTGCTCCCAGCCGCGCTCGACCAGGAACACCGACCTGATGTGCGGGGCGAGCCGGCCCGCCTCGGCGTGGATCGCCGCCGGGTTGCAGACGTACCCCCGGCCCCAATAGGCGCAGTACACCGCCAGGTTGGGGTCCAGCGGCGGCAGCGCGGCCGGGCGTCTCCAGCGCGGCAGCCTCAGCCCAGTCGCCTTCCGGCGGGCCCGCTGCACCGCCCCGAACAGCGTGAACGCGCCCGCCGCCAGCAGGAGATGCTGCACCCCGAGACTCCCCCCGGGCCGGCGGAACCCGGCGGGCCGGTACCGCCGGTACATCCGCCCCGCCCGCCGGAAGAAGGCCCGCCGCCGCCACCCCGTGAGCCGGCCGGGGTGCGCGGCGGTCTTGAGGACGGCGGCGAAGAGCTGCGCGAACAGCGGCCCCGACCGCTCCGGAGCGAGCTTCAGCCCCACCGCCCGCCACAGCACCAGCTCCGCCTGGTCGAGGAGTTGGAGGTGATGCTCCCCCGGCAGATTCAGCCGCCCGCCCTGCCGCCGCAGCAGATGCCGTACGACCACCTCGCGCAGCAGCGCGACCCGCTCGGCGTGCAGCGCCACCAGACCACCGAAGCCGACGTCCGTGAAGTGGCCCTCGGGGAACTCGATCTGATGGTCCGCCAGGAAGGCCCGCCGGTACACCGCGCTCCACGCGGGCTGCTGGACGCCGGTGAGGTGCGGGGCCTGCGCCGGGCCGAACACCCCTTTCGGCGCGCGGGACTTGGCCGTCGGGTTGGTGGGCTCGCCCTCCCACCACGGGAGGCGTTCGTGCTCGACGTGCAGGACGTCCAGCTCGCCGGTCTCCTTGAGACGCGCGGCCACGGCGGTCAGCGCGTCCGGCGTGAGCCGGTCGTCGCCGTCCAGGAACAGCACGTACGTCCCGCGCGCCGCGCGCAGACCGGTGTTGCGGGCCCCGGGCAGCCCGGCCGACGGCGGCGAGTGGACCGGGACGACCCGGACGTCCCGCTCGGCGTACCCGGCGGCCACCGTCGCCGCCGGACAGTCGGGGCCGTCGCAGACCGGGAGCACCTCGAAGTCCCAGAAGCGCTGGGCGAGTACGGAGTCCAGCGCGAGCGCGAGCCGGCCCGCGACGCCGTGGGACGGGACGATGACGCTGAAACGGGGCATGCCGGTCTTCCTGTGGTCTTGCCGGTCCGGACTGCGACTTCCTCGGGACGGGCCGTGGTCTCAACTGCCCTGCGGCGACAGGGAGTCGACCCCGGCCGGGCGGGGGACACCGGGCCGCGCCGAGGCGGCCGGCGCCCGCCCCGCCGGGGGGACGAACGGGGGCAGCGACGCCGTGTCCTCGCCCAGCACGACCCGCCGTACGACGCGTTCGGCGGCGTGGCCGTCGTCGTACGGGCAGAAGCGGTCGCGGAACGCGGCGCGCAGTTCGGCGGAGCGGGAGCCGCGCCAGTGGCCGGTGGCGAAGATGTCGATCAGCTCGTCCTCGCTGCGGGCGACCGCGCCGGGCGGGAAGGCGCGCAGGTCGAAGTAGGTTCCCCGGGCCGCCTCGTACGCCTCCCAGTCGTCCGCGTGGACGACGATCGGCCGGTCCAGGACCGCGTAGTCGAACATGATCGACGAGTAGTCCGTGACGAGCGCGTCCGCCGCGAGACAGAGGGACTCGACGCTCGGATGGCCGGTGACGTCGATGACCCGGCCGCCGCGCGGCAGGACGTCCGGCTGCCAGTAGTGGGCGCGGGCCAGGACCGTGAAGCCCTCGCCGAGCCGGGCGAGGACCCGCTCCAGGTCGAGGGAGACGCGCTGCGAGCGGCGGTAGTCGCGGTGGGTGGGGGCGTAGAGGATCGCGACCGTGTCGTGCGGGATGCCGAGCGAGGCGCGGATGCGTGCCACGTCGTCCGAAGTCGCTTGCAGGAGAAGGTCGTTGCGCGGGTAGCCGGTCTCCAGGGTCTGGTAGCCGCCCGGGTAGACCCGCTCCCATGTGAGCGTGGTGTGGCGGTTCGCGGAGAGGACGTAGTCCCACTTGTCGACGCCCCGCAGCAGCTCCGCGAAGTCCAGGTCGCGGCCGGCCGCCGGGTGGTCCTGGAGGTCGAGGCCCATGTGCTTGAGCGGGGTGCCGTGCTGGGTCTGCACGAAGACCTGGCCGGGCCGTTTGACCAGCCTGCGGTCGAAGTTGACGTTGTTCACGAGGTACTTGGAGCGGGCCAGCGCCGTCCAGTGGGCGGCCGTGCCGGGCGTGACGCGGCGGGGGCCCGGCGGAATCGTGTGCTGGTGCTCCGAGTCGGCGATCCACGCCGTGCGGACGTGCGGCGCGAACACCCGGAACGCGGACTCCAGGGCCGCCGGGTTGCAGGCGTATCCGCGTCCCCAATAGGCCGAGAACACCGCCGAGTTGCCGCGCAGAGGGAGCTTCAGCTGAATGCGGTAGTGGAGTTGGAGGAGCGCGGCCCGAAGAGCGCGCCGGGCCTGCGAGTTGAACTTCCGGACCCGGCCGCGCAGGGCCGTCGCCGACTGGACGGCCCGGTAGGTGCGGTGCAGGCCGAAGTGGACCAGGGAGTGCCGCAGCCGGGAACGCAGCGGGACCTTCGCGCCGGGGACCCGGTAACGGCGGTAGTGCGTACGGGCGGTGCGGAGGAACTCGGCGCGGGCGTCCTCGGGGAGCCGGCCCGGCCGGGTGAAGACCGTGGAGAGGTGGTCGACCATGCGGCGGAACAACACCGGCCGCCAGCGCGCGAGTTGCGGGCGCTGGTCGATGAACGCGAAGACCCGGTCGTACTGGTCGAAGACGTCGAAGTGCCGGCGGCTCGTCGTGGAGAGGATGTTGCCCTGGCGGCGCTGCCGGTAGTGCACGCAGACGCGGTCCAGGGTCGCGATCGACCCGGCGGCCATCAGGGCCGGATAGGTCCAGGGCGTGTCCTCGTAGTAGCCCGGCGGGAAGGAGAGGCTCTCGCGGGCGGCGAAGTCGCGGCGGACCGCCTTGTTCCAGGCGACCATCAGGACCCGCAGCAGCCCCGGCCGGTCCTCCAGAGTGAACGGCGCCGGACCCAACTCGCTGAGCTGGTCCGCGAATCGGTCCCGGACCCGGTCGCCCGTCCAGTGGACGCTCGCGTAGTCGTAGACCAGCACCTCCGGCTCGCCCGTCTCCGTCAGCCGGTCGGCGATCGCCCGCAGCGCGTCCGGGGTGAGGGTGTCGTCCCCGTCGAGGAAGACCAGGTAGTCGCCGGTGGCCCGCGCGATCCCGGCGTTGCGGGCGGCGCCGAGACCGGCGTTCTCCGGCAGGCGCAGCGCGTTCACCCGGGCGTCCCGGGCGGCGAACTCGTCGATGATCTCGCCGCAGGCGTCCGGCGAGCCGTCGTCCACGGCGATCAGCTCGAAGTCCCGGTACGACTGGGACAGGACGGATTCGAGGCACTCGTGGAGATACGCCTGAACCTTGTACGCGGGGACGATGACACTGAACCTGGGCAAGGGGGACATCCATGGGTCGGCGCGGGCGTTCTGCCCGGCAACGCGCTCCCACGTGCGTTGGTTACGCAGGGTTACGGCATCCGGGGGACGCGCCGTGCGCGAGACGGCCGACGCGCCCCCGGGTTGTGCAACCGCTTGCCGAAACACGGCCGGCTGTCTCGCCGCACCGGGACCGGCTACTTCACCGCCCCCGCCATCACCCCCGACACGAACTGCCGCTGGAACGCGAAGAACACGGCCAGCGGGATCACCATCGAGATGAACGCGCCCGGCGCCAGCACGTCGATGTTGTTGCCGAACTGCCTCACCTGCGTCTGGAGCGCCACCGTGATCGGCTGGCTGTCGGCGTCCGTGAAGACCAGCGCGATCAGCATGTCGTTCCACACCCACAGGAACTGGAAGATGCCGAGGCTCGCGATCGCCGGACCCCCCAGCGGCAGCACGACCCGTGTGAACAGCCGGAGTTCACCCGCCCCGTCGAGCCGCGCCGCCTCCAGCAGTTCACGCGGGATCTCCGCGAAGAAGTTGCGCAGCAGGAACACCGCGAACGGCAGCCCGAACCCGGTGTGGAACAGGATCACCCCGAACACCGAGCCGAACAGCCCCAGTTTCCCGAAGAGTTCGGCGATCGGGATCAGCGCCACCTGCACCGGCACGACCAACAGGCCCACCACGCCCAGGAACCACCAGTCCCGCCCCGGGAACTCCATCCACGCGAACGCGTACCCCGCGAGCGCCCCGATCACGACGACCAGCACGGTCGCCGGCACGGTGATCAGCACGGTGTTGAGGATCGAGTCCGTGATGTCACTGTTCTCCAGCAGCTTCTCGTAGCTGGAGAACGTGAGTCGGGACGGTTCCTCGAACACCTTCCACCAGCCGCTGGCGCTCATCTCGTCCGGCGCCCGCAGCGACGACAGCAGCAACCCGATCGTCGGCACGAGCCAGAACAGCCCGACGACGACCAGGAAGACGCGTACGGCACCGCTGTTGACCTTCTCGACCAGTTTCGCGATCACCGCCGCACCTCCCGCCGCAGCCGCCGTACGTTGAACCACATCACCGGGATGACGAGCAGCAGCAGGAACACCGCGATGGCGCTCGCGACCCCCGGCTGGTCCTCGGAGAATCCCTTGCGGTACAGCTCCAGCGCGAGGACGTTCGCGTCGTCCTGCGAGGAGCCCGGGGCGATGATGAACACCAGGTCGAACACCTTCAGCACGTTGATCATCAGCGTGACGGTGACGACCGCGAGGACCGGCGCGAGCATCGGCACGGTGATCCGCCGGAACACCTGCCACTCGTTCGCCCCGTCCACCCGCGCGGCCTCCATCAACTCCCTTGGCACCGAGGCGAGTCCGGCGGCGATCAGGACCATCGCGAACCCGGCCCACATCCAGATGTACGAACCGATGATCGCCGGGGTCACCAACGACGGGCCCAGCCAGTCGAGTCCGTTGTAGGGCGCCCCGAAGTTGCTGCCGGGGAGCCGGAGTTGAGCCCCGTCGGCGGAGGCGGGAAGCGTGAAGGAGCCGTCGGCCCCCGCCTCGGCCGAGGCGACGACCTTGCCGTCCTTCACCGCCTCGACCTTCATCCCGGCGTACCCCAACTCGGCCGGGTCCGGCTGCCCGAGGCGTCCGACGCCCTTGCCGCGCGTGAAGTCCTGCCAGGTCGTGCCGGTGACCTTGCCCAGTTGCGGCGCCTTGACCACGGCACGTCTCGCGTCGTCCGGCAGCTGGTCCGGAGCGACCCCGACCAGCGGCAGCAGCACCGAATCACCCATCCGCACCGGAGACTTGGTGATGAAGCCGTCCCCCTCGGCGACCAGCGGCGAGTCCCGCCCCGGGTGCGCCTTCGGGAACGCCGAGGACTGGGCGAACGTGTCGTGCACGCCCACCCAGACCGCGTTGGCGACACCCTTGTCCGGGTCCTGGTCGTACACCAGCCGGAAGATGATCCCGGCGGCCAGCATCGAGATCGCCATCGGCATGAAGACGACCAGCTTGAACGCCGTTCCCCAGCGCACCCGTTCGGTCAGCACCGCGAAGACCAGACCGAGCGCGGTCGTCAGGGTCGGCGCGAAGACGACCCAGATGACGTTGTTCTTCAGGGCCGTTCGGATTCCGTCGTCCGAGAAGAGCGACTTGTAGTTGTCGATCCCGGCGAAGGAATCGCCGGACTGGTCGTAGAAACTCCTGACGACCGAGTACCCGATCGGGTAGACCACGAGCGCGCCGAGCAGCACCAGGGCCGGCAGCAGGAACAGCGCCGCGACCGTTCTCCTGGTGCCGGTCACACTCTTTCCGCCGGGCGTGGCCGACTTGGCCGACACCACGTCAGTTCCCGTACGCGGCAGCTGCGTTCGCTTCGAGCTTCGCCTGCGCGCCGGCCACGTCGGAGGGTTTCATCAGGAAGTCCTGGAGGTCCTTCCACTCGCCTTTCCCCGGTGTCCCGCCGAACGCCTGCGGCGCCTGGTCGGACATGTCGAAGCGGAAGTCGTCCCCCGCCTTGATCAGCGCCTCGGCGATCGTGCGCTGCACGTCGTTCGGGTACGCCGAGAACGGCACGCTCTTGTTCGGCGAGAGGTACCCCCCCAGCCCCGCGTGGATGACCGCCGCGTCCGGCGAGGCGAGGAACGCCGCGAGGGCCTGCGCGCCCGGCGAGTCCTTGAAGATCACCGCCGCGTCGCCGCCCGAGACGACCGGCGCGGTGGAGCCGACCTTCGGGAACGGGAACACCTTCGCGTCCGTGCCGATCTTCGCCTTCGTCTGGCCGATGTTGACCTGCACGAAGTCACCCTCGTAGACCATTGCCGACTTCGGCTGGTCGCCGCCGGTGAACGTCTGCGTCACCGAGTTGGGGAACTGGAGTTGCAACGAGCCGCTCGCGCCGCCCGCCAGGTAGTCCTGTTTCCCCCAGATTTGTGCAAGCGTTTTCAGCGCCTGCGCGACCGATGGGTCCGTCCACTTGATCTCGTGCTTGGTGAGCTGGTCGTACTTCTCGGGGCCCGCCTGCGAGAGGTAGACGTTCTCGAACCAGTCGGAGAGCGGCCAGCCGTCCGCGCCCGGTACGGAGAACGGGGTCACCCCGGAGTCGTAGATCGTCTGCGCGGTGCTGAGGAGTTCGGGCCAGGTGTCCGGCGGGGTCGCGCCCGCGTTCTCGAAGACCTTCGCGTTGTACCAGACCAGCGATTTGTTGGCGGCCTTGTAGTAGACCCCGTACTGCTTGCCGCCCACCTTCCCGATGTCCTGCCAGCCCTGCGCGTAGTTCTTCTGGACCTCCTTGAGAGCCTCGCCCGTCACGGGTTTGGCCCAGCCCTTGTCGACCGCCTGCTTGATCGCGCCCGGCTGCGGGAGCAGCGCGATGTCCGGCGGTTTGCCGCCCGCGATCTTCGATCCCAGGAAGTTGATGATCGGGTCCTGCGCCGGGACGAACGTCACCTTCGCCCCGGTCCGCTTCTCGAACTCCGCCAGCACCTTCTTGAAGTTGGCCTGTTCGGCTCCTGTCCAGACGGCGGCGACCTCCAGCGTGGTGCCGTTCAGCTTGGGAAGGGTGAGGCCGCTTCCCGTCGTCTCCGTTCCCTTGCTGCTGCTGTCGCCGCTCGGTTTGTCGTCCCCGCCGTCGCCGCAGGAGGCGAGCGAGAGCGCGAGGGCCCCCGCGAGAAGGGTCGCGGTCGCTGTCTTCACGGTTCTGCCGGTGCTGCTGCGCATCACTGCCCCGTGGGTTTGCTGACTTGTGGACTTTGGTCCTACGGGTCTACGCCGGGTGGAGGGGGTCGGCAAGAGCGCATACGGTGTCAAGCGGGTGATTGTGACGGCGTCGTGATGACGGACGGTGCTTCCGGGGGCCGGAGTTGAGGATCTGTCAGCTCTCGTGCACCCCTCAGCTCTCGCGCGCCCCTCAGCTCTCGCACCGCCTCAGGCGCTGCCCTCTCAGCTCGTCAGCAGCGAAGCCACCTCCGCCGCCGACACCTCCTTCGCCGCCCGCTCCAGCGCGCTCGCCAGCAGCGCCAGGTCCGTCGGCCCGTTGCCCAGCTCGCGGACCGGGCGGCGGGTCGGCGGGTCGCCCATGCGGTGCCACTCCAGCGGCGTGACGGTCGGCCGCAGCGTCGCCGTGCGCGGGATGCGGCCGGTGACCCTGCCGCCCTGGAACGGCGCCGTACGGCCGTCCGGCGTGCCGAGCCGGCCCCGGCCCGCCACCGGGTCCTCCGCGGCCGTCCCGGGCGCCTCCAGCGTGACCCGCAGGGTCGCCTGCCGGGCGGGCTCGGACTCCGCCGTACGGCCCCCGGGGCCCGCCGCGGCCACCAGGTGCACGCCGAGCCGCGCGCCCTCCCGGGCGACGGCCTCCAACGCGCGCGTGACCGACCCGGCCGAGGGGCGGCCGGGGGAGCCGAGGGCGGGCGAGATCAGCGCGTCCAGGTCGTCGACCACCACGACCAGCCGGGGCAGCGGGGGCGCGGCGTCCGCCTCGCGGCGGGCCTTCGCGGCGTTCGGGCGCAGCCGCAGGGTCGTGCTGGGCGGGGCGTCCAGGTCGGCGGCGCCGGGGGAGTGCGGGGCGGTCTGGGGGGCCAGCGTCGGGCTCGCGGTGGCCCGGGAGCCGCCCGCGTGCGCGCTCTGGCCCGCGGCGACCTGCGCCGCGGCGCTGTGCGCGGGGGCGCTCTGGGCGGGGACGGACGCCGTGCCCTGCGGCGCCTGGTCCTGCGCCGGGCGCTGCGCGCTCTGCGGCGACGCCGCGCGCTGGTCGACCAGGCGGCCCGACAGCGTGCGGTGGGTGTGCCAGTCCGTGAAGTCGGTCCGGCCCAGCAGCTCGGCGCGGCGCTTCAGCTCGGCCGTCAGCGACTGGGCGAACTCCCGCATGACGACCGGGTCGTTGGCGGTCAGGTGGGTCGTGACGTGCGGCAGGTCCGTGCACACCCGCAGGCCCTCGCCGGAGCGGCCGATGCTGTCCCGGCCGTCCATCAGGACGACGCTCAGCCGGTCCGGGCGCTCGGCCGCCGCCAGCGACGCGACGATCGCCCGCAGCAGCTCCGTACGGCCGCTGCCGTCCGGGCCCTCGATCAGTAGATGCGGGCCGTCGGCGACGAGGTCGGCGAAGACCGGCCCGCGCGCGCCCGCGCCGAGGACGGCCAGCGCGCGTCCGCCGACCGCTTCGGCGTCGTCCGCGGCGTCCGCCCAGCGGGCCATCAGCGACGCCGGGGTGGCCCGCGCCAGCCCCAGTTCGTCCAGGAGGCGCGCGGACTGCGGCAGGGGGACCGCCACGCGCGCGTGCTTGTCGCCCGGCGCCGCGTCCGGCCGCAGCGGGGCCAGCGCCCGCGCGAACCGCTCGGCCCACGCGGCGGACACGGCGTCCACCGCGCCCGCGGTGCCCTCGCCCACGGGCCCGGCGCCCGGCGCGACCCGCGCGAGCCGCAGCACCGTCGCCACGTCTCCGCCGAGCAGCCCGACGGCCCCGCACTCCCGGAACAGCGGCACGACCGCGCACGCGGCCTCGTACGCCCCCGCCACGGGCAGCGTCAGCGACCCCGGGTCCGTCTCCGACAGCACCAGCACGTGCACCCCGGCCTCGGGCCCCCGCCGCACCAGCCGGACCAGCGCCTCGCGCAGCGCGGGCGTGCCGGGGTCGCCGTCCACCACGACGACGGCGTACGGCCCCGGGAACACCGGCGCGGCGTCGGGCCGCGCCCAGGAGGGGCGCCGTTCGGTGCCGGCCGGCCCTGGAGAGGCGGCGGCCGGCCCCCGGGACTGCGCCGGGAGGACCACTCCGGACGATGTACCGGTCCCGGGCGTCGCTCCGGCGCCCCGCGAGGGTGCGCCCGCGCGCGGGGTGTCGCGTTCGTCGAGCCGGCGCAGCAGCTCCTCCACGCGGGCCGTCGCCTGGTCGTGGTCGTGCGCCAGGAGGAGGCGGCAGTCCTGGGAGTGGGCCGGGCGGACGTGCGGCAGCCAGCCGAGCCAGGACCACTCGGCTACGCGCTCCTCCAGCGGGCGGGCCCGGTCGGTCGTCAGGAGCACGACCTCCAGGGCGTCCGGGGAGTGCAGCGCCGCGAACTGGGCGAGGACCGCGCGGGCCAGCCCCGACAGCCGGGGACGGGGACCGGCGAGCCCCAGCGCCCCCGCCTCGCGCAGGCCGGCGGTGACCGGGACGGCGGGCAGGACCGCGCCGTCGGCCGTCGTGCGGTCGGCGGTCGCGAGGCGGACCGTCAGGAACTCGGAGTGCTCCGGGGCGCGCTCCCACAGCCGGGGCCCCGGGCCCAGCGCGGTGAGCAGCAGGGCCGCCGGGTCGGGCCAGATCTCGGGGCCGGGCGCGGCGGTGGCCGTCGGCGCGTCCTCGGAGGCGCGGTCCTGCGCGTCGTCCTCCGGGCCGCCCGCTTCCTGCGCGCTCCGGTTCCCGGTCAGCCGGCGCGCCCACGCGGAGAGGCCCCCGCGCCTGCGGCCACCGCCCTGGGACGGCTCCTCCTGCGCGCCGTGCACACCGTCGCCCGCGCGTGCGCGCGCCACCTCGGCCTGCTCGGCGACGGACCCGAACCCGGAACGACCGCCGTGGGTCTCACCGGAGCCGGGCGCCGCGGCGTACGAGTCCGAGGCCCCGTCGGAAGCACCGGTGCCCCCACCGGAGCGCCTGCCGACCGGGCGGGCCCCTCCGGGAAGCGTCCCGTCGAACCGCGCCCGGCCGTCCCCGTCGGCACGCCCGTCCCCCGCGTGGCTCTCGATCCGAGGCGCACCCCCCTGTCCCGGCACCAGCCGCCCGGCGCCCGCGCCCGCGTGCGAGGGACGCGACGAACCCCACTCCGGGTCGAGAGCGCCGTATGCATGGGCCGTGGACCCGTTCTCGTGCTCCACGCGTGCGTGGGCGACGCGGACGTGGCCTTCGCCGTCCGGAGTGGTCGGTACCCGGGACGTCGCGTCGCCGGGAGGGGCCAGGCGGAGGGCGGACTCGCCGATGCGCAGGAGGGCGCCCGGGGGGAATTGGACGGGGCGGTCGGCGACGCGCGCGCCGTCGAGGGTGGTGCCGTTCGTGGAGCCCAGGTCGGTGACGGTGACGCGGCCGTCGGCGGAGAGGGTCACCGCGCAGTGCACGCGCGAGACGTCCGGGTCGTCCAGCGGGACGTCCGCCTCCGTGGAGCGGCCGACGCGGATCTGCCCGCCGTGCAGGAGGTGGACCCCGCCCGCGTCCGGGCCCGCCACGACGTGCAGGCGGGCCGGCGCGTCGTCGATCTCGGGGTGGGCCTCCGGGGCGGCGGGGGCGGCCAGGGAGAGGACGGCGCCGTCGGTCAGGGGCGGCTCGCCGAGCGTCGTACGCGTCGCGTCCAGCCGCTGCTCGCCCGCGTACAGGGCGACCGCCCCGCTTCCGGGGGCCTCGCCGGTCACGGCCGACGCCAGCGCGGAGGCGACCGCGGACAGCGCCGTACCCGCCGGTGCCGTCACCAGCACGTCGCGGCTCGCGGTCCGGCCCCGGCCCTCCGAGACCGGGGCCTGCGGGTCTACGACGGTCAGCCGGATCTGCATCGCCGTCAGCGGTCCCTTCTGCCCCGGGCGGAGGCTTCCCCCGCCCCGCACGAGCACGTCGGCCAGTACTGGGGGCATCCTCGCACCTGTCACTGACAACGTGGACGCCACCGGCCGCCGAGTGATCTTGATTGGTCGGCTCTGCCCGTAAAAGTGCCTGACGGATGTTCCGCCGATGATCACTTGAGATCCGTCACGTTTCGGGACCGGCAACCATCGGACCGCGGAACGCGTCTTTCCGGGGAAGCCGGGGGACTTCCCGGTCTTACCCGGTCATTCGCCGTCATGGAGTTGACAGGACGTCGGCAGGACCTCGAACGCGCGCGGGAGGACGCCCGTACCCATAGCAGGACGACAGCCCCCTCCGGGGGCCACAGCACTACAGTGGGTCGGAACATATGCAGGCACATCGGCAATCACCAGGGAGCGCGTGACGTGCGGCCAGTCGGCAGCAAGTACTTGCTTGAGGAGCCGCTCGGACGCGGCGCCACGGGCACCGTCTGGCGTGCCCGCCAGCGGGAGGCCGCGGGTGCCGAGGCCGCCGTGGCCGGACAGCCCGGTGAGACCGTCGCCATCAAGGTCCTCAAGGAGGAGCTGGCGAGCGACCCGGACGTCGTGATGCGGTTCCTGCGGGAGCGCTCGGTCCTGCTGCGCCTGACCCACCCGAACATCGTCCGGGTCCGTGACCTCGTCGTCGAGGGCGATCTGCTGGCCCTGGTCATGGACCTCGTCGAGGGCCCCGACCTGCACCGCTACCTCCGCGAGAACGGCCCCTTCAGCCCCGTCGCCGCCGCCCTGCTGACCGCCCAGGTCGCCGACGCGCTCGCGGCGAGCCACGCGGACGGCGTCGTCCACCGCGACCTGAAGCCGGCCAACGTCCTGCTGCGCCAGTACGACGGCCGGATGCACCCCCTGCTGACCGACTTCGGCATCGCCCGCCTCGCCGACTCCCCGGGCCTCACCCGCACCAGCGAGTTCGTCGGCACGCCGGCGTACGTCGCGCCGGAGTCCGCCGAGGGCCGCCCGCAGACCTCCGCCGTCGACATCTACGGCGCCGGCATCCTGATGTACGAGCTGGTCACGGGCCGTCCGCCGTTCGCCGGAGGCTCCGCCCTCGAAGTCCTCCACCAGCACCTGAGCGCCGAACCGCGCCGCCCCTCCACCGTCCCGGAACCCCTGTGGACGGTCATCGAGCGCTGCCTGCGCAAGGACCCGGCACAGCGCCCCGGCGCGCAGAGCCTCGCGCGCGCCCTGCGCATCGTCGCCGAGGGCATCGGCGTGCACGCGAACTCGATGCAGATCGCCGCCGCCGAGGGCGTCGGCCACATCCTCACGCCCGACCCGGCCCCCGCGGCCGTCCCCGGCGCCGACGGCTCCGCCGACCCCACACAGGTGCTGCCGCACAGCGCCCCCGGGGGCGCGTACGACCCGAACGCCGCCACCAGCGTGCTCCCGCACACCGGCGCGCCCCACCCCGCGGGCGCCGCCGACCCGACCGCCGTCCTCCCGCACACCGGCGCGGACCCCACGGCCGTCCTCCCGCCGGTCCCTCCGGGCCAGCAGCAGGGCCCCGGCCCGCAGGAGCCGCACCCCTGGCAGAACCAGCTGCGCGCGGCCCGGGACCGCAACGAACAGACGCAGGTCCAGTACCTCGACCCCGGCGAGGACCCGCTGCGCCGCCGCCCCCAGCGGCAGGTGGCCCGCCCCCAGCACCCGCAGCAGCCCCCGCAGGGCCCGCCGCACCAGGGCCCGCCCCCCGGGCGTCCGCCGCAGGGCCGCCCGCCCCAGGGGCGGCAGCAGGCCCCGTCCGCCCAGGCGTACGGCTACCAGCAGCAACAGGCGCCCCAGCAACAGCAGTACGCGCCCCCGCAGCCGCCTCCCCAGCAACAGCAACAGCAACAGCAGCGGTACGCGCCCGCGCCCGCGCCGGAGCGGCGGCGACCCGAGCGGCCCGCCCCCGAGCCGCGCGAGCGCGAGTCCCGCGAGCCGCGCCGGCGCAGCGCCAACCCGATGCGCATCCCGGGGCTCGGCTGCCTCAAGGGCTGCCTCTTCACGATCGTCATCCTGTTCGTCGCGAGCTGGCTGATCTGGGAGTTCTCCCCCCTCCAGGACTGGATCGGGAGCGGCAAGGGCTACTGGGACCAGCTGACCGACTGGTTCAACTCGGTCACCGGGTGGTTCGACACCCTGTCGGGGAACTGAACGGGCGGCCGAACGGGCAATTGATCGGCGAGTCTGGGGATTTGTCGACATCCGGCGGGTGATTTCCGCCTCCGCTGCGGAGGTTGGCTCCCCGGGCGCGTACGTTGTCTGCAACACGCGTCGGTAGGAGCAGTCTTGGCACGGAAGATCGGCAGCCGGTACACCGCCCACCAGATCCTCGGGCGGGGCAGCGCCGGCACGGTGTGGCTCGGTGAGGGTCCCGAGGGGCCCGTCGCGATCAAGCTGCTGCGCGAGGACCTCTCCTCGGACGAGGAGCTGGTCGGACGGTTCGTGCAGGAGCGCACGGCACTGCTCGGGCTGTCCCACCCGAACGTCGTCTCCGTCCGCGACCTGGTGGTCGACGGCAACGACCTCGCGCTCGTCATGGACCTCGTCCGGGGCACGGACCTCCGTACCCGCCTGGACCGCGACCGGCGGCTCGCCCCCGAGGCGGCCGTCGCGATCGTCGCCGACATCGCCGAGGGACTCGCCGCCGCGCACGCGGCAGGGGTCGTCCACCGCGACGTGAAGCCCGAGAACGTCCTCCTGGACATGCAGGGACCCCTCGGACCCGGCGGGTCCCACCAGGCGCTCCTGACGGACTTCGGCGTCGCGAAGCTGATCGACACGCCGAAGCGGACCAAGGCCACGAAGATCATCGGCACGCCCGACTACCTGGCCCCCGAGATAGTCGAAGGGCTCCCCCCGCGCGCGTCCGTCGACATCTACGCCCTCGCGACGGTCCTCTACGAACTCCTCGCCGGCTTCACCCCGTTCGGCGGCGGCCACCCCGGAGCCGTCCTGCGCCGGCACGTCACCGAGTCCGTCGCGCCCCTGCCCGGCATCCCCGACGAGCTGTGGCAGCTCCTCGTCCAGTGCCTCGCCAAGGCGCCCGCCTCGCGCCTGCGCGCCTCCGAGCTGGCCGCGCGGCTGCGCGAGCTGCTGCCGTCCCTCGCCGGGATGCCGCCCCTGGACGTCGACGAACCCGAGACCGAGCCCGCGGAGGCGGCACCGGACGACGCGGAGGCGGACGCCACCCCCCGGGGCGCCGTCCGCCGGGGCGCCGTACCGCTCGTGCCCGGCGCCAAGCCCGACTCCAACCGGGACACCCACACCTCGATGCGCGTCCCCGCGGCCGACGAGCTGGCGGGCGGTGCGCACGGCACCGCGCGCGTGCCGCGCGCCTCCGGCGCTCCCCGGCCGGGCTCCGCGCGCAACCGGCCCGCCGCCCGCCGCCGTCGCGTCGTCATCGGCGTCGCCGGGGTCGCGGTCGCCGCCGCCGTGGGGGTGGGCGCCTGGTTCGCGACGTCGGACGGCTCGGCGCCCGCGCAGGAGACCGGGAA
This sequence comes from Streptomyces sp. NPDC004539, assembly GCF_040610055.1. Classification (NCBI taxonomy): domain Bacteria; kingdom Bacillati; phylum Actinomycetota; class Actinomycetes; order Kitasatosporales; family Streptomycetaceae; genus Streptomyces; species Streptomyces sp. NPDC004539. Next base: position 232,103 of record NZ_JBEXLS010000013.1, on the reverse strand, counting down.
CACCTCGCCCGCCGCCCCCTGAGGCCGTACTTCCCGGGCGCGCGGAGTCTCTGTCGGTGGTTGCCGTTAGGCTGGGGGTGTGGCAGTCGTCGATGTATCCGAAGAGCTGAAGTCCCTCTCCTCGACCATGGAGTCGATCGAGGCCGTCCTGGACCTCGACAAGCTGAGGGCAGACATCGCCGTGCTTGAGGAGCAGGCGGCGGCCCCGTCCCTGTGGGACAACCCGGACGAGGCGCAGAAGATCACCAGCAAGCTCTCCCACCTCCAGGCCGAGGTCAGGAAGGCGGACACCCTGCGCGGTCGGATCGACGACCTCGCCGTCCTCTTCGAGATGGCCGACGAGGAGGACGACCCGGACACCCGCGCGGAGGCCGAGTCCGAGCTCGCGTCCGTCCGCAAGGCGCTGGACGAGATGGAGGTCCGTACGCTGCTCAGCGGCGAGTACGACTCCCGGGAGGCGCTGGTCAACATCCGCGCGGAGGCCGGTGGCGTGGACGCCGCGGACTTCGCGGAGAAGCTCCAGCGGATGTACCTGCGGTGGGCGGAGCAGAAGGGCTTCAAGACCGAGCTGATCGAGACGTCGTACGCCGAAGAGGCCGGCATCAAGTCGACGACGTTCGCGGTGCACGTGCCGTACGCGTACGGCCAGCTCTCCGTCGAGCAGGGGACGCACCGGCTGGTGCGGATCTCGCCGTTCGACAACCAGGGGCGGCGGCAGACGTCGTTCGCGGGGGTCGAGGTGCTGCCGGTCGTCGAGCAGACGGACCACGTCGAGATCGACGAGTCCGAGCTGCGGGTCGACGTCTACCGGTCCTCCGGGCCCGGCGGGCAGGGCGTCAACACGACCGACTCCGCGGTGCGGCTGACCCACCTTCCCACCGGCATCGTCGTCTCCTGCCAGAACGAGCGCTCGCAGATCCAGAACAAGGCGACCGCGATGAACGTCCTCCAGGCGAAGCTCCTTGAGCGGCGCCGGCAGGAGGAGCAGGCCAAGATGGACGCGCTCAAGGGGGACGGCGGCAACTCCTGGGGCAACCAGATGCGTTCGTACGTCCTGCACCCGTACCAGATGGTGAAGGACCTGCGGACCGAGTTCGAGGTCGGTAACCCCGAGGCCGTGTTCAACGGCGAGATCGACGGGTTCCTGGAGGCCGGGATTCGCTGGCGCAAGCAGCAGGAGAAGTAGTTCTGTAGGTTTGTCGACAAGGCAATCGCCCCCGGACCGGGGGCGATTGCCTTTCGCGTTCCGGTGTGGGCTGTGGTTCTGGGTTTTACGTCACACTCACAGAATCCGACGCCCGGCATAGCGTGCGCAGGTGGACATTGCGCGCGCAACGGCCTTGACGGTGCTGGGGAAAATCGGGAGGGTGCAAGCTGGCACGCGTTGTCTGCGAGGCGCATGTGAACCGGGGGACGTGGATCGACTCAGCCGTCCCCCGTCGATCACCGCTTCGACGACGCTGTCCCTCCCTGACGAACAGCTACTGGGGGTAGCAGCCATATGACCAAGAAGACGCGCGTCCGTATAGCGCGTGTAGCCGCCGGCGCGATCGTCGCCGCCGGCGCGTCCCTGACGGTGGCGGGCATCGCCTCCGCCGACCCGGCCGACCCGCCGCCGCCGGACGACTGCACGATCGTGGTCTGCACGGACCCGACGACTGCCGGTGGCACCGACTCGGGCGGTACGGACTCGGCCGGCGGCACGGACTCCGCCGGCGGTACCGACTCCGCCGGTGGCACTGACTCTGCGGGTGGTACCGACTCCGCTGGCGGTACCGACTCCGCCGGTGGCGGTGACAACGCCGGTGGCGGTGACAACGCGGGTGGTGTGGCGTCGGTCGGTGGCGTGGCGTCCATCGGCGGCTCGACCGGTACGAGCGGTTCCACCGGGACCACGGGTACTACGGGCACCACCGGGACCACGGGTACTACGGGTACTACGGGCACCACCGGCTCGACCGGCACCACGGGTTCGACGGGTACCAGCGGCTCGACGGGTTCGACCGGGACCACGGGCTCCACGGGCACGAGCGGCTCCACCGGTACCACGGGCTCGACGGGCACCAGCGGTTCGACCGGCACCAGCGGGTCCACCGACGGCGGCTCCACCACCGGTGGCGCCACCCCCGAGTCCACCGGCGGCTCCACCGGCGGTGCCTCCACCCAGGACCTCGGCAGCTCCGCGCTGACCGACACCTCGTCGAGCGCGTCGTCCTCCTCGGAGGCCACCGCGCAGGGCGGGAACGAGGAGCTGGCCGAGACCGGTGCCGGGCAGACCATGTTCCTGGTGATCGGCGCGGCGACGATGATCGTCGGCGGCGTCGGCTTCCGGGTGCTCCCGCGCCTCGCCGAGGGCCGTGGCGGCGCTGCCGCCTGACCGTCACTGACGGTCGTACGCGACCGGCGGGTCGTACACGCTCAGTAGCGAAGAGGGGCCCGGAGCTTGTCACAAGCTCCGGGCCCCTCGGCGTCTGCGCGGGTGTCCGTACGGGCCGCTACGCGGTCTGGTGGGCCAGCAGGGCCACCGCCGCGATCAGGACGACGAGCGCGGCGACCAGGGCCGCGGGGCTCAGCCCGCCCAGCCCGCCCAGCCAGTTCTCCTGCTGCAACCGCTCGCGGTTCGCCCGGCACACGGGGCACCGGCCCTCGCTCACGGGCGCCGCGCAGTTGGCGCACACCAGCCGGTCGTACGTCATGCGCTCGCCCTCCTTCGCACAGGTTCTGCTCTCTACAACCCGGTTCTTCTCTCTACAACGCACCGGGAAACGGATACGTTCCCTTCCCTCCTACTGTGCCAGGTTCCCCCGGGACCCGCGCCGGATCGCTCCGTACGAGGGCGGCCACCCCTTCACCGCGCGCACGCAAATACCCACAAGCCACACCCAACAGTGACGGGCGCCTGCGCTCCCTCACCCGCTTCGCGTATGGTCACGCTCATCTACCCCCGGCGACCCGTGGTGCACCCGTGATCCGATTCGACAACGTCTCCAAGGTCTACCCCAAGCAGACCCACCCCGCGCTCAGGGACGTCTCCCTGGAGCTGGAGAAGGGCGAGTTCGTCTTCCTCGTCGGTTCCTCCGGCTCCGGCAAGTCCACGTTCCTGCGGCTCATCCTGCGCGAGGAGCGCTGCACGCACGGCCAGGTGCACGTGCTGGGCAAGGACCTCGCCCGGCTGTCCAACTGGAAGGTGCCGCAGATGCGCCGCCAGCTCGGGACGGTCTTCCAGGACTTCCGCCTCCTGCCGAACAAGACGGTCGCGGAGAACGTCGCCTTCGCCCAGGAGGTCATCGGCAAGTCGAAGGGCGAGATCCGCAAGTCCGTGCCGCAGGTCCTCGACCTCGTCGGCCTCGGCGGCAAGGAGGACCGCCGCCCCGGCGAGCTCTCCGGCGGTGAGCAGCAGCGCGTCGCCATCGCGCGGGCCTTCGTCAACCGCCCCAAGCTGCTGATCGCGGACGAGCCGACCGGCAACCTCGACCCGCAGACCTCCGTCGGCATCATGAAGCTGCTCGACCGCATCAACCGGACGGGTACGACGGTCATCATGGCGACGCACGACCAGAACATCGTCGACCAGATGCGCAAGCGCGTCATCGAGCTGGAGAAGGGCCGCCTCGTCCGCGACCAGGCCCGCGGCGTCTACGGCTACCAGCACTGACCGTCCCCCGGTCCCACGGAAAGGCTTGAAGCGCCATGCGCGCCCAGTTCGTCCTCTCGGAGATCGGTGTCGGTCTCCGCCGCAACCTGACGATGACCTTCGCGGTCATCGTCTCCGTGGCCCTCTCGCTGGGGCTCTTCGGCGGCTCGCTGCTGATGAGCGACCAGGTCAGCACGATGAAGGGTTACTGGTACGACAAGGTCAACGTCTCGATCTTCCTCTGCAACAAGAGCGACGCCGAGTCGGACCCCAACTGCGCCAAGGGCGCGGTCACCGCGGACCAGAAGAAGCAGATCAAGACCGACCTGGAGAAGATGTCGGTCGTCCAGACGGTGACGTACGAATCGCAGGACGAGGCGTACAAGCACTACAAGGAGCAGTTCGGCGACTCGCCGCTGGCCGCGTCCCTCACGCCGGACCAGATGCAGGAGTCGTACCGGATCAAGCTGAAGGACCCGGAGAAGTACCAGGTCATCGCGACCGCGTTCAACGGGCGCGACGGCGTGCAGTCCGTGCAGGACCAGAAGGGCATCCTGGACAACCTCTTCGAGCTGCTGAACCTGTTGAACGGGGCGGCGCTCTGGGTGATGGCGCTGATGCTGATCGTGGCGTTGATGCTGATCGTCAACACCGTGCGCGTCTCCGCCTTCAGCCGTCGGCGTGAGACCGGGATCATGCGGCTGGTCGGCGCCTCCGGCTTCTACATCCAGGCGCCGTTCATCGCGGAGGCGGCCGTCGCCGGGTTCATCGGCGGGGTGCTCGCCTGCGTCGGGCTGACGCTCGGCCGGTACTTCACGATCGACCACGGCATGGACCTCGCGGAGAAGATGAAACTCATCAACTTCATCGGCTGGGACGCCCTGCTGACCAAGCTCCCGCTGATCCTCGCGGCGAGCCTGCTGATGCCCGCCCTTGCCGCGTTCTTCGCGTTGCGCAAGTACCTGAAGGTGTGACACATGCCAAGAGGGCCGTACGGACAACTGCCCGTACGGCCCTTTCGCTTCCCCTAGACTCACCGCCATGTCAGGTCCCGACCTGTTCTCCCAGCCCCGCCGCCTCGGCCGCGGGGCCGCCCTGACCTTGGTGTTCGCGAGCGTGCTGGTGGCGGGGGCCGCGACGGGATCGCTGCCGCAGGGGGGCGAGGAGACGGGGGCGGCCCGGTCCGTCGTCCCCGACGCGCGGCGGCAGGTGGCGCAGGCGGCGGCCGAGGCGATGGCCGAGGGCAAGTCCCCGACGGAGGCCGCCGAGCGCGCGGTGAGCCGTAGCGGGGACCGCTGGGCGGCCGTCTACTCCGAGGGGGAGTACGAGGAGTTCGAGCAGTCCCTCGACGGGGAGTACACCGGCGTCGGGCTCTGGGCGCGGCGCGAGTCGGACGGGCGGATCGCGGTCAGCAAGGTGCGGGGCGACTCGCCCGCGGCCGAGGCCGGCATCCGCGCGGGGGACCGGCTGAAGAGCGTCGACGGCCGTGCGGTGGACGGCCTGCCCGTCACCGACGTCCTCTCCTTACTGCGCGGTGACGCGACCGACGCGCCCGCCGGGACGGCCGTCCGGCTGGGCCTCGAACGCGGCACGCGCGCGTGGGCCGAGACCGTCCGGCGCGCGACGCTCTCGACGGAACCGGTGAGCGCGGAGAAGATCCGCGGCGGGGGAACTCTTGTTCGAGTCTCCGCGTTCACCAAGGGAGTGGGCGAGTCGGTACGGTCCGCCGTCCGGGCGGCCTCGGGAGGTGTGGTGCTGGATCTGCGGGGGAACTCGGGCGGGCTGGTCACCGAGGCGGTCGGCGTGGCCTCGGTCTTCCTGGACGGCGGCCTCGTCGCGACGTACGACATGGACGGCGCGCAGCGCGCCCTGCACGCCGACGCGGGCGGTGACACCGCGAGACCCCTGGTCGTCCTGGTCGACGGGGGGACGATGAGCGCGGCGGAGCTGCTCACCGGGGCCTTGCAGGACCGGGGGCGCGCGGTCGTCGTCGGCGGGCGGACCTTCGGCAAGGGCTCCGTCCAGATGCCGACCCGGCTGCCGGACGGCTCGGTCGCGGAACTGACCGTCGGCCACTACCGCACCCCTTCGGGGCACGCGGTGGACGGGGTGGGGATCACACCGGACCTCGAGGTGGCGGACGGGGTGCTGGAGCGGGCGGAGCGGGTGCTGAGCGGGTCGGGGCGGGCGCCCTAGGGGCGAGCGGGCCGTCCTTGCGGAAACGGCTTTCCCTCCGGGGCCCGGCTGGTGCGAAAATGGCGGGACTATGAGCAAGGGAATGTACGTACCGAAGGAGTCCCAGCCCAAGCAGGGCGGCGGGGGCGGCAAGAGCCGGGACGGCGAGAAGGGGGGCAAGAAGAAGATCGTCGCGCAGAACAAGAAGGCGCGGCACGACTACGCGATCGTCGACACGTACGAGGCGGGTCTCGTGCTGACCGGCACGGAGGTCAAGTCGCTGCGCGAGGGCCGTACGTCGCTCGCGGACGGCTTCGTCCAGATCGACCGCGGCGAGGCGTGGCTGCACAACGCCCACATCCCGGAGTACCACCAGGGCAGTTGGACCAACCACTCCGCCCGCCGCAAGCGCAAGCTGCTCCTGCACCGCGAGGAGATCGACAAGCTCGCGGCCAAGGCGGAGGAGTCCGGCCACACGATCGTGCCGCTCGCCCTGTACTTCAAGGACGGCCGCGCCAAGGCCGAGATCGCGCTCGCGCGAGGCAAGAAGGAGTACGACAAGCGGCAGACCCTGCGCGAGCAGCAGGACCGGCGTGAGACCGACCGGGCGATCGCGGCGGCGAAGCGCCGGCAGCGGGGCGTGTAGCCACGGGGAATACGGTGGCATGCGTGCGCGTTGGTCACGTACGATGGCATCAACGCCGACTCCGGTCGGTGCGCACCCCCTCGGGGGTTTGAAAAATCAACATGGGGATGATCGGTTTCGACAGCGGTTGTCGAAGCAGGGGAAGCGTGTCGAGAAAGCGGCAATGATCTCGTTAACCATATGTCGCAAAAAATAATCGCCAATAACAAGAGCGATTCCCGCGCCTTCGCCCTCGCTGCCTAATAAGCAGTGAGCGGAGGCCCTTAACGGGTGTCAGCCCGGGAGTGTTCCCGACCCGGACCCTGGCATAATCTAGGGGACTAAACCGTCTGACCCGGTCACGGGGTGAGACGGGAAATCAAACAGTGGCTGGGCCCGTCGGCGACTTGTTCGCGTGATTGCCGGGGCCGAGAAAATCACAGCGAACTGCACACGGAGAAGTCCTGATTCTGCACCGTTGGACGCGGGTTCGATTCCCGCCATCTCCACTCATCCCATGTGGGCGAGGGCCCCGCTGCTTCCGAGCAGCGGGGCCCTCGGCTTTTGTGCCGCGGGCTCAGGCGTTCCGCGCGGCGGTGCTCGCCCGCCACGTCAGCGTCGGCCGCAGCAGCGTCGACTCCGGCACCGGCTCCCCGGCGAGCTTCTCCATCAGCAGCTCCACGGCCCGCGTGCCGACCTGCCCCGACGGCAGGGCGACCGCGGTGACCTGGAGGTGCTCGGCGAGGTCGGCGGGACAGATCGCGGCCACCGACAGATCCCCGGGCACCCGCAGCCCGAGCTCCCGGAACGCGTCGATCAACGGCTCCAGCACCGCCTCGTTGTGCACGACGACCCCGGTCAACGCCGGTTGCTCCCGCAGCAGTTGCTCGGCCACCCGCCGCGCCGCCCCGGGCGTCGCCGCACAGGGGTGGACGGCCGACTGGAGCCCGGCGCGGTCGGCGGCGGCGGTGAAACCCTGGACGACGCGCTGCGCGAACGCGGTCTGCCGGACGTACACCTCGGGCGGTGAGCCCACCAACGCGACCGCGCGGTGGCCGAGTTCGGCGAGATGGTCCACGCACGCCTCGCCCGCCGCCCGGAAGTCGAGGTCGATGCAGGTGAGGCCCTGCGGGCTGGAGGGGAAGCCGATCATCACCGTCGGCCGGACCGGGGAGCGCAGCAACGGCAGCCGGGGATCGTGGAGTTGGACGTCCATCAGGATCAGCGCGTCCACCAGTGACGTGTCCGCGACCCGCCGGAGCCCGTCCTCGCCCTCCTCCTGCGTCAGGAGGAGCACGTCGTGGTCGTAGTGGCGGGCGGCCGTCACCACCGACACCACGAACTGCATGACGACCGGGAGATGCATGCCGGCGCGTAAGGGGACGACGAGGGCGAGCACGTTGGAGCGGCTGCCGGCCAGCGCGCGGGCCCCGGCGTGCGGCCGGTAGCCGAGGTCGCGGATCGCGTCGTGCACCCGGCGCCGGGTCTGCTCGGAGATCGGCCGCTTGCCGCTCAGCGCGTACGACACCGTGCTCGGCGAGACACCGGCCAGCCGTGCCACATCGGTGATCTTGACCATCAGCCCAACTCCACCGTCAGGAAACCGCATCCGGCCTCGGCCCGAGCCACCCGGTCCCCGGCGGCCAGCGCCCAGGGCGCCGACGGATCACCGGCGGACGCCCGCAGCGTGTCGCCCTCCCGTACGACGGTGAAGCTCACCTCCCCGACCCGCAAGGTGACTTGGGCGCCCCGCTCCAGACCGTACGTGCGCAGCGTGACCCCGTCGGCGTGCGGATAGTCGGGCCGGTCGGCGTGCGCGCCCACCGGGATCACCGCGCCGGGCCGCACCAGCAGCGGGATGCTCAGGAACCCGTGGGTCTCGCGCACCCAGCGCGGGCCGGTGACCGTACGCCCGGTGACGAAGTCGGTCCAGACGCCCTCGGGGACGTAATACCGCACGTCCCCCTGGTCGTTGAAGACCGGCGCGACCAACAGGTCGGGGCCCAGCATGTACTGGCGCTCCAGATGCGCGCAGCCCGGGTCGTCCGGGAACTCCAGGACCATCGCGCGCATCACCGGCAGCCCTTCCTCGTGCGCGGCGCGCGCCGCCTCGTACAGGTAGGGCATGAGGCGCAGCTTCAGACGGGTGAACAGCCGTAGCACGTCCACGGATTCGTCGTCGAAGAGCCACGGCACGCGGTACGAGGAGCTGCCGTGCAGCCGGCTGTGGGAGGACAACAGGCCGAAGGCGAGCCAGCGTTTGAACAGGGCCGGGGTCGGGGTGCCCTCGAAGCCGCCGATGTCGTGGCTCCAGTAGCCGAAGCCGGACAGGCCGAGCGAGAGGCCGCCGCGCAGCGACTCCGCCATCGCCTCGTACGTCGACTCGCAGTCGCCGCCCCAGTGGACGGGGTACTTCTGGCTGCCGGTGGTGGCCGAGCGGGCGAAGACGACGGCCTCGCCCTCGCCCCTGTGCTTGCGCAGGACGTCGAAGACCGTGTGGTTGTACAGGTAGGTGTAGTAGTTGTGCATGCGCTCCGGGTCGGAGCCGTCCGACCAGGCGACGTCCGTGGGGACGCGCTCGCCGAAGTCGGTCTTGAAGCAGTCGACGCCCTGGGCGAGGAGCCGCTCCAGCTTCGCCGCGTACCAGTCGCGGGCCGTCGGGCTGGTGAAGTCGACCAGGGCCATGCCGGGTTGCCACAGGTCCCACTGCCAGACGCTGCCGTCCGGCCGCTTCAGGAGGTGGCCCAGCTCCTTGCCCTCCGCGAACAGCGGGGAGCGCTGGGCGATGTAGGGGTTGATCCAGACGCAGACGTGCAGCCCCTTCGCCTTCAGCCGGGCGAGCATGCCCTCCGGGTCGGGGAAGACGCGCGGGTCCCACTCGAAGTCGCACCAGTTCAGCTCGCGCATCCAGAAGCAGTCGAAGTGGAAGACGGACAACGGGAGTTCGCGCTCCCGCATGCCCTCGATGAACGAGGTCACGGTCGCCTCGTCGTAGGACGTGGTGAACGACGTGGACAGCCACAGCCCGAACGACCAGGGCGGCGGGAGCGCGGGCCGGCCGGTGAGCGCCGTGTACTTGCGGAGGATGTCCTTCGGGGTGGGGCCGTGGATGACGTAGTACGTCAACTCCTGTGCCTCCGCGCTGAACTGGACCCGGGAGACCGCCTCGGAGCCGACCTCGAACGACACCTTGCCCGGATGGTCGACGAAGACGCCGTACCCGGCGTCGGTGAGGTAGAACGGCGTGTTCTTGTACGCCTGTTCGGTGGCCGTGCCGCCGTCGGCGTTCCAGATGTCCACCGTCTGGCCGTTCTTGACGAGCGGGCCGAACCGCTCGCCGAGTCCGTACACCGACGTGCCGACGCCCAGGGCGAGTTGCTCGCGCAGGTAGTGGGCGCCGGTCGTGGTGTCGCGCATGATGCCCATGTTCTTGGGGCCGCTGGAGGTCAGGGAGCGGCCGTGGGCGCGGAAGTCGAGGTGCCAGGGGCCGGTGCGGGTGACCTTCAGGGACAGCTCGCCGGAGGTGAGGGTCGCGTGGTCGTCGTCGTAGGACAGCTGTGGGGTGAACTCCTCGGCTGACAGGTCGAATCGGGGGCTTTGGGGGCGTTCGCCGCGGAAGTGGGTGAAGGTGACGCCGATGACGCCGGGCATCGGGGTGTGCGCGCTGATCGTCACGACCGGTCCCTTCAGGAGGTCGCCGCGGTGGCGGATGGGCTGGGTCGGCGCGTGGATCTCCAGCGCGCCGTCCGACGCGGCGACGTCGAGCACCTCGACCGGGTGGGCCGCGGTGATGCCGTCGCGCAACAGCCAGTAACCATCGGTGAACTTCACGGGGCTGGTCCTTACTCGACTGGAGGGGACTTATTTGACGGCGCCCACGGCGATGCCTCGGGTGAGCGTGCGTTGGAAGGCGAGGAAGAAGACGAGGGCGGGCAACACGCCCAGCAGGGCTGCCGCGTTGGTCATGGTGGCGTCCATCAGCCGCTGGCCCTGGAGGACGCCGAGGGCGACGGACACCGTCTGGTTGTCGTTCGAGATCAGCATCACGAGCGGGAGCAGGAACTCGTTCCACGTCCACACGAAGAAGAAGACCAGCAGGACGCCGAGGGTGGGACGGCTCATCGGGACGACGATCCGCCACAGCACCTGCCACTTGCCCGCGCCGTCGACGTGAGCCGCCTCGATCACCTCGCGGGGGAATCTGCCGAGGACCGCCGAGAGGAGGTAGGTGCCGAACGCTGCCTGGATCACCGTGAACACGATGATGACGCTCAACCTCGTGTCGTACAGGCCGAGTTGCTTGCTCAAGTAGTAGACGGGGTAGACCAGGGCCTCCTGCGGGATCATGTTCGCGAGGACGAAGAAGGCGAGAATCCAGGGGCGGCCCTTGATGCGGCCGATGCCGATCGCGTAGGCGTTGAGGAGGGAGAGGGCGGTCGCGAGGATCGCCACCGCGCCGCTGATCAGGGTGGAGTTGACGAGTTTCCGGGTGTAGTCGACGCGGGTCCAGAAGTCCTTGAGGCCGTCGAGGTAGAGGCCGTCGGGGAGGCTGAGGGGGCCGTTCTGGGCGTACTCCGTGGGGGACTTGAGGGCGTTGAGGGTGACGATGAGGAAGGGGGTGATCATGAGGAGGGCGGCGAGGCAGAGGGCGAGGAGTACGGGGTAGCGGGTGAGGGCGGGGTGGTGTTCGGAACGGCTCGGGGCTGTCATGTCTGCGTCTCCTCCTGCCTGTTCTGGAGCCGCAGCGCGATCAGGGACAGCGCGAGGATCAGGACCGTCAGCACCGTCGAGATCGCCGCCCCGTACCCGACCTGCGTCTTCTCGAAGAACGTGGTGAACGAGAAGTACGACGGCACGTCCGTCGCCCCGCCGGGCCCGCCCTTGGTCAGGACGTACACCGCGCCGAACACCTTCAGCGCGGCGATCGTGCACCAGGTCAGCACGACGGAGATCTCGGGGCGGAGCTGCGGCAGCGTGATGTGCCAGAAGCGGCGCCACCAGCCGGCGCCGTCCAGTTCGGCGGCCTCGTGCAGCTGGGGGTCGATGCGCTCCAGGCCGGCCATGAACACCACGAGCGGGAAGCCGAGTTGGACCCAGACCATGACGCCCATGACGCTGTAGAGCGCGAAGTCCGGGTCGCCGAGCCAGTCCTGCTGCCAGCTCGACAGGCCGACCGCTGCGAGGAGTTCGTTCAGGGAGCCGTTCTCCGGGGCGAGAATCCAGCTCCAGACGATGCCCGCGACCGCGATCGGCAGGACCTGCGGGAGATAGAAGCAGGCCCGCAGGACCGTCGTGATCCGGCTCCCGAAGTGTTTGCCGATGTGGTCGAAGAGGGCGGCGGCCAGGACGAGTCCGATCGCCGTGGGCAGCGCCGCCATCGCCACGACCATGAACAGGCTGTGCCGGAACGACTCCCAGAACGCCGAATCGTCCAGCAGCTCACGGTAGTTGGCGAGCCCCGACCACTCCGGGGTGCCGACGCCCTGCCAACTCGTGAAACTGAGGCCGGTGTTCATGAGGAACGGGACGATGACGACCGCGAGGAAGGCGAGGACGCCGGGGAGGAGGAAGGGGGCGTAGGAGGCGGTGAGCGGGCGACGGGGGGCTGTCATGAGGCCGGGGCGCCCTTGTCGTACGCCTTTCCTATCGCGTCGAGGTACTCCTCGGGCTTCGCGCTGCCGGTGATGAGTTTCTGCGTCTCGGAGACCAGGACGTCGTAGAAGCCGGGGACGGGCCAGTCGGGGTAGAACGCGAGGCCGTCGCGGGTGCTCAACGTGTTGAAGTCCGTGATGAGTTGCTTGGACTTGGGGTCGGTGATCGCGTTCGCGTCCGCCGCGACCGGGACGCCGCCCTTCTCGCCCAGCAGGTTCTGGATCTTCTTCGACAGGGTGATGTCGATGAAGTCGTAGGCGAGTTGCTTGTTCTTCGCGCTCTTCGGTACGACCCACAGGTTGCCGCCCGAGCCGAGCGTGAGTTTCGAGTCCGGCCACAGGGTCGTGCCCCAGTCGAACTTCGCCTCGGACTGGAAGCGGCCGTACCACCAGCTGCCCGAGAACAGGATCGGCGCCTTGCCCTGGAGGAAGGAGACGCCCGCCTGTTCGGCCGTCGCCCCGCTCGAACTCTTCGCTATGTACCCCTTCTCGACCCAGTCCGCGAACGTCTCGGCGCCGTACGTCCAGGCCGCGTCGTGGAAGTCGGGCTTGCCCTTGTACAGCTCGTAGGCGTCGACCCAGGAGCGGTCGGCCTTGGAGAGGGCGAGCTGGTAGAGGTACTGGTGGGCCAGGTACTCGGCGCCGGAGTTGGCCAGCGGGGTGACGCCGGCTTCCTTGAACTTCTGGAGGGCCGAGGTGAGTTGGGAGAACGTTGTCGGGACCTGGACGGCGTACTTCTCGAAGAGGTCCTTGTTGAGGTAGACCATCGTGTACTCGGCGTAGTTCGGGACGCCGTACCAACTGCCCGAACCCATCACGCCGTTGGTGCTGTACTGGCTGGTCGTACGGACGCCCGGGCTCAGCAGCTTGTCCCAGCCGCGTTTCGTCACCTCGTCCGTGAGGTCGGTCAGCAGGCCCTGCTTGGAGAGGAGGCCCGCCGTTGCGTTGCCCTTGTTGTACTCCATCAGGTCGGGTGCGTCGGAGGAGTTGAGGACCATCGGGGCCGTCTTCTGGATCTGCTCGAAACTCTTCTCCTCGAACTTCACCTTCACGCCCGGGTGTTGGACCTCGAACTCCTTGATCGCCTCCGTCCAGGCCGCGCCCATCGCGCTGTTGGGGGCCTCGTAGTGCCACAGGCGCAGGGTCTTCCCGTCGGCTTCCCCGCTGTCCGTGCCGCCGCAGGAGGCGAGGAGGAGGGCCGCGCTCAGCGCCGCCGCCGCTGTCGTCAGTGTCCGCCGTTGTGCCGTCAACATCCTTGGTCTCCAAGGGAGTCGGATGGGTCTTCGGGCCGGGCCGGCGTCACGCGATGTCCGTCGAATCGATTCGATGCGTGACGTCGAAGCGCTTCGACGGAGGAAGTTATTGGGTGGGTGGGGGTGCGTCAATGGGGTGGCGGGGAATGGCGGAAGCGATTCGACTGAGAGGCGCTGGTGGGGGGTGGTGAGGGGTGGGGGTTCTTCGGTGGGGGTGTTCGGGCGTGTCGTCAGCTGTTCGGTCGGCCGTGCTGCGGTCGTTCGTGCGGTGTTCGCCTTCGCCCTCGTCCTCGGCGCAGCAGTGAGACGAGCAGTGCCGTGCCCGCCGCTGCCACCGGTAGGGCGAACCCCGTTGCGGGGGAGGCGTGTTCGGCTGTCCAGCCGCCGGTCGCGCTGCCGGCGGCGATGCCGGCGAGGAGGCCGGTGACCGCGAGGGTCATGCCCTCGTTGAGGCGGCCCTCGGGGGTGCGCTGCTGGATCAGGGTCATGCCGGTGATCATCGTGGGGGCGGTCGCGGCACCGGCGACGAGGAGAGCGAGGGCGAGGAGGGGGAGGGAGCCGGTGAGGGAGGCCGCGAGGAGGGGGAGGGTGAGGAGGGTGGTCATGGCGGCGATGCACCAGGGGTAACGGCGTTCTGCTGGGCTGGGGTTGGCGGGTGTGGTGGTCGGCTCGGTGCCGGAGGCCGGTTCGGCGCGGCTCGCCAGCGCTCCGAACACCAGCCCCGCGACGGCCGATCCGCCCGCCTGGAGTCCCAACACCAGCCCGGCGGCGGCCCGATGGCCTGCCTCGTCCGCGAAGGCGACCGTCACCACCTCGGTCGCTCCGAACACCGTGCCCAGGCAGAGGCACACCACGAGCAGGGGCGGCATCCCGGGGGCGGTGAGCGGGGAGCCGGTGGTGGTGCGGCCGTGCGGGGGCGGTTCCGTCGAGCGCTGGGCGGCGAACAGGAGGATGCCGGTGACGAGGAGGGCGGCGCCGGTGAGCGTGCCGGCCTCGGGGAAGACGTTCGCGCAGAGCAGCGCCGCGAGCAACGGGCCGAGCAGGAAGCAGAGTTCGTCCACCGACTGCTCGAAGGAGTTCGCCGTGTGCAGGGCCTCCTCGTCGCCGGCCAGGAGGTGGGCCCAGCGGGCGCGGGACATGCCGCCGGTGTTGGGGGTGGTCGCCGTCGCGGCGTACGCGGCGAACAGGGTCCACGCCGGGGCGTCGTGGCGGACGCACAGGACGAGGGCGAGGGAGCCGAGCGCCGCGAACAGGGCCGCGGGGACGGCGATACGGGCCTGGCCGTGCCGGTCGACGAGCCGTGCGGTCCAGGGGGCGACGACCGCCGTCGCCGCGAGGCCGGTCGCGGTGACCGCTCCGGCCAGCGCGTACGAGCCGCGCAGCTCGGCGATCATCATCACCGCGCTGACGCTGAACATGCCCGAGGGGAGGCGGGCGACGAGGTTGCCGGCGGTGAAGGCTCGGGCGCCGGGGTGGGAGAGGAGGCGGCGGTAGGGGCCGGGGGTTCGGGGGGTGTGGGGGGTTCGGGTGGGGCGAGGGGGTTTGGGGGTGCGGGGTGTTCGGGCGGGCTGAGCGTGAGCGTCGCGGCGGGCGGCTCGGGCGGTTCGCGGGGTGAAGTCGACGGCGATCAGGGTGTCGGCGGTCGTTGTGTAAAGGGTTTCCGGTGCGTTTCTGGGGGTGCGTGGGGATTCCTTGTGGGCGTCGGGCATGTCGTCCACGGTCGTACGGCGGTGATCGTCCGGTCCAACACCTGCCGAGCGGTAATTCACGCACCTGTGTTGTCAGTCCTTGTTAGGTTCGCCGGATGTCTCAGGATCTCGACCCCCGACTGCTCCGGGTCTTCCTCGCCGTGGCCGAGGAGCTGCACTTCACGCGGGCCGCCGCGCGGCTGTTCGTCGCACAGCAGGCGTTGAGCCGTGATGTGCGGCGGCTGGAGCGGGAGTTGGGGGCCGAGCTGTTCGTCCGGACGACGCGGCAGGTCGCCCTCACCTCGGAGGGTGAGCGTCTGATCCCGTACGCGCGGCGGGTGTTGGACGCGCAGGAGGAGCTGCGTGCCGCGTTCGGCCAGGCCCGCGCGCTGCTCGTCGACCTCAACTCACCGCGTCTCGCGACGGGTTCGCTCGTCCTGGAACGGGCCCGGCGGCTCGCCCCGGAACACGAGCTGATGGCCCGCTTCGAGAGCGGGCTGACCTGGGCCGCGGCCGAGATGATCGCCGGCCGGCTGGACGCGTCGTTCGGGCGGTACGCCGGGCTGGACCCGGCGCTGCGGGCACGCCTCGACCATCAGCTCGTCCGGTACGAGCCCATGGCCGTCGTCCTTGCCGAGGACCACCGGCTGGCCTCCTGGGACGTGGTGCCGGTGGCGGAGTTGGCGGGGGAGACGGTGTACGCGGGGGCCGGGAATCCGCGCACCCCCGAATGGACCGATCTGGCACGGCGGTTGTTCGAGGGGCGGGGTGTGCGGGTCGCGCCGCCGACGCCGATGGCCGTGGGGGAGGAGGAGTTCCGGCGTGTCATGGCCCGGTCCAGTTGGCCGGTGCTCGCCGTGGAGGGTTTTCCGGCCATGCCGGGGACGGTCCGGCGACCGCTCGTCGAGCCCGTCCCTTTGTCCCCCGTGTCACTCGTGTGGCGAAAGGGGCTGGTCCATCCGGCCTTGGCTGTACTGCGTCAATCTGCGCTCGAACTCGCGGTCGAGGAATCGTGGTTGGAGATTCCGAGCGGTGGATGGATTCCAGCCATCGACATGAGCATGGCATCAACATACAAATGACACATCGCACACGCGGCGCACATTCGCTGCGCTAGATTCGGCGCCCCGAGCACGGTGAGACATCCGGGGCGCGTGAGACCGGGTGGGGGCCTGGTCGTGCGACGTGTGCTCGGTAGTCGAACACGCGCCCAGAACTGTTTCCCGGGATGGACCCGGGTGTTCCCGGAGTGCTCCCGTGGGGGGAAGTGCGCACGTGAAGAAATGGCGAGAAGACGCCCAACCTGAATGGCCCGAGCCTGCGTCGCCGACGCAGGGGGTCGCGGCGGTCGGGGGCGGGACCCAGACGTTTCCCGGGCCGGTGCCGGCCGACGGTGAACGGCGGGAGATATCCGGGGAACCGGGTGAGCGGGCCCTGCCGGGGCTGACCGGATGGGAGGGGTTCCCGGACGACGTCCTCGACAGCGGGCGGCGGGCACCGGACCCGTCGACCCGGGTGCCGGACTCGGCTGTGCCGATGCCGGTCGGGCCGGGGTCGGTTGGGCCGGGTTCGGTGGGACGGGGTTCGCTGGGACTTGGGTCGGTGGGACTGGGCTCGGGGTCGGGGTCGGGTCGGCCGCTGTCGGTCGCTTCGGCGGAGTCGGCTCGGGGGAGTGGGGCGGTGGGGCGGGACCCGTGGGGGGCGAACCCTGAGGGGGGTTCGGGGTCGTACGGGTCCGGAGGCAGGGCCTCGGGGTCGGGGTCCGGGTCGTCGGGGTCGTCGGCGTCGGGGTCCGGGGCCGATTCCGGTGGGGCGAGTGGTGGGGGGTGGCCGGTGGCTCCTCGGGGGCGTCGGGCGAAGAGCGGAGCGGACGGGGGGCCGAACCGTGGGGGTGGCTCTCCGGGAGTACGGGGTGTACGGGACGGGAGCGGCGCGGCGGACGGGGCGTCGGGTGTGGCGGGGCAGGCCGGTGAGGGGCAGGACCCCGCCGAGGTGACCGTCCAGCTCGACCCGCTCAAGGGCGGCGAGTCCGACGGCGACGCGTCCGAACGCCCCGTGTTCGTCGACGAGTCGGGCCGCCGAAGCCGTACCTTCCGGCGCCTCGGACTCGCCGTCGGCGTGGCGTGCGGCGCCTACGCGGCCGTCATCGTCGGCACGCTCCTCTCCGGCAACGCGGGCGCCCCCTGGCTCCCGCTGCCCGGTCCCGGCGACGACAGCAAGCCCGCGAGCCAGGTCGAGGCGACCCGTACCCCTAGTACTTCCGAGGGACCCACGCCGGGCGACGTGTTCGCCCCGGGCGGCACCTCGTCGGCCACCGCGTCCGGTACGACGACCAGGGCCCCCGGCGCGACCCCGGGGCCGTCCGCCTCGGGCACCGCAGCCGCGTCGCCCCGGCCGTCCTCCTCGGCCACCGCCTCGCCGAGCGCCGGCGCGACCAAGCCGGGGACCGGGCCCGGACCCGGTATCGGCACCGGCAGCCCGTCGCCGGCCGGCAGCAGCCCGGCGGTGTCGTCGCCGCCACCGTCCTCGGCGGCGCCCTCGCCGGACCCGTCGCCTGACGCGTCGGCCTCGCAAGGGGTGACGGAGAAGCGGCAGGCGTCCGGGGCCTCGGGCGGCGGGGGCACGGTCGCGGGGAGTCCCGCGCCGTCCGTGGTGGGGGCCTCGCCCGCGTCGTCGCCCGCTTCGGGCAAGGTGGCGCCCGCGTCGGTGTCCGGGGCGGGCGGGTCGTCCGGGTCCGGGTCGTCCGGGTCGGGCGGGGCCGCCTCCGGTGGCTCGTCGACCGGGGCCGACACGCCCGGGTCCGTCCTGGCGGCGAACATCGACGCGCCCGAGAGCGCGCCCGGATCCGGCGCCGGAGTGCTCGTGGCACGCAAGGCGCTCGCCTCCACCGCGCCCCTCTCCTCGGCGGAGGGCGTCTCCTGATGGCACCACGTCCACACCGGCGATCCGCACAGGGGTCGACCGGTTCCTCAGCCCTACCCTCGCACCGGTCCCCGGGGTCGTCCTCAGGTCGTAGGGGGGGGACGCGCCGGAAGCGGGGGGCGTCGGACGGCGCGGGTACTACGGGTACTACGGGCGGCCCGGGGTCGGGCGGTTCGAGTACTACGGGTACTACGGGGGGTACCCCGCATCCCTCCCAAGAGCCACCGACGTCGTCGTACCAGGCGCCTCCTCCCGCGCCCTCCGCGTCCCCGCCCCCCTCCACCCCCCGCCGCCGTTTTCTCCCCATGCGGCATCTGCTCCCGCTTCTCCTGCTCTGTGCGGTGATGGCGATGCTGATGCTGCGGGGCTACGTGCACAGCGAGATCCTCGCGGACTACCGGGTGCGTCCGGAGGCGGCGTCGGACAGCGTGCCGGAGAAGATCCTGAACGGCGGCCCGGTCGTGGACACCCGGGGCGGCCAGGCGACCAGCATGGACATCCCCGACCGCAAGATTGTCCTGACCTTCGACGACGGCCCCGACCCGCGCTGGACGCCCGAGGTGCTGGACGTCCTGAAGAAGCACCACGCGCACGCCGTCTTCTTCATCACCGGCACGATGGCCTCCCGCTACCCCGACCTGGTCCGGCGGATGGCCGCCGAGGGCCACGAGATCGGCCTGCACACCTTCAACCACCCCGACCTCTCCTACCAGTCCAGGTCCCGCATCGACTGGGAACTCACCCAGAACCAGCTGGCGTTGGCGGGCGCGGCCGGTATCCGCACCTCGCTCTTCCGGCCGCCGTACTCCTCGACGGCCGAGGCCCTCGACGACAACTCGTGGCCGGTCGTGCGCTATGTCGGCAGCCGGGGCTATCTCACGGTCCTCACGAGCGTCGACAGCGAGGACTGGCAGAAGCCCGGGGTGGCCAGGATCATCGCCAACTCGACCCCGCCGAAGGGCAAGGGCGGCATCGTGCTGATGCACGACTCCGGCGGCGACCGGCACGAGACGGTCCAGGCCCTCGACCGCTACCTTCCCCAACTCCAGGCGCGCGGCTACAAGTTCCAGAACCTCACCGAGGCCCTCGACGCCCCCAGCGCCCATATCCCGGTCACCGGCGCCGAGTTGTGGAAGGGCAAGGCGTGGACGGCCCTCGTCACGGCCTCCGACGAACTCACCGGCGTCCTCGTCATCGGCCTCGCGGTGATCGGCTTCCTCGTCTTCGCCCGCTTCGGCCTGATGCTGCTCCTGTCCGCCGCGCACACCCGCCGCACCCGGCGCCGGGGCTTCACCTGGGGTCCGGGTGCGCCGGTGACGGAGCCGGTGACGGTGCTGGTCCCGGCGTTCAACGAGGCCAAGTGCATCGAGAACACGGTGCGTTCGCTGATGGAGAGTGAGCACCCCATCGAGATCCTGGTGATCGACGACGGGTCGAGTGACGGGACCGCGCGGATCGTGGAGGAACTCGCCCTGCCCGGTGTGCGGGTGGTGCGCCAGCTCAACGCGGGCAAGCCGGCCGCGCTGAACCGGGGGATCGCGAACGCGTCGCACGACCTGATCGTCATGATGGACGGTGACACGGTCTTCGAGGCGTCCACCGTAAGGGAGTTGGTGCAGCCGTTCGCCGATCCGCGGGTCGGGGCCGTCGCGGGGAACGCGAAGGTCGGCAACAAGGACACCCTGATCGGGGCCTGGCAGCACATCGAGTACGTGATGGGCTTCAACCTGGACCGGCGGATGTACGACGTGTTGCGCTGCATGCCGACGATCCCCGGCGCGGTGGGGGCGTTCCGGCGGACCGCGCTGGAGCGGGTCGGCGGGATGAGCGACGACACCCTCGCCGAGGACACCGACATCACCATGGCGATGCACCGTGACGGGTGGCGGGTCGTCTACGCGGAGAACGCGCGCGCCTGGACCGAGGCGCCGGAATCCGTCCAGCAGTTGTGGTCGCAGCGCTACCGCTGGTGCTACGGCACCATGCAGGCCATCTGGAAACACCGCCGCGCCGTCATCGAACGAGGCCCCTCGGGCCGCTTCGGACGCATCGGCCTCCCGCTCGTCTCCCTCTTCATGGTCGTCGCGCCGCTCCTCGCCCCGCTGATCGACCTGTTCCTGATCTACGGTCTGATCTTCGGGCCGACCGGCAAGACCGTGGCGGCCTGGTTCGCCGTCCTCGCGATCCAAGGGGCTTGCGCCGCCTACGCGTTCGCCCTCGACAAGGAGCGTCTGACGCCGCTGATCTCTCTGCCGCTCCAACAGATCCTCTATCGGCAGCTCATGTACATCGTCCTGCTCCAGTCCTGGATCACGGCGCTGACGGGCGGCCGGCTGCGCTGGCAGAAGCTGCGGCGGGTGGGCCAAGTCGCGGCCCCGCCAGGGCAGTTGGCTGCGGAGAACGGGGGGCGGGGATGACGAGCACTTCCGGGATACCGGAGCCGGGGGCCTCGCCGGCGCCCGGTTCCGGACGGCGACGGGCGCCGAAGATTCCCACCCCGAAGATTCCCACGCCGAAGATCCCGGCGCCGAGGACGCCGGAGTCGTACACGGACGGGAAGTTGGACGCGACCACCGCCTTCGAGACGGTGACGGTCCCCGTCGCCGCGGAGGCGGGGGCCCCTCCGGCGGGGCGGAAGGGCGGACGGGACCGGTACTTCGACCTGTTGCGGGCGATCGCGCTGTTCCGGGTCGTCCTCTACCACCTCATGGGGTGGGCCTGGCTGCCGATCGTGTTCCCCTCGATGGGCGTGATGTTCGCCCTCGCGGGGAACCTGATGTCCCGCTCCCTGGACAGGCGTCCGGCGCCGGAGGTCATCCGGGGTCGGCTACGGCGGCTGCTCCCGCCCCTGTGGCTCCTGGGAGTGATCGGGGTGACCGGCATGCTCCTCGCGGGCTGGGGCCCCGATGCGGAGGGGCGCCCGGTGTGGTGGTGGCTCCACCTCGGGTACTGGGTCCTCCCGCTCAGCGACCCCCCGTACGCGGAGGTCTCGCACGGCATCCAGGGGCTCGTCGCGGACGACTGGCCCACCGCGCTCGGCGTACCTCTCTGGTACATCAGGGCCTACCTCTGGTTCGTCCTCCTCTCCCCGCTGCTGCGCCGGGCCCTGCGCGCCGCGCCCTGGCCGACGATTCTGGCCCCCCTAGTACTTTCGGGTGCCCTGGAGTTCACCTCGGCCACCACCACGAGCTGGCGCCTCGACTCCACGCTGACCGACTTCGCGACGTTCGGTTCCTGCTGGCTCCTGGGTATGGCCCACCATCAGGGCGTCCTCCAGCGGCTGCCCCGGTACACCGTCCCCTCTCTGGCCCCGGCCGTCGCCGCCGTAGCTCTCTGGTACGCCCTCGCGCACGATCTCCACCAGGACCACGACCTGGACGACATGCCCTTCGCGCAGTCCCTCTGGTCCTTCGCGACGGTCCTGCTGCTCCTCCACCTCAGCCCGAGCTGGCAGAGCTGGCCCCCCGCGCTGCGCCGCTGGGACGGCCTGATCACCCTCCTCAACTCCCGTGCCGTCACGATCTACCTCTGGCACAACCTCTGCATCGTCATTGCCGAACCCCTCTGGGACCACGCCTGGAGCATCCCCTTCCTCGAACAGCACACCCCCTGGCTCCTCAACTCCCCTTGGCCCGTCCTCCCGTTGACCTGGCTCCTCACCGCCCTCTGCGTCCTCGCCTTCGGCTGGGTCGAGGACCTCGCCGCCGGCCGACACCCCACCCTCTGGCCGAACGGCAAACCCCCCGGAACCCGCCGGAACACTTCCCGAACCCACGCCCGCTGAGCCCCGCCCGGTCTCACCCACAACCTGCGTTGCGGTTCGCGATACGCAGGTGTGATGATTCCGGGCATGGCTGAGAACGGGGGCGAGGAGACAGCGGGGCCGGTGCGCCCGTCCCGCCTGCGCGACTATCTGGACCCGCCTCCGGGCAACCCGCAGTCGTCGCAGGGGGGCTTGGGGCCGGTGTCCGGCACGGAGTTCGGGAAGACCGCCGACGCGGCGGCCGAACTCCCGCCCCCGCCACCTTCTGCGCCACCACAGAACGCATCCGAGCCCGCCGAAGCCGCCCGCCGCCGTGAATTCGCCGCCCTGCTCGGCGGGTTCCGCCGCACCCCCGTCCTCCTGCCGCTTGCCGAGGGCGGCGCACCTCTGGTCGCCGACTTCGGCGGAATCCGCTGGATCTACGCCTTCTCGAACGAGGAGGCGCTCAGCAGGTTCGCGATCGCGAGGGGGGAGATCCAGCGCGAATGGCCGTACCGGCGCGTGCTCGGCGCCCGGCTGCTGGACGTCGGGACGGTGGTCGCCGGGGTGCCGTGCGGTGTCGCGCTGGACGTCGGCAGCGACGGCGAGGGCGTGCTGTTCCCGCCTGTGAGGGGGATCGTGCCGGACGGGGCGGCCGTGGATTCCGGGACGGCCGCGGACATGGGGACGGACGGGGAGGGACGACGGTGAACATCGATCCGGTGCAGCGGAAGCCGGCCGGCGGCGCGGGTGACGACCTGAACACCGCGGGGATGGCCGAGGTCGCGAAGGGCATCACCCTGACCCTGGACGAACTCCGGGAGATCGGCATCGACAGCCTCGCGGGAGCGGGGCGCGGTTTCTCCGAACTCTCCCTCTCCGGGCTGGAGTTGGGCAACGAAGAGCTGCGCTCGCAGTTTTCCACGTTCTGTGAGCGCTGGGACTGGGGGGTGCGCGCCCTGGTGGTGCAGGCGAACGCCTTCGCCCAATCCGTGGGCCTCGCCGCGGGGCTGCTGTACGAGACGGACCAATACGTGAGCGGCTCGGTGAAGGTCCTCGCCAACTCCGTTCTGGGCGGCAGCCCTTACGCCTCAGAGGAGGAGGTGGAGGCCAAGAGCTGGAACGACATCGCGCTCGGCCAGTACGACGCCGTCACCAACCCCGACTACAGCGCGGAGTCCTTCCAGAAGGCGGCCGAGGCCGCGAAGCAGGGCTGGAAGGACGCGGGCCGGGACGTGATGACGTCCGAGACGCTGGGCCCGATGGGGGTGCTGGGCCCGACCCCCGAGAGCCTGCGGCGTGCGGCCGGGGTGAGTGACGCCGAGTACGAACAGATGCTGGACCACACCTTCGGCCCCTCGCCCGAGGAGCGCGCCCAGCAGGCCCAGCAACAGGCCCAGCAGGAAGGGCAGTCGCGCTGATGGGCTTCGACGACCTGGTCAACTCCGGCCTCGGCAAGCTGGAGGACGGCTGGAACGCGGGCAAGAAGATGCTCGGCGAGGGTATCGACAAGGGCAGCGAACTCGTCGGCGACGGCCTGGAGAAGATCGGCGCGGGCGGCCTCGCCGACAAGGTCGAGGACCTCGGAGACCAGCTCGCGTCAGACCTGGGAGCTACGCCGGGCGAACAGGAACTCGGCTCGACCGACCAGGCGAACGAGCTGATCCACGGCAACCCCAAGGCGATCACCGCCGCGGCGAAGCACCTGGGCGACTTCCAGAAGGCGTTCGACACCGTCGCCTCGGGGCTGAAGAAGGTGGACTCCGCCTCCTGGAAGGGCGCGGCGGCCGACACCTTCCGGGAGAAGTTCATCCGCCACCCCGAGCAGTGGCTCAACGCTGCCGCCGCCTGCGAGCAGGCCGCCGTGGCTCTGGAGAGTTACGCCGGAACGGTGACCTGGGCGCAGGGGCAGGCCCAGGAGGCCATCGACCTCTACACGCAGGGCAAGAAGGCGTCCGAGCAGGCCAGGACCTCGTACAACAAGAAAGTCGACGCGTACAACGCGAAGATCGCCGCCGACCAGGACCCCGGTCCGCGTCCCGAACCCTTCACCGACCCCGGTATATCCCTGATCACCCGCGCTCGCGCGGTCCTCGCCGAAGCCCGGCGCCAGCGCAACTCCGCAGGGGCGACGGCCGCCGGCAGCGTACGCGCGGCCCTGGCCCACGCTCCCCAGGAACCCCCGCCCCTGGACCGCCTCAAGTCCGACCTCTCCGACGGCCTGACCGCCGCCAACACCGAGATCCTGCACGTGGCGGGCGGGGTGGTGAAAGGCACCGGCGGCCTGGTCAACTTCGCCCGCGGCCTCAACCCCATAGACCCCTACAACCTCACCCACCCCGCCGAGTACCTCCAGAACGCCAGCCTCACCCTCTCCGGCCTCGTCTCCGCGAGCGCCCACCCCGGCCGCACCCTCGACGCCATGTGGGACGGCTTCAAGAAGGACCCCTCCGAAGGAATCGGCCGCCTCCTCCCCGACGCCTTCGGCTCCAAGGGGCTGGGGGAGCTGAAGGGGGTACTACGGGTAGCACGGGAAGGGGCGGAGGGCGCCGCCGAGCGGGCGGCGGTGCGTGGCGGGGTGAAGGAGGCGGGGGAGGCTTCCGCGCGGGACACCGTCTCGGACGGCCCCAGCAAGGTGTCCCGTACGGACGACAGCGTCGAGAGCACCGGCTCGGACCCCATCGACTTCGCCAGCGGGAAGATGTACCTGCCGCAGACGGACGTCACGCTTCCCGGCCCCCTACCCGTAGTACTCCAGAGGCGCGTGGAGTCCGGATACCGTCTCGGCCGCTGGTTCGGCCCCTCCTGGTCCTCCACGTTCGACCAGCGCCTGGAGATCGACGCCGAGGGCGTCGTCCTCGTCACCGAGGACGGTCTGCTCCTCGCCTACCCGCACCCCGCGCCCGGTGTCCCCACCCTCCCGAGCCACGGTCCCCGCCGGCTGCTGGACCGCGAGGACGACGGCTACACCGTCACCGACCCGCTCACCGGCCGTGTCCACCACTTCGGCGACCGGGGCACCGGCCTGGCCGTCCTGGAACAGATCGACGACCGCAACGGCAACTGGATCACTCTGGAGTACGACGCCGAAGGCATTCCCCAGGGCATCGTCTCCAGCTCCGGCCACGACATCCGGGTCACCACCACCGACGGTCGTATCACGGCCCTCCTCCTGGCTCCCACGTACGAGGTACTCAAGAGCTACGGCTACACGGACGGCAACCTCACCGAGGTCGTCAACTCCTCAGGGCTACCCCTACGCTTCACGTACGACGAGGCGGGCCGGGTCACCTCCTGGACCGACACCAACGACCGTAGCTACGCGTACGAGTACGACGACCAGGACCGCTGTGTCGCCGAGACCGGCGCGGCCGGTCACATGGCCCTGCGTGTCACGTACGACGACACCGACCCCGAGACCGGTCTCAGGGTCACCACCACGACCACCGGCGAGGGCCACACTCGCCGCTTCCTGATCAACGACGACCTCCAAGTCGTCGCGGACATCGACCCGTTGGGCGCCGTCACCCGCTACCGGCGCGACCGCTACAACCGGCTGCTCTCCCACACGGACCCCCTGGACCACACCACGTCGTTCACCTACGACGAGCGGGGCAACCTCACCTCGATCGTCCGCCCCGACGGCCGGGAGACGAAGGCGGAGTACGACGACCTCGGCCTGCTGGTGAAGTTCACCGCCCCCGACGGCACGACGACCCGCCAGACGTACGA
This sequence comes from Streptomyces sp. NPDC004539, assembly GCF_040610055.1. Taxonomy (NCBI): domain Bacteria; kingdom Bacillati; phylum Actinomycetota; class Actinomycetes; order Kitasatosporales; family Streptomycetaceae; genus Streptomyces; species Streptomyces sp. NPDC004539. The sequence continues at coordinate 206,681 of NZ_JBEXLS010000013.1, read as the reverse complement.
CACGAGGGGCAACCGCACCTCGGTCACACCCCCCGCCGGCCGCACCACCCACTTCACCCACGACGAGGCCGGCCACCTCACCACCATCACCGACCCCGACGGCAACACGACGACGATCGTCGCCGACCGCGCGGGCCTGCCCCTCCGCGTCACCGACCCCCTGGGGGCGACTACCCGCTACCTTCGCGACGCCCACGGCCGCCCCACGACGATCACCGACCCGACAGGCGCGCCGACCCACCTGGAGTGGACGACCGAGGGCCACCTCACCCGCCGCACGGCAGCGGACGGCACCACAGAGTCGTGGACGTACGACGGCGAGGGCAACTGCACCACCCACACGGACCAGTTGGGCGGCGTCTCCCGCTTCGAGCACACCCACTTCGACCTCCTCACCGCCCGCACCGGCCCCGACGGCGTCCGCTACGAGTTCGACCACGACTCCGAACTCCGCCTCACCAAGGTCACCAACCCCCAGGGCCTGACCTGGACTTACACCTACGACGCCGCGGGCAACCTCACCACGGAGACGGACTTCGACGACCGTGTCCTGACGTACGCCTACGACCTCGCGGGCCGCCTGGTCTCCCGTACGAACACCCTCGGTGAGACCACCACCTTCGAGCGCGACCACCTGAACCGGCCGACCCGCAAGGACTCGGCAGGCCAAGTCACCACGTACGCCTACGACTTGACGGACAGCCTCGCCCTGGCGACCGGCCCCGACGGCACCATCCTCAGCATCCTGCGCGACCGTTTCGGCCGAGTCCGCTCGGAGACGGTCGGCGACCGCACGGTCACCTACACCTACGACGACCTGGGACGCCGCACCGGCCGCACCACCCCGACCGGCGCCGTCACCACCTGGTCCTACGACGCGGCAGGTCGCCGAACCGACATGCGCGCGTCCGGCCGGGACATCGACTTCACGTACGACGAGGCCGGCCGTGAACTCGCCCGCCACATCGGCGAGTCGGTCACCCTCTCCCACACCTTCGACCAACTCGGCCGCCTGACAGCCCAGTCGGTGACCGACCGGGCGGGCCGTTCGGTCCAGCACCGCGCGTACACGTACCGAGCCGACGGCAACCTCACAGGCATCGACGACCAGTTGATCGGCCTCCGCCGCTTCGACCTCGACGCGACCGGCCGCGTCACGGCGGTCCACGCCGCCGACTGGACGGAGACGTACGCCTACGACGCGGCGGGCAACCAGACCCAGGCGGACTGGCCGGCCACCCACCCCGGCCACGAGGCGACCGGCCCCCGCGCCTACACGGGCACCCGTATCACCCGTGCGGGCCAGGTCCGTTACGAACACGATGCCTTGGGCCGCGTCACCCTCCGCCAGAAAACCCGCCTCTCCCGCAAGCCGGACACCTGGCGCTACGCATGGGACCCGGAAGACCGCTTGACCTCGGTCACCACCCCAGACGGCACCCGCTGGCGCTACACCTACGACCCCCTCGGCCGCCGTACCTCAAAACTCCGCCTCGCGGACGACGGCGAAACGGTCGTGGAACGCGTCGACTTCACCTGGGACGGCACCACCCTCTGCGAACAGACCACAACATCCCCCGACCTACCGAACCCGGTCACGGTCACCTGGGACCACCGGGGTCTCTATCCGATCTCCCAGACGGAGCGCATCACAGCAGCGGAAGCCCCACAGAACGAGATCGACTCCCGTTTCTTCGCGATCGTCACGGACCTCGTAGGCACGCCGACCGAACTGGTGGACGAACAAGGGGAGATCGCCTGGCGTACTCGATCCACTTTGTGGGGTTCTACAGCCTGGACCAGCAACAGTACGACCTACACACCGCTACGTTTTCCCGGGCAGTATTACGACTCCGAGACCGGTCTTCACTACAACTTTTTTCGGCACTACGACCCTGAGGCCGCCCGGTATCTTACATCTGATCCACTTGGGCTGGCGCCGGCATACAATCCATCTACCTATGTCCATAACCCTCATAACTGGTGCGACTCGCTCGGATTGGCGCCTGAATATCCGCGCAAGGTTGGGAAGAGCCTTGCAGATGCGAAAGCGGAGGCGTTGCGCGATGCGGGCATTCCGGAGGGTGCTGAGCCGCTGGAGGTGAATAACTACGTTCCAGCCACGTTGCCTGAATGGCAGGGCGGTAAGCAGTTGCTGGATAAGAATCATCAGCCCATTTATTACACCGAAGAGGTGTACGAGCATCCTAACGGACGCGACCTGATCGTTTTCCAGGACCATCATTTTGGTCATCAGGAACCTGGTACACCGGGACATCAGCCGTCGCATGTGCATGTGCGACCTTATGAAGACACCCGAAATGGACAGGTGCCTGGAGCACAGGAGCATTACTACTATGACCGTTGATGAATTTGTCGCGAACTCAGATGTGCTGGGCCCGCTCTACGGGGACGTGTTGCCGTTGGCCGGGGATCTCAGGTTGCGTTCTGTCAATCTGAACTGGATCGGGCCTACGGTGACCTTGCGGGTGGATCTCGCTTCTTTTCCTGAATTCGCGCCGCAGGAATGGAGAGAGGCCGGATTGGACACGGTGCAGTGTCAGTTGCGGTTTCTGGATGTCGGGCGGCTGGACATGGAGGGGTGGCGTCCTCCGGTTGTCGCCCGGGTGGGCGTGGTTTCGCGGCTGGAGCGTCGGCGGATTCGGGTGGAGGTTCGACCTGTGGGGCGGGAGGTGGGGATTTCCTTTGAGTGTTCGGACTCGGTCACCGTTGGGCGGGTGGGTGCGTTCAAGATTCAGGGGGATGGGATGGACGGGGGTCCGCGGGTTCATTTGAAGCGGCTGGAGAATCGGCTGTACCAGTCGCTTCCGGGGACTTGTGAGAGGACGTACTATGAGCGCTTCTGACTGGGGTGAGATTCTTGCGTCGCCCGATTCCCTTGGTCGGTACTACGGGGATTCCGTACCGGCTGCCGGGGATTGCCGACTTTTCTATGTTCATGTCGATGAACGAGGGGAGTCGGTGACGGTGGGATTTCAGACGGAGGTCATGCCGGCGTATCCGGCGGACGCCTGGCTCGGCGTGGAGTACAACACGTTGGAGTTCTTCCTCTTCTTCCCAGGCGTCGAAGAGTTCTCGGTCGACGGGTGGGGTTCCGTCGAGGCCGCTCGGTTCGAGGTGGGGGTTCGGCCGGGCGGGGTGGTTTCCGTCGCCTTGGGGAGTGAGGGGGCCGGGATCAGGTTCCGGGCCGGGTCGGTGGCTCTGCGGAAGGCCCGGGTGTATCTCGCCGCTGGGGGAGCGTGAAGCGCGAGTCGGTGATCGAGAGGGGGCGGCCGGCTGGGGGTTCAGGGGCCGCCCCTTCCGGTCAGGTGGTGTAGGTGAGGAAGGCGGCCCAGGTGTCGGCGGCGACCGTGAAGTGGGCGCTGTCCGGGCCGAGTTTGGAGTCGCGGATGTGGAGGGTGTGGGGGCAGGGGGCGATTTCGAGGCATTCGCCGCCCTGTGAGTCGCTGTAGCTCGACTTGCGCCAGGTGAGGGCTACTTCGAGGCAGGCACCGCCGTCCGAGTCGCTGTAGCTCGACTTGAACCAGGTCAGCCGCTCGTTCATAGCTCCTCCGCCAGCTTTCTGATGAACTCCGCCGACTCCTCCACGCTCAGAGCCTGCATGCGGATCATGCCATGCATCTGTGTGAGGTTGCTCAGGATGTCCCCATGTTCGTGCAGTACGCCCGTCTTCGGAGCCTCGACGTAGGCGTAGTGCTCATGTTCTTTGGACTCCAGCAGGATGAACGAGCCGTGAAGCGCCAGTCCGTTGCACCTGCCGAACGGCAGTACCTGGATGGACACGTTGCGCAACTCGCCGACTTCCAAAAGGTTCAGCAGCTGACGACGCATAACGTCCCGCCCACCTACGACAGTTCGTAGCGCGGCCTCGTGGATCACGAAGCCGTACACCGTGCCCTTGCGCCGCTTCAGGGCCTCCTGCCTCTTCAACCGTCCCTGTACGCGTTCCTCCACCGTTTCGTCGTCCAGCGGCGGACAGGTCTCGCTGATCAATGCCCTGGCGTACTCCTCCGTCTGCAACAGGCCCGGAATCAGCCCGAGCGCGTAGTCGTGTACAGCGATCGCCTCGGCCTCCAGGTCCATGTACTCCTGCGACCGAGCCGGATACGGCTCCGGCTTCAAGAACTCGTACGCCGCGACCAACTTCCCCTTCGCCCCGCACAGTTGATCCGCCGTCTGCAACAACCGTAGGGTCGGCTTGCGGCGGCCGTTCTCCATCGCCTTGACGTAGTCGTAGGAGTACTCGGTGGCGTCCGCGAGCTTCTGGCGGCTGAGTTGGGACTCCTCGCGCCACAGCTTGATCTGGTCGCCGCAGTACCGCCAGTTGGGTTGCGTCTTCTGGGGTTCCTCCGAACTCACTGTCGAACCCGCCCTCTCGCCCTGTGTACGGGGTGGCTACAGCACTTCGGTGTAGCCGCGCTGTGACTTCCGAGAGTAAGTGGAGGTGAGCAGTCTGTGTTGGGCGAACGTCGGAGAATCACACGCAAAGGAACCGCTCGCCCATGTTCCCTTCACCAACCCACCACATGCGCTGGTGCTTCGCCCGGCACCGCCGTGCCGCGAGTCAGGCCCGTTTCTTCTTCCGTGAGCAGGCCACCGCGTGGAAGCTGCCGGACGACGTCGTCGACAACGCGGTGCTGCTGCTGAGCGAGTTGATGACGAACGCCTATCGGCACGCCAAGGTCCCCGGGCGGGAGGTCCACGCGCACGCCGTCCTGCACGACGACGTTCTCCGCGTCGCCGTGGAGGACGCGGACAACACGCTGCCCACGCCCCGGGACGCGGGCCCGCTCGACGAGAGCGGGCGCGGACTCGCGCTCGTCGCGGCGATCGCGGACAAGTGGGGTGCCGAGCCCCGGCCTTACGGGATCGGGAAGGCCGTGTGGTTCGAGATGCGGATGCCTACCGGTCCAGCGTGTCCTCCAGAGCGCGAGTGAGGGTCCGGTAGCCCTCGCGGCCCCAGTCGGGGGCGGACGAGTCGGGGCGCAGGATCGCCGGGAGGAAGCCGGCGCGCCAGGTACGGAAGACGCCGGACGGTGTGACGCGGTGGGCCAGACCCGTGAGGCGGACGGCGATCTCCAGGGCCTCGGGGATGGGGCCGGGGTCCGTGGGGCGGGGCGTCCTGGTCAGCGCGGACTCCAGCAAGCCGTCCAGGAACAGGGCGAGTTGGAGGTCCGCGCCCACCTCGCACAGGCGCCGCACCGACTCCGCGTCCTCCTCCAGGCCGCCGTTCCATCCGGCGGACAGCAGCAGGGACGGCACGGTCACCTCGTGGTCCCGGCGCCAGCACAGCTCCTCGCCGATCCCCATGACGGCATCGCCGAAGTCGCCCGTCTCACGGACCAGTTGCATCAGCCTGTCCGTGGTGGCGGAGTGCGTCCGCGCGAACTCCCCCACCGACGCCGACCGGAGATCCCCGCCCGCCGCCGTCACGGCACCGATCTCCACGATCCCGCCCAACGCCCCGAACACCGAACGGGCAGCCGTCTCTTCGCTCACCCCGTCATTCAACTCCAGGACGGGGACGAGCCGTTCGGGAGGTCGTACGGCACGGGCAGCCCCGTCGACGCCTCCAGGAGGACCCGGGTGCCCAGCGGTGCCGTCAGCCGTACCGTCACCGGGTCCAGCTTCAAGTCCGCCGTGCACGGGCCGGGTTCGGGGTCCGGGACGTGCGCCGACAGCACGACGCTGCCCGGCGTCTCCAGGGCATCCACGAAGGCTCCGGCGGCGCAAGTGCCGTGCGGGACGATGACGTTCAGCGTGGCGCCCCGTACCGCTGCCACCCGGCTCACCGACCACTGTTCGACGCGGCTGCCCGCTATGGGGCTCTCGGGGAGTTCGGAGGGGAGTGCGGCGGCTCGGGTCACGGGAGTGTCGTACCCGGCGACCGTGAAGAGCCACGCCGGGACCGTTGCCGGGCCCCGGGTCGTCGGCAGGGTCGTCTCGCCCAACTTCACCGAGGTGACTGCGAGTTGGGGGCCGTATCCGGCGTAGCGGTTCAGGACGTCGTACGCCGTGGACGCGGGCTGGAGCGGGCGGGTGACGGATGTGCCGTCGGGCCACTTGATCCGGCCTGGAGTGGCCGGGGGGTCGGGGAGGTTCGTCCGCAGGGTCAGGCTCGCGTTCTCCGCCCCCGCCGGATACCGGGTCCACTCACCCAGCGGGTGGTACCCCGCCCGCCAACTCGCCGCCGCCCGCGAGCCGTTCCAGGCGGCGGCCACCTGCCGGGCCCGTTCACCGGAAGGCGGCGCACTCTCCGTCCCCCCGCGCTCGGGACCCCCCGAGTTCGCCGTGAGGCCGCTCCCGCAGCCCCCCACGGACATCGTCACGGCTACGACGGTCGACACGAGCAGACGGCGCATGGGTCCTCCTGTGGCTCAGCCTCACGCGACTGAGACGCCGGACACCCCGCAGACGTTCGTCACCGCCCCGCCCCGCCCCGCCCCGCCCCGCCCCGCCCCGCCCCGCCCCGCCTGGCTGCGCCCTGCCCCGTCCAGGCCCGTCCAGGCCCGCCCAACCGTCCTGCCCCCCCGTAACCGCCACCCCCTCACGCGTCCGCGTACTTCGCATCCGCCGCCGGGTCCAACGCCAGCCGGTACCCCCGCTTCACCACCGTCTGGATCAGCTTCGGCGCCCCAAGTGCCGTACGCAGCCGGGCCATCGCCGTCTCCACGGCGTGCTCGTCCCGCCCCGCCCCCGGCAGCGCCCGCAGCAGTTCGGAGCGGGCCACCACCCACCCGGGGCGGCGGGACAGTGCCCGCAGCAGGGACATCCCGGCCGGCGGCACCGGTTTCAACTCCCCGTCCACCAGCACCGCGTGCCCCCGGATCTCGACCTGGTGCCCGGCGACGGGCAACGCCCGTGCGCGGGACGGGAGTTCCTGGCAGAGGAGCTGGACGAGCGGCCCGAGCCGGAAGCGTTCGGGCTGGACCGTGTCAACTCCCAGCGCCTGCAAGGGAAGTGCCGTCACCGGACCCACGCAGGCCGGGAGGACGTCGTGCCGGAACGCCGTCAACAGCTCGGTCAGCAGCCCGCGTTCCTCCGCGCGGGACAGCAGCGAGGCGGCGGCGGGCGCGCTGGTGAACGTCACCGCGTCGAGCCCTCGGGAGACCGCCGCGTCCAGCAGCCGGTCCAGCGGCGCCAGGTCCTCCGGGGGCATCCAGCGGTACACCGGCACCCCCACCACCTCCGCGCCCGCCTCCCGCAGCGCCTCCACGAACCCCGGGAGCGGTTCGCCGTGCAGCTGGACGGCGATCCGCAGACCCTCCACCCCCTGCTCCAGCAGCCGGTCCAGGACCTCCGCCATCGACTCGCTCGACGGCGACCACTCCTCCGTCAGCCCCGCCGCGCGGATCGCGCCCTTCACCTTCGGCCCGCGCGCCAGCACCTCCACCGAGGCGAGCCGGGCGAGCAGCGGTTCGCCGAGGCCCCAGCCGTCCGCCGCCTCGATCCAGCCGCGGAACCCGATCGCCGTCGTCGCGACGACGATGTCCGGCGCCTGGTCGATGAGGTCCTTCGTCGCGGCCAGCAGCTCGCTGTCGTCCGCCAGCGGCACGATCCGCAGCGCGGGCGCGTGGACGACCGCCGCGCCCCGGCGCTGGAGCAGGGCACCCAGCTCCTCGGCGCGGCGGGCGGCGGTCACGCCGACGGTGAATCCGGCGAGGGGACCGTGTTCCGGTCGCTGCTGTTCGTCGTACATAGTCACTCTCGTCCCGGCTTGCTGAGGCGTCCCGGTTACTGAGGCCGCATGACCGACGAGCCTGTCAACGGTGCGTGACAGGCTCGGTTCCGGTCGGTGTCGGCGGTGTTACGTCACACCTTGGCGTAGCTGAGCTGCGGCTTCGACTCCGTGGTGATGATCGTGGGGGCGGGCTTGCGAAGGTATACGGCCCACGTCACCGCGAAGCAGGCGGCGTAGAAGGCGAGGAAGGCGACGAACGCGCCGGTGCCGGAGCCGTACGACAGGAACGACTGGCGGAACGCCATGTTGATGCCGACGCCGCCCAGTGCGCCGACCGCCCCGATGAGGCCCATCGACGCGCCCGACAGGCGCCGGCCGTACGCCGCGGCCTCCTCGCCCGTCAGCCCCTTGGCCTGCGCCTTCGCCTGGAAGATGCCGGGGATCATCTTGTACGTCGAGCCGTTGCCGAGGCCCGTCAGGACGAACAGGACGATGAACACGGTGACGAAGAAGGGGAGCGACTTCTGCATGCTCGCGACGACCAGCGCGGCCGTGGCCGCCGCCATGCCGACGTAGTTGTACAGGGTGATGCGGGCGCCGCCGTAGCGGTCCGCGAGCCAGCCGCCGACCGGGCGGATCAGGGAGCCCAGCAGGGGGCCGATGAAGGTCAGGTAGGCCGCCTGGAGCGGAGTGCGGCCGAACTGGTTCGTCAGGACCTGGCCGAAGGCGAACGAGTAGCCGATGAACGAGCCGAACGTGCCGACGTACAGGAACGACATGATCCAGGTGTGGCCGTCCTTCGCCGCGTCGATCGCGGCGCCGGTGTCGTTCTTCACGGACGTCAGGTTGTCCATGAACAGCGCGGCCAGGGTCGCGGCGATCACGATCAGCGGGATGTAGATGCCGAGCAGGACCCGCGGGCCGCCGCTCGCGCCGATCACCGCGAGGGCGATGAGCTGGATGACCGGGACGCCGATGTTGCCGCCGCCCGCGTTCAGGCCGAGCGCCCAGCCCTTCTTGCGGAGCGGGAAGAAGGCGTTGATGTTCGTCATCGACGAGGCGAAGTTTCCGCCGCCGATGCCTGCGAGCAGGCCGACCAGCAGGAACGTCCCGAACGACGTGCCCGGCTCCATCACCGTGAACGCGGCGATCGTCGGGATGAGGAGGAGGGCGGCCGAGATGATCGTCCAGTTCCGGCCGCCGAAGATCGCGACGGCGAAGGTGTAGGGGACGCGGACGACCGCGCCGACCAAGGTCACCATCGACGTCAGCAGGAACTTGTCCGCCGGGGTCAGGCCGTACTCCGGGCCCATGAACAGGACCAGGACCGACCACAGGGTCCAGATCGAGAAGCCGATGTGCTCCGACAGCACGGAGAAGATCAGGTTCCGGCGGGCGATCTTCTCACCGCCCGCGTTCCAGGACGCCTCGTCCTCCGGGTCCCAGTTCTCTATCCAGCGCCCCTTCTTGGGCGCTGCGGGAAGTGTGCCGGGGGATGTCATGACGCCTCCACGGTGGGTCCTGGACTCGGCTGCTGTCCCGAAGGTAGGGACCACGCGTTTCCAGGCTGTGCCAGGCGGTGACCGGAAGGGAACGTTGGTCTCACCGCGCGGGGGGACGGTTTGAGAGGTTGGGTGGGGTGGGGGGCAGGGTGATCGCGCGGGTGAGGGGTGGCTTGTGTGCGGGGGAAAGGGGCCGGGGCGGGCGGAGGCCGGTTTCCGGAGTGGGGAGTGCGCGAGGGCCGGCTGGGGCGGAGGGGAGGGGGGCGTATGCGTGCGGGGGATCGGGAGGGGGGAGGGGGTAAGGGCGGGGCTGGGGGTTGGGAGGGCGAGGGGCGGCTTGTGTCTGTGGGGAAGCGCCCGCGCGCCGGCGGGGGCGGTGGGACGTGTGCGGGGGGTCGGTCTGGGAGGGGTGGGGGCTTGTACGGGCCAGGCTGGAGGGGTCTCGTGTGAGGGGGCCGTGCGGGTGGGCTCCGGTTTGTGCCGGTGGGGGTGTACCAGGGGGCGTGGGGTGTGTGGGGGCGGCTCGGGGGTTCGTCGGCGACCCACTGTTTTCGTTCGGGGACAGTGCGCGAGCGCTCACGCGGGGAACCGTACGGCTTGGGTACGGAGGGGTTCCGGTGGAGTGGGCCGGGCAGGCACTGTGGGGAGGGAACACGCTCCTCTCCGTCCTCCCCCGGGTGGTGACAGGCACATGACGCTACGTACGGCGGCGGTCCCGGGACCCCCCTTCCCCCGTTTCGACGCCGGACGCCTCTGCCTCGACCTCCTCGCCACCACCCACCCCCACGAACGCCTCCCCGACCTGCCCTCCCTCACCACCTGGATCACCGCCTCCGGCCTCCTCCCCCCGTCCACCCCCCTCCCCGACGCCACCCCGCCCTGGCTGACCTCCTTCCGCGAACTCCGGGACGCGGTCGGCCACTTGATCCACGCGGTGCTCCATCCGGAGGGGGTGCGGCGGAGGGCGGGTTCCTACGACGCGGGTCCGTACGACGCGGGTCTGTACGACGCGGGTCTGTACGACGCCGGCTCGCGTGAGGGCGTCGCGTACGACGTCCATCCGTACGACCGTCCCCTCGCCGTCCTCAACGACGCCGCCCGGCCCGCGCCTCCCGTTCCCCGTGCGGTCCTTCTCGACGACGGTCGCCTCACCAGCCGTCTCGCCGAACCGCCCACCTGTCCCGCCCTCCTCTCCACCCTCGCCCGCGACGCCCTCGACCTCCTCACCGATCCCGGCTCCCTCTCCGCCCTGCGCCAGTGCGAGGGCGACAACTGCCCCATCGTCTACCTCGACACCTCCCGCGGACGCCGACGCCGTTGGTGCTCCAGCGAGATCTGCGGGAACAGGGAGAGGGTGGCCCGGCATCGGCGTAGGGCTGCGTTGGCTCGGGCTTGAAGGGGGGTGGGGTGAGGGCGGGTTGGGGTGCGGGTGCGGGTGGGTGGGGGGTGTTCGCGCAGTTCCCCGCGCCCCTGAGGGGGTGGGTGGTGCGGCTCGGCCGGTCGGTTGCAGGCAGGGAGGGGAGGGGTCCCTGTGCTGCGCCTCGGTTCTTCGGTTGCTGTCCTTCTCTCCCTGATTCGTCCTCATGGCGTGGAGTCCTCCCCCCACCCCCGCCGTCGGTATTCCGCCAACCCGCCTCCGGCGCCGAGTGCTTGGGGAGGGGGGTGAGTGGGGGTGGGTGTGGGGGTGGGGAGTTGGGGGGTGCTTGAAAGATGGGGGGTGGTGGGTATCGGAGGGGGGTCTGGTGTTTGCCGGGGCGTAACCCCTTCGACAGGCCGTGAAATCCCGTATTGCGGACGAAGGTTCGAGGGGAGAGTGGGTTTGATGGGGCGTCAAACTGTGAGGCGGCTGTCCCATATAGAGCATTCGCCGGGAAACGCCGTATCACCTCCCCGCACCAGTTGAAGTGATTTCGACAACACTCCGTTTCACTTGTGTGACCCCCGGGCAGCTGGCGCGATCTTGTCGATGTGGCGGAAATGTAAAGAACCGCGGGTGGGAATGTGCGGCCATGTCCACCTCGTCACGGCACCGCGAGGAAAGTTGTCGATGACCTTGAACACTCCGAACACCCCGCCCGTACTCGTGGCGGAGCGACCGACTGGGGGAACCCCCGGACATCGGAGGTGGGCGTGCGCAAGGATTCCGTCGTGGCCAATGAACGTGGATCGAGGGCCCGACATCGCATGTCCCAGCCCTCGGAGCCTGATGAGGAGCTGATGCGTGCCCTGTACCGGGAGCACGCCGGACCCCTCCTCGCATATGTCCTGCGCCTGGTCGCCGGAGACCGCCAACGCGCCGAGGACGTCGTACAAGAGACACTCATCCGTGCCTGGAAGAACGCCGGACAGCTCAATCGAGCCACCGGATCGGTACGCCCCTGGCTGGTGACGGTCGCCCGGCGCATCGTCATCGACGGACACCGCAGCCGGCAGGCCCGGCCGCAGGAGGTCGACCCGTCACCGCTGGAGGTCATCCCCGCGGAGGACGAGATCGACAAGGCGCTGTGGCTGATGACCCTGTCGGACGCGCTCGACGACCTGACCCCGGCCCACCGGGAGGTGCTCGTCGAGACGTACTTCAAGGGGCGTACCGTCAATGAGGCGGCGGAAACCCTGGGCATACCCAGCGGAACCGTCCGTTCCAGGGTGTTCTACGCCCTGCGGTCGATGAAGCTGGCTCTGGAGGAGCGGGGGGTGACGGCGTGATGAGTGTGTACGGGGGACACGGCGGCGGATTCGGCACAGGTGGTCCGGGTATGTCTGGACCCATGAGCCCCAGGCAGGGAGCACCGGCTCCCAACGAGCACGAGACGGTCGGCGCCTACGCCCTCGGCATTCTGGACGACGCCGAGGCGACCGCCTTCGAGGCTCACCTCGCGGGCTGCGAATGGTGCGCCCAGCAACTCGACGAGCTGGCCGGCATGGAGCCCATGCTCGCCGCCCTCGCGGACCTCCCGGGCACCGGCACCCCCGCCATCGGCGAGTCGCTCTCCGCCAAGCCCAGCCCCCGCCTGGTCGAGAAGCTGGTCGACGAGGTCGCCGACCGCCGCGCGGTCAAACGCCGGCGCTCGTTCTTCCTGGTGGCGGCAGCCGCCGCGCTCATCATCGGCGGCCCGCTCGGCGTCATGGCCGCGACCGGCGGCAGTGACGGCGGCGGCGCCAAGGACAAGAACGTCGTGGCCTCCGCGAACCCCGCGAAGGACGTCTTCGGCACGCTCTCCGACAAGAAGACCGCGACCGACGCCTCCACGAAGGTCACCGGCACCGTCGCCTACGCCAAGAAGGCGTGGGGCACCGAGGCCGTGATCGAACTGAAGAACGTGGCCGGTCCGGAGAAGTGCGTCCTCATCGCCGTCGGCAAGAACGGCGAGCGGGAGACCGTCTCCACCTGGGCCGTCCCGGAATGGGGCTACGGCCTCCCGGGTGCCAAGACCGAGCAGGCCCGCAACCCGCTCTACGTCATGGGCGGCACGTCCATGACACCCGACCAGATCGACCACTACGAGGTCGTCACCCTGGGCGGCAAGAAGCTCGTCCAGATCGACGCCTGAGTCCAAAACGGCGCACACGCGCGCGTGACTTCCACGTACGGGCCCCTTTCGCGTACGGTTGACGGCTGCCCAGCACGTCAGAAGGGGGCCCGGTGGCCGCTCAGGCTCAACAGGAAACCGCGCTCGGATCAGCGACCACGACGGTCCAGGACCAGGTCCAGGACTCCGTACGGGACCGCGAGATCAGCGTCGAACAGGAACACCTCGACCGGGTCTACCGGCGCCTGGAGGAGAAGATCCATCAGGCGGAGTTCCTGCTCCACGACGCCTCGCAACGCGGCCAGGTCGGTACGCCCGGCGCACTCGCCGAGCGGGACGCCCAGGTCTTCCGCGCCGGTATCCATCTCAACCGGCTGAACAACGAGTTCGAGGACTTCCTCTTCGGCCGGATCGACCTGCTCCTCGGCAAGGACGGCAAGAAGGGCCCCGACGGCGCCTACACCGCCGTCGAACCCGCCGAGGGCGTCATCCGGGAGGACAACACCGCCGACATCGCCGAGACGCTCCACATCGGCCGGATCGGCGTCCTCGACGAGGAGTACGCCCCCCTCGTCATCGACTGGCGCGCGCCCGCCGCCGCGCCGTTCTACCGCTCCACCCCGGTCGACCCCGGCCGCGTCGTCCGCCGCCGGGTCATCCGCTCCAAGGGCCGCCGCGTCCTCGGCGTCGAGGACGACCTGATGCGCCCCGAGCTGACGGCGTTCCTGGACGGCGCGAAGCTCCCCGCGATCGGCGACGGCGCCCTCATGGCCGCGCTCGGCCAGGCCCGTACGCACACGATGCGCGACATCGTCTCCTCCATCCAGGCGGAGCAGGACCTCGTCATCCGCGCCCCCGCCGCGTCCGTCGCGTACGTCGAGGGCGGGCCCGGCACCGGCAAGACGGCCGTCGCCCTGCACCGCGCGGCCTACCTCCTTTACCAGGACCGGCGCCGCTACGCGGGCTGCATCCTGATCGTCTCCCCGACCCCGCTCCTGGTCGCCTACACGGAGGGCGTGCTGCCGTCCCTGGGCGAGGAGGGCCAGGTGGCGATCCGGGCCATCGGCTCCCTCGTCGACGGCGCGGAGGCCACCCTGTACGACGCGCCGGCCGTCGCCCGCGCCAAGGGGTCGTACCGGATGCTGAGGGTGCTGCGGAAGGCGGCCCGGGGGGCGCTGGAGGTGACCCCTACGGGTACTACGGGCTCGGGTACCGGTACTACGGGTACTACGGGTCAGCTCGCCTTCGGTGACGACCCCGACGCGTCCCCCGTACACCCCGTACCCCCCGGTCCCCCCACCCGCCTCCGCGTCGTCGCCTTCAACCGGCGGCTGGAGCTGGAGGCCCCCGCCCTGGAGCGCGTCCGCCACACCGCGCTCAGCGGCACCGCGCCCGTCAACATGCTCCGCCCGCGCGCCCGGAAGCTGCTGCTGGACGCGCTGTGGGAGCGGTCGGGCGCGGCGACCCGGCACACCGACCCGGAACTCGCCGCCGAACTGCGCCTCTCCTTCGACGAGGACGTGTCGACAGAAGACGCTTTCATCGAGTTTCTGGACGCCTGGTGGCCCGAGCTGACCCCGAAGGGCGTGCTCGCGGCGATGTCCGACGAACGGCGCCTCGGGCGCTGGGCGCGGCGGATTCTGAACCCGGGCGAGGTGCGCCGGGTCGCGCGCTCGCTGAAGCGGGACGGCCACTCCGTGCACGACATCGCGATGCTCGACGAGTTGCAGGCGATCCTCGGGACCCCGGCCCGGCCGCGCAAGAAGCGCGAACTGGACCCCCTGGACCAGCTCACCGGCCTCGACGAGCTGATGCCGGTGCGCGAGGAGTCCCAGCGGGAGCGCGCCGAGCGGCTCGCGCAGGAACGGGTGGAGTACGCGCACGTCATCGTGGACGAGGCGCAGGACCTGACGCCGATGCAGTGGCGGATGGTCGGCCGCCGGGGCCGGCACGCGACCTGGACGGTCGTCGGGGACCCCGCCCAGTCCTCCTGGTCCGACCCGGACGAGGCCGCCGAGGCCCGCGACGAGGCCCTCGGCACCCGGCCGCGCCGCCGCTTCACCCTCACCGTCAACTACCGCAACCCGGCCGAGATCGCCGACCTCGCCGCGAAGGTGCTGGCCCTGGCGATGCCGGGCGCGCAGTCACCGAGGGCGGTGCGCTCCACCGGGATCGTCCCGCGCTTCGTCGCGATGAACGGCGCGAGCAGCCCGAGCGCCGCGAACGGCGTGAACGGCACGAACGGCGAGCGCGCCGGCACCGTACGGAAAACGCTTGCGGAAACGGTCCGCGAGGAGACCGCGCGGCTGCTGGAGCAGGTGGACGGCACCGTGGGCGTCGTCGTCGCGATGAACCGCCGCGAGGAGGCCCGCCGCTGGCTCGACGGCCTCGGCGACCGCGCGGTGGCCCTCGGCAGCCTGGAGGCGAAGGGCCTGGAGTACGACGCGACGGTCGTCGTCTCCCCGGCGGAGATCGCGGACGAGTCCCCGGCGGGCCTGCGCGTCCTGTACGTCGCCCTGACCCGCGCCACCCAGCAGCTCACGGTCGTCTCGGCGGACCGCGACCAGCCGGACGGGGAGGGCGTCCCGGACCTGCTGCGGGACTAGGCCGTGTCTTTCGGATCAGTCCGCCTCAAGAGGCGGTGCCTTCGTAACGCCGGTGAGCGGGGCGTGGTGCGTGCAGCTGCAAGGCGGAGGAGGGAGTCGACGCGGCGCGTCGGCGACTGACGACAACGCGGCAGATGTGCGTGCCACGCCCCGCGCCCAGGGCTGATCCGAAAGACACGGCCTAGGTTTCCTGTGAACTCCCCGGACGGGAATGGTTCGGTGGCGGGTGTTTGTTAGCCTTGCTGTGACACCGGCTCGATCCAAGCCCCCGGGCCCAACCTTAGTCGCTTCGAGCGACCACTTGCCGCGAGGCGAGCATGGCGGGCCGGTGTCGCAGGCTTGACGCAGGAGGCCCCCGTCCGTTCGGACGGGGGCCTCTTCGCGTCGTGAACAAAAGGTTCGCAATGCGGGACCGGCTAACGCCTACCCGACGGTAGGTGCGACGATCGGACAGCAAGATTCAGCCGAACGGCGAAGCCTACGGTGAAGTTCTTACGGTGAAAGAGGAAGTCGGCCATGGCAACGGCGCCCAGCGTCTCCTACTCGATGACGATCCGGCTGGAGGTACCCGCCGGCGGGACCGCCGTATCGGCCCTCACCTCCGTCGTGGAATCCTCCGGCGGCTCCGTCACCGGCCTCGACGTGACCGCGTCCGGTCACGAGCGGCTCCGTATCGACGTCACGATCGCGGCCACCTCGACCGTGCACGCCGAGGAGATCGTCGAGAAGCTGCGCGGCGTCGAGGGCGTCACCCTCGGCAAGGTCTCGGACCGTACGTTCCTGATGCACCTCGGCGGCAAGATCGAGATGCAGTCCAAGCACCCCATCCGCAACCGTGACGACCTCTCGATGATCTACACCCCGGGCGTCGCCCGCGTGTGCATGGCGATCGCCGAGAACCCCGAGGACGCCCGCCGCCTCACCATCAAGCGCAACTCCGTCGCGGTCGTCACCGACGGCTCCGCGGTCCTCGGCCTCGGCAACATCGGCCCCAAGGCCGCCCTGCCGGTCATGGAGGGCAAGGCGGCCCTCTTCAAGCGGTTCGCCGGCATCGACGCCTGGCCGCTGTGCCTCGACACCCAGGACACCGACGAGATCGTCGCGATCGTCAAGGCCATCGCCCCCGGGTTCGCCGGCATCAACCTGGAGGACATCTCCGCGCCGCGCTGCTTCGAGATCGAGGCCCGGCTGCGCGAGGCCCTCGACATCCCCGTCTTCCACGACGACCAGCACGGCACCGCCATCGTCGTCCTCGCCGCCCTCACCAACGCGCTGCGGGTCGTCGGCAAGGACGTCTCCGATGTGAGGGTCGTCATGTCCGGCGCGGGCGCGGCCGGTACCGCGATCCTCAAGCTGCTCCTCGCGGCGGGCGTCAAGCAGGCCGTCGTCGCCGACATCCACGGCGTCGTCCACGCCGCCCGTACGGACCTCGTGGACGCCCCGGCGGACTCGCCGCTGCGCTGGATCGCCGACAACACCAACCACGAGGGCCTCACCGGGACGCTGAAGGAGGCCGTGCGCGGGGCGGACGTCTTCATCGGGGTCTCCGCGCCGAACGTCATCGACGGGGACGACGTCGCCGCGATGGCCGAGGGCGCGATCGTCTTCGCGCTCGCGAACCCGGACCCCGAGGTGGACCCGGGTGTCGCCCGGCAGACCGCCGCCGTCGTCGCCACGGGCCGCTCCGACTTCCCGAACCAGATCAACAACGTGCTGGTCTTCCCGGGTGTCTTCCGCGGTCTCCTCGACGCGCAGTCCCGGACCGTCAACACGGAAATGATGCTTGCGGCCGCGAAGGCGCTGGCGGACGTCGTCACCGAGGGCGAGCTGAACCCGAACTACATCATCCCGAGCGTCTTCAACGACAAGGTCGCCGGCGCGGTCGCCGGGGCCGTCCGGGACGCGGCGAAGGCGGCGGGCGCGTCGGCTTCCACCTCGGCCTCCTAATAGTCGTAAGAACGCGCGTCCGGGGGCGGTCGGGGGGTAAATCCTCGCGCCCCCGGACGCGGTTTCTGTGAGACTTCCCACGCCTCCTGCCCGGCGCGTCGCGAAACCGCGCACACAGGCGTTGACTCTAGGGTTGCGGCCGAACAGGCGCTTTTCGTGTGACTCCCAGGGGGGTTCTCACGACCCCTAGGGGTGCCGGATTGGCTTTCGCGCCGCAGGTAGGGGCAGGATGCGACCCTGGGCGCGAGCGTATCGGCTTCGCTGTGCCCGAGGCTTTGCCGCAGGGCACGCCCCAACAGCAATGAAGAACACGGGAGTAACAACATGAACCGCAGTGAGCTGGTGGCCGCGCTGGCCGACCGCGCCGAGGTGACCCGTAAGGACGCCGACGCCGTGCTGGCCGCGTTCGCCGAGGTCGTCGGTGACATCGTCGCCAAGGGCGACGAGAAGGTCACGATCCCCGGCTTCCTGACCTTCGAGCGCACCCACCGTGCCGCTCGCACCGCGCGCAACCCGCAGACCGGCGACCCCATCCAGATCCCGGCGGGCTACTCCGTCAAGGTCTCCGCGGGCAGCAAGCTCAAGGAAGCGGCGAAGGGCAAGTAAGGCCCCACGGCCTAGCCTCGCTAAAACAAATGTCGGGGCGGCCCTCCTTTCCGGGAGGGCCGCCCCGACGTCGTACTCAAAGGCTTTCTAACCCAGCGCCTTGCCCGGAAGTTCGACCTTCGCGCCGAGCTCCACGAGTTTCTCCATGAAGTTCTCGTAGCCCCGGTTGATCAGGTCGATGCCGTGGACCCGGGAGGTGCCCTCGGCGGCCAGGGCGGCGATGAGGTAGGAGAAGCCGCCTCGGAGGTCGGGGATGACCAGGTCGGCGCCCTGGAGCTTGGTGGGGCCGGAGACGACCGCCGAGTGGAGGAAGTTGCGGCGCCCGAAGCGGCAGTCGGAGCCGCCGAGGCACTCGCGGTAGAGCTGGATGTGCGCGCCCATCTGGTTGAGCGCGGAGGTGAAGCCGAGGCGGGACTCGTAGACCGTCTCGTGGACGATGGAGAGCCCGGTGGCCTGCGTGAGGGCGACCACGAGCGGCTGCTGCCAGTCCGTCTGGAAGCCGGGGTGCACGCCGGTCTCCAGCGCGATGGACTTGAGCCGGCCCCCGGGGTGCCAGAAGCGGATGCCGTCGTCGTCGATCTGGAAGGCCCCGCCGACCTTCCGGTACGTGTTCAGGAACGTCATCATCGAGCGCTGCTGGGCGCCGCGGATGTAGATGTTCCCGTTGGTCGCGAGGGCCGCGGAAGCCCAGGAGGCGGCCTCCAGGCGGTCCGGGAGGGCCGCGTGGGTGTAGCCGCCGAGCTTGTCGACGCCGGTGATGCGGATCGTGCGGTCGGTGTCGATGGCGATGATCGCGCCCATCTTCTGCAGGACGCAGATGAGGTCCTCGATCTCCGGCTCGACCGCCGCGTTGGACAGCTCGGTGAGGCCCTCGGCGAGCACCGCCGTCAGCAGCACCTGCTCGGTCGCGCCGACCGACGGGTACGGCAGCCGTATCTTCGTACCGCGCAGCCGCTGCGGCGCCTCCAGGTACTGACCGTCCGCCCGCTTCTCGATCGTCGCGCCGAACTGCCGCAGTACGTCGAAGTGGAAGTCGATCGGCCGGCCGCCGATGTCGCAGCCCCCGAGCCCGGGGATGAACGCGTGCCCGAGCCGGTGCAGCAGCGGACCGCAGAACAGGATCGGGATACGGCTGGAGCCCGCGTGCGCGTCGATGTCCGCGACGTTCGCGCTCTCCACGTACGTCGGGTCCATCACCAGCTCGCCGGGCTCCTCGCCCGGACGGACCGTCACCCCGTGCAGTTGCAGCAGTCCGCGTACGACACGCACGTCACGGATGTCCGGAACGTTGCGCAGCCGACTCGGCTCGCTGCCCAGCAGGGCGGCGACCATGGCCTTCGGTACGAGGTTCTTCGCACCGCGGACACGGATCTCCCCCTCCAGCGGAGTCCCGCCGTGGACAATCAGTACGTCGTCAGAGCCGTTGACGGTCATGAATCTCGCGTTCCGTGGAGTGGGTCAGGGGCCAGAAGGGAAAGGGTAATCGCCGTTCGCCCCCCTTCCGGAAGCCCGGGAGGCGCTCAGGACCGTCATAGCCGTGTCACAACACGATCGGTGTGGTGCCGGGTACGTGCGGTCACTGACCGGGCACGCACGCGTGGAGCACGTTTCAGGTGCCCGGAGCTGCCCGGATCTCTCCAGGTCGGCTCTGAGCGGATTGCCTCCCCACGCGCGGGGAAGATGCGGGATCATGTCTGGCATGACCGAGGTGTCCTCGCTCACAGGGCGGCTGCTCGTGGCAACGCCCGCCCTGGCGGACCCGAACTTCGACCGTGCGGTGGTGCTTCTCCTCGACCACGACGAGGAGGGCTCCCTCGGTGTCGTCCTCAACCGCCCGACGCCCGTCGGCGTGGGTGACATCCTGGCGGGCTGGGCCGACCTCGCCGGTGAACCCGGCGTCGTCTTCCAGGGCGGCCCCGTCTCCCTCGACTCCGCGCTCGGTGTCGCCGTGATCCCCGGCGGCGCCTCCGGGGAGCGCGCCCCGCTCGGCTGGCGGCGGGTGCACGGCGCGATCGGCCTCGTCGACCTGGAGGCCCCGCCCGAGCTCCTCGCGAAGGCGCTCGGCTCGCTGCGCATCTTCGCCGGGTACGCCGGCTGGGGCCCGGGACAGCTGGAGAACGAGCTGGGGGACGGCGCCTGGTACGTCGTCGAGTCGGAACCCGGCGACGTCTCCTCGCCGGCCCCCGAGAGACTCTGGCGCGAGGTCCTGCGCCGCCAGCGCAGCCAGCTCGCGATGGTGGCCACGTACCCGGACGACCCTTCGCTCAACTGACGGGTGTGAGCTTCAGTACCCTGGGCCCATGAGCACTCTCGAACCCGAGCGCGGAACCGGTACGGGAACCCTCGTCGAGCCGACGCCGCAGGTGTCGCACGGCGACGGCGACCACGAGCGGTTCGCGCACTACGTCCAGAAGGACAAGATCATGGCGAGCGCCCTCGACGGGACTCCCGTCGTCGCGCTCTGCGGCAAGGTCTGGGTGCCCGGCCGGGACCCCAAGAAGTACCCGGTGTGCCCCATGTGCAAGGAGATCTACGAGTCCATGGGCTCCGGGGACGACAAGGGCGGCGACGGCAAGAAGTAGCTCGGCCGGTCTCGACGGAAGCCTCCGGCACGCGCGTGTGTGCGCGTGCCGGAGGCTTCCGTGCGCTCGGGCGGGTTCCGATACGCACCTTGTAGGTATGTAGGGGAAAATCCGCTCAGGGTCACCGAAGAGGGGCAATTCGAGCAGAGCGGGGACGGTCGGAGAAAACGGGTCTGAGGTGGGCGAACGTCCCCAAGTGGACCCCTGTCCTCGGGTGTTGCGAACATGTGCCAGAGTTGCCACGTCCGCCCTGTCAGCACGTACCGTACGGCGCAACAGGTGGGACCAGGTGGGGCAGCGGGAAGGGGCAGCCGGTTTTGACCACGCACGCACCGCAGGCGGCGCAGTCCGTGACGCTGCCCACGACCCTGGACGAGGCCGTCGCGGCCCTCGGGGCGATGCCCACGGCCGTCCCCGTGGCGGGCGGCACCGACCTGATGGCCGCCGTCAACTCCGGCCAGCTCAGGCCCGCCGCGCTGGTCGGCCTCGGCCGGATCAGCGAGATCCGCGGCTGGCAGTACCAGGACGGCCACGCCCTCCTCGGCGCGGGCCTCACGCACGCGCGCATGGGACGCCCCGACTTCGCCGCCCTCATCCCCGCCCTCGCCGCCTCTGCGCGCGCGGCGGGCCCTCCGCAGATCCGCAATGCGGGCACGCTGGGCGGCAACATCGCCACCGCCGCGCCCACCGGGGACGCGCTCCCGGTGCTCGCCGCCCTGGAGGCCACCCTCGTCATCGCGGGGGCCGACGGCGCGCGCCGCGAGATCCCCGTCTCCCACCTGCTGGCCGGCATGGAGATGCTGCGCGGCGGCGAACTCATCGGGTACGTGCGCGTGCCGCTGCTGCACGCCCCCCAGGTCTTCCTCAAGGCGACCGGCCGCACCGGACCGGGCCGCGCCGTTGCCTCCGTCGCCCTCGTCCTCGACCCCGCCCGGCGCGGCGTGCGGTGCGCGGTCGGCGCCATCGCCCCGATGCCGCTGCGCCCGCTGGACGCCGAGGCGTGGGTCGCCCGGCTCATCGACTGGGACAACAACCGGCGGCTCGTCCCCGAGGCGCTCACCGCCTTCGGCGAGTACGTCGCCGCCGCCTGCATCCCCGACCCGGTCCCGGAGGTCGACGGCAGCGTCGTCCCGCTGCCGCCCGCCGTACTGCACCTGCGGCGCACCGTCGCCGCGCTGGCCCGACGAGCACTGGGGAGGGCGCTGTCGTGACCGACGAGCAGCACAGTCAGGAACACGGCACGCCCCAGGGCGTCAGCCGCTGGGACCCGCTGCCCCAGGGCGACTACGACGACGGCGCGACGGCCTTCGTCAAGCTGCCCGAGGGCGGCGTGGACGCGCTCCTCGCGCGCGAGCCCCTCGCCGCGCCGGGCCACGGCTACGTCCCGCCGCCGATAGCGCCCACGCCGGGCGCCGAGAACTGGGCCGCCCCCGCGGACGGCGTCGAATGGCCGGCGCCCACCGGCCCTGGGCCCGGCTCCGGTTCCGGTTCCGGGCACGACCGCTTCACCTACCCCGGGCAGCACACCGGGCAGTGGACCTACGAGGAGCCGCCGCCCGCCGCGCCCGCGCACGACGTCACCGGACAGTGGTCCATCCCCGTCGCCGGGGGCGATCTGCCGGACGAGTCCGGGGAGTTCACCGCCTCCGCGCTGGTCGAGCAGCAGTGGGGCGGCGATCAGCCGCCGAGCCTGCCCGGCGGGGCCGCCGAGCCCTGGGCCGAGGCGGGATGGGAGCAGCGGGCGCACGCCGACGGGTCCGAGGGGCGCGGGGTCGAACTCCCGGGTCTCTCCGGGTACTCGGACGGCCGCGGTGTCGACTACGCCGGGTCGGTGGGGCATTCCGACGGGCACGGGGTGGGCTATCCCGAGGTGCCGGGCGGCGAGCCGGGCGAGGGGCACCCCGACGGGCACTCCGAGGGGCGGGGTGTCGATCTGTTCGGTGGGCACACCGACGGGCGCGGGGTCGAACTCCCTGGTCCGTCCGGCGAGTCGGCCGCTTCCGCTGGTCATGCCCCTGTCGAGTCGGGGGGCGGCGCGCACACCGTCGCCGAGCCCGACGCCGCCTCCGCCGCCATCAACCGGCTGACGCTGGGCGCCGGTCAGCGGCTCGCGCCGGAGGCCGAGGAGGTCCCGGACGCCGGTTCGGGCGAGCCGTCCGGTTCGGGCGAGCCGTCCGGTTCGGGCGAGCCGTCCGGCGCGGGTGGGTCGTCCGGCGCGGGTGGGTCCGGCGATGCGGCCGAGACCCCGACCGTCGAACCGTCGTACGAAGCCCCGCAGGAGCCCGTGGAGGGCGCTGAGAGCGCCTCCGAGGCCGAGAGTGACCCCGAGGTCACCCCGAGTGGCTCCGAGGGCCTGGACGGGGCTCAGGGGGACGCGGGGGCGGACGAGGCCGAGGAAGTCGCCCCGCCGCCCGCCGAGGAACACCCCCTCGCCTCCTACGTCCTGTCCGTCAACGGCGCCGACCGGCCCGTCACCGACGCGTGGATCGGCGAGTCGCTGCTGTACGTGCTGCGCGAGCGCCTCGGCCTCGCCGGCGCCAAGGACGGCTGCTCGCAGGGCGAGTGCGGCGCCTGCAACGTCCAGGTGGACGGCCGGCTCGTCGCCTCCTGCCTCGTCCCCGCCGTGACGACCGCCGGGAGCGAGATCCGTACGGTCGAGGGTCTCGCCGTCGAGGGACAGCCGTCCGACGTCCAGCGCGCGCTCGCGCGGTGCGGCGCCGTCCAGTGCGGCTTCTGCGTCCCCGGGATGGCGATGACCGTGCACGACCTGCTGGAGGGCAACCCGGCGCCCACCGAACTGGAGGCGCGCCAGGCCCTGTGCGGCAACCTGTGCCGCTGCTCCGGCTACCGGGGCGTCCTGGACGCCGTCCAGGAGGTCGTCCAGGAACGTGAGGCCATCGCCGCCGCCGAGGCTGAGTCGGACGGCGACGGGGCACGTATTCCGCATCAGGCGGGCCCGGGGTCCGGCGGGGCACACCCGTCGGTCTTCGACACGGGGACCTTGGGAGGTCAGGGCCAGGTGTTCGGCCAGGACGGAGGCCAGGCGTGAGTCAGGATGCTGTCGCCGCCGTGCCGCCGCCGATCGTCGCGGAGGCGGTGCCCGTTCCCGAGGCGATCGCGCACGGGCTGGGTTCGTCGCTGCATCCGGCGGACGCGCGCGCGAAGACCGAGGGGACCTTCCCCTACGCCGCCGACCTGTGGGCGGAGGGGCTGCTCTGGGCGGCCGTCCTGCGCTCACCGCACCCACGCGCGCGCGTGGTGTCGATCGACACGTCCCACGCGCGCGAGATGCCCGGCGTCCGCGCCGTCATCACCCACGAGGACGTCCCCGGCACCCCCCGGCACGGCAGAGGCGTCGTCGACCGCCCGGTGTTCGCCTCCGAGATCGTCCGCCACCACGGCGAACCCCTCGCGGCCGTCGCCGCCGACCACCCCGACACCGCGCGGATGGCAGCCGCCGCCGTCATCGTCGAGTACGAGGTCCTCGACCCGGTCACCGACCCGGAGCAGGCGTTCGAGGCCGAACCGCTGCACCCGGACGGCAACCTGATCCGGCACATCCCGCTGCGCCACGGCGACCCCGAGGCGGTCGGCGAGATCGTCGTCGAGGGCCAGTACCGCATCGGCCGCGCCGACCCCGCCCCGATCGGCGCCGAGGCCGGACTCGCCGTGCCCCGCCCGGACGGCGGCGTCGAGCTGTACCTCGCCTCCACCGACCCGCACACCGACCGCGACACCGCCGCCGCCGTCTACGGACTGCCCGCCGAGCGCGTCAAGATCGTCGTCACCGGTGTCCCCGGGGCCACCGCCGACCGCGAGGACCAGGGCTTCCAGCTGCCCCTCGGGCTGCTCGCGCTGAAGACCGGCTGCCCGGTGAAACTCACCGCCACGCGCGAGGAGTCGTTCCTCGGGCACGCCCACCGCCACCCCACGCTCCTGCGCTACCGCCACCACGCCGACGCCGAGGGCCGGCTCGTCAAGGTCGAGGCGCAGATCCTGCTCGACGCGGGCGCGTACGCGGACACGTCGTCCGAGGCGCTCGCCGCCGCCGTGTCGTTCGCCTGCGGCCCGTACGTCGTCCCGAACGCGTTCATCGAGGGGTGGGCCGTCCGTACGAACAACCCGCCCTCCGGGCACGTGCGCGGGGAGGGCGCGATGCAGGTCTGCGCGGCCTACGAGGCGCAGATGGACAAGCTCGCGAAGAAGCTCGGGCTCGACCCCGCCGAGCTGCGCCTGCGCAACGTGATGGCCACCGGGGACGTCCTGCCGACCGGCCAGACCGTCACCTGCCCCGCGCCCGTCGCGGAGCTGCTCCAGGCCGTCCAGGAGCACCCCCTGCCCGCGCTCCCCAAGGACACCCCCGAGGACGAGTGGCTCCTCCCGGGCGGTCCCGAGGGCGCCGGGGAGCCCGCTGCCGTCCGCCGGGGCGTCGGGTACGGGCTCGGCATGGTCCACATGCTCGGCGCCGAGGGCGCCGACGAGGTCTCCACGGCCACCGTGAAGGTGCAGGGCGGCGTCGCGACCGTGCTGTGCGCGGCCGTCGAGTCCGGCCAGGGGTTCACCACGCTCGCGCGCCAGATCGTCCAGGAGACCCTCGGGATCGACGAGGTGCACGTCGCGCCGGTCGACACCGACCAGCCGCCCGCGGGCCCCGGCTGCCGCGGCCGGCACACCTGGGTCTCCGGGGGGGCCGTCGAGCGGGCCGCCAAGATGGTCCGTACGCAGTTGTTGCAGCCCCTGGCGCACAAGTTCGGCATGTCCCACGAGCTGCTCCAGATCACCGACGGGAAGATCACGTCCTACGACGGCGTGCTCTCCACCACCGTCGCCGAGGAGCTGCACGGCAAGGAGCTGTGGGCCACCGCGCAGTGCCGTCCGCACCCCACCGAGCCGCTCGACGGGGCCGGTCAGGGCGACGCCTTCGTCGGACTCGCCTTCTGCGCCGTCCGCGCGGTCGTCGACGTCGACATCGAGCTGGGTTCCGTGCGGGTCGTCGAACTCGCCGTCGCCCAGGACGTCGGGCGGGTGCTGAACCCTTCGCAACTGGCTGCCCGGATCGAGGCCGGCGTCACCCAAGGGGTGGGCATCGCCCTCACGGAGAACCTCCGCACCCCGCGCGGGCTGATCCGCCACCCCGATCTCACCGGCTACTCCCTCCCCACCTCCCTGGACGCCCCCGACATCACCATCGTCAAGCTCGTCGAGGAACGTGACGTCGTCGCACCGTTCGGGGCGAAGGCGGTCAGCGCGGTCCCCGTGGTGACGTCTCCGGCGGCTGTCGCGTCGGCTGTGCGGGCGGCTACGGGGCGGCCGGTGAACCGGTTGCCGATACGGCCTCAGGCGGCGGTGGTGACGCAGTAGGGGGCGGGCGGTTGCCGGGCGGGATCTCCGCGCGGCGTTTTTCCGATCATCGGGGTGATGGTGTCGGGGAGGCCGGCTGTCACGCTGGTGTCGGGGAAGCCGGCTGTCACGCTGGTGTCGGCGAGAGGTGGTTCCGGCCTGCCTCCCGCGCGGCCGTCACTGCGTACAGCTGACGCGTTCGCAGCGGCCCGTCCCGCTCCACGAGATCCCTCCCGAGGGCCTCGTCCTGCTCGACGGTCGAAAAAGTCTCGCCGAGAGGCAACGTGCGTGCGTGGAGTGACGTCTTGGCTGGTGGCGGGGCGTTGTCAGTGGGGCGGCGTAGTGTTCTGGGCAGTGGGGCGGCTCGGGGTGCGAGCGGGGCGTTCCGCCTGGTGAACGACCATGTTCAGGCACGGGGGCAGCAATGAACGGCACGGCGACGACGATCACTTTCACCGAGGACGCGCTGGACCCGTACGTCACGCACGCACCGACCCGCCGCTGGCTGACCGGCCCCGGACTCCCCGGTGTGGGCGGGCTGCTGACCTTCGAGGCGCTGCGCCGAGACGGCCTGCGGACGGTGGGGGACTCGACGGGAGAGGCCCGCGGCGTCCTCGCCGCCGACCTCCGCGACCAGCTCGTCATCGGCGGCCTCCTCGGCGCGCGCGGCCAGGAGACGGAGTCGGTCCTCCTCGACGGCGCGACGGGCGCGGTCTCGACGACGTACTTCCTCCACGACCGCCCCGACCTGATGGACGTCCGCCCGCTCGCCCCCTCCCTGGAGAAGCTGGTCCGCTTCGCCACGGCGGCGGACGAACTGGCGGCCCTGCGCGGCCAGTTCGCTTCGTACGCGGGCCGCTTCGGCGCGCAGGCGGTCGCCGAGGCGACGAAACACCTCCTCTCCCTCTACGAGGGCGAGACGGACGGCGAGATCGCCCCGTACTGGAAGACCGTCGCGGTGATCCGCCCCCTCTCCCTGATCGCCGGCCCCGGCACGACCTCGGGCCTGGCCCTGGACCTCCCCCCACGCCTCCTCGACGAGGAGTACGGCCAGGGCGAGATCGTCCGCTTCGAGGAGATGGACGTCCCCGAGGCCCTCACCCACGCCTCCTCCCGCCACTTCCTCACCTCCGTCGGCCTCCCCGAGGAAGCCGTCTGGTTCACCCTCGACACGGACGCGCCCCTGCGCACGCTCGCCGACTACTGCGCGGACGAACTCCCCACCCACGAACTCCCGCCCCGCACGGCCCACTTGATCCGCCTGGGCGCGCTCCTGGAAGACACGAGCCTCCTCCTGGACGGCGAAACCGGCGCGGTCCTCTCCTACACCTTCCCCGACCGCACCCTCCGCCCCCTCAACGCCGACCTCTCCACCCTCGCCTTCACCCTCTGGCTCATCCACCGCGAACGCACCCTCGACGCCCTCCACGACCTCACCGCCACCTACGACCACCTCACCCAAGCCATGACCCACACCCTCGCCACCCTCGACCCCACCGCCGTCCCCCCGACCCCCACCGACGACTGGCGCTACTGGCCAGAGGTCTTCGGAGACGAGTCCGGGGGCGGGCTGTACGCGTAGCCCGGCTCAACTGGGCCCGTACGCTTTGGCCATGGAAAAGGGTGCGATCTCGCGGGACGACATTCTGAAGGCCATGCAGGAGTACGACGAGGTGGGGGGACCGGAGTTCCTCCAGCGGTACGGCTTCAAGGCGGCCCGTAAGTTCCTCATCCTGCACGAGGGCAGGGAGTACGACTCCAAAGCCATCGCAGCCGTGGCCCACCAGTACCGGCACGGCCGTCCCCTCACCTGGCAGGAGTTCAGCGGAGGCGTTGGGCATGCCGTGGACTGGCTCAAGCGCGAGGGGTTCCAGGTCGGAGTTTCACGGAGCCCGAAGTGGACGCGAGACGAGCTGATCCTGGCGTGCGATGTGGTCGCGCGGAACGGCTGGCACGGACTGTCTGCCTCCGACCCCCGGATTGGCGAGCTGTCCGAACTCCTTCAGCTGCTGGCGGCCTATCCACCCGAAGAACGAGCTGCTCAGTACCGCAACCGCAACGGCGCCGCCTACAAGACGCTGAACATCGCCAGCTTCCACCCCGACTATCGGGGAGCTCCGACCAATGGCGGGCAGCTGGACCGTGAGGTGTTGCAGGACTTTCTACGACGGCCGGTGGAGATGGCGTTGGCCGCGGAGCTGCTTCGAGCGGGGCTCCGGTCCGGAGACTTGCATCCCACCCCGCCCGACGACGGCATCGACGACGAGGCCAGCGCGCCGGAAGGCCGTGTCCTTTACCGCCGCCACCGGACCCGCGAACGGAACAAGGCGCTCCGCTCGAAAAAGATCGCCGCAGTCCTCAAGAAGGGCGGAGTTCTGGCCTGCGAAGTATGCGACTTCAACTTCCACGAGTTCTACGGTGAGCGCGGGCAGGGCTATATCGAATGCCACCACGTAATACCGCTCCACGAGGCCGGCGAAGGCACCACCAAACTCGCAGACCTCGCCCTGATCTGCTCCAACTGCCACCGCATGATCCACCGCAGCGCCCCCTGGCCCACACCCCCGGAACTGCGTGCATTGGTGAGAGCGACGGCTCGGGCGAAGCGATCCGCTCTGCCAGGACCGAGGCTCGATCCCACAGGAATGCGCCACGGAACGCTGGCTGATCAAAAAGAGGCCGTGGCGGGAATCGAACCCACGTGACTCCCCGCGAGCGGAGCTCGCTGACAGACACAGCGCAGGCGAGCCCCCGAACAACCTCGGGGGCTCGCCCTTCGCCGCTGATGAGAGGCCGTGGCGGGAATCGAACCCACGTAACTCGCTTTGCAGGCGAGCCCCTAAACCACTCGGGCACACGGCCGTGTACTTGCTGTTCAGTTGTCTGGCCGTGGTGGGGATCGAACCCGCGTAACTCCCCGCGAGCGGAGCTCGCTATTGGATGCAGCGCAGGCGAGCCCCTAAACCACTCGGGCACACGGCCAAGTTCTCCGGGCTTCCCCGGCTTGGTGGAAGAACCGTACGGCGGGGCGGATTGGGGGATCAAGGGGACCCGTGGGGCTGCAATGTGACTGCCATACGGCGTTCATGAAGGGGGTTGTTAGCCTCGGGGGCATGGATCGGATCGCCTTGCCCTCAGACCTCCACGCGCGCCTGGAAGACCTTGCCGATGCCACCAGCCGCACGGTGGAGGAGCTTGTGGGGGAGGTCGTCCGGGGTTATGTGGAGGGGGAGCGAGGGCGGGTGCTCGCTGTTGCCGAGGGGCTTGCCGTGGCGCATGCCGGGTTGCTGAAGAGGCTGGGGGAGTAGGCGTGGCCAGGTTTCTCACTGTTGCCGAGGTCGAGCAGGTTGCCAGGGTCGCCTTCGGGGGGCGGGCGCCGGAGGCTCGGGATGCCGGGCTGCTGGAGTCGGCCGTACACAGGCCCCGCGCCCGGATGTTCGGGGCGGAGGCGTACGGAGACGTGTACGAGCAGGCCGGCGCCCTGCTGCACGCCCTCGCCGTGAACCACCCCCTCGTGGACGGGAACAAGCGCACGGCGTGGCTCGCCGCGGTGACGTTCCTCGGGGTGAACGGCGTCGACATGAGCGGGTGTGATCAGGAAGCGGCGTATGCGCTGGTCGTGGAGGTGGCGTCGGGTGAGGAGGGGGACGTGGGGGTGATCGCGGGACGGCTGAGGGGGTTGTGACGTGGGTCCCAACCGGGCTCGCTCCGGCCTTGTCCGCACCCCTCTCGGGAGCCCGCGCCGGTAGGGTGGCCCGGTTGTCATACGTAGCCGAGACCGACCCGGAACCGAGACACCGGAACACGTGATCCCCCCGGAACCGTGACTCCCGAGACACGGGACCCACCCGAAACCGGGACGCGGGACACGTACCCGGCGCCAGGCATCCGGCACCTCTGGAGCCGCCCCCGAGACCCAAGCGCCCCGGAACCCGCCCCCTCGGAGCCGGGCTCCCCGACCCCGGGCCCGCCCGACACCGGGACCCGCCCGCACCGGACCCCGGGACCGACACCGGACCCCTGGGACCGACACCGGACCTCTGGGACCGTTACTGGCTCCCGGAAACCGGTGCCGGACCTCCAAGCCGGCCCCGAACCCGGGCACCGCCCCCCGACCCGCCCCACCAGCCCCCAACCCGGCCCGCCGGCCCAGACCCCCGCCCCCCGAGACCCACCCCCCGAACCGGAGACCGTGACTACCACCGCCGCCTCTTCCGCCCCCTCCCACCACCTCTCCCCGGCCTTCCCGGGCCGTGCGCCCTGGGGTACCGCGAGCAAGCTCCGGGCCTGGCAGCAGGGGGCGATGGAGAAGTACCTCCAGGAACAGCCGAGAGACTTCCTCGCCGTCGCCACCCCCGGCGCCGGCAAGACGACGTTCGCGCTGACCCTGGCGTCCTGGCTGCTGCACCACCACGTCGTCCAGCAGGTCACCGTCGTCGCCCCGACCGAGCACCTGAAGAAGCAGTGGGCGGACGCGGCGGCGCGGGTCGGCATCAAGCTGGACCCCGAGTACAGCGCGGGCCCGCTCAGCAAGGAGTACGACGGCGTCGCCGTGACGTACGCGGGCGTCGGCGTACGCCCGATGCTGCACCGCAACCGCAGCGAGCAGCGCAAGACCCTGGTGATCCTGGACGAGATCCACCACGCCGGCGACTCCAAGTCCTGGGGCGAGGCGTGCCTGGAGGCGTTCGAACCGGCGACGAGGCGCCTCGCGCTGACGGGTACGCCGTTCCGCTCGGACACGAACCCGATCCCCTTCGTGACGTACGAGGAGGGCACGGACGGCATCAGACGGTCGTCCGCCGACTACACCTACGGCTACGGCTCCGCCCTCGCCGACCACGTCGTCCGCCCGGTGATCTTCCTGTCGTACAGCGGCAACATGCGCTGGCGCACGAAGGCCGGCGACGAGATCGCGGCCCGCCTCGGCGAGCCGATGACGAAGGACGCCGTCAGCCAGGCGTGGCGTACGGCGCTGGACCCGCGCGGCGAGTGGATGCCGAGCGTGCTGCGCGCCGCCGACCAGCGCCTCACCGAGGTCAGGAAGGCCATCCCGGACGCCGGCGCGCTGGTCATCGCCTCCGACCAGGACTCGGCACGCGCGTACGCGAAACTGATCCGCGAGCTGACCGGCACGAAGCCGACGGTGGTCCTCTCGGACGACACCGGCGCCTCCAAACGCATCGACGACTTCGCCGCCGGCAACGACCGCTGGATGGTCGCGGTGCGGATGGTGTCCGAAGGGGTCGACGTCCCGCGCCTGGCGGTCGGCGTGTACGCCACCACCATCTCCACCCCCCTCTTCTTCGCCCAGGCCGTCGGCCGCTTCGTGCGGTCCCGGCGGCGCGGCGAGACCGCGTCCGTGTTCCTGCCGACGGTTCCCGACCTGCTGACCTTCGCCAACGAGATGGAGGTCGAGCGCGACCACGCCCTCGACAAGCCCAAGAAGGGCGGCGAGGAGGACCCGTACGCCGAGGAGGACAAACTCCTCGCGGAGGCGGAGAAGCAGCAGGACGAGGACACCGGCGAACAGGAGCAGTTCAAGTTCGAGGCGCTGGAGTCCGAGGCCGTCTTCGACCGCGTCATGTACAACGGCGCCGAGTTCGGTATGCAGGCCCACCCCGGGAGTGAGGAGGAGCAGGACTACCTGGGTATTCCGGGTCTCCTCGAACCCGACCAGGTGCAGCTCCTCCTCCAGAAGCGCCAGGCCAAGCAGATCGCCCACAGCAAGAAGCGCCCGGACGCGGAGGCCGACCTCCTCGAACTCCCCGCCGAGCGGCGTCCCGTCGTCTCCCACAAGGAGATGATGGAGCTGCGGAAACAGCTCAACACGATGGTCAGCGCGTACGTCCACCAGAGCGGGAAGCCGCACGGCGTGATCCACACCGAGCTGCGGCGGGTGTGCGGCGGGCCGGCCAGCGCCGAGGCGACCGGCGGGCAGTTGCGGCAGCGCATCGCGAAGGTCCAGGAGTGGGCGACGCGGATGAAATGAGGGGACTGTGGGGCCCCTGTGAAGTGGGGTCCCGCGTATCGGGACATTTCCAAGTAGTCCATACCGGTCATTGACCGGATTCTGGACGGAGTCTTCCGCTCAGCGAACCCACCCCGTTACTGTCCCGCTACGCACACGCCCTGTGGCAGTGCCGCCGCAGAGTGCAGCCGTGTGAAAGAGCTGCGCCTCATCACCGTAAGGAGTGGGCGTCGTGACCGCGGAGACCTCCCAGACGCTCGACCGGGGACTCAGGGTTCTGAAGTTGCTGGCCGACACGGACCACGGGCTGACCGTGACCGAGTTGTCCAACAAGCTGGGCGTCAACCGGACCGTCGTGTACCGGTTGCTCGCGACGCTGGAGCAGCACGCGCTGGTCCGGCGCGATCTCGGGGGGCGGGCCCGGGTGGGGCTCGGGGTGCTGCGGCTCGGACGGCAGGTGCATCCGCTGGTACGGGAGGCCGCGCTGCCCGCGCTGCGGGCGCTCGCGGAGGACATCGGGGCGACCGCTCATCTGACGCTGGTGGACGGGGCGGAGGCGTTGGCCGTGGCGGTCGTCGAGCCGACGTGGACGGATTATCACGTCGCCTATCGGGCGGGGTTCCGGCATCCGCTGGACCGGGGGGCCGCGGGGATGGCGATACTCGCCGGGCGGCGCAAGCCCATGGGGGAGCCGGGGTTCTGTCTCATGCAGGGGGAGCTGGAGGCGGGGGCCAGCGGTGCCGCCGCGCCGCTGCTGGGCGTGACCGGGGTGGAGGGCAGCGTGGGGGTCGTGATGCTGGCCGACGCGGTGCCGGAGCGGGTGGGGCCTCGGGTGGTGGACGCGGCTCGGGAGGTGGCGGAGGCGCTTCGGTAGGGGTACTCCCGAGGTACGGGGTACTTCTGAGGTGCGGGGGTAGCCCCGAGGTACGGGGTACTTCTGGGGTGCGGGGGTAGCCCTGAGGTAGGGGGTACTCCTGAGGTACATCGCGTCACGTTAGATTTGAGTCGTGCTCTCTCGTCTCTCCCGTGTCCAGACCGTTGCCGTCTGCGGTGTGCCCCTCGTGGCGTTGCTCGGTGTGGCCCTCTTCGCCCCCCTGCCCTTCGCCATCGCCCAGCCCGGGATGACCGCCGACGTGCTCGGGGAGAACAAGGGGGAGGCGGTGATCACGGTGTCCGGGACGACTGTGCGGAAGACGACCGGGCAACTGCGGATGACGACGATCGTCGCGACCGGCCCCGAAGCGAAGGTGTCGTTGAGCGATGTGGTCGACGGCTGGTTCCGGACGGACTCCGCGGTGATGCCCCGCGACTCCGTCTATCCCAGCGGGGACTCCGTCAAGGAGATCGAGCGGCACAACACCGAGCAGATGACGCAGTCCCAGGACGCCGCCACCGAGGCGGCGTTGACGTATCTGGGGCGGTCCTCGAAGGACGTCAAGGTGAGCCTGAAGCTGTCGGACGTGGGCGGGCCGAGCGCCGGTCTGCTGTTCACGCTGGGGATCATCGACAAGCTCGACGGCGACGGGAGCGGGGGAGACCTCACGGGCGGGCGGGTCGTCGCCGGGACCGGGACGATCGCGGCGGACGGCACGGTGGGGGCCGTGGGCGGGGTGGCGCTGAAGACGCAGGCGGCGCGGCGGGACGGGGCGACGGTGTTCCTCGTCCCCAAGGACGAGTGCGCCGACGCGAAGTCCGAACTCCCCTCCGGCCTGCGGCTGATCCCGGTCGCCGACCTCAAGGGTGCCGTGGGGTCCCTGAAGGCCCTGGAGACCGGCAAGGGCAGCGTCCCTAGCTGCTGATCGCGGGCCGCCGGGAGGTGGTGGCGAGCCGCAGCCCGACCGCTACGAGGGTCCAGCCGGCGCGGACCCTTAAGGGTGGGGTGGGGGTGTGAGCGAGGTGGTGGGTGGCGGCTCGGGCCTGGAGTTCGGCGGTGCGTTGGTGGTGGAGGGGGAGGTGGAAGTCGGGGTGGTACACGGGAGTTCCTCTCAGATCAGGGGGAAGACGTGGCTGTGGGCGCGGATCTGCTGGGCGCCGGGGGTGTCCTCGGCGGCGGCGCGGACGCGGTACTCCTCGTAGACGCGGTGGATGTCCGCGATGAACTCCTGCGCCTGTTCCGGGGTGAGCCGCAGGGTCGTGCTGCTCATGTCCCAGGTGCGGTTCCACTCCTCGGGCCATGAGGCGCGGTTGCCCAGCCAGGTCGACAGTTCACTGGTGTGCTTGGTCGCCACCTCGTGCATGTAGAGGTCGGCGGCTCCGCGTACGGCCGGGTCGGGGTCGGTGAGGAGGTCGTCGCCGAACACCAGGCCGGTGTGGCTGGCCTTCCACCAGCGTTCGCGGCCCTTGCCCTGCTCGGGGTCGTCCTCGATGAAGCCGTACTCGGCGAGCTGCCGCAGGTGATAGCTCGTCGCGCCACTGGACTCGCCCAGTTTCTCGGCGAGTTGGGACGCCGTCGCGGGGCCGCCGAAGCGGAGGGAGTCCAGCAGGCGCATGCGCAGGGGGTGGGCCAGCCCTCGGAGGGAGCGGGCGTCGATCGTGCGCACCTGGGGGTCTGGGAGGTCCTGGGGGGCCTGGGGGTCTTGAGGGTCGGTCACAGGTACGACGATAGCCATGCAAAGAAATCTCTGCAAGGGTTTTTTGCAACGAACCCTTTGCAACTCTGCCGCGCCGAACTCCCGCCCGTCTCACCTCACTTGACGAACCCCTGCCCCTTCATCCACTCCAACGCCACCTGATGCGGATCTTCCCCGTCCACATCCACCTTCGCGTTCAGCTCCTGCGCCACCGTGTTGTTCAGCCGGGCCGAGATCGGGTTCAGCACCTCGGCGATCGCGGGCCACTTCTTCATCGCCTCGGAGTTGATCTCGGGCGCCGCGTTGTAGTTGGGGAAGAAGTGCCGGTCGTCCTCCATCACGACGAGGTCCATCGCCTTGATGCGCCCGTCGGTGGTGTACACCTCGCCGTAGGTGCAGTGCCCCTTCTCCGTCTGCGTGTAGATGATCCCGGAGTCCATCTGTGTGATCCGCGACGACGACACACTCATCCCGTACGCCTTCTGCATCCCCGGCAACCCGTCCGCCCGGTTCGCGAACTCGCTCTCCACGCACAGCGACACGGCCTTGGGATCGGACTTCGCGAGGGCGGCGACCTGCGAGAGGGTCTTGGTCCGGTACTTCTCGTAGGCCGAACGGTTCATGGCGAGCGCGTACGTGTTGTTGACCTGCGACTGGGGCAGCCAGGTCAGCCCGTTGCGCAGATCGGCCGCGCGGACGGCGGCCCACTGGGCCTGCGGATCGGTGATCGGCTTGCTGTTGCCGAGGTAGGTGATCCAGGCGGTCCCGGTGTACTCGTACATCCCGTCCGCGTCGCCCTTCTTGACCGCTTCCCGGGCCCCGATGGACCCCTGGATACCGGTCCGGTCGAGGACGTGCGCACCGGCCGCCTGGAAGGCGATGCCCATCATCGCGCCGAGGATGAGGTTCTCGGTGAACGACTTCGAAGTCACCGTCAGATCGGCCCCCTTGAGGGGCTTGCCCTGCCCGATGGTCCCCGGTTCGACGTCGTCGACCATGGGCGAGCCGGACGTCAGCCCGCAGCCGGACAACAGGGCGGCGACACCGAGGAAGGTGATCCAGCGTCTCATCGGCCGGTCTCCAATCCCCTTGGCCGCAACAGGAGTTCGGCGATCGACGCCAGCCAGTCCACGAGCAGCGCGAGCGCCACCGTGAGGATCGAGCCCAACACCAGTACGGGCATACGCTGGTTGGTGATCCCGGTCGTGATCAGCACCCCGAGCCCTCCGCCCCCGCCGAACGTCGCCAGCGCCGCCGTACCCACGTTGAGGACGAGCGCCGTACGGACGCCCGCGAGGATCAGCGGTACGGCGAGGGGGAGTTCGACGCGGGAGAGGACCCCGACGGGGGACATGCCGATGCCCCGGGCGGCCTCCAGGAGCGTCGGGTCGTTCGCGCGCAGCCCGGCGATCGTGTTGGAGAGGACCGGCAGGACGGCGTAGGCGATGATGCCGATCAGCGCGGCCTTCTCGCCGATGCCGAGCCAGATCACGAGCAGCGCCAACAGGCCGATCGCCGGGGTGGCCTGGCCGATGTTGGCGATCGCCATGACGACCGGCGCGGCCTTGCGGGCGGCGCCCCGGGTGAGCAGGACACCGAGCGGGATCGCGATGATCAGCACGAAGAACGTGGAGATCGCGGTGAGTTGGACATGCTGCCACAGCGCCTTGGAGACCTGGCCCCCGGAGAGCGCGTTCTCGGAGATCGGGTCCAGGTCGGCCTGCTGGAACCAGAGCCAGGTGCCGAGCAGGAGGGCGACGAGGAAGCCGGGGAGGACGGTCAACTTGGGCCAGCCGATACGGGGTTGGGCCTTGCCGACGGCCGTGGGCGTCGGTTCGCCCGAGGCGTCGGCCTCCGCATCTGCTTCTGTCTCGGGGGAGTCCACCTCTGGAGTGCTCACGCCTTCGCCTCCCCGCCGTCACCCTCCTGCTCGGCATGCGTGCGCGCCGCCCGGGTCTCCTCCAACTCGTGCTGGTGCTCCATCGCTTCGAGCCGGTCGGCCTCCAGGAGTTCGTGCACGGAGTTCATCAGCGTCTCCATGTCGACGACCCCTGTGTACTCCCCGCGCCGCCCGGTGACGGCCGTGCGCCCCGAGCTGTCGGTGAGGACGGCCTCCAGCGCGTCCCGCAGCGTCGCGTCCCGGGTCACCGTGTCGTGGACCAGCGTCCCGGCCCGCGCGAGCGAACCCTTGGCCCGCATCAAGTCCCCGCGCCGCAGCCACTTGTAGGGACGGCCCCGCTTGTCGAGGAGCAGGATCTCGTTGGTCCCGCTGTCGCGCAGCCGGTCGAAGATGACCTGGAGCGGATCGTCGACGGTCACCGTCGGGTAGTCGGTGATCGGCACGTCCCGCACACGCGTGAGGTTGAGCCGCTTGAGCGCCGCGCCCGCGCCGACGAACCCGGACACGAAGTCGTCGGCGGGGTTGGTGAGGATCGCCTCGGGGGTGTCGAACTGCGCGATGTGGGACCGCTCGCGCAGCACCGCGATCCGGTCGCCGAGCTTGATCGCCTCGTCGAAGTCGTGCGTGACGAAGACGATCGTCTTGTGCAACTCGTGCTGGAGCCGGATGA
This sequence comes from Streptomyces sp. NPDC004539, assembly GCF_040610055.1. Taxonomy (NCBI): domain Bacteria; kingdom Bacillati; phylum Actinomycetota; class Actinomycetes; order Kitasatosporales; family Streptomycetaceae; genus Streptomyces; species Streptomyces sp. NPDC004539. The sequence continues at coordinate 169,755 of NZ_JBEXLS010000013.1, read as the reverse complement.
GTTCGTCCTGGAGGTGGTCCCGGGTGATCGGGTCGACGGCGCCGAACGGCTCGTCCATCAGCAGCACCGGCGGATCGGCCGCCAACGCCCTTGCCACGCCCACGCGTTGCTGCTGGCCGCCGGACAACTGCCGTGGGTAGCGGCCGTGGAACTCGCCCGGGTCGAGCCCGACGAGGTCCAGCATCTCCTCGACCCGCTCCTTGATCCGGCCCTTCGCCCAGCCCACCATCCTCGGTACCAGCGCGATGTTCTGAGCGACCGTCATGTGCGGGAAGAGGCCGGACGACTGGATCGCGTACCCGACCTTGCGGCGCAGCTTCACCGGGTCGATGTCGGTGACGTCCTCGCCGCCGATCCTGATCCGGCCGCCGGACGGCTCGATCAGCCGGTTGATCATCTTCAGCGTCGTCGACTTCCCGCAGCCGGAGGGGCCGACGAAGACGACCGTCTCGCCCGCCTTGATCTCCATGTTCACGTTGTCGACGGACGGGTTGGGGTTGCCCGGATACCGCTTGCTGAGGTTCTCCAGCTCGATGGAGGCGCCCAGGGAGCGGCCGGCGTTCTGGGACTCAGACACGGGTACCCCTCGGAGACTCAGACACGGATGCCCCTCGGAATCGTGAGCCGCCCGATCAGGACGTACGCGGCGTCGAACAGCAGCGCCAGGACGACGATCCCGAGCGTCCCGGCGAGAACCTGGTTGAGCGCGTTCTTGCTGCCCAGGGAGGCGATCCCGCGGAAGATCTCGTTCCCGAGACCGGGCCCGGAGGCGTACGCGGCGATCGCGGCGATGCCCATCAGCATCTGCGTGGCGACCCGGATGCCGGTCAGGATCGGCGGCCAGGCCAGCGGCAGTTCGACCCGTACCAGCCGGGCCGGCCGGGACATCCCGATGCCCTTCGCGGCGTCCACCAGCGCGGGGTCCACACCGCGCAGCCCGACGATCGCGTTCCGTACGACGGGCAGCAACCCGTACAACGTGAGAGCGATGACCGTAGGGGGAACCCCGAGACCGACCACGGGGACGAGCAGGCCGATCATGGCCAGCGAGGGGACCGTCAGGATCGTCGAAGTCGCGGTCGTCGCGAGGTTGCCCGCCCAGTCACTGCGGTAGGTGAGCACCCCGATCGCGACCCCGATGACCGTCGCCAGCAGCATGCACTGGAAGACCGCGCTCGCGTGCTGCAACGCGTCGGTCAGAAGTTGCTGATGCCGGTTGTCGAGATACTCCCAGAAGCTCACACACGTTCACCTCAGCTCACTCGCGCGACGCCTCCTCCACCAGCGGGATGATCCGCAGCGGCACCGGGTTCTCCATCACGATCGCGGTGGAGGCCCGGACGATCCCATCAAAACCGACAACCAGGTCGATCACCCGCTGGAGATCCGCGTTCGACCGCGCGACCAGCCGGCACAGCATGTCCCCGCTGCCGGTCGTGGTGTGCAGTTCGAGGACCTCCGGCACACCGCTCAAGTGCGCCCGGATCGCGGGCCCTTGGCCCTGACGGATCTGGAGCGTCGCGAACGCCGTCACCGGGTAGCCGAGGGCCGCCGGATCGACCTCGGGGCCGAATCCGCGGATGACTCCATTCGACGTAAGCCGGTCGAGCCGCGCCTGCACCGTCCCGCGCGCCACCCCGAGCCGCCGGGACATCTCCAGCACCCCGAGCCGCGGCTCGCGCGCCAGCAGCACGATGATCCGCCCGTCCAGCCGGTCGATCCCCATGGTCCGGTCTCCTCGATGGTCATCCTGTACAGAAAGGACGCGGTAACCGCTCTCGCGCTGTACATCCTGCCCGGCTTCCCGGCGAACCGTTGCGCACCTTGCGAAGCCGGAGTGACCCTTTCGGTATGACGCAGACCACACACCACATCCCCGACACCGCCCGGCAGGCCGACCCCTTCCCGGTCAAGGGGATGGACGCGGTCGTCTTCGCCGTCGGCAACGCCAAGCAGGCGGCGCACTACTACTCCACCGCCTTCGGCATGCGCCTGGCCGCCTACTCCGGACCGGAGAACGGCAGCCGCGAGACCGCGAGCTACGTCCTGGAGAGCGGCTCCGCCCGCTTCGTGTTCACCTCCGTCGTCCGCCCGGCGACCGACCGGGGCCGCTTCCTCGCCGCCCACGTCGCCGCGCACGGCGACGGCGTGGTCGACCTCGCCATCGAGGTCCCCGACGCCCGCCGCGCCCACGCCTACGCCGTCGAACACGGCGCCCGCTCGCTCGCCGAGCCGTACGAGCTGAAGGACGAGCACGGCACCGTCGTCCTCGCCGCGATCGCCACCTACGGCGAGACCCGCCACACCCTCGTACAACGCAAGGACTACGACGGCCCCTACCTCCCGGGGTTCACGGCGATGACCCCCCTGGTCGAGGCGCCCGCACAGCGCACGTTCCAGGCGATCGACCACTGCGTCGGGAACGTCGAACTCGGCCGGATGAACGAGTGGGTCGACTTCTACCACCGCGTCATGGGCTTCACGAACATGAAGGAGTTCGTCGGCGACGACATCGCCACCGAGTACAGTGCCCTCATGTCGAAGGTCGTCGCGGACGGCACCCTGAAGGTCAAATTCCCCATCAACGAACCCGCGCCCGGCAAGAAGAAGTCCCAGATCGACGAGTACCTGGAGTTCTACGGCGGGGCCGGCGTCCAGCACATCGCGCTCAACACCAACGACATCGTCGCGACCGTGAAGACCATGCGGGCGGCCGGGGTCCAGTTCCTCGACACCCCCGACTCCTACTACGACACCCTCGGCGAGTGGGTCGGTGACACCCGCGTCCCCGTCGACACCCTGCGGGAGCTGAAGATCCTCGCCGACCGCGACGAGGACGGCTACCTGCTCCAGATCTTCACCAAGCCGGTCCAGGACCGCCCGACCGTCTTCTTCGAACTCATCGAACGCCACGGCTCGATGGGCTTCGGCAAGGGCAACTTCAAGGCCCTCTTCGAAGCCATCGAACGCGAACAGGCCAAGCGCGGCAACTTGTAACCCGCCTACCCCTTACGGGACTTCGGCACGGGCACGTCCGCGGGCTCACCCAGCGCCTCCAGCGCCGCGCGAGCCTGCGGCGCCCACAGCGGGGAGAACCGCGGATTGATCCGCAGCGCGTCCGCGAGATGCCGCCGGGCGGCGGCGTCCTTCCCCGACTCCCGCTCGACGACGCCCCGGTGGAACATGTACGACGCGCTGCGCACCCCGCCGCCCTTCGTGCCGTCCGTCGCGATCGACACGTACCCGAGCGCCTCCTTGGCCTCGCCCGCCCGGTACAGCGCCCAGCCGAGCGCGTCCGCGACCGCGATGCCCGGCTGACGGCGCCACTCCGCGCGCAGCCGCGTCACGGCCGCCTCGGGATCGCCGTGGTCGGCCTCGAACCGGCCGAGCAGCAACTCGTTGTCGACCCCGGCCGCGCCGTCCTGCCTGATCCGGGCGCGCAGCACCTCGTACTCGGCGCGGGCGGGCTCGGCGAGGCCCAGCGCCTCGTACAACTCGCCCAGCTCCAGGGCGTATTCGGGCAGCGGCTGGCCGGCGAGCGCCGACTTGTAGGCGGCCAGCGCCTCGGTCGTACGACCCAGCGCGGCGAGTGTCCGGCCCTGGCCGGCCTGGGCCGCGCGCTGGTCGGGGTCGAGGCGGACGGCCTCCTGGAAGTGGCGCAGCGCGTCCGGCAGATCGCCGCGCTCCCAGGCGAGTTGACCGGCCTGCTCCAGCAACGCGGCCTGTTCGGCCGGGGAGTTCGCGTTCGCCGAGGCGTCGTACAGCACGGCCGCCGCGTCCTCGCGCCAGCCGCGGTCCCGGTACACCGCCGACGCCTTCGCCTTCACGGCCGGCCCGGAGTGCAGCTCCGTCAGCTTTTCCAGGGTGGCGCGGGCCTTCTTGTAGTCGCCGAGGCCCGTGTACGCGTCGATCAGCGGGCCGTACGCCGGCCAGCGCTTCGGGGCCGCCTTCACCGCGGCCTCGCCCCACTCCTTCGCGCCCCGGAAGTCCCGCCGGGCCACCGCGAGTTGGGAGAGCCCGGTCAGGGCGTCGGCGGTGCGGGCCGCGTGCAGGGAGGTGCGCAGGGCGTGTTCGGCCTTCGGGTAGTAGACGGTCGCGTCGCCCGTCCGCCGCCCCCGCTCGACGTACGCGGCACCGAGCACGGCCCACGCGGGCGCGTCCCCCGGATGGCGCCGCACGAACGCCTCCCGCTCGCCGATGAGCGCTGTCAGGTCGGGCAGCGCGGCGGCCATGCCGGTCGTGACCGCCGTGTGTGCCTGGGCGCCGGGGGCCGGCGCGGGGGCCCGGTGGACCTTCGCGGACTCGCCGGGCAGGAAGAGGAGGACCCCGCCGGTGAGGGTGAGACAGCCGGCGAGGACCTTGAGGAGCCGGGGGCGCAGACGCCGGGGAGTGGCTCCGAGGTACGGGGGGTGCCGGTCGTGCTCGGGAAGTACGGGGAGTACGGGAGGTACGGGGAGTACGGGGAGTACGGGGGGTACGGGGGGTACGGGGTGCTCCGCAGGGTTCTCCGCGTGGTCCGTGACGCGAGGGTTGTGCATGCGCTTACTGTGCGTCCATACGACGAACACATCACGTCACCCGGTGGCCTGCGCGGCGGGGTTCACACCGATGGCCCCGGGTGCGACGCTGTGATCATGAGCCGTTCCGAAGGTCTTCTCGCCCGACTCCGCGACGGCCTCCCGGCCGAAGCGCTCCTCACCGACCCCGACGTCACCGCCTCCTACGCCAACGACATGGCCAGCTTCTGCCCGGCGGGCACCCCCGCGGTCGTCGTCCTGCCCCGGACCGTCGAGCAGGTCCAGCACGTCATGCGGGTCGCCACCGAGCTGGGGGTACCCGTAGTACCCCAGGGGGCCAGAACCGGACTCTCCGGCGGGGCCAACGCGTCCGAGGGCTGCGTGGTGCTCTCCCTCGTCAAGATGGACCGCGTCCTGGAGATCAACCCGGTCGACCGCATCGCCGTCGTGGAGCCCGGCGTGATCAACGCGACGCTCTCCCGGGCCGTGAACGAACACGGCCTGTACTACCCGCCGGACCCCTCCAGCTGGGAGATGTGCACGATCGGCGGCAACATCGGCACGGCCTCCGGCGGGCTGTGCTGCGTGAAGTACGGGGTCACCGCCGAGTACGTCCTCGGCCTCGACGTCGTCCTCGCCGACGGCCGTCTGCTGTCCACCGGACGGCGTACCGCGAAGGGGGTGGCGGGGTACGACCTGACGCGGCTGTTCGTCGGCTCGGAGGGGTCGCTCGGGATCGTGGTGGGCGCGACCCTCGCGCTGAAGCCGCAGCCGCCCCAACAGCTCGTCCTCGCCGCCGAGTTCGCCTCCGCGCGGGCCGCCTGCGACGCCGTCTGCGCGATCATGGAGGCCGGGCATCTGCCGTCCCTCCTCGAACTGATGGACCGTACGACCGTCAAGGCCGTCAACGACCTCGCGCACATGGGGCTGCCGGAGAGCACCGAGGCGCTGCTGCTGTGCGCCTTCGACACCGCCGACCCCGCGGCCGACCTCGCCGCCGTGGGCCTGCTCTGCGAGGCCGCCGGCGCGACGCAGGTCGTCCCCGCCGACGACGCCGCCGAGTCCGAACTCCTCCTCCAGGCACGCCGGTTGTCCCTCAACGCGCTGGAGGCGGTGAAGGGGACGACGATGATCGACGACGTCTGCGTGCCCCGCTCCCGCCTCGCCGACCTCCTCGAAGGGGTCGAGCGCGTCGCCGAGGAGCACAAGCTCACCATCGGCGTCTGCGCCCACGCCGGTGACGGCAACACCCACCCCACCGTCTGCTTCGACGCCACCGACCCCGACGAGTCCCGGCGCGCCCGTGAGTCCTTCGACGCGATCATGGCCCTCGGCCTGGAGCTCGGCGGGACCATCACGGGTGAGCACGGCGTGGGCATCCTGAAGAAGGAGTGGCTCGCCCGGGAACTCGGCCCCGTGGGACTGGAGATGCAGCGCCGCATCAAGGAGGTCTTCGACCCCCAGGGGATTCTGAACCCGGGCAAGCTGTTCTGAGGGGGGACCCGTGGGCACGGAGGGGGGACCTGTGGGCACGGAGGGGGGACCCGTAGAACTTGAGGGGTACCCCGCAGGTACTGAGGGAGACCCCGTAGGTCTGGAGAGGGACGTGCCGGGCCGCAGGGCGGCCCCGCTCACTCGCCGTCCTTCGACTCGTCCGAGGGCCACGGGTCGCGCAGCCACAGGTCGTCGGCCGGGGTGACCGCGAGCAGCTCGGCGAGGCCGTCGTCGAGGCCGAGCCGCTCGCCCTCAGAGCCCGGGGGGACCACCCTCAGGGTGCGCTCCAGCCAGGCGGAGATCTGGGCGGCGGGCGCTTCGAGAAGGGCGTCGCCGTCGGGGGAGCTGAGCGCCATCAGCACGACGCTGCGGCCGTCCACCTTCGTCGGCCAGACCCGGACGTCGCCGTGGCCGCAGGGGCGGAACACACCTTCGACGAGCAGCTCGCGGGCGAACGTCCAGTTGACCGGCAGGGCGGAGTTGATGTGGAAGGTGACGTGGATCGCGAAGGGGTCGTCCGAGCGGTAGCTCAGCCGTGCCGGTACCGGGATGCTGCGCTCCGGCGACAGGATCAGCTTGAGTTCCAGTTCACGCTCGACCACGGTGGGCTGCATGTCCGTACTCCTCTCTGTGCGGCCCCGGAGTGGGCCCGCGCGAGGAGAGAGCGGCTTTCCGGCGGAGCATTACGCGGGTTCGGAGAAGTTTTTTCCGAACGGGTGAAGACGGTGTGCGAGCCCGGCCGGAACGGGACCGGTACGGACGGACTGGTGCTGGGCCGCGCGCGGTTCTGGTAGATGTGGACGCCCTCACCCATCTCGTGGACGACCTGTCCGGGAAGATGGACGGACGGCCCCCTCCCACCTCCGAGCAGATAGCGGGACGACGGACATGAGCGCCCCAACTCCGGCCCCCGGCGACGACAGGCCCCGCGAGGGCTACTACCCGGACCCGTCGATCCCCGGATACGTCCGGTACTGGAACGGTGCCGCCTGGGTACCGGGCACCAGCCGCCCGGCCCCGTCCGACGGCCGCCCGCTCACACCCCCGCCGGGCGCGCCGGCCCGGCCGGTCCCCGCGGTCGAGGAGACCGGCCCGCACTTCTTCGACGAGGACCCCGTCCCGGCCGAACCCGCCTCCGCGTGGGCCGCCGACGCCGCCCGCCAGTCCGGTTTCGGCGGCGACCAGGACCGCCGCGTCTCCTGGGGCTCACCGCAGACCCCCGACCCCCGCGCGCCCAGGGACCCCAGGGCACCCGAGCGGCCCGCCGGCCCCGGTGCGTCCGCCGAGCCACCCGCCGGTCACGCGTCCGGTCCGGACGGCGACCACGGGACGGTCACCTTCCGTGCGCCGGGCCCGCGCACGGGGGAGCAGTCCGGGGGCACGGCTCCGGCCAAGCCGGGGTTCGGCGCGGGGAAGGCGGCGGCGGCACGGGCTGCCGCGCAGGGCACGGGCAGTGGGGTCGGTGGTGCCGGTGCTGGTGGTTCGGGTGGCGCGGGTACTACGGGTAGTACGGGTGGTACGACGACGTCCCGCCCCGGCGGCGCGGCTTCGGCACCCCCTAGTACCCCTAATACTTCCGGCGCCCCCGGCGCGATCGGTGCCCCCGGCGTTCAGGGCACCCCCGCCCCCTCCCGTCCCCCCGGCATCACCGTCCCCGCCCCCGCCTTCCTCGACCGGCCCGACGACTCCCCGCCCCCCGCCGCCGCCCCCGGCCAGCACTCCTGGGCCCAGCAGGTCCACCAGCTCGCCGCCGACGACCAGCCGCAGGCCGTCACCCCCTGGCGCCCCCCGGTCGAGGACGTCTTCCAGGCCGCCGCCCGCCGCCAGGCGTCCGCCCGCCCCGCCGGCCTCGGCAAGCGCTTCGCCGCCCGCCTGGTCGACACCCTCGTCCTCGCCGCCGTCACCGGCGCCGCGGCGGTCCCGCTGGGCACGAAGGCCCTGGACCACGTGAACGCGAAGATCGACGAGGCGAAGCTCTCCGGCCGCACGGTCACCGTCTGGCTCCTGGACGGCACGACCGCCGGCTACCTCGGCATCGTCCTCGCCGTCCTCCTCCTCTTCGGCGTCCTGTACGAGGCGCTGCCCACCGCTCGATGGGGCCGCACCCTCGGCAAGAAGCTGTGCGGCCTGGAGGTGCGCGACATCGAGGGCGGCGAACCCCCGAGCTTCGGCGCCGCGCTGCGCCGCTGGCTCGTCTACAGCGTCCCGGGACTCCTGGTCGTAGGGGTCGTAGGGGTCCTGTGGTGCGTGTTCGACAAGCCGTGGCGCCAGTGCTGGCACGACAAGGCCGCACATACGTTCGTCGCGGGCTGACCCCCTACCGCGTACGGCCCATCCGACCCGGTCCCTCGTACGGCCTTCCGCCGGATGCGGAGCCGGGCGCTTCGCGGTGCACTCGGGCCATGACCTCCGAACCGCCACCCGGCTCCGGCGGACAGCCACCGGAAGACGACCCGTTCAGGAAGCAGCCCCCGGCAGGCGGCGGCGACCCCTACGGGAGCCCGTACGGGAACCAGCAGCCCCCCTCGGGGGACCCGTACGGCTCCCCCTACGGGAACCAGCCCCCGCCCTACGGGCAGCCCCCCTACCAGGGCGGCCCCTACGGGAACGACCCGTACGGCGGCGCCCCCCACGGCAACGACCCCCTCTCAGGTATGCCCCCGCTCGCCCCGAGCGGCAAGCGCACCCTCGCGAGGATCGTCGACATGATCCTGGTCGGCGTGGTCGTCGCCCTGCTCACCTGGGCGCTGCGGGTCAACGAGTACGACGTGAGCGGCGACGACGTGAACTACGGCAGGTCGCTGTGGCAGTCGCTCGTCGCCGCGGTGCTCTACATGGCGTACGACACCGTCCTGACCGCCCGCACCGGCCAGACCCTCGGCAAGAAGTGGCTCGGCATGCGGGTCGCGAACCTGGACAACGGCTCGACCCCCTCGATGCAGACGTCGCTCGCGAGGGCGGCGGTCCTGTGGATTCCGTTCGCGTTCTGCTGCGCCTGCGTGTGGACCGCGATCTCCGGCGGCTGGAGCTACTTCGACAAGCCCTACAAACAGGGCCTGCACGACAAGGCGGCGAAGACGGTCGTCGTGAGCGTCTGAGGCCACGGGCGCCAACTGCCGCCCCGTACAGCACAGTAGAGGGCCCGAGTGTCTCGACTCGGGCCCTCTACTGTGCTGTACGGAGGAACTGCCGTACGGAAGATCTAGGGTGCCACCGGCTCCTTCGCCGGTCGTTCGGCCGCGGAGCGGGCCACCACCGGAGAGGCGGTCCGTGCCGTGCGGGAGGCCCTGGCCGGTACCGTCAGGGCGACGAGCAGGCCGAGGGCGAGGGCCGCGACGGCGATCACCGCGACACCTGGACCCGAACTGGTCTCTGACAGCAGCAGCATGGCCAGCGTCGAAAGAATGACGGTGCAAGTACCGTACGTGAGCTGTGCGACAGTCGGACGAGGCATGGCAATCGTGTCCTCGGATGCGGGGGAGATCTCGACTCTATTCGCGTGCATGCCCGAGCGGAACGGAAGGTAAGCGTGACCTGACCCACGGGCCCGGAGCACAGGGGGCGCACGGAGTCATGGCCACAGGTCGCGAGGCCGGGGCGCGCGCCCGCGTTGTGAAGTTCATGTGTCCGCAATGCGAACGCCAGCTCCCAATAGTGCACGTTCCATGGTCGAGTCAAGGTCTGTCTTTTCTTCTCAACCAGTAGTCAAATGACGGCACTTGGCTAACACGCGTATCCCCGTGCGCAGATCCGGCATGTCCTATGTCATGCCCATGTCACCCCCTGCACGGAGCGGGCGCGTGCAGGGGAGGACAAGAAGTGACCAGTAGATCCTGGACGTTCAGAACGGCCGCCATCACCGTCGCCCTCGCGGCGGCCTCGGCCACGTTCTCGACGTTCGCCGTGGCTCAGGCGGCCGACAACGGCCCTGCGGCGGCCCCGGCGGTGGACCGGCACGACCCGCAGCCGGTCGCGAACAAGGAACACGACTTCGACGGCCCGCTCAGCAAGACACAGGCGGCGCAGCGCGAAGAGGCCCTGAAGCAGGTCATATCCGGCGAGGCGGCGGTCAAGAACCGCGACGGCTCGAAGGTCGTGCAGCTGAAGGGCAAGAAGGGCGACAGCAAGTACGTCGAGCTGGGCCGCGAGAAGACCGACAAGATCTTCACGATTCTCGTCGAGTTCGGCGACCAGACCGACCCCCGCTACGGCGGCACCCCCGGTCCGCTGCACAACCAGATCGCCCAGCCGGACCGCGCGGTCGACAACTCGACCGCCTGGCAGGCCGATTACAACCGCGAGCACTTCCAGGACCTGTACTTCGGCAACGGCAACGCCTCCGTGAAGAAGTACTACGAGAAGCAGTCCTCGGGCCGCTACTCGGTCGACGGCACCGTGCAGGACTGGGTCAAGGTCCCCTACAACGAGGCCCGTTACGGCTCGAACCTCGCACCGCAGGGCGCCTGGTACGCAGTTCAGGACGGCGTCAACGCGTGGGTCGCCGGCCAGAAGGCCGCCGGGGTCTCCGACGCGGTCATCAAGTCGACGCTCGCCGAGTACGACCAGTGGGACCGCTACGACTTCGATGGCGACGGGAACTTCAACGAACCCGACGGCTACATCGACCACTTCCAGATCGTGCACGCCGGCGAGGACGAGTCCGCGGGCGGCGGCGCGCAGGGCACCGACGCGATCTGGGCGCACCGCTGGTACGCCTTCTCCACCGACGAGGGCGTCACCGGTCCCGCGAACAACAAGCTCGGCGGTACCCAGATCGGCGACACCGGCGTCTGGGTCGGCGACTACACCATCCAGCCGGAGAACGGCGGACTCGGCGTCTACGCCCACGAGTACGGCCACGACCTCGGCCTGCCCGACCTGTACGACACCGCGGGCGGCGAAAACTCCACCGGCTTCTGGACGTTGATGTCGTCCGGCTCCTGGCTCGGCACCGGCAAGACCCAGATCGGCGACCTCCCCGGCGACATGAACGCCTGGGACAAGCTCCAACTGGGCTGGCTGGACTACGAGGTGGCGAAGGCGGGCGTCAAGTCGACGCACAAGCTCGGAGTTGCCGAGTACAACACGAAGAACCCGCAGGCCGTCGTCGTCCAACTCCCGGAGAAGGAGGTCTCGACGGAGATCGTGCCTCCCGCCCAGGGCGCGACGCAGTGGTGGAGCGGCAGCGGTGACGACCTGCGCAACACCCTGACCCGCTCGGTCGACCTGACCGGCAAGTCCTCGGCCGCCCTGGCCCTGGACGCCTGGTGGGACATCGAGAAGGACTTCGACTACGCGTACGTCGAGGTCTCCACGGACGGCGGCGCGAGCTACACCCCGGTCGACGGCACCCTCGCCGACGGCACCGCGATCCCGCGTGACGGCAGCGGCCGTCCGGCGCTGACCGGCTCGGTCGACGCCCACCAGAAGCTGACCTTCTCGCTCGACGCGTACGCCGGCAAGCAGATCTCGCTGCGCTTCCGCTACCAGACGGACGGCGGCGTCGCCCTCAAGGGCTTCACCGCGGACGAGATCAAGGTCACCGCGGACGGCGCGACGGTCTTCTCCGACGACGTGGAGAGCGCGGACGCCGCGTGGACCGCGAACGGGTTCTCCCGGGTCGGCGCGGCCATCAAGGACACCTACGCGCAGTACTACATCGCCGAGAACCGCCAGTACGTGTCGTACGACAAGACCCTCAAGGTCGGCCCGTACAACTTCGGGTTCACGAACACCCGTCCCGACTGGGTCGAGCACTACCCGTACCAGAACGGTCTGCTCATCTGGAAGTGGGACACCTCGCAGCGGGACAACAACACCAGCGCCCACCCGGGCACCGGTCTGGTCCTTCCGGTGGACGCCCACTCCGCCCCGCTGAAGTGGTCCGACGGCACCCTGATGCGTAACCGCATCCAGGCGTTCGACTCCACCTTCAGCTGGTACCCGACGGACCGGATCACCCTCCACAAGGCGGGTGTCCCGACGACGATCAAGGCCCGTCCCGGTGTCCCGGTCTTCGACGACGGCAAGTCGAGCTACTACGACGAGTCGAGCCCCTTCGCGGGTGTCAAGGTCACTGACACCAACACCTCGATCAAGATCGTCAACGAGCCGCTGAGCGGTCAGACGGTCACCCTGAAGGTTGGTCCCTCGACCAAGTAGTCAGCATTTCCGCAGGTCAGAAGCGTATCGGCGGCAACCCCCTGGCGGGTTGCCGCCGATCGTGTTTAGGTGCCTCCTGTGCACGCCTTATTGACACCGACGCTGACGCCGACCTCGGCGCCGACCCGTACGGGGGTATGACCGCATGGCCACAGGAGGCTTCTCGAAGCTGCCCGGCGGCACCGTCGTGGTGGCTCTGAACCTGCCCAGCCCGGCCGCCGCGGACGCTGTCGTGCGGGTTCTCGTCCACGCCACGAACCGGGCACGCGCCCTCACGCGCCTGCGCAACAACGGACTGCGCGCGGTGTACCTGAGAGGTAATACCGCACCCCCTACGCCGGACGAGATCACGGCCGTGCTCCACCACCCCGACGGGCTGATATGGCGGACCGACGGGTCGATGGAGCTGTGGCATCCGATCAAGGCGCTGCGGCGGGCGACCGCGGTGAGGTAGTAACCGGTTACGCCGTGAGACGGATGGCGGCGGCCGGGCAGACGGCGGCGGCTTCCCGCACGGCGTCGTGGTGCTCCGGGTCCGGGGCCTCGGTGAGGAGGACGACGATGCCGTCGTCGTCCTGGTCGAAGACCTCACCGGCCTGGACGGTGCACAGACCGCTTGCGCAGCACAGCTCTTCGTCGACGGTGATCTTCATGTCGGTGGCTCCTTGGTACTACGGGTCGTACTACGGGGTGGGGTGGGGTGGGGGTCGTGGGTCGGGGGGATCAGCGCGTCGGCCGTGCGCGGTTCACCAGGTGACCCACAGCTCGTCCAGCCCGGTGGCGACCACGCCGGTGCGGATGCTGAGCGCCGCCGGATCGTCACGCAGCCGCAGCTCCGGCAGCCGCCGTACGAAGCTGGCGAGGACGACCTGGAGCTCGACCCGGGCGAGGGTCTGGCCGACGCAGAAACGCGGGCCCGCGCTGAACGCGAGGTGCTGCTGGGCGTTGGCCCGGCGGGCGTCGAAGCGGTCGGCGTCGGGGAACTTGCGCTCGTCGCGGTCGGCCGCGCTGAGGTTCACGAACAGGGTCGTCCCGGCCGCCACCGGCTCCCCGCCGACCTCGATGTCCTCCGTGATGAACCGCGGAATCCCGAGGCCCCCCACGGGGTCGAGCCGCAGCGACTCCTCGACTGCTCCGGGCACCAGCGAGGGGTCGTCCACGATCGCCTCGTACAGCGCGCGGTCCGCGAGGAGCAGGGCCGTCATCTTGGCGATCATGTTCGAGGTGGTCTCGTGGCCGGCCAGCAACAGGCCCACAACCGTTTGCACAAGCTCCGCGTGGCTGAGCCGGCCGTCCTCGCTGTCCGAGATCTGCGTCAGCTCGCTGATCAGGTCGCCCTGCGGGTCCGCCCGCTTCTCCTCGACCAGCGCCGAGGCGTACTCCCGGAACTCCCGCAGCGCCTCGTCCACCTCGGCCTGCGTGTACTTCGTCGTCGTCATCATGACCTCGGACCAGTGCGAGAACCGGTCCTGGTCGCTCGCGGGGGCGCCGACCAGCGCGCAGATGACCCTTACGGGCAGGGGCAGCGCGAACTCCGTCCGCAGGTCCACGGGGCCGCCCTTGGCGAGCATGTCGTCGAGCAGCTCGTCCGTCATCTCCTGGATGCGGGGGCGCCACAGCTCCATCTTCTTGACCGTGAACGCCGAGGTCAGCAGGCGCCGGTAGCGGCGGTGGCCCTCGCCCATCATCTCGGACGTCGTCTCGTTCTCCCGGCTGTAGAGGCCGCCGTCCTCGGTGTTCGAGGTCTTCGCGGCGCCGGGTTTGTCGAGGCGGCGGTTGAAGCGGGGGTCGGAGAGGACGGCGCGGGCGTCGTCGTACCCGGTGACCAGGCCGACGACGTCCCCGCTGGCCATCCGGACGTGGGCCACGGGGCACCCCTGACGGGCCTCGGCCCACTCGGGGGGCGGCTGGAGGGCCTGGGGCTGGTCGAAGGGGTAGGAGGGGGCAGTGGGGGAGTGGTCGTCGGTGGTGGTCATGGGGGGGCTCCTTGAGGTGGGGGAGGAGGGGGTGGGGGTGGGGGTATTACGGGTATTACGGGGTGGGGTGTGCGGGTCGTACTGGTCGTACGGGGTGTGCGGGAGATGGGGGTACTACGGGGCGTACGGGTATGAGGCCCCGTAGTACTTCCGGTGCCCGGCGTCTGGCTGCCGGTGTCCGGTGTCGGTGGCGTCCGGTGTGGCCGGGTCAGGCGGACGACGGGCGTACCGCGTCGTCCCACCCTGCCGAGACGGCGATGGACTGTCTCCACTGCCGGATCGCCTTGGGCGGCATGCCGACGCCGAGCGCGCCGACGAGGCGGTTGCCCTTGCGGTAGGCGGCGATGAAGCGGCGGTCCGCGAGGGAGCCGTCCGCCACGGCGACCTCGTCGTGCTCGCGGAGGTGACCGAACGCCTGCACCTTCATGTCGTACTGGTCCGACCAGAAGTACGGCACCGGCGCGAACGGCTTGGGGGCGTCGGGGGAGAGGAGGTTGCGGGCGGCGGCCATGCCCTGCTCGGCGGCGTTCGTCCGGTGCTCGATGCGCATCGGCGTGCCGAAGAGGGGGTTGTGCCAGCGGGCGACGTCACCGGCGGCGTAGACGCCGGGCGCGGCGGCGCAGTACTCGTCGCACACCACGCCGGAGTCCAGCGTCAGCCCGCTCCCGGCCAGCCACTCCGTGTTGGGCACCGACCCGATCGCGACGAGGACGTCGTCCGCCTCGATCTCCGTCCCGTCGGCGAGCCGTACCCCTCCCTCGCGGGTCTCGGTCACGGAGACCCCGCAGCGCAGGTCCACCCCGTGCTCGCGGTGGGCCTCGGTCAGCACGCGGCCGACGTCCTCGCCGACGGCATGCGCGAGCGGTACGGCGGCGGGCTCCAGCATGATCACTTCCACGCCGAGCTTCCGGGCGACGGCGGCGACCTCCGCGCCGAGGAATCCGGCGCCGACGACGATGAGGCGCCGGCCGCGGGTGAGGCGGGCCTGGAGGCGGAGGGCGTCGTCCAGGGTGCGCAGCACGTGCGGGGTGCCGGTGCCGGTGCCGGTGCCGGTGTCGGCGCTGGCGCTGGCGAGCCTTCTCGGCCGGACGCCGGTCGCGATGACGAGTCCGTCGTACGGGAGGGTCGTCCCGTCCCTCAGAAGTACTACCCGGTTGATCGTGTCCAGCGCGGTCGCCGGGGTGCCCAGCCGCAGTTCTACGCCCCCTAGTTCCTCAGAGGTACGCAGCCTCACCCGCTCCGGTGGCCACTCGCCCGCGAGCACCTGCTTCGACAGGGGTGGCCGGTCGTACGGGTCGTACGGTTCATCCCCGACCAGCGTGATCGTCCCCTCGTAGCCTTCCCGGCGCAGCGTCTCCGCGGCGGCGAGCCCGGCGGCCGAGGCGCCGACGATCAGGGCGCGGTTCATGGGCGTCTCCTGCTTCTCGTGTGGGGTCGAGACTCAGCGCGTCATCTACTTGCTTTACTTACGCAATCAGATTGAGGTTGCGTAAGTCAAGTAAACCGGTGGGGGTCGTGTGGAGATACCGGGAGCCGTTGTTCATCCCCGCGTCAGGGGGCGGGTCACCCCTCCGGAAATGCCCTCACCGCGTCGCTCGCCGCGCGGTACTCCTCCCTCAGGTGACGGGCCTCCTCGCAGTCCACACCCTGTATGCGACACGTGCCCTTGCAGGAGGCGGCGTGGACGAGCCAGTCGCGGTAGAGGTTCGCCGCGCGGGTGTGCGGGGGGTCCTCGGGGGGTTCGGGGGATGTCGTCACCGTGGGGTCCCCTGTCGTTCCGGGGCGCCTCACCGGGGGGTGGGGTGGGGCGCCGGGGGTGTGCGGTTGTCCTGTTTCACGGATGGTGGGGGTAATGCGTTCAAATGGGAGGGGTTGTAGGGAGGAGTGACCGAGGGTGAGGAGGGGGGAGACGTAGGGGTCGTGGACGTACGGGGTGGTGCGGGTACTACGGGTACGGCCGTGCCGCCGCTCCTGTCGGCGGCGTCGGTACGAAAGCAGTGCTGCGAGCAGGCGTCCCATGGCGTACGGCTCCGGAGTGGTCGTCGGGGCGTTCGTGACGCCGACACCCCGGGCGGGGCGGACCGCCCGAGGTGCCGACGGAGGCTCGACCGGCCGAGCGGGGGGTGACCGGGAACCTCTGCCTGCGGCGCGTTGACGGGGGGCCGCGCGGCAGGTCCTACGTGAGCGTCTTCTCGGCCCACACCGTCTTGCCGATGACCTCGCCGACGACTCCCCAGGAGGTGGCGAGCGAGTCGATGAGCGCGAGTCCGCGTCCGCCCTCGTCGTCCGCGTCGGCCTTGCAAGGTTGCGGCATCCGGTCGCTCTGCGTGTCCCGCACCTCGACGCGAAAGAGGTCGCCGTCCCGGGCGATACCGAGCCGAACCTGACGCCCCGTCGTGCCGGGCACGCGGCCGTGGGTGACGGCGTTGGTGACCAACTCGTCGACGACGAGGACGAGTTCGTCGGTGAAGGTGTCGTCCACGGGGATGCCGCAGGTGAGGAGGAATTTGCGGCAGTCGGTTCGGGCGCGGGTGGCGGCGAGTTTGGTGGTGGGGTAGTGGAAGGTGGCGAACGTTTCGGACATGGCTGACGTCCCTTCGGGCGGCACGGCACCGAGTGAGTGATGCAAGGTTGTAGCTTGATGGTTGGGTTGCACAAGCCAGTAGAGGAAGTTCGCCCGTTCGAGTGGTAGGTGAGTTGTATGGTGTGTGAGCGCTCCGGCGTCTGCTATCGCTGGTCAGACCTGGAAAGGGGGGCGTGAGCCATGGCGACGAACCGGATGAAGCAGCCGACCGCGCGACAGGTCCGTTTGGGGTCCATCCTTCGCGGTCTGAGGGAAGGCGGCAGGAAGGGCAGCCAGGCCGTCATCTGCCGTGAACTCGGCTGGCCCGAATCCAAGTTGAGCCGCATCGAGTCCGGCCAGCTCGGAATCAGCGAGAGCGACCTGCAACTTCTGCTCGACCGTTACGACGTCAAGGACCGGAGCCTGCGCGGCTACGTCGTCGACCTGCGGCGGCGAGGGAACGTCCGGGGGTGGGAGACGGACATCCGCTCGGTCGTGAGCCCTCTGTACGCCGACTTCATCGGCTACGAGTCGGACGCGGCGGAGATGTACAACGCCGAGACGATGCTGATTCCCGGGCTGTTGCAGACACGCGAGTACGGCGCGGCCATCCTCGACCAGCAGTTCCCCAACATGGCCGAGGACCAGCGCCGAGAGCGACTTGAGATCCGGGACAAGCGGCGTGAGGTGTTCGACCGCCCTCGCCCCTTGGTCTTCTGGGGTGTCATCTCGGAGTCGGTGTTCCGACATGTCATCGGCGGCCCCGAGGTCATGGCCGGCCAGCTCGAACAGCTACTGAGTCTGGCCAAGGACTACCCCGGCACGATCAACATCCACGTACTGCCGGAGGAATCACCGTCGCACGGGGCCTTGTTCGGACCGTTCGTCATCCTCTCGTTCCCCCAGCGCTGGGAGCCCGACGTCGTCTACCTGGAGGGCCTCTTCAGCACCAGGTTCCTGGAGGAGACCGAGCAAGTGCAGGAATACAGCAGGCTGTTCAGGCACTTGATGATGGCAGACTCGCTCCGAGGGCCGGAGTCGCTGAAGCTGATCGAGCGTCACCTCGATGATTACCGCAAGGATGGCTAGGAATGTCGCAGTACAGCATCGCTGACGCATCCACGATCGATGTCGCATGGCAGAAGGCGTCGGCATCGGGAGGCGACGGCAACTGCGTCGAACTCGCCCCGTACGACGGCCTCATAGCCGTCCGCGACAGCAAGTCCCCCCACGGCCCCGCCATCCTCTACCCCCACCCCGCCCTCACCACCCTCCTCACCGCCCTCAAAACCGGCACCCTCTGAGGCGCGGACGGACCAGGGCTGTGGAACCGTCCGCAGCCCACCCCTCCGCCAACTCCCCCTCTCCCCACGACTCGAAGAACCTCCCCCACCGGAGGGCCACCCGGCACCCCCCGTCCGAATCCGCGCGCCGGAATACACGCGGCGACGGACCAGCCAACTCCCCTACCCCTTGCCCCCTCTACCCCCTGCCCCCCTACCCTCTGACCGCCGCAGCCGCCCTCGCAGCCCGCTCGACCCTCGCGCAGTGATCCGCCCGCGCCCCCTCATCGACCCGCCCCTCATACTCGGCGCGCAACCCGGTCCGCCCGTCGAGCCCCTCCCGCAGAATGTCCGCGTGCCCGGCATGCCGGATGGACTCGCCGAGGACATGGAGCATGACGGCGAACAGGTTCGTGTCGGCATGAGGCTCCGGCCACCACGGCACATGGCCGACCGCGTCAAGAGGAAGCGCGTCGATCGTCGCGTCCGAGTGTTCCCACGTACGCCGGTAGAACCCGACGATCTGCTCACGGGTCTCGTCCTCGGTCGCCCACTGATCGCCGCCGTCGGACTCCTGCCACCTGCACAGCGGTTCCGGAGAAGGCCGCCCGAAGACCTCACCGAAGTACCGGGCCTCGACAGTTGCCACATGCTTGACCAGACCGAGCAGATTGGTCCCCGTCACCGTCAGCGGCCGACGCACGTCATACTCGGCCAACCCGTCAAGCTTCCAGAGCAACGCCTCACGATCCCGCCGCAGCCTCCCATGCAGACTGCCCTTCGCGAACTCATCGATCATGCGCCCCGAGCCTGCCACGCCCCGCCCCCGACCTCAAGATCCCGCACACGCCGCCCTCCGGGGCCCGGCCATGGCAGCCGTCCCGACCCGCCACGAGCTTCCTGCTCGGCCGATTCCGCCGAGCCGAACTGCCCTTGGAAAGGGTTCCTCTTGGGCGCCCGAGAAGAGAGTCAGGGGGCTTCGGGGTGGTGGTGTTGGTTCGGGGGTGGGGGGATGTGGCCGGGCATGGTGGGGGGTGGGCCGAAGCCTTGTGGTGTGGTTGCCGGGTGGGGCTGTTGTTGTGGGGTGGTTGCGGTGCGTCGTTTTCGTACGACGGCTGTTGTGGCGAGGGCGGCTGCTGCGAGGGCGGCTGTGCCGAGGCCGATGCCGAGCCAGGGGGTTGTGCTGTTGTCGTTCTTGGGGGTGGCGGCGGCCTTCGCTGGCTCACTCGCCTTCGCGGAGGGTGTGGGGGAGGCGGAGTTCGCGGCTTCGGCGAGGTCGGGGAGGGGGTAGACGTCGGCGGGGCCGGGGTCGCCGGGGTTCTGGAGGGCGATGCGGGGGCGGACGATGCCGTAGCCGATGGCGTCGTTGCGTTTGGCGCCGTCGGTGGGGCCGCCGATGGTGTTGAGCATGACGCGGAGGATCTGGTTGTTGGTCCAGGTGGGGTGGGCGGACCAGATGAGGGCGGCGCTGGCGGAGGCGAGGGCGGTGGCGTCGCTGGTGCCGGTGGTGGTGCAGAGACCGGTTTTGCCGCCGCAGGCGTGGACCATGTCCTCGCCGGGGGCGGCCATGTCGACCTGGGGGCCGTACTGGGAGAAGTCGGTTCGGTGCAGGTCCTTGCCGACCGCTGCGACACCGACGACTCCGGGGGTGGCCGCCGGGTGCATCGGCAAGTTGCCCTTCTGCGCGTCGTTGCCGACGCCGGCGAAGATCAACGAACCCTTCTTCAAGGCGTACTTGACCGCATCGACCACTTCCGGTGTGTCGCCTTGGACGGCCTGGGAGATGTTGATGACCCTCGCGTCATGATCGGCGGCGTAACGGATCGCGGGAGCCAGCGCTTCGTTGAAGACCTTTTCCCCTTCGGCCAAGTTGGCTGCCACGCCACTTTTGGGCAGGCGGATCGGCAGGATCTTGGCTCCAGGGGCGAGACCGAAGGAACCCCGGCCACCACCGTTTGCGCCCGTCGCCGCGATGATCCCAGCCATGCCGGTTCCGTGACCGTCGTAGTCCGTGTGCTCGTCGCCCGACTGGTCCGTGGCGTAGTCCTTGCCCGGGAGAACGCGTCCGACGAGGTCGGGGTTGGCAGGATCTACGCCCGTGTCGATGACCGCGACGGTGACGCCCGTGCCGGTACTGGTCTTCCACATGCCCTCGGCCTGCATCCGGTCGAGGTACCACTGCTCCTGGCGGATTGTCTCAGCGCTGACCGCAGGCGTCGCGGCAGCGGTGGTCAGCAGCAGGCCGAGCAGCGTCGCCGCCGCGACACGACGGACCTCGCGTCGAGTACTACCGCTACCCATGGACTTCGTTCTCCCTCATCCCGGACACACGTCAGTCGACGACCGGCGGCACGGTGGGCCGCTGATTTCGCCGCCAGGTTTCCTCGTCCTCGGTCACACCGTACGGCCGGTTGCTGCCGGCCCTCGTGTGCGGGCCGGGAGTCGACTGGGGCGAACGTGACGCCGAACCCGCCGCCGCGCCCTGGCCCTCGCCGGAGCGGGCCGGGACGGTCGTACCACCCGTGATCGCACTCCGTGGCCCCGTCCCGGCCGCGGAACCCGACCCGATCGCCCCGGAACCCGGCACACGCCCGCCCGAACGCCCCGACTGCTGAGCCGAGTTGCCTCCTACGACGCCGGAGCCGGACACCGGACGCCCACCGACGACACCACCCGCCGGAGACACCGGACGAACACCCGAGGACGCACCCGCCGCCCGGCCGACGGGGTTCGCCATGCCAGGGGTCTGGCCCATCGGCCCCATCGGACCGCGCACGGGCGTACCTTCCCCGCCCACGACCATCCCGCGCGGGATGGCCCCGGTGGGCCAGCCCTCGGACGGCAGAACCGGACGGCCACCGATGATGCCGCTGCCACCACCCGGGACGCCCGGGACGCCGGGGGTGCGGCCGAAGACCGTACCCGGACCCTGACCGACCGGAGACAGGGGAACCCTGCCCACACCGGACGCACGCCCCTGCGGCGCCGGACTGCTGACCGGGAGGACCTGCCCACCACCGAACAACGGGGGAACAGGACCCGCCCCCTTCACCGCACCCGGATCGACCGGCACACGCGGAGCCTCCACCGGAGGAGTCTGCGTCGGAAAGGTGCCGACCGAATCGATACCCGTACGCACCGGAGACAAGGTCTCACCCGAGACACGCGGCTGGACCACGGGAGTGTCGGAGACACGCCCCGCAGGAGAAGCGACAGCCGAACTGCCTCCTCCGGACAGGCGACCGGGTTCAGCCGTGGATGAGATGCCTGAGAGGCCACCCAGGTTGGTCTTGTCAGCAGTGCTGACATCAACCTTTCCGACGTCATCAGGAAGGAACGCTTTCGGCGGCGGCGGAAGTTTCGGCCGCTCCAACGCATTCAACTGCGCAGCCGACCACGAATACGACTGCGCCAGCTTCGTCATCTGCGACGCCGCCTCCAACCGCACCTTCTCCCGATCCGCAGCCAACGCCGCAAGCTCAGCAGAGGACTTGGACGCGATGCCCGCAGCATCAGGATCATTACGGGCCGAGTCGGCGGCAGCGAGGTTCGCCGTAGCCGAGGGAAGATCACGGGGAATCGAGGACTGCGCCAGCGAGATCGCATCGGACGCCTGAGACAGCCACGTCCCCGACTCCTGGCTGAAGTCACTCAGCCGAAGCGTCGCGTTCGCCAGGTCCGAAGCCCACGTACGGAACGCGTCAGCCCCGTCCCCCTTCCACGCCACCCACTGCGGACGGACCCTCAACTCCTCCGCGATGCTCAGGATCTCCGCCGCGGCCGACACGAGGCGCGTCGCGGCGCTCGACACCACACCCGAGTTCGCCTGATCCAGCCACGCCAGCATCTGCTCGTGACTCATCCCGTCGAAGAACGTCCCGCCCGAACTCTCCGCGTCACGCACCGGTTCCCCCTCCCGTCGCACCGACCCGCCGACGAACGACTCGTTCATCGTATGGGTAGCTACTCAGGGTGACTCTATCGGTGCTCCCGTGAGACATGCCTTTCGGTTTCCGAACTCTTCCGGGCGGGCGAGGGGGCGGCTCGGTTCACTTCCGCCAGAACAGGTGGTGCGCCACCCCGCTGGGGCTCGGTACGACCTCCAGGTGGAAGCGGTCGAGAAGGTCGTCCGGGGAGTCCCACAGGCGCAGCCCCGTGCCCAACTCGAAGGGGGAGACGGCGATATGGAGGGTGTCGACGAGGTCGGCGTCGAGGAACTGGCGGACCGTGGAGACACCGCCGCCGATGCGGACGTCCTTGCCCTGGGCGGCCTTCTTCGCCTCCGCGAGGATCTCCGCCGGGGTGCCGTCGACGAAGTGGAACGTCGTGTCCGAGAGGGTGAGGGAGGGGCGTTGGTGGTGGGTCATCACGAACACCGGTGTGTGGAAGGGGGGTTCGTCGCCCCACCAGCCCTGCCACTCCTCGTGATCGGCCCAAGGCCCGCGCTGGGGGCCGAACTTGTTGCGGCCCATGATCTCGGCGCCGATGTTGTGCGCGAAGTCCCGGGTGAGGTAGTCGTCCAGGCCCCGGGTGCCGCCGGGCTCCGTGCGGTTCGGCCAACTTGCCGTCGCACCGGCCCAGGCGAAGAGTCGCCCGGGGTCCACCGCGTCACCGAAAGGGTGTTCGAGCGACTGGTTCTCGCTCGCACCGACCCCGTCGCTGGAGACGTTGAAGTTCTGGACCTTCACCAACTGGGTCATGGGTTCCTCCTGTGCCGACGGCCACGACGATGACACAGATGGGACTCGCCGGGCGGCGAAAACTCATCGGTCGGCACAGGGGGGCCCGTACGGAGGAGGGTCAGACCCCGCGTACGTCAGCGGCCTGCGGACCCCGCTGGCCCTGCGTCGTCTCGAACTCGACCCGCTGGTTCTCCTCCAGGTTCCGGAAGCCCGTCCCCACGATCGCGGAGTAGTGCACGAAGACGTCCGAGCCGCCGTCGTCCGGAGAGATGAACCCGAACCCCTTCTCCCCGTTGAACCACTTGACGGTCCCCTGCTGCGGCATCTCCGGCCCCTTCCTGATCATGCGGATGACATGCGAGCCGATCCTGCCCCGCCACACCACACGAGAAACCGAACGGGCCGGGTCGGAGCAACGGGCTGATGGGGGAGGGGACTTGAGGGGCGGGTACGGGAAATCGCGGGTGGGGTGCGGGACATGGCCGAGGGTGCACGGCGGACGGCCGAGGGCGGGTGGGGACCGCCCGGCTGACGGCCCGGCCGAACTTCCCTCTGGCGTAAGGGGATTGCCTCGATGGCGCACACGCCTCGTCCGACGCCGGCCCATACGGTCCCACAAGGCCGACAGGGCCGACAGGGCCGACAGCGCCGACAAGACGCACACGGCCCCACCACCTGGCGACGCCCTACGCCGCCCCCTCACCCGCCGGCGGCCTCACCCAGACCGCCCCCCGCCGTCCCCCACACCCCGCCCGCCCCGCTCACCCCTCCCTCAAACCACCGGCTTCCCCGACAACTCCACCCCCGCCCCCCGCAACTCTTCCAGCGCCCGCTCGGTCGTCTCCTTCGCCACCCCGGCCGTCAGATCCAGCAGCACCTGCGTACGGAACCCCTCCCGGGCGGAGTCCAGCGCGGTCGCCCGCACGCAGTGGTCCGTTGCGATGCCGACGACGTCGACCTCCTCGATGCCCCGCTCGCGCAGCCACTCCGCGAGGGGTACCCCGTTCTCGTCGGCCCCCTCGAACCCGCTGTACGCGGCCGAGTACGTCCCCTTGTCGAAGACGGCGTCGATCGCGCCGGAGGCGACGGCGGGGGCGAAGTTGGGGTGGAAACCGACCCCTTCGGTGCCGGCGACGCAGTGCGCGGGCCAGGAGTGGACGAAGTCGGGGTCGTCGGCGAAGTGGCCGCCGGGGGCGATGTGGTGGTCGCGGGTGGCGACGACGTGCCGGTAGCCGGTGCCGGCGGCCTGCCCGACGAGTTCGGTGATCGCGGCGGCGACGTCCGCGCCGCCCGCGACCGCGAGGCTGCCCCCCTCGCAGAAGTCGTTCTGCACGTCTACGACGATCAGTGCGCGGCGCATGGTCGGTGTCCTTCGGTCACGGGAAATCGGTTACGGAGGTACCTCGGTACTACGGGTACTACGGGAGTACCGAGGTATTACGGGAAGTACCTCGGCGTGCGGGGGCGGCACACCGGCCTAACTACCCGACCTCCCCACGAGGTACTCCGTCGGAAGAACCGGTTCCCCTCGGGAGAGCTGCGTGGCCGACAGCGGCAGCTTCGCCCGGACGGCGATGTGCCTCTCACGTACTACGTCCAGCGGCTCACGGGCGACGACCTCACCGCCCTTCACCAGCTCCACGAGAAGCTGGTGATCGGCGAGTTCGGTGGGCACGGGCCCGGTCCCGACGACCTCGGCCTCGGCGATCCCGTAGGGGTCGAGGCGGCGGGCGGCCCACTTCCGTCCCCCGAGCGAGGTCTTCCCCCCGGAGGACTTCTTGGCCACGGGCACCAGGGGCGCCTTCGGATCGGCCGACTCCGCGCGGGCGACCAGTTTGTAGACCATCGAGCAGGTGGGGTGCCCCGACCCCGTGACGAGCTGGGTGCCGACGCCGTACGCGTCCACCGGAGCCGCCGCGAGCGACGCGATGGCGTACTCGTCGAGATCGGAGGTGACGATGATCCGCGTATCCGTCGCGCCCAGGGCGTCCAGTTGCTGTCGTACGCGATGGGCCACGAGGAGCAGGTCGCCCGAGTCGATGCGGACGGCGCCGAGCTCGGGTCCGGCTACCTCCACGGCGGTACGGACGGCCTCGGCGACGTCGTACGTGTCGACGAGGAGGGTCGTACCCCGGCCGAGGGAGTCGATCTGGGCGCGGAAGGCGTCGCGCTCGGTGTCGTGCAGCAGGGTGAAGGCGTGGGCGCTGGTGCCGACGGTCGGGATGCCGTACCGGAAACCGGCGGCGAGGTCGGAGGTGGTGGCGAAACCGCCGACGTACGCGGCGCGGGCGGCGGCGACGGCGGCCAGCTCGTGCGTACGGCGCGCGCCCATCTCGATCAGCGGGCGCTCGCCCGCCGCCGAGGACATCCGGGACGCGGCGGCGGCGATCGCGGAGTCGTGGTTGAGGATGGAGAGGATCACCGTCTCCAGCAGCACGCACTCCGCGAACGAGCCCTCGACCCGTAGTACCGGAGAGCCAGGGAAGTACACCTGACCCTCGGGGTACCCCCAGATGTCCCCGGAGAAGCGATACGCCGCCAGCCAGTCCAGCGTCTCGTCGTCGACGATGCTCCGCTCCCGCAGGAAGCCGATCACCCCGGCGTCGAAACGGAAGTTCTCGACCGCGTCCAGCACCCGGCCGGTACCGGCGACGACGCCGTAGCGGCGGCCTTCCGGGAGGCGCCGGGTGAAGACCTCGAACACGCTGCGCCGTTCGGCGGTACCCGCCTTCAGGGCGGCCCGCAGCATCGTCAGTTCGTACTGGTCGGTGAAGAGCGCCGTGGACGGGACGTCGACCGGCAGCCCAAGGTCCGCAGGGTTCATGCAGCGGATCGTACTCCCATTTCGTCAGTGTGACGATTTCTGGGTCGCGTGGCAGCATGGGGCGTGTGACGTCACCCGCTCCCGCAGAGATCGAACGCACCGAGACGGTGGAGGAGGTCTTCGCCGTGGCGGAGCCCGACGTCCCCTGGATCACGATCGTGCACAACGACCCGGTCAACCTCATGAGCTACGTCGCGTACGTCTTCCAGACGTACTTCGGCTACAGCAAGGACAAGGCCACCAAGCTCATGCTCGACGTCCATCACAAGGGCCGCGCGGTCGTCTCCAACGGCACCCGCGAGGAGATGGAGCGGGACGTGCAGGCGATGCACGGGTACGGGCTGTGGGCGACGCTCCAGCAGGACCGCAAGTAGTGACTCTCCGGAGGTAGCCCCTCCGAGGTAGTACCCCTGTCCCCGCCAGCTCTGCGAAAAGACCTCATGCCAGGCATCTTCGAACCGCTCCCCGGCGGCGGCGCGGCCGTCGCGCTCGACGACGTCGAGATCTCGATCATCCGCTCGCTGGCGGTCCAGCTCCTGGAGCTGATCGGCCCCGGGCCCGCCGAGGACGCCTCCGCCGACCCGCTCGCCGAACTCTTCGCCGAGGGCCCGAGCGAACCGCCGTCCGACCCGGTGCTGCTGCGCCTCTTCCCGGACGCCTACACCGATCCCGAGGCGACCCCCCGTCAGAAGGACGAACAGCGGGCGCACTCCGCGGAGTTCCGCCGTTTCACCGAGAACGACCTGCGGGCCGGCAAGCGTGCGAACGCCCTCGCGGTGATCCGCTCCCTGGACGAGCTGGACTCCGAAGGCGTCGGCGGCGCCGTCCTCCAGCTGTCGACCGACGACTCCCGCACCTGGCTCGGCGCCCTCAACGACCTGCGCCTCGCGATCGGCTCCCGCCTCGACATCACCGCCGAGGACGACACCGACGTCCTCTACCACCTCCCGGACGACGACCCCCGTAAGCCCATGGTCATGGCATACCTGTGGCTCGGAGGTCTCCAGGAGACCCTCGTCGGCACCCTGATGCCCTGATCCTTCGCCGTTTGCACTTGCTCAGACGGCGCTCAAATCGGGATAACGATCCCGTCACCGGTTCAGCCGGTTTTGGCTGGCCGATGAGCTGTTCGTCCGCTTCTTCCTGTGTGGTGCGCCACATCTCGCCCGGGCAATTGATATTGCAGTCGTGATAAATCTTCACGACCGCCCGGCGAGAGCACCATCCGTATGCGCCGCCGGGTGCGCCACCGAGCCGGTCGATCGCCGGCCAGGCAAGGGCACTCCCAGGTACCCCAGAGGTATCCCCTAGGGGGCCCGCTCCAGCAGTTCCGGGGGGATCGCAACCCGATCCGTGGTCGACGAGAGGCCCGGATCGGCATGGAGAAAGGCGCACCACACACATGACCTCCGCTCAGGTCGACACAGAGAACGGCGGCACGGACAAAGCACCCGAGGAGGGCTACGAGCGCGGGCTCGGCAGCCGGCAGGTGCAGATGATCGCCATCGGCGGCGCCATCGGCGTCGGCCTCTTCCTCGGCGCCGGGGCCAACATCGCCAAGGCCGGCCCCAGCCTCATCCTGATGTACGCCCTCGCCGGTGTGATCATCTTCTTCATCATGCGGGCACTGGGCGAGCTGCTGCTCTACCGCCCCGTCTCGGGCTCCTTCGCGGAGTACTCCCGGGAGTTCCTCGGCCCGTTCTTCGGCTACCTCACCGCCTGGACGTACTGGCTGATGTGGGTGGTCACCGGCATGGCCGAGCTGACCGCCGCCGCGATCTACGTCAACTACTGGTTCCCCGGCATCCCCCAATGGGTGACGGCGCTGGTGTTCCTGGTGATCCTCTTCGGCGTCAACCTGATCTCCGTGAAGCTCTTCGGCGAGCTGGAGTTCTGGTTCTCGATGGTCAAGGTCACCGCCCTGATCGGCATGATCGTCATCGGCCTCGGCGTGATCACCTTCGGGTTCAGCAGCGCGGGCGACACCGCCGCCGTCTCCAACCTCTGGGCCTTCGACGGCTTCTTCCCCAAGGGCGTCGGCTCCTCCCTGATGACCCTCCAGGGCGTCATGTTCGCCTACCTCGCCGTCGAGCTGGTCGGCGTCACCGCGGGCGAGTCCGAGAACCCCGAGAAGACCCTGCCCAAGGCGATCAACACGCTGCCCTGGCGGATCGCGCTGTTCTACGTCGGCGCGCTCACCGTGATCCTCTGCATCGTCAAGTGGACCGAGTTCCAGCCCGGGGTCTCGCCGTTCGTCGAGGCGTTCGCGAAGATCGGCATCCCGGCGGGCGCCGCCATCGTCAACTTCGTGGTCCTCACGGCCGCCCTGTCCTCCTGCAACTCGGGTATGTACTCCACGGGTCGCATGCTGCGTAACCTCGCGGAGAACGGCGAGGCCCCGGCCGTCTTCAAGAAGCTGTCGTCCACCAAGACCCCGGCCTTCGGCATCACCGTCTCCGTCCTCTTCATGGGCATCGGCGTCGTCCTCAACTACGTCGTCCCGGAGAAGGCGTTCGGGTACGTCACCTCCGTCGCGACCGCCGCCGGCATCTGGACCTGGCTGATGATCCTGATCAGCCATGTCCTGTACCGCCGGGCCGTGGACGCGGGCCGCCTGCCCGCCTCCTCGTTCCCGGCCCCGGGCGGCTCGGTGTGCAGCTGGATCGCCATCGTCTTCCTGCTGTTCGTGACGGGGATCATCGCGTACGACGCCGACGCGCGGATCTGCCTGCTCGTGATGGCCGGCTGGGTCGCCGCGCTGGCCGTCGGCTGGGCCGTCCTGAAGAAGGCGAGCCCCGAGGTCACCCGGCGCGACGGCCGGGAGGCGTACGACAAGGTGGGGTGACCCCCAGGCGGGGTAACCCTCAGGTGGGGTAACCCCCAGGTCGTACGCCTCAAGGGGCCCCGTAGTACCACCCCTCGGTACTACGGGGCCTCTATCCGTCCCGCTGCTTATCCTGGCGACCATGCTGACCATCACCCAGGCCCTGCACGACGAGATCGTCGCCCACGCCCGCAAGGACCACCCCGACGAGGCGTGCGGAGTCGTCGCGGGCCCGGCGGGCTCGGACCGCCCGGAGCGGTTCATCCCGATGCTGAACGCCGCGATGTCGCAGACGTTCTACGAGTTCGACTCCGGCGACCTGCTGAAGCTGTACCGCGAGATGGACGACCGCGACGAGGAACCCGTCGTCATCTACCACTCCCACACCGCCACCGAGGCGTACCCCTCCCGCACGGACGTCTCCTACGCGGGCGAACCCGGCGCCCACTACGTCCTCGTCTCCACCGCCGACACCGACGGCAACGGGCCTTTCCAGTTCCGCTCGTTCCGCATCGTCGACGGCGAGATCACCGAGGAGGACGTCACGGTCGTCGCGGCATACTGACTCCGTACGGCCCGAGTTGAGTCGTACGCAACCCAACTCACCCTGACGGAGACGGTGTTGACGCAAGCAAGGCGCCCCACGATCGAGGACGTAGCACGCCGGGCCGGAGTCTCCAGGACCACGGTGTCGAGAGTCCTCAACGGTGCGCCGAAGGTCCGCGCCGAGGTGATCGAACGGGTCCGCGAGGTGATCGCGGACCTCGGATACGTCCCGAACCAGGCCGCCCGCCAGCTCGTCACCCGGCGCACGGGAGCCGTCGCCGTGGTGGCGACGCAGCCCCAGGACCGCCTGTTCATGGACCCGTTCTTCGACTGCCTCCTGCGCGGGGTGCGCCGCGAACTCGCCCGGCACGGCGCCCAGGCCGTCCTGCTCTTCCTCGACGAACCCGACGACCACGCGCGCGTCGCCGACTACCTCGGCGGCGGCCACGTCGACGGCGCGGTCCTGTTCTCCCTGCGCCCCGACGACCACCTCGGCGCGCTCATCGCCCGCACCGGCCTGCCCGCCGTCTTCGGCGGCCGTTCCCGCGCGGGCGCCGACGACACCCCGTACGTCCACGTCGACTGCGACAACCGCGGCGGCGCCCGGCAGGCCGTGGCCCATCTCGCCGCGCTCGGCCGCACCCGCGTCGCCACCGTCACCGGCCCCTACGACCAGGAGCCCTCCGCCGACGACCGCCTCGCGGGCTACCACGACGTCCTGCCGGACGCCGACCCCGCCCTCACGGAACGCGCGGACTACACCCGCGACGGCGCCGCCCGCGCGATGCACGCCCTCCTCGACCGGCGCCCCGACCTCGACGCCGTCTTCGCCGCCTCCGACCTGATGGCCGCCGGCGCCCTCCAGACCCTGCGCGAACGGGGCCGCCGCGTCCCCGAGGACGTCGCCGTCGTCGGCTTCGACGACCTCACCCGGATCGCCGAGGCCACCGACCCGCCCCTGACCACCGTCCACCAGGACGTCGAGGGGATGGGCCGGCTGATGGCCGAGCTGCTGTGCGGGGCGGTGTACGAGGGGCGGACCGCCGGGTCGGTGGTGGTGCCTACGCGGCTGGTGGTACGGGAGTCGGCCTAGGGGAGCCCCGTACCCCTCAGGTACGACGGGGGAGCCCCGTACATCTCAGGTATGCCGGGGAAGCCCGTACATCTCAGGTAGTGGTCGCAATCCGTCCGGCATGTGGAAGCGTCTTCCGGAAGGCGGGACGGGAATCGATACGATGAGCCCATGGTTGTGAACGACGTGAGCACGAGGACGCCGGGCGAGCTGCTCGTGGCGCGGCTGCACGTCGACCTGTGCAGGTGCGCCGCCGCCATCTGTTGACGCCGGCCCTGCCCGCGCCGTACGCCCCCCCCAGGGCCTCGGCGCCCACTCGCACGTCCCTGCGCCGCCCACCTTCCGACAGGAGCCCTGAGCCATGGCCATCGAGGTCCGCATCCCCACCATCCTCCGCCAGTACACCGACGGCGCGAAGGCCGTCGAGGGCGCCGGGGAGACCCTCGCCGACCTGTTCTCCGACCTGGAGACGCGGCACTCGGGCATCCAGGCCCGCATCGTGGACGACGGCAAGCTGCGCCGCTTCGTCAACGTCTACCTCAACGACGAGGACGTCCGCTTCGTGGACGGCATCAACACCAAGCTGACCGACGGCGACACGGTGACGATCCTGCCGGCCGTCGCCGGCGGCATGGCCTGATACCGGTATGCGCTACGACTCCCCGCTGGCCGCGGTGGGCAACACCCCCTTGGTGCGCCTGCCGCGGCTGTCGCCGTCCCCCGAGGTCTCGATCTGGGCCAAGCTGGAGGACCGCAACCCCACCGGCTCCGTCAAGGACCGCCCCGCGCTGCACATGATCGAGCAGGCGGAGAAGGCCGGCCGGCTCACCCCGGGCTGCACGATCCTGGAGCCGACCAGCGGCAACACCGGCATCTCGCTCGCCATGGCGGCCAAGCTCAAGGGCTACCGCATGGTCTGCGTGATGCCCGAGAACACCTCCCAGGAACGCCGCGAGCTGCTCGCGATGTGGGGCGCCGAGATCATCCCCTCCCCGGCGGCGGGCGGCTCCAACACCGCCGTACGCGTGGCGAAGGAACTCGCCGCCGAGCACCCCGACTGGGTGATGCTGTACCAGTACGGGAACCCCGACAACGCGGGCGCCCACTACGCGACCACCGGCCCCGAGATCCTCACGGACCTCCCCTCGGTGACCCACTTCGTCGCCGGTCTGGGTACTACGGGAACCCTGATGGGGGTCGGCCGCTACCTCCGCGAGCACAAGCCGGACGTCAGGATCGTCGCCGCCGAGCCGCGCTACGACGACCTCGTGTACGGCCTGCGCAACCTGGACGAGGGCTTCGTCCCCGAGTTGTACGACGCCTCCGTCCTCACCACCCGGTTCTCCGTGGGCTCCGCCGACGCGGTCACCCGGACCCGTGAACTCCTCCAGCAGGAGGGCATCTTCGCGGGCGTCTCCACCGGCGCGGCCCTGCACGCGGCGATCGGCGTCGGCCGCAAGGCCGTGGCGGCGGGGGAGTCCGCCGACATCGTCTTCGTCGTCGCGGACGGCGGCTGGAAGTACCTCTCCACGGGGGTGTACACCGCGGCGACCACGGAGGAAGCGATCAAGACGCTGCAAGGCCAGCTCTGGGCGTAGTACCCGTAGTACCTCAGGTCAGGTGACGGACCTGGTCCCACAGGGCCGGGTCCACCACCCCGACCCGCTCCCGCAGCTCCCCCACGGGGACCTCCAGCAACTCGTCGGTCTCCAGGAAACTCGGCCGCCCCCGCGCGTCCCCCACCGCCCCGGGCGGCAGCGGGATCACCCCGGACCGCTCGTCGCGGAACTTCCCGCTGATCCGCGCGACGGTGACGTACCCCGCGTGCACGGTCAGCACCAGACAGCGGTGACCGTCCGCCCACCAGATCTCCGCCGGCCGCGGATCGGCGTCCGTCCGCCCGCGCGCCGTACGCCGCGGCGGTCTGCCCGACCGGCCCCAGCCGTCGACGAGCGTGGCGACCAGCGCGAGCAGCACCACCGCCGCGAGCGCCAGCCACCAGGACGTGTCCATGAGGACGACGTTACCGGCGCGCGCCGGTCACCGCGCGCCCTCTCGCGATCCCCACACGCCCCACTTCCAGCCGAACCGGTGACACCGCAGGTGAGTTCCCCCACAACGGCCCCTGGCAACGGCGCGAAGGGGGGTTTTGCGCCTTACGCTCTACGGACCGCACGACCCCCGACGCCCGTTCCCACGCACTCTTCGGGCCCGGTCCACCGGCACTCCCGGCCTTCCGGTTCCTTCGCGAGGCCCGGCGGCGCCGGCCATCCCCGGCAGTGCCGGTGGCATCCGGACCCCCGGCGCCATCGGTGACCGCCGGTGTCCCCTTCGGTTCCCGCCAGCGGAGGTTTCTGCATTATGAAGCTCACCGTCGTCGGCTGCTCGGGGTCGTTCCCGTCCGCGGATTCGGCCTGTTCGAGCTACCTCGTCGAGGCCGACGGCTTCCGGCTGCTTCTCGACATGGGCAACGGCGCCCTGGGCGAGTTGCAGCGCCACTGCGGTCTCTACGACCTCGACGCGATCTTCCTGACCCATCTGCACGCCGACCACTGCATCGACATGTGCGCCTACTTCGTGGCCCGCTACTACCGCCACGACGGCGGCCGTTGCGACCCCATCCCGGTCTACGGCCCCGAAGGCACCGAACACCGGCTGACCACGGCGTACGCGGACACGCCGTCGGCGTCCTCGATGAGCGAGGTCTTCGACTTCCACACGGTCAAGCCGTCCACCTTCGACATCGGCCCCTTCACGGTCCACACCGAACGCGTCGCCCACCCGGTCGAGGCGTACGGCATCCGCGTGGAGCACGGGGGCAAGGCGCTCGCCTACTCCGGCGACACCGGTGTCACGCCCGTGCTCGACGAACTCGCCCGGGACGCCGACCTGTTCCTGTGCGAGGCCGCCTTCACGCACGGCAAGGAGAACATCCCCGACCTGCACCTCAACGGCCGGGAGGCGGGTGAGACGGCCACCAGGGCGGGCGTCCGCCGCCTCGTCCTCACCCACATCCCCCCGTGGACCGACCCCCGGGTCAACCTGGCCGACGCCCGCGCGATGTACGACGGCCCGGTGGAACTGGCGGCGGCGAGGGCGTCGTACGAGATCTGAGGGATGAGAGAAGCACCCGGCGCAGTTCAGGGCGCCGGGTGCTTTCTTGTCCCTCTCAGGTACTACCCCTTGGTCAGGTCCTCGCCCTCCGGCTCGCGCCCCGGTGTCGGCAGGTTCCACCTCGTGATCGCGAAGCGGAAGATGACGTAGTAGAGGGCGCCGAAGCACAGGCCCACCAGGACCAGCCCCCACGGGTTCGTCGCGATCCCGATGTTGAGGCCGAAGTCGATCACGCCCGCCGAGAAGCCGAAGCCGTCCTTCATGCCGAGCGCCCAGGTCAGCGCCATGGAGACGCCGGTGAGCAGCGCGTGGATCGCGAACAGGAGCGGCGCGATGAACATGAACGTGAACTCGATCGGCTCGGTGACGCCCGTGATGAACGAGGTCAGCGCGAGCGAGAACATCATGCCGCCGACGGCCTTGCGCCGCTCGGGGCGGGCGCAGTGCACGATCGCCAGGCACGCGGCCGGCAGGGCGAACATCATGATCGGGAAGAACCCGGTCATGAACTGCCCGGCGCTCGGGTCCCCGGCGAGGAAGCGCGCGATGTCACCGCTCTTGCCGTGGTACTCGCCCGCCTGGAACCACGGGAACGAGTTGAGGAGGTGGTGCATGCCGATCGGGATCAGCGCCCGGTTCATCACACCGAAGATCCCGGCCCCGACCGCGCCCGAACCCACCAGCCACTCACCGAAGTTGTGCAGCCCCGTGCCCAACACCGGCCATATGTAACCGAAGACGATCCCGATCAGCAGACCGGCGAACGCGGAGAGGATCGGGACGAGCCGCCGGCCGCCGAAGAACCCTGCCCAGTCCGGGAGTTTGGTGCGGTGGAAGCGCTGGTAGAGCAGCGCGACGACGAGCCCCATCACGACCCCGCCGAGCACCTTCGCGTCGACGGGCGCGTCCACCATCACGACCTTGCCGTCGACGGCCGTCGCGACCTTCGGCAGGTTCTTGTCGGTGAACGTGCCGAGCACGTTCTTGAAGACGAGGTAGCCGGTGACCGCCGCGAGCGCCGTCGAGCCGTCCGACTTCTTCGCGAACCCGATCGCGACGCCGACCGCGAACAGCAGCGCCATGTTGTCGAGGATCGCGCCGCCGCCGGCCGCCATGAAGGAGGCGATCTTCGTCAGGAAGCCGGGGAAGTCCGGGCTGCCGAGCATGTCGGTGTTGCCGAGGCGCACCAGCAGTGCGGCGGCGGGCAGCACCGCCACCGGCAGCATCAGGCTGCGGCCGATGCGCTGCATGACGGCCATCACGGCCGTGCCTCGGGAGACTTGTTTCTCTGCCGCGGGAGCGGTGCCGGCCGTGCTCATAGACGGATTCCTCAAGGGTGCTGGGGACGGCGAAAAGGTCTACACCAGTCAGTGGTGTAGACCTTTTGTAGCACGGGGGAGTGGGTGAGGTAAGTCCCCTGTGAAGACGCCCGCGGTCACGCTTTGGTGACGTCCTCCCGCTCCTCCTCCGGCTCCCGCCCCGGCGTCTTCAGATCGAACCGGACGATCGCGAACCGGAACACCGCGTAGTAGACGACGGCGAAGCAGAGCCCGATCGGGATGATCGCCCACGGTCTCGTCGCGAGGTTCCAGTTGATGACGTAGTCGATGAGACCCGCCGAGAAACTGAACCCGTCATGCACCCCGAGCCCCCACGTCACCGCCATCGAGACGCCGGTCAGCACCGCGTGCACGGCGTACAGGGCCGGCGCGATGAACAGGAACGAGTACTCGATCGGCTCGGTGATGCCGGTGACGAACGAGGTGAGCGCCACCGACAGCATCAGACCGCCGACCTCCTTGCGGCGCCCGGGTCTTGCCGTGTGTGCGATCGCAAGTGCCGCCGCAGGCAGGGCGAACATCATGATGGGGAAGAACCCGGACGTGAACAGCCCCGCGTGCGGGTCCCCTTGGAGGAACATGTTGATGTCGCCGTGCACGACCGTGCCGTCCGGCTTCGTGTACGAACCGAACTGGAACCAGATCGGCACGTTCAGGAACTGGTGCAACCCCACCACCAGCAGAGCCCTGTTGGCGATCCCGAAGACCCCGGCGCCCCACGCGCCCAGCCCGTTGAGCCAGTCGCTGAAGTTCTCCAGACCGTCACCGATCGGCGGCCAGACCCACAGGCACAGCGCGGAGACCGCGATGGCGACGAACGCCATGATGATCGGGACGAGCCGCCGGCCGTTGAAGAACCCCAGCCAGTCCACCAGCTTCGTCCGGTGGTACCGCTGCCAGAAGAACGCCGCCAGCAGCCCCATCACGATCCCGCCGAACACCCCGGGGTTCTGGAAGGTGAACGCGCTCACGCTGCCGTCCGCCGCCTGGCAGCCGATGTCGGGGACCGCCTTCGCCCCCGCGGCGCAGTCCTTCGGAAACGCGTGCAGCACGTTGTGGTAGACGAGGAACCCGACGACCGCCGCCAGCGCCGTCGACCCGTCCGCCTTCTTCGCCATGCCGATCGCGACGCCCACGCAGAACAGCAGCGGCAGCCCCAGATCCGCGTTGAGCAGCGCGCCGCCCGCGCTCGCCATCACCTTCGAGACGTTCGTCCAGCCCAGCCCGTCGTCCCCGAACACGTCCGGCTGGCCCAGCCGGTTGAGGATTCCGGCGGCCGGCAGCACGGCGATCGGCAACTGGAGGCTGCGGCCCATCTTCTGCAAGCCCTGGAACACCGCGCCCCAGCGGGCACGGGCCGGGCTCACTGCACTGTCGGCACTCATGGATTGGCGACCGCCTGTCAGGTGGTGTAGACCAGTTCTCGACGATTGGGAAGCTGTGACGCCATCTTTCGGTACACACGGCGCAATCGCTCGCGAAGTTGGGCCAACTGTGCATGAGGAGACCGACATGGCCACCAAGGCAGAGAAGATCGTCGCCGGGCTCGGAGGGATCGAGAACATCGAGGAGGTCGAGGGCTGCATCACCCGGCTGCGCACCGAGGTGATCAACCCCGACCTGGTCGACGAGGCCGCCCTCAAGGCCGCCGGCGCGCACGGCGTCGTCAAGATGGGGACGGCCGTACAGGTCGTCATCGGCACCGACGCGGACCCGATCGCGGGCGAGATCGAGGACATGATGTGAGCCGGGGGTACTAGAGCTCCGGGGGCTACCGGAGATCTACCTCTGAGGGGCTACTCCCACGGCGGGAGCAGCCCCTTTCGCCCGTACGGATAGGCTCGTCACCATGTCTCGAATCGACGGCCGCACCCCTGAACAGCTCCGCCCGGTCACCCTGGAACGCGGCTGGAGCAAGCACGCCGAGGGCTCCGTCCTCGTCTCCTTCGGCGACACGAAGGTCTTCTGCACGGCCTCCGTCACCGAAGGCGTCCCCCGCTGGCGCAAGGGCAGCGGCGAGGGCTGGGTCACCGCCGAGTACTCCATGCTCCCCCGTGCCACCAACAGCCGCGGCGACCGCGAGTCCGTCCGCGGCAAGATCGGCGGACGCACGCACGAGATCAGCCGCCTCATCGGCCGCTCGCTGCGCGCCGTCATCGACTACAAGGCGCTCGGCGAGAACACGATCGTCCTCGACTGCGACGTCCTCCAGGCGGACGGCGGCACCCGCACGGCCGCTATCACCGGCGCGTACGTCGCCCTCGCCGACGCGATCGGCTGGGCGCAGGGCCGCAAGCTGATCAAGGCGGGCCGCCGGCCCCTCATCGGCACCGTCTCCGCCGTCTCCGTCGGCATCGTCGGCGGCGTCCCGCTCCTCGACCTCTGCTACGAGGAGGACGTCCGCGCCGAGACCGACATGAACGTCGTCTGCACCGGCGACGGCCGCTTCGTCGAGGTCCAGGGCACCGCCGAGGCCGAGCCGTTCGCCCGCGACGAGCTCAACTCCCTGCTGGACCTGGCCGTTTCCGGCTGCGCGGACCTCACGGCGCTCCAGAAGGCCGCGCTGGAGCAGGCCCTGGAAAGGTAAAGAAAAAACCAAGGAAAGCGGTACGGTGGAGCAACTGTGCCGCTTTTCCTCGCGTCTTGGGCAGTACAGAGGAGGCTTCCGACCGGAAGCCTTGGGGACGGGGGCCTCGCGGCGAGAGTCGGGGCCTGTCGAACGGGAGGAACCACCGCATGGCCGCGCTCCGCCGACGCCGAGGTCGTCGAACCGCCATCGCCGCAGCCACCGCTGCGGTCGCCCTCACCATGGGGTTCACCACCACCGGCTGCGACGCCGTCAACAAGGCGCTCGACTGCGTCCAGACCGCCGAGACCGTCGCCGACAGCGTCACCGACCTCCAGCAGGCGGTGGAGAACGCTGCCACCAACCCCACCCAGCTGGACGAATCCCTCGCCAGCATCGACAAGGACCTCAACAGCCTCGGCGACAAGACCGACGACACGGACGTCAACAAGGCGGTCGACAGCCTCCGAGAGGCGGTCACGAACGTCCGCAAGGCGGTGGACAGCGGCGACAAGACACCCGACCTCAGCCCCCTGACGGACGCGGCGGGCGAACTGACGAAGGTCTGCACGCCGTGAGGGGTGGCTCTTGAGTACGGGGGGCGGGGGCCGGGTGAGTACGGGGCTCCGCGGGGCGCGCGGGGGCGGGCCGGTGGGGTGAGGACGGTTCCTGGCGGGGCTACGGGGCGTACGGGGCACGGGCGTTCGGGGCGTACAGGGTGGCGGGGCGTGGGGGCGGGCATGCGGGGCGGCGGCTCGGCGAGGTGAGGACGACGCCGTCGGCGCCGTGACGTTCACGAACTCGCCGCCCTCGGCTCCGGACTCCGCTGCCCTCCGCCCGTACCTCCTCCGCCCCGTACCCCTCGGGTTTGTAACCCACCGCCCTGTACCCCCTCCACCCCGTGATCCCGCCGACCTCCACCCCGTGACCCCGCAGCCGTAGCCCCCGTAATACTGGGGCCCATGACCCGCCTGATCCTCGCCACCCGCAACGCCGGCAAAATCGCCGAACTCCGGGCGATCCTCGCCGAGGCCGGACTGCCCCACGAACTGGTCGGCGCCGACGCCTACCCCGACGTCCCCGACGTCAAGGAGACGGGCGTGACGTTCGCCGAGAACGCCCTCCTCAAGGCCCACGCCCTCGCCCGGGCGACCGGCCTCCCCGCCGTCGCCGACGACTCCGGCCTCTGCGTCGACGTCCTGGGCGGCGCCCCCGGCATCTTCTCCGCCCGCTGGTCCGGCACCCACGGCGACGACCGCGCCAACCTCGACCTGCTCCTCGCCCAGCTCTCCGACATCGCCGACGAACACCGAGGCGCCCACTTCGCCTGCGCGGCGGCCCTGGCCCTGCCGGACGGCACGGAGCGGGTGGTCGAGGGCCAACTCCGAGGAGCCCTCCGGCACGCCCCCAGCGGAACCAACGGCTTCGGCTACGACCCGATCCTCCAGCCGGAGGGCGAGACCCGGACGTGCGCGGAACTGACGGCGGCGGAGAAGAACGCGATCAGCCATCGGGGGAAGGCGTTTCGGGGGCTGGTGCCGGTGGTGCGGGAGCTGTTGGGGTGAGAAATGGAAGAGGGGCCGCTGACGGGGCGGCCCCTCTGTGCTCTCTCGGTGCGGCCGGTGGGACTCGAACCCACACGGGTGTTAACCCACTGGGACCTAAACCCAGCATGACTGCCAATTCCATCACGGCCGCCCAAAACGGTCATCGTGCTCGACCGGCGACACTCAGTGTACGGGGATGACGAGGTGCCGGGCGAGAGGGTTCCCGCCCGGCGGAGGTACCGCACGCCGGCCCACCGGGCGCCGGCGCGCGGGCGCGGACGGACGGCCCGTCAGATCCCCAAGTCCTTGATGATCTTCGCGACATGCCCCGTCGCCTTGACGTTGTACAGCGCCCGCTCGACGTTCCCCGCCTCGTCGACGACGACCGTGGAGCGGATGACGCCGACGACGGTTTTGCCGTACAGCTTCTTCTCCCCGTAAGCCCCGTACGCCTCGAGTACGGCCTTGTCGGGGTCGGCGAGGAGGGTCACCCGGAGGGACTCCTGCTCGCGGAACTTGGCGAGCTTCTCGGGCTTGTCGGGGGAGATGCCGAGGACGTCGTACCCGGCGTCGGCCAGCAGGGACAGGTTGTCGGTGAAGTCGCACGCCTGCTTCGTGCAGCCCGGCGTCAGGGCCGCCGGGTAGAAGTAGACGATGACCTTGCGGCCCTTGTGGTCCGCAAGGGACACCTCGTTGCCGTCGGCGTCGGAGAGGGTGAAGGCGGGGGCCGGTTCGCCGGGCTGGAGTCGCTCGCTCATTCAGCCAGCGTATCGGGGCGCGCGACAAGGCGGGCGCGCGACAAGGACGGCCCCTGCCCGTGCACCCGGCCGGGAAACTGACAGACTGTGCGGAACAACGCATCAGCAGACTTCGGAGGCCGTACGGTGGCGGACACTGCGGACACGCCGGACACGAGATCCCCGGCGCAGATCGAGGCGGACATCAAGCGCCGCCGCGAGACGCTGGCCGAGACGCTCGACGAGATCGGTGTACGGGTTCACCCCAAGACGATCGTCGGGGACGCCAAGGCCAAGGTCGTCGCCAACGTCGACCACACCCTCGGACGCGCGTACGTCCAGGTCAACCGGGTCGTGAGCGACGTCACGGCCAAGTTCACGGACGACGACGGCGCCCCCCGCGTCGAACGCATCGTCCCCGTCGCCCTCCTGGCGGCTGGCGTCGTCGGCCTCCTGGTCCTGGGCACCCGGCGCCGCAAGGACTAGTACCTGGGGAGTACGGGTCCCCCCGAGGCAGGTAGGTTCGAGGTGTGAGCGGCAACAGTGGAGAGCGCGGTACCCAGCACGACAAGCTTCCGATCCGGATGCTGCACGACCGGGTGCTGGTACGGCAGGACAGCAGCGAGGGCGAGCGGCGTTCGGGCGGCGGGATTCTGATCCCGGCGACGGCGGCGGTGGGCCGGCGGCTGGCCTGGGCGGAGGTCGTCGCGGTCGGGCAGAACGTCCGGACCGTGGAGCCGGGCGACCGGGTCCTGTACGACCCGGAGGACCGTGCCGAGGTCGAGGTGCGGGGCGTGGCGTACGTCCTGATGCGCGAGCGCGACCTGCACGCCGTCGCCGCGGACCGCTTCGAGGGGTCGGAGGACTCCACGGGGCTGTACCTGTAGTACCCGAGCGGTAGGGGCGGTACCCCGATACCAGGGAGGGGGCCGGTGACCATCGTCACCGGCCCCCTTTGCCGTTCCTTTGCTAGCGTGGGTACCACCCGACGAGACGCGCCGTACCGGGCAGACGCAAAGACGACGCACCCCGTACGAGTCCCGTCTCCGGAGGTGCCGTCATGGCATGGATTCTGCTCATCGTCGCCGGTCTGATCGAGGTCGCCTGGTCGATCGGCATGAAGTACACCGACGGCTTCACCCGTCTCGTCCCCAGCCTGTTCACCGGCGCCGGCATCGTCACCAGCATGCTCCTGCTGTCGTACGCGGCCCGTACGCTCCCCATCGGCACCGCCTACGGCGTCTGGGTGGGGATCGGCGCGGCCGGTGCGGCGGTCGTCGGGATGACGGCGCTGGGCGAGCCGGCCACGGCCGCGCGGATCTTCTTCGTCGCCCTGCTCCTCATAGCAGTGGTGGGGCTCAAAGCGACCTCCGGCCACTGAGCCCCACCCGTACTACCCGTAGTACCTGAGTACCCCTACGTCCCGATACCCGTACTACCCGTACTACCCCTGCGTCCCGGTGTTCCCCCCGTTCGCCCCGCCCGACGCCGGCCCCACCGACGTCCCGGTCCCGGCGGAGGTGTCCCCGGCCGTAGTGCCCGCTGAGGTATCCCCGGCGGTAGTACCCGCGGTACTACCGCTGGAGGTATCCCCGGCAGTGGTCCCCGCGGACGTGTCCCCGGCCGTGGTACCCGCAGTACTTCCGGACGACGTGTCCCCGGTCGCCCCGGTGTTGCCCCCGTTGGTGGCCCCCTGAGCGGCCCCCTGGGTGGCTCCCTGGGACTGCCCCTGATCGGCACCCCCGTCGGTCGCCCCGGCGGTCGGCGACGCCCCGTCCTCCGGCCCCGTGCTCTCCGTGTCCGACGGCGTCGACGGCACGTCCTGCACGACGTCCGCCCCGTCCTGGAGCTGGAGGTCGAACTCGGACGACGGCGTCCCCTTGAGCGCGTCCTTCATGAACTGCGCCCAGATCTCGGTCGGCGCCCCACCACCGTTGATGCGCGGCAGCCCCATCGCGCCGTACAGCGACTTGTGCGCGGCGGTCTCCGGGTCCTGGCCCATGACGGCGACGACGGTCGCGAGGTCGGGCGTGTAGCCGGCGAACCAGGCGGCCTGGTCCTCCTCGGCGGTGCCGGTCTTGCCCGCGGCGGGCCGCCCGACGGCCTGCGCGGCGGTCGCGGTGCCGTTCTCGACGACGCTCTGGAGGATCGCGGTGGTGGTGTCGGCGGCCTCGCGGCTGACGGCCTGGCTGGACTTCTGCTCGGGCAGCTCCAGCGTCGTCTTGCCGTCCTTGGTGATCTTGTCGATCAGGGTGTACGTGCCGTGCTTGCCGTGGTTCGCGAGGGTGGCGTACGCCTGGGCCATGTCGAGGACGCTGCCGGTGGCGACGCCGAGCGCGATCGAGGGGGAGGCGGTGAGCTCCGGAGTGCTGCTGGGCAGCCCCAGGGCGATCGCGGTCTCCTTGACCTTGTCGGAGCCGACGTCCACGGCCATCTGCGCGTACACCGAGTTGATCGACTTGTCGGTGGCGGTGCGGACGGTGACGTTGCCGTAGTTGACGTCGTCCTCGTTGGCCGGGTTGTAGCTGCCGCCGCTCCAGCCCTGCACGGGACGCTTGTTGGTGCCGTCGTACACCGTGTTCGGGGTGATGAGGCGGCCGTCCTGGGTCTCCGACTTGTTGTCGACGGCCGAGGTGAAAACGAACGGCTTGAAGGTGGAGCCGACCTGGAAGTCCTGGCGGGTCGCGTTGTTCGTGTACTGCTTGACGTAGTCGATGCCGCCGTACATCGCGAGGACCTTGCCGGTCTTGGGGTCGACGGCGGCGCCGCCCGCGCGGACGTAGTTGTCGACCTTGCGGTCCTTCTTGTCGAGCTTCGACATCAGGTTGTCGTTCACCGACTTGACGAAGGCGTCCTGCTTGGCCTTCTCCAGGGTGGTGGTGATGCGGTAGCCGCCGCCGTCGAGCTGCTCCTCGGTGAGGATCTTGTTGTCCTTGAGGTAGTCCTTGATGGCGGTGACGATGTACCCGCGCTGCCCGGACATGCCGGTCGCGGCGCCGCTGGACTCCAGCGGGGTCGGGAACTTCATCCCGGTCCGCTTCGACTGCTCCAGCCAGCCCTTCTTGACCATGCCGTCGAGGACGTAGTTCCAGCGGGCCAGGGCCGCCGACTTGTTCTCGGGGTGCGCGATGACGTCGTACTCGCTGGGGGCGTTCAGCAGCGCGGCGAGGTAGGCGCCCTGGGCCGGGGTGAGGGCGGTCGCGTCGACCCCGTAGTACGCCTGGGCGGCGGCCTGGATGCCGTACGCGTTACGTCCGAAGTACGACGTGTTCAGGTAGCCCTCAAGGATCTTGTCCTTGCTCTGCTCCTGGTCCAGCTTGATGGAGATGAAGAACTCCTTCACCTTGCGGGAGACGGTCTGCTCCTGCGCCAGGTAGTAGTTCTTCACGTACTGCTGGGTGATGGTCGAGCCGGACTGCTTGCCCTTGCCCAGGGCGGTGTTGACGCCGGCCCGGAGCATCGCCTTGGGGTCGATGGCGGACTCGCTGTAGAAGTCGCGGTCCTCGGCGGCGAGTACGGCGTGCTGCGCGTCCTTGGAGATCTGCGCGAGGGTGACGTTCTCGCGGTTGACCTCGCCGTCGCGGGCGATCTCGGTGCCGTCCGCGTACAGGTAGAGGTTGGACTGCTTGGTGGCGAGCGCGTTGGCCGGGGGGATCTTGACCATCGAGTAGCCGAGGTAGAACAGGCCGACGAGCCCGAGGACGCCGACGATGAAGGTGCCGAGCACTATCCGCCAGGTGGGGATGATCCGCCGCCACCCGGTGCGCTTCGGCCGCTTGGCCTTCTTGACCTTGCCGTCCTCAGGGGCGTCCGGGACGCCCGTGGCGTCGCCCA
Source organism: Streptomyces sp. NPDC004539 (assembly GCF_040610055.1). NCBI lineage: Bacteria > Bacillati > Actinomycetota > Actinomycetes > Kitasatosporales > Streptomycetaceae > Streptomyces > Streptomyces sp. NPDC004539. The sequence continues at coordinate 126,674 of NZ_JBEXLS010000013.1, read as the reverse complement.
GGGGCTCTCTCGGCGCCCACCCCTGGGTCGGTCGCTGCGGCTGCGGCTCGTCGCTCATGTGTTGCTCGGACTCCTGCTCGTTGCCATTTGTTACTGTCTGTTACTGCCTGTTGTGCTCGATTTTTCGCGCGCCCCTGGTTTGAAGACTCTCGCACCATGCGAACCGTTCCCGGCAATCGGCACGCGTTGGTGAAGAAAACGCGTGGCAGGTCACCGATCCTGCGCACTAGGCTCCTGCGCTTCGGTGTCGTGCGAGGAATGTCACAGAGAAACAGAGAACAGGGGGCCGGTTGCCGTGGGTCCGGCGCGGTTGTACGCGGCCGTTGTGGCAGGGGGGTTCAGAAGGTACGCGACGTATCGGGTGGCGACCGCCGCAGGGGTGTTCACGAACACGGTTTTCGGCCTGATCCTGGTCTACACCTATCTCGCGCTGTGGGACGAGCGTCCGCACCTCGGAGGATACGACCAGGCGGAGGCCGTGACGTACGTCTGGCTCGGCCAGGCCCTCTTCGCGACCCTCGCCCTCCAGAGCGGCGGCATGGAGATGGACCTGATGGAGCGCATCCGCTCCGGTGACATCGCGGTCGACCTGTACCGCCCGGTCGACCTCCAGCTCTGGTGGCTCGCCGCCGACCTCGGCCGCGCGGCGTTCCAGCTGGTCGGCCGGGGCGTGATCCCGTTCGTGGTGGGCGCCCTGCTCTTCCCCACGGCCCTGCCCGTCGACCCGCTGCGCTGGCTGCTCTTCCTGGTCGCGCTGTTCCTGGCGGCGCTGGTGAGTTTCAGTATCCGTTTTCTGGTCGCTCTCAGCGGCTTCTGGCTGATGGACGGCACCGGCGCGATCCAGGTGATGATGATCACCGGCCTGTTCTGCTCGGGCATGACCCTCCCCCTGAACGCCTTCCCGGGCGCCCTCGGCGACGTCGTCCAGGCCCTCCCCTGGGCCGCCCAGCTCCAGATGCCCGCCGACCTCCTGATGGGCAAGACCCCCGCCCTCCACGTCTTCGCCTTCCAGGCGGCCTGGGCCCTGCTCCTCCTGACCGCCGGCCGCCTCCTGACGGGCGCCGCGACCCGCAGGGTGGTGGTCCAAGGTGGCTGACCGGCTTCGGGACCCTGCCGCGTACGACGCCGGCGAGCGCGTCGGCAACCGGCTCACGGAGGGGCTGCGGGCGTACTTGCTGATCGCCGGCATGTGGGTGCGCTCCACCCTCGCCTACCGGGCGTCCTTCGCGATGACGCTGGTCAGCGGCCTGCTGCTGACCGGCCTCGACTTCGTCGGGATCGTCCTGATGTTCTCGCAGGTCGACTCCCTCGGCGGCTGGACCCTGCCCGAGGTGGCCTTCCTGTACGGCCTGGCGGCGATGTCGTTCGGCCTCGCGGACCTCGTGATCGGCTCGGTCGCCCGCCTCGGCACCCGGGTCCGCGACGGCTCCCTCGACACCCTCCTCGTCCGGCCCGCGCCGGTGCTCGTCCAGGTCGCGGCGGACCGGTTCGCGCTGCGCCGGCTGAGCCGGATCACGCAGGGCGCGCTGATCTTTGTGTACGCGCTTACTGCGCTCGACATCCCCTGGACGGCGGAGAAGGTCCTCCTCGTGCCGGTGACCGTGCTGTCCGGCGGGGCGATCTTCTCGGCGGTGTTCGTCGCCGGGGGCGCCTTCCAGTTCGTCGCGCAGGACGCCTCGGAGGTGCAGGCGGCGTTCACCTACGGCGGGGGGACGATGCTCCAGTACCCGCCGACCGTGTTCGCCAAGGAGCTGGTGCGCGGGGTGACGTTCGTCTTCCCGCTGGCGTTCGTCAACTGGGTGCCCGCGTCACATGTGTTGGGCCGCCCCTATCCGCTGGGCCTGCCCGAAGGGGCCGCGTGGGCACCGCCGTTGGTCGCCGCGCTGTGCTGCGCGCTGGCCGGGATCGGCTGGCGGGCGGGCCTCAGGACGTACCGGAGCACAGGGAGCTGAGCGTGGCCGAATTCATTCAACTCGACGACGTGGAGAAGGTGTTCGACGTCCGCAGGAAGACCGGGTTCCTGCGGCGCGAGCGCAGCCAGGTCCGCGCGGTCGACTCCCTGACGTTCACCGTCGCGCGCGGCGAGATGGTCGGCTACATCGGCCCGAACGGCGCCGGGAAGTCCACGACCATCAAGATGCTGACGGGAATCCTCACCCCGAGCGCCGGCCGGCTGCGCGTCGCGGGCATCGACCCCGCCCGCGAACGAACCCGCCTCGCCCACCGCATCGGCGTGGTCTTCGGGCAGCGCACGACGCTCTGGTGGGACCTCCCGCTCATCGACTCCTACCGCCTGATGCACCGCATGTACCGCATCCCCGACGCCCGTTACGCCGAGAACCTCGACCGCCTCGTCCAACTCCTCGACCTCGGCGACCTGTTGGACCGCCCGGTCCGCCAGCTCTCCCTGGGCCAGCGGATGCGCGGCGACATCGCGGCGGCTCTGCTGCACGACCCCGACGTCCTCTACCTCGACGAGCCGACCATCGGCCTCGACGTCGTCTCCAAGGCCAAGGTCCGTGATTTCCTGCGGGAGTTGAACACCGAACGCGGTACGACGGTGCTGCTCACCACCCACGACCTCCAGGACATCGAGCAGCTCTGCAAACGCGTGATGGTCATCGACCACGGCCGCATGATGTACGACGGCCCCCTCGCCGGCCTGCACGAGGTGGGGGAGAGCGAACGCGTCCTCGTCGTCGACCTGGAACGCGAACTCCCGCCCATCGACGCCGGCCCCCGCGCCCGCGTCGTCCGCGTGGACGGCGTACGGCAGTGGCTCGCGTTCCCGGCGTCCGAGTCGGCCGCGCCCCTGGTCGCGCGGATCGCGGCGGAGTGCCCGCTGGTCGACCTGTCGGTGCGCGAGCCGGACATCGAGGCGGTGATCGCGAAGATGCTGCGCTCGCTGGGGGACACCCCCGGGCCGCCGTCGGACAGGGCCACCGCATAGTGCCGTACGCCGGTTCCTCGTAGGCTGGCCGTATGACCGACAACGCTCCGGAACTGCGCGCATCGGACGCCGACCGCGAACGCGTCGCGGAGATCCTGCGGGACGCCCTCGCGGAGGGCCGGCTCGACATGGAGGAGTTCGAGGAACGCCTCGAAGCGACGTACACGGCGCGCACCTACGGGGAGTTGGCGCCGATCACCCGTGATCTGCCCGCGCCGGGAGGGGTGCCGCAGGCGCCGGTGAACCTGGTCAAGGAGCCGCTTCCCGAGGGGAGTTGGACCGGGCAGGTGATCGGTGGCGGTGACGCGTCGCCGAGTTGGGCCGTTGCGGTGATGGCCGGCTTCCAGCGCAAGGGGCGCTGGACCGTGCCCCGGCGGATGAACTGCGTCGCCTTCTGGGGCGGCGGCGAGATCGATCTGCGCGAGGCGGACTTCTCGGCGGGCGAGGTCCAGATCAACTGTGTGGCGATCATGGGCGGTCTTCAGGTGATCGTGCCGCCCGGGGTCGAGATCGTCTCCAAGGGGATCGGGATCATGGGCGACTTCAGCCACCGCGAGAGCGGGGTGCCCGCCGGGCCCGGCGCGCCGCGCGTCGTGATCACCGGGTTCGCGTTCTGGGGCGGCGTCGACATCGAGCGCAAGCGGACGAAGGCGGCGCTGCGGCAGGAGAAGCTGGACCGGCGCGAGGAGCGGCGCCGGCTGAAGGAGGAGCGGCGGGGGGACCGCCGGGAGGAGCGGGAGGGGCGCCGCATGCTGGAGGGCCACCGCGACTCGGTCCATGACCTGCTGGGCGAGTCCCACCGGCGTGGGGAGCGTCACCCGCGCGAGTGATCGCGGGGATCGTGGGAACCATCGGGGACGCCTCTCCCGTTCCAGGAGCAAGAAGGACAATGGGGAGGAGATCGGCGAACGGGTGGAGCCTATGGAACGCAGTGGAGTGGACGCGGGGGACGCTGAGCGGGTGCGCGGTGCGGAGGGGGTGCGGGCTGTCGGAGAGGGTGGGGGTGTGCCGGGCGGGTCGGGTGCTTCGGAAGGTGCGGGTGCTGCGGGAGGTCTGAGTGCTTCCGGTGCTTCGGGCGCTTCGGGTGCGGGGAGTGGCGGGGGCTCTGGGGGTGCGGAGGGTTCCGCGGGCCCCGGCCGGCCTGCCCCGTCGTACCGGACCATGACCGCCTTCACCGAGGCCGACGAGGAGCGGCGGCGCGGGGTGCGGCGGATGAAGCTCACCGCGACCGGGCTGCTGCTGTTCGTGGCCGTGGTGTACGTCCTCGCGAAGTGGGCGTCGCACGAGGGCGCGGGCGCCTGGGCCGGCTATGTGGCCGCCGCCGCCGAGGCCGGCATGGTCGGCGCGCTCGCCGACTGGTTCGCCGTCACCGCCCTCTTCCGCCACCCCATGGGCCTGCCCATCCCGCACACGGCGATCATCCCCACCAAGAAGGACGCCCTCGGGGTGTCCCTGGGTGAGTTCGTCGGCGAGAACTTCCTCTCCGAGGACGTCGTACGGCAGCGGCTGCGCTCCGTCGGCATCGGCAGCCGCCTCGGCGCCTGGCTGGCCGAGCCGCAGAACGCCGACCGGGTCACCGCCGAGCTGGCCACGGCGCTGCGGGGCGCGCTCGCCGTCCTGCGCGACTCCGACGTCCAGGCCGTCGTCGGCGAGGCCATCACCCGGCGCGCGGACGCGCAGGAGATCGCCCCCGGCATCGGCAAGATGCTGGAGAAGGTCGTCGCCGACGGCGGCCACAAACGGGCCGTCGACCTGATCGTGACCCGGGCGCACGACTGGCTGGTGCTGCACAGCGACTCCGTGATGGACGCCGTCGAGGGCGGGGCGCCCGGCTGGACACCCCGGTTCGTCGACAAGCGGATCGGCGAGCGCGTCTACAAGGAGCTGCTCCGGTTCGTCACGGAGATGCGGGACATGCCCTCGCACCCCGCGCGCGGCACCCTCGACCGCTTCCTCGCCGACTTCGCCGCCGACCTCCAGTCCGACACGGACACCCGCGCGCGGGTCGAGCGCCTCAAGACCGAGGTCCTCGGCCGGGGCGAGGTCCAGGACCTCATCGCCTCCGCGTGGACCGCCGTCCGCTCCATGATCGTCGCCGCCGCCGAGGACGAGCGCAGCGAACTGCGCCTGCGGGTACGGGCCGCGCTGCTGTCGCTCGGCGCGCGGATGGCCGCCGAACCCTCCGTCCAGGAGAAGGTGGACGGCTGGGTCGAGGGGGCGGCCGTGCACGTCGTGACGACGTACCGGACGGAGATCACGTCCCTGATCACGGACACGGTGGCCGGGTGGGACGCGGAGCACACGACGCGGAAGATCGAGGCGCACATCGGGCGGGACCTTCAGTTCATTCGGATCAACGGGACGGTGGTGGGGGCGCTCGCCGGGGTGCTGATCTACACGGTGTCGCGGGCTGTGGGGGCTTGAGGCGGGGCGGGGGGATGGTGCCTGCCGGGGGTGTTCGGGGCGGTCTTGTCGGGTGTGCTGGGCTGGGGGCTGGGGGCTGGGGGCTGGGGGCTGGGGGCTGGGGTGCCGAGGTGCCGGGGGCGGTCGGGCCGGGGCGGTGGGCCCGGGGGCTACTGAGGCGGGGTCTGCTGGGCCTGGGGCTGGAGTTCGCGGTTCCTGTTGCGGCGGCGTAGGAGGAGGAAGCCGGCGGCGAGGGTGGTGAGGCCGGTGGCGGCGGCCCAGGGGGCGAGGTCGGTGGGGCCGGTGGCGGCCAGGTCCTGGGTCTTCGGGTGGTTGGGGGCGGTCGAGGGGGCGGGGCTGGTGCCGGTGTCGGTGCCGGTGCCGGTGTTGGCGTCAGCGTCGGTGCCTGCGGTGGCGTTCGCGGTGGGGCTCGCGGCGCCCGCTCTCGCGCCGACTCCCGGGAGCCGCCCGTTCCCTGTCGCTTTGTCCCGCGTGAACGACAGTGTGCCGAAGCCGAGTTGGTCGTAGCCGCCGCTGTTGGGGCCGTAGTCACCGCCGCCGCCCTCGGGGGCCGACTTCGCTGCGATACGGGTGACGTACGAGGCGTCGAGGCCGCGGCGCTTCGTGTAGTGGTTCGCGATCATCGCCCAGACCGGGCGGGTCATGTCGGGGTTCACGCCGGCCGCGGCGGACGCGGTCTCCTTGCCGGACCAGCCGCCGATCGCCCCCTTCGCACGGGTGTTGGGGGTGTAGGGGACGGACTCGCCAAGGCACCACTTCGCGACGTACTGGGCGCCCTTCAGGAAACGGCTGTCGTCGTACCCGTACAGGTCGATGCCCTGGTTCCAGGCCATCTCGCAGACGGTGCCCATGAGTCCGACACCCAGCAGGGAGTGGCCCTGGTCGCGGCCGGCCTCCAGCCACTCGGCGAGGCCGTCGTCGCGCACGACCGGGATCGCGTTGCGGACCGCGCCGAGGCCGTCGCCGTTCTTGAAGTAGTCGACGGCGCGGGCGACTTGGGCCTTGTCGTCGCAGAAGATGCCGGTCGCGAGGACGCAGGCGAGGGCGGTCAGGTCCCAGTTGGGCCAGTAGTTCGTGACGACCGCGTTGTTGTGGTGGAGCAGGAAGCTGTCGCTGATCGGCGCGAAGACGCTCGTGAGCAGTTGCCGGAACCGGTCCAGCTCGAAGTCCGGGTGGTCGCGGACCAGTTCAGCAGCGTTCGCGGCCTGGTAGCCGTAGAGGCCGGCGGCGAGGAAGCGGTCGGCGGAGCCCTGGAGTGAGGTCAGCGTGCCCGACCAGGCGTTGAGGATCTTCACGGCGGTGTCGGCGTGCGCGTCCTCGCCGGTCACGTGGTACCGCAGGCCGTTCTGGTAGGCGGCGTGCAGGTCGTTGTAGAGGATGCCGTAGTTCTGCGGGCTGCCCGAGCCTCGGTACACCGTCTGCTGCGGGTTGGGGTTCCAGGTGGTCTGGGAGTGGCGGTTGGCGGCGAGTTTCGCGTAACCGGCCGTGTACGGGGCCTTGTTCGCCTTCACCTTGCCGGCCATGCGGGTGAGGTCGGCGGTGGTGTGGAGGAGGCCGGGGTGGGCGTAGGAGGCGGGGGCCGCGGTCGCGGGGCTGGCGGTGGGGAGGGTGAGGGCGGTGGCTCCGGTGAGGGCGGCTCCCGTCAGGGCGGTGGTCTTGAGGAGGGTGCGTCGGGTGAGGTGCATGCGGGGGAGACGGGGTGGAGGTGGGGGCGATAACGAAAAGTGGGGTAAGCGGTTGCGGGGGTTTTCTGCCGCGAGGTGTCAGGGACACGAAGGGGCACACAGTCCTGGCGAGAATCCGTTGAACCCTGTCAGTTCCGCCACTTCTCCAAGATCGGCGCTCCTCCTACCGTCGCCGTATGACCAAGCTCCTCCTCTCCCTGCACGTCCTCGCCGCGATCGTCGCCGTCGGTCCGGTCACCGTCGCCGCCAGCATGTTCCCGCCGGCCGCCCGCAAGGCGCTGGCCGCGCCGGAGGACGAACGGGCGGGGTCCGCCGTACGGCTCCTGCACCGGATCTGCCGGGTGTACGCGGGGGTCGGCATCGCGGTGCCGGTGCTCGGGTTCGCCACGGCGAGCGCGATGGGCGTGATGGGGGACACGTGGCTGGTCGTGTCGACGGCCCTGACGGTCGCCGCCGCACTCGTGCTGGTGGTCCTGGTCCTGCCCCGGCAGGAGGTGCTCGTCGAGGGCGGCGGGGATGTCCGGACGACGGCTCGACTCGGCATGTTCACCGGGGTGTTCAACCTGCTGTGGGCGACGGTGACGATCCTGATGATCGTACGGCCGGGGTCGACGACGGGGGCGTGAAGGGAGCCGGGATGTGGCTGGAACCCGGTGATCGATAGAATCTCGCCATGCATACCGTGGCCGTGCTCGCGCTGGATGGGGTCATCCCCTTCGACCTCTCCCTCCCGATCGACGCCTTCGGCTGGGCGCGGCTGCCGGACGGGCGTCCGCCGTACGACGTGAAGGTGTGCGGCGTGCGGGCGGAGGACGACGTCCGGGTCGCCATGCGGACACAGGCGTTCACGATGCGGCCGACGTACGGGCTCGAACTGCTCGCCGAGGCCGACACGATCATCCTGCCCGGGGTGGACGAGCCACCGTCCGAACTCCCGCCCGGAGTCGCCGAGGCACTGCGCGCGGCGGCGGCGAACGGCACCCGGATCGCCTCCGTCTGCGTGGGCGCGTTCCTCCTCGCGGCGACCGGTCTGCTGGACGGGCTGCGCGCGACGACCCACTGGTTCGCGGCGTCCGACCTGGCCGCGCGCTACCCCCAAGTCGACGTGGACCCGGACGTGTTGTACGTCGACAACGGCCAGTTCCTGACGTCGGCGGGGGCCGCGGCGGCGATGGACATGTGCCTGCACATGGTCCGCACCGACCACGGCTCGGCCGTCGCCGCGCACACCGCCCGCATGTGTGTCATGCCGCTCGAACGCGAGGGCGGCCAGGCGCAGTTCATCGTCCACGACCTGCCCCCGGCGCCGTCCGGCACCGCGCTGGAACCCCTGCTGGAGTGGCTCGAAGCCGAGTGCGCGCGGGAGTTGACGCTGGATCAGATCGCCGCGCGGGCCGGGATGAGCACCCGGACCCTCAACCGGCGGTTCCGCGAGCAGACCGGAACGACGCCGCTGCGCTGGCTGCACCGGGCGCGGGTGCGGCGGGCCCAGTACCTGCTGGAGACGACGCCGTATCCGGTCGAGCGGATCGCGGCGCAGGTGGGCTTCGGGTCACCGACGGCGTTCCGGGAACGGTTCCGGAGCGTGGTGGGGACGAGCCCGCAGGGGTACCGGCGGGCGTTTCGAGGGGAGGGGGCTGGGGCGTCGTAGATGGGGGGAGGGGGCCGGGGTACTGGAGGGGAGGCCGTACCCCTACGACCCTGAGCCCACCCGCACCTCACCGCCCTCGCCTCCCGGGAGCTAAAGGTCGTACTACCCGTAGTACTCCAGTACCCCCCTGCCCCCGTAGTCCCCTGCCCCGTCAGACCCCCTTGCGGTCGGCGACCGCCCACGACGCGAGCCCCACGGCCCCCGCGACCCCGAACACGGACGGCCAGGCGCCGACCTTCTTCGCCAGCGGATGCGACCCGGCGAACGCGGCGAGATACGCGACCCCCAGCGCCCCCGCGGCCTTCCCGCCGGCCCGCTCCTTCCACTGCCACGCGGCAGCGGCCCCGGCGGCGGCGAGCACGACCCCGCCGAGATGCCGTTTCTTCGTCCAGCGGGCGACACCGTACCCACCGACGAGCCCACCGGCGGCGACGAGCGAGCTGGGAACCTTGGCCATGGAGTACCTCCTAGGGATCACCCCGAGGCTAACCCCGACCCACCAGGCGCCCTCGAACCTGAGTGCACCTCTGTCAACTTCCCGGAGGTGTCGACGCGGAAATCCGGGGCAGGAGCGACAGACGGGGAACAAGAGGGAACGCCGAGCGGAAACGAGAAGATGACCAAGACGGAGCCTCACGCGACCGACCCGAAGCCGGCCGAGGACACCTCGGGGAGGGCGATCCCGGCCCCGAGACACTCCCTGATCCGCACCCCGGAGCCCTGGCCGCACCTGGTGGCGAGGGTCAAGCGCACGGGCCAGTACCCCACGACGGCGGACGCGGAGCGGATCACCCGCACCACACTGACGTCCCTGGCCCCGCTCCTCCCCGCCCCGGAACGCACGGCCCTCACCCGCACCCTCCCCCCAGAGGCAGCGGCACTCCTCACCCCTCGCACCCCCGCCAACCTCCCTTCCCCCGCAGCCGAGTTCGTCACGGCAGTCGCCGCCCACCTGAACAACGAATCCCCGGACAAGGCCCGTTGGCACGTCACCTCGGTCCTCACCGTCCTGTCCCACCTGGCGGGCCCCACCCTGACGGCCCGCATCATCAACCAACTCCCGCAGGGCTACGCGCTGTTGTTCGGCAGGGCGGAACTGATGCGAAAGCCCTGACGGACCCCCGGAAACCCGAAGGCGGGGGCGGCAGCCAATCGGCCAGACTCCCCCCATGCCCTTGTCCCCACCCCCGCCCTCTTTCCTTCACACCGCCACCGGCACCCGGCTCGCCTACTACGACGAACACCCACCCCACCCCGAACCGGTCCCTCCATTCCTCCTCCTGCACGGTCTCGCAGGCCACATGGGCGAATGGAACGACCTGACCACCCGCCTCCTCACGGCCGGCCACCGAGTGATCCGCTACGACGCGGCAGGCCACGGCGCCAGCACCCGCAACCCACCGGACATGTCCCGCGCGGCGGCGACGGCGGACGCGGTGGCTCTGCTGACGACCCTGAGAACAGGACCCGTAGTACTTCTGGGCCAGTCCCTCGGCGGCCTGACCGCCCTCCTCACCGCGGCAGCCCACCCGGATCTCGTCGAAGCCCTGATCCTGATCGAGGCGGGCCCCGCCATCGCGGCCCCCGACCTCCCCGAGCAGATCGCTGCCTGGCTGGACAGCTGGCCGGTGCCCTTCCCGTCGTACCAAGACGCAGTCGCCTTCCTGGGCCACACGGCCTGGGCCGACGGTCTGAACTGGCACCCCGACGGAACCGGCCACCCCCGCGTCGACCGCGACATGATGACCGCGGCCGTCCGCGAACCAGCCACCCGGGACCGCTGGGCGGAGTGGGAACGCCTCCGCTGTCCCACCCTGGTCGTACGGGGCGCACAGGGCACGATGCCCCACTCGGAACCCCCGGAGATGCGGTCCCGCCGCCCGGACCACACCCACATCACCGTCATTCCGAACGCGGGCCACGACGTCCACCTGGACCGGCCCGGCGAGTTGTACGGGGCGATCTCGGCATTCCTCAACTCCCGCCGCTCCAGCGGGTGAGAGCCTCGGAGATCAGCAACTTGGCGTCGTCCCCGTACACCGCCGCCCGGCTGATGGCCTCGAACGCCTTGACGTGGAGGGCGAGTTCAGCGGGGTCGGTGATGTCGACGCCGGTGGACACGAGTTCGTACGACGCGAGGGTGCCGTCGTACATGTTGAAGCCGGGCATGGGGATGACGTCCGTCTCCGCCGTCGCAGGAAGGATGCCGAGCTTCAACGAGGGCAACTCGATCTCCCTGAGCAGCCGTTCCAGCTGCCCCCGCATGACCTTCGCGCCGCCGACATTCGTATAGAGCGCCTGCTCTCCGAGAACCACCTCGTACTCGTGCTCCCCGTCGTACAGCACGCCCTGCCGCTCCATCCGTTTGGCGACCCCGGCCGGCACGTCGTCCGGTACCCCGAGGAACTCCACGACCTGCCGGAGAATCACCGTCGCGTATTCCTCCGTCTGGAGCGTGCCCCAGATCATGGTCGGCAGGAACGCCCTGCTGCTGCGGCTCTGCCGGTAAAGGGTGACGACCTCGTCCTGAATGTCCTCGGTACCGGTGGCGAGTCGCTGCTGCCAGGGAGTGGAAGTCGTCATCAGATCTCCTCAGAGATGTCGCAAGCCGCCGGTTCCGCCTGTGATGGTGCCCAGATGTCTCACGAACTCAACAGGGGTGGCTGAAAGGCCGCCTGGACGATGTCGGCGAGGAGGGCCGCGCAGGAGCCGTCGGGGTCGAGGTCCGGGTCGTAGATCGTGAGATTGAACCCGACGCAGCGTTCCGACTGCACCAAGGTCCTCAGCAGCGGGGTGAGTTCGGCGGGAAGGAGGCCGTCGGGGTCGGGGCCGTCGACGGCGGGCATGACGGACGGGTCCAGGACATCGGCGTCCAGATGCACCCAGAACCCGTCGGTCACCGGCACTTCGAGGGTCTGCACGACCGCGCCCGCGATGTCCTCGGCACCCCACTTCCGGATCTCACCGACCGTGGCGTTCGAGATCCTCAACTCCGTGAGTTCGGCCCGTTCTTCGTCGTAGTCCCGGATGCCGAGGACCTGTACGTCCTCGTCCCTCACGTACGGCCGCAGCCCTTCGAGGTCCGACAGGTCCCGCTGGCCCCGGCCCGTCGCAATGGCCAACTCCTCACCGCCCGCCGCACCGACACGGTCGGAGTTGCCGGGGTGCCGGAAGTCGGCGGACCCGTCGATGACCGCAAGCCCGTACCGTCCGATACGGCGCAGCGCGAGCGAGGCCCCGAGTTGAATGGAACAATCCCCGCCCAGCACGACAGGGAAGTCCCCGGCACGGACGTGGTGTTCGATGCGGTCGGCGAGCCTGCGGGTGTACACGGCGATCGCCTCGGCGTTGAACACACCATCGCCCTCTTGCCAGTCACCACGGTCATAGCGGGGCGGAACGACGACTCCACCTTCATTCGCACCGAGACGTTGCACGATCCGTTGCTCACGGAGCGCGCCCGCGAGTTTGTAACAGCCGGGCACAGTGCCTTCGGTGGGCGGGCGGAGGCCGAGGTTGGAGGGGGCGTCGATGACTACGAGACGGTGCATGGGCCATTCTGACCACGTGGGGCGGCGTGTGTCTGCTCAACCGTGTGGGTCTGTGTGGCGTAGGGGAGTCATGAAGGGCGACCATGCCTGGAACGGACTTCGCGGACGGGTGGAGGATGACACTTGTCGACGCCATCTCCGTACGTTGGAGCGTCGAATTGCGCGTCGATCGCAAAGTCACCTGCTGCCAGGTGACAGTTCGGGGCTGCTGAGCATGGTGCAAGCGGAGGAGGCCGCGATCGACATCGTCTCGACCTCCTCCACACGAGGCCGGGGCCCGTACCCCCGTCCGAGCGGCAGGTTGGATCAGTTCTTAATCGAGGCGTAGGCACTCACATCGGCAGGAAGTTCGTGGTGCAGATCCCAGGTGATTGCCATGGGCTTGCTACCGGTGTGGCCCGCATAGGTGGCCGGTCCCAGAAGCATCCACGGTTCGGCTTTGCCGATGCTGTTGCGCTTGTAGCGACGCAAGAACAGGAGAACGTGACTTCCTTGTTCCGTGTGTTGCTGATAACGCATACCTGTCGCGGAGTTTTCCGGTGTAGTGCTCTGCGATTCCCAGTGGAAACGTGTAGGACTCAGAGCGTAGTCCTGGTATCTGACAGTAGGTGAGAAGTCGCGCTCGTTCTTCTCCAAGGTGATGAGAAGGGCATCGGTTTTGAGTTCCTGAATCCAACGGACCCCTTGTCCGAAGTCCCTCGGCATCTGTCCACCCAGTTCAGCTACTCCCAGAGCCGAGAGGATCTCGGAGCGGTTGTAAGAGCTGTGGATCTTCAAGGGGACGTCAGCGAGGGGTCCATCGAGGGGGAGGGGAAAATGGTCGGCTTTTTCGAGTGCGTACAACAGGACTTGCCGTAGTTCGTCCCGCAGCTCCCGTTGGGAACGCAGCGACTCAAGTCCTTGCTGATAACTGGTGAACTCTCCGGCGTTATCCCACAAGTTGAAGAAGAGCATGCGGGCGTATGCCTGCTGCCGAGTAGGGAGGGAGTCGTAGCTCGGTGCATCATCGGTGAGTAGACGTAGGTACGCATGGATTCGGTCAGGGTCGTCCACATGGAGGAAAGCGTGAACCCGCTTGAGGAGTTCAGCCTCACCGGTAGGCGCTTCCTCCTGGATGAATCCTGCCTTGCGTAGTACCTTGGTCCAAGAATTGTCGCTCTTGTAGACTTCCTGAATATCGCGTCGACTTTCGCGAAGGTAGTCCGAGAGTTGTGGGGTGTTGTAGTCCTTTACTTCCTTCGTCAGCGTGGTGATCGTGGCCTTGATCTGGGCGCGGATGTTGTCGAGGATGATGTCCTTCGACTTCCCTTCCAGGATGATCTGGCAGCCAGATGGGAGTTGTGGAAAACCTCGGTCGATGCTCTCGAAGAGACGATTACGGGAGAGGTTAGTCAGAGCCCGGAACTGCTCCTCGAAGCGGAATTCGGCACGATGCTGACCAATGAAGTCAAGGACGGTCAGGACAGGCTTGTTCGGAGTGCGACGCAGGCCGCGTCCAAGCTGCTGAAGGAAGACTGTCGCGCTGTTGGTGGGGCGAAGAAGCAATAGCGTGTCGACGTCAGGGACATCCAACCCCTCATTGAACAGGTCGACAGAGAAAACTACTTGAATTCGCCCTTCTTTGAGGTCTTTGAGTGTCTGCTCACGTACGTCGGTACGCGAATCACTGTCGAGAGCTACTGCCTGGAATCCTGCTCTGCGGAAGCAGTCAGCCATAAAGTGTGCGTGGGCCTTGGTGACGCAGAACCCAAGTGCCCGCATCCCTGCCGGATTGGAGATTTTGTCCTCGACCTGCTTGATGACGATCCGCGCCCGAGCTTCATCGCCGGTGAAGAGATGGCCGAGTTGATCGCGATCGTAGGTGCCGGAGCGCCAGTTCAGGCGAGTCAGGTCTGTGCCGTCCGGAATGCCGAAGTAGTGGAAGGGGCAGAGGAGGTCATTCTCTAGAGCTTCCCAGAGGCGTAGTTCAGCGGCGATACGGCCATTGAAGAACTCGTCCTGAACATTAAGTCCGTCCATCCGTTCCGGAGTTGCTGTAAGACCCAGCAACTCGGACGGATCGAAGTGATCGATAACTCGCCTATACGTTTCAGCGGTAGCGTGATGGAACTCATCGATCACGATAACGTCAAAGTTGTCGGAGGACAGTTGCTCCAGTCGGCGAAGGTTGAGTGATTGGACACTCGCAAAAACATGCGTCCAATCGCGTGGCTCTTTACCGCTGTGGAGGAGCTCGCCGAAAGAAGCGTTGTCGAGCACCTCTCGATACGTCCGCAGTGACTGATCAAGGATCTCCTTGCGGTGGGCAACAAAGAGGAGTCGGGGGAGCTTTCCGCCTTGCTCGTCACGCATTCTGCGGTAGTCGAGCGCAGCCATGACCGTTTTCCCCGTCCCTGTCGCTGCGACAAGGAGATTGCGGTTGCGTCCACGAACAGTGCGCTCTACCTGGAGACGCTCCAGCATGTCTTTCTGGTGAGGGAGGGGATGCACTTCAAGACCTGAAAGGCTGATTTTGAGTCCCTGTGTGCTTTCATTTTTCCCTGCTTGAGAAAGCGCAGTGGCTAGCCGATTTCCGTCGCGTTCGGGGTCGTACGACTCGAATGCCGAGTCAGCCCAATATGCATCGAAGGTCGCCTCAAACTTGTCGAGTACCCGAGGAGTGGCTACTGACGACAGGCGTACATTCCACTCCAATCCATCGAGCAAAGCTGCTTTCGATAGGTTGGAACTGCCGACGTACGCCGTATCGAAACCAGTGTTTCGACGGAACAGCCATGCCTTGGCGTGTAGCCGCGTCGACCGGATTTCGTAGTTGACCTTCACCGTAGCGCCGAAATCACGTACGAGTCGATCCAGCGCATGGCGATCGGTTGCGCCGATGTAAGTGGTGGTGATGACCCGGATAGGAACGCCGCGCTCTTTGGCTGCGTGGAGCGCATCCTCAAGGACTCTTATCCCGTACCACTTCACGAACGCGCAGAGCAGGTCGACGCGGTCAGCAGTGGCAAGCTCAGCCCGCAACTCCGCTCCCAGGCTTGGGTCGTCGGGAGCATTGGTGATCAGCGCGGTCTCGGACAACGGCGTTAGGGGTCTGATGGCGAAGACGCCGGGGGCCTCTTGCTCGGCCATGGCCAGGAGTTGACGGGGACCATCGGCGATGGTCGTCATGGCCTCGTCCACGTCGGGGTCGGGCGCGCTCCGGATCAGCGCTTGCATGATCTGGTTGGCCGCGGCAACTTGCTTGTCGTGTGGCAGCTGGCTCAGCCGGCGTCCCACGGCGTTGCCGATGTAGCGGGCCAACACGTGAGGCGAGGACTCGGCGCTGACCTCGCCTTGAATCGGCTTCCAGCCGGCCTTGTCCAGTTGAGCGAACTGTGCCTGCATGCCTTCGGTGACGAGTTCCTCGTACACACCAGGCACAGGCTGTGACATGTCCCCTGGTCGAACCACTTTGACCCCCTTGATCGCGTGTTGCGAAGGACCAGTTAACAGGAGCACCCGACGAAGCTGGAGTCGGCGCTTCGCTCCTCCCGGGGCTCTCTCGGGGCTCTCTCGGGGCCCTCTCGAGGCCACTGTCAGTGCCGTCTGGTCAGATAGTCATGCAAGTACTCGGGGACTGGAGTGTGTGATGGCTGACGAGCGGGACTTCCTCACTCGGATCGGGTGGCTGAGGCCCAAGGAGCGACGTACAGGTATGCCCCTGCATCGCCCGTTGCTCGTCCTGTGGGGCATCGCTCAAGCTCTGCACGGGCGTCCGCGTCTTCAACCGTGGTCTGTAGTGAAGCGAGAAGTGCAGCTGCTTTTTGGGGAGTTCGCGGGTGGCCAGGATGAGCGCGAACTCGTGGCAGCCTTCCAAGCTCTTCAGGGTGATGGGCTCTGGGAAACGCCCCATCATTCGGCGCGGGGGGAGCGGCTGAAACTTGCCGAACTGGAGGAAGTGAATCCTCACGCAGGTCTGCCACAGAAGGACTACGACCAATTGGTGAGAGATCCAGAAGTGGCAGCCCGGGCTGTCAGTAATCTGATGGTGCGCTTCTTTCCGGAGAAGTCTACCCTTCTGCTTCAATCCTTGAACTTGGCGGGATTCTGGTCGGAACGAGTCGATTATTTCTTGCGCCCAATCGCTGGCGAGACTCACAAGAATCGCACCGTTATCAGAGATATCTATGGTGGTAATGGTACGGGAGGAATTACTCCTCTTGAGGATGGAATCCTTGCGGTTTACTCGCGCGAGAAGGGTCCGTATTCCGATCATCTCATCCCTGAGACGGGGTGGGTGGCTTACACCGGAGACGGCTTGCGCGGCGATCAGGCCATGACCAACGGAAATCTATCCTTGCAGAGGTATCAGAAAGCGGAGAGGGCTCTTCGATACTGGCACCAGCCGCATCGGGGAAACTGGTCTTTCGAGTCATGGGTCGTCGTCGTTCAATGCTATCGGCGATGGGGTAAGGGAGAAGACAAGAAACCGCGTCGAGAGTACGTTTGGGTCCTTGCCCCTGTTCCATCGCCTATGCGCGATACCTGGCCTGCCGACATAATCAAGTATCTCGAACGGGATGATAAGACCGTTCATGACGAGTCCGAGGAAATTTTTCCTGTCGAGGTGGAGGATTTGGTGTGTGGGAAGGACCTCACTCGCCAAGAGAGGTATAGGCGACTCGCGAAAGCTGCACGGGAAGCGCAAGGAGGCCGTCGCAAGCCATCCAAAACTGTCATGGTGGAGCGGTATATGAGATCTCCTGCTGCCCGTGAAGCAGTGATCATACGGAGCGATGGCCGATGTGAAAATCTGGCCTGCCCTGGTCATTCTCTTGAGAAGACTGATGCGGGCCAGCCCATCCTTGAAGTGGATCATGTGAACGGGCTGGCACTTACCGGCCAAGACGTGCCTGAGTCGATGATCGCTCTCTGTCCGAACTGTCATGCTCTAAAGACTCGGGGCGTTAATCGGAAGGCTCTTCAAGGAAAGCTTCGAGACAGGGCTAAGGAGCTTCATCGGAAGATGGAGAGGCAGTCGACGAAGACGTGATGTGCGAACTTTTCAGGCTATTTTCTCCACGCTGAGGCGTGCTCCGAGCAGCCGTGCCAGAAGAAACCGCCGATCCGGCGGCGGGCCATGCCCGGCACCGGATACTCGACGCGCTAGCGCAGCCCCAAGGCGCGAAGCAGACGGCGGACCGTCAGTTCACTCCGTGACACTCTCCATACGCGTCACCCGACCCGCACCAACACTCCGCCCCCCGCTGCGGCGGCCACGCCACCGCTCGCCCCCGCGCCGCCAACGTCGTCGCGTACTGGGGGAGCAGCGTCGGGTCGGACGGGGACGTGCCCTCGGACGCCGCGAACGCCTCGTAGGACGGGACCGTGCCGGTGACGATGCCGAGGTTGGGGGTGCCGGAGGCGGAGAGTTCGCGGAGGGAGGACTCTATGGTCGACAAGTGGGCGTCGTGGGAGGGGTATTCGGTGGTGAGGGAGGGGTACGCCGCGAGGAGTTCGGTCAGTTCGGCGGTGGGCCAGTGGAGGATCGCCACCGGGAACGGGCGGGACAACTCCTCCCGGTAGGCGCCGAGTTCGGCACGCAGCCGGGAGATCTCGGCCTCCAGCTCCGCGGGGTTCTCCGAGCCCAACGACCAGACCCGCTTGGGGTCGTGGAGTTCGTCGAGGGAGACGGGCGAGGTGTGGAGGGTGTCGGCGAGGCGGTCCCAGTCGTCGTGGTCGGCGCCCAGCATGCGCCGTACGCGGTGCCGGCCGAAGAGCAACGGGTGTGCGGAGTACGGGGGTTCGGAGCCGTTCGTGAAGAGGAGGCGGGCGCCTTCCGTGAACGTCGCCTCCGCCTGCTCCAGTTCGTCGTGGGACTCCAGGGCCTCCGCGACGATCACCCACGGCGCCGGGTCGCGCGGAGCGGCCACGCGGATGCCGTCGATGATCGCGCGGGCCTCGGCCTCGTGGCCGTACTCCCAGAGGTTGGCCGCCTTCAGGGCGCGGGTGAGGTGCGGGGCGTCCAGGGTGTCCGGGGTCGCCAGCAGACGGTCGTAGAGAGCGGTTGCCGCGGGGCGGTCGCCGGCCAGTTCCAGGTGGGCCGCCGCCCGCAGCAGGAGCGGTTCCGCGTCCTCCGGGTGGAGGCCGACGGTGCGTTCCAGGCGGGCGGCTTCGGCGGTGTGGTCGACGTTCTCGGCGGGCGTGTCGGGGCGCATGGACGACACGGTACTGCCCGCCGGTGACAAAGGTGAGGTATCCGCAGGCCGGAGTGGGTCCCCGGCACCGGCCCGTGCCTCAGCCCGCGCACCGGCCCGCGGTCGTGGACCCCGTACACCGTCGGATGTACGGGGTCCACAGGTAGTGCGGGTAGTACGGGGCGTACGGGGCTGTACTGCCGCCGGTCGTCGGCGCATTCCGGACGGCCGGACCCCTACGGACCCGTAGTACCTCCGTACGACTCCGCTACACCGCCACCCCGTCGATCTGCAACGTCTGCACCGACTGCGCCGCGAACGGCACCGCGACCGTCTTGCCGGAGACGCGGATGTCGGAGCGGGCCGTGTAGAGGTCGCCGCCGCCGGTCGTGACCGTGTTCCAGCGGGGGACGAGACCCCCGGAGCCGCCGGAGACGGTGGTGAAGCGGGACAGGTCGAACGTCAGCGTCTGCGCCGACGTCGCCGTGTTCGCCGCGACGATCACCAGCCGGCCCGCCGACCGGTCGAGCGCCGCGACCGCGTAGCTCACCCCCGTGTCGAGGATCGTCATACCGGGGCGGATGTGCCGGCTGAACTGGGCCATCACGTAGTACTTCGTCTGTACGGCGCCCGGCGCCAGGGTGTTCGCGTCGTACGCGATCATCGCCCAGTTCGACGACGGGTCCATCACCTGCCAGTAGACCCACGCCGTCGGGTGCAGCCAGCGGAAGTCGTAGAGCAGGTTGCTCGCCATGGACATACCGGTGCCGTCGTTGTCACCGGTCTCGGAGTTCCACAGCTTCTTGCCGGACGTCGTCACGACGTCCGTGTACAGCAGGTCCCTTCGGCCGCCCGAGCCCTGATAGCCGTGCACGTTGACCTGGTTGACGTACCCCTTCGTCGTCGACGAGAACGCGCTCCAAGTGCTGCGCGCCGTGTCGTAGTTGGTCTCGTCGCTCGCGGAGATGCGTACGCCGGTGAGGCCCCGCTTGTCCAACTCGCTGCGCATGTAGGGGAGTACGGCGGCCTGGACGGTCGAGTCCATGTGGCAGCCCTCCTGCGTGCCGGTCGCCGTCCACCAGGACGACGAGGGCTCGTTGAAGGGGTCGACCGTCGCGAAGTTCACGCCCCAGTTGTTCTTGGCGTACAGGGCGACCGCCGCGAGGTGGGAGGCGTGCTGGCGGTAGTTCCAGGTCT
The DNA here is from genome assembly GCF_040610055.1 of Streptomyces sp. NPDC004539. NCBI lineage: Bacteria > Bacillati > Actinomycetota > Actinomycetes > Kitasatosporales > Streptomycetaceae > Streptomyces > Streptomyces sp. NPDC004539. Next base: position 107,040 of record NZ_JBEXLS010000013.1, on the reverse strand, counting down.
GGAGGTTGTTGCCGCCGCCCGACGCGCCGGACGGGTTGTGGTTGGAACACATCCACCACATGGGGGAGTTGGCGAACAGCTCGGTCGTCGCGCCGCGCGAGACGGCCTTCTGGAGCATCGCCCGCTGGGTGGTGTCCGCCGTCCACTTCCACGCCGAGGACGTGGGGTCCTCGTTGTTCCAGTCCTGCCAGTAGCCCTCGATCTGCTTGAACGCGGGGATGTTGGGCGAGGCCACCATCGACTCGCCGCTCACCGAGTTCGTGCTGCACGCGCCCAGGTTGTAGCGGGCGATGTTCAGGCCCAGGCCGGGGAGCGAAGTGCCGTTGTACGTCGTCGACTTGGTGGTGAAGAAGATGTCCGCGAAGTCGTCCCGCCCGCCGAAGACGTTCGCCCACCAGGCCAGCGAGGTGCCCCAGCCCTCCCAAGTGCCGTACGTGGTCGCGGGGTTCACGGAAATCGTCGCGTCGGCGTGGGCCGTGCCGGTGGCCAGGGCGCTGCCGAGGAAGGCGCCGCCCGTGGCAGCGAGCAGGGTTCTGCGTCGGATCATGGCTACTCCGCTTCGATCGTCGTCGATCGACGGTTGGGGGAGGGCCGGTCGTCCAACCGGCCTTGTGGGGGTGTGACAGGAAGCATCAGGTGCGTCAGGCGTGTTGTCGAGAGTTTTGACACCCCTTTCGCAAACCTGTGGAAGAAGGGTTCGACGGGACGAACGTGACGCGGTGCGCATACGGGTCTGGAGACTTCGGCCCGCAGCCCTTATCGTCCGTGGACCCGGAGGTGGCGGAGGTGATCCCGCGTGCCGCGCGCCGTCGTACAGCACCGTGTCCTGCGCCGTCGCGCCCGGCGCCGACGGTTCCTGTGGACCGGTGCCGAACTCCTCGTCACCGCAGGCGTGTTGGGGCTGCTGCTCGTCGTCCACCAGCTGTGGTGGACCAACCAGGAGGCCAGAGCGGGCGCCGAACGCGAGGTGCGGGCGCTGGAGCGGCAGTGGGGGAGCGGAGGGGCGGACGGCAGCGGCTCCCCGGCCGCGGACCCCGCCCCGGAGACGGACATGTCCGGCGACTCCCCCTCCGGCAACGGCACTTCACCGCGTACGACGCCGGCGCCCCGCCGCTCCCAGGCGTACGCCGTCCTCGTCCTCCCCCGGATCGGCGTCCGCGTCCCCATCGCCGAGGGCATCGACAAGCGGGCCGTCCTCGACAAGGGGTACGCCGGTCACTACCCCGGCACCCAGCAGCCCGGCGCGCAGGGCAACTTCGCCCTCGCCGCCCACCGCAACACCCACGGCGAGCCCTTCCGGCACCTCGACCGGCTCCGGCGCGGCGACACGGTCCGGGTGGAGACGGCGACCACCCGGTACACGTACACCGTCGACCGCGTCCTGCCGCAGACCTCCGCCCATGACTCCGGAGTACTACGGGTCGTACCCCGCTCCACCGTCCACCCGGGGTACGGGTACGACATACCCGGGGCGTACGTCACCCTGACGACCTGCACGCCGGAGTACACCTCCCGGTACCGGCTGGTGGTGTGGGGGAAACTGGTCTCCACCGAGGCCCGGAACTCAGGCGACTCCCAGAACGCCACCGGTTCCCGGAGCTGAAAGACCGCCCCGGCCCGGGAACCACCTGCCGGCCCCGTTCGTCTTCAGAGCGCAGGCGGTGATCGGTCCAGCCGCGAGAACAGCCGAACGGCAACGGGGGGAGTGAACGATGGCGCGTCTCCAAAGCCGGCTACCGGTAAGGGCGTTCGGCGCCCTCGCCGTCCTTTTCCTCGGCGCCCTCCTCCTGGACACCGGCCCCCTCTTCACCGCCCTCGCCGTGGCCGCCGCGATCGGCTCGGCCTTCGCCGTCTGCTGTCTCCTCGCCGCCCGCTGCGCCACCCCCGTCCCGGGCAACCGCGTCCGCACGGCGATCCGGGACCGGGCCCGCCGTACGGCCTTCCTGCCCCAGCGCGACCCCGACGCCTCGGGCCGCCCCCGCCCCCGAGCGCCCGGCCGCACCCTCCGGACGACATCCGCGTAGGGCACCCGCAGGCCAAGGGCCGAGTCACCCCGTAGTACTACCCGGGTACCCCGCGTGGGTTCGTCATGCCGCCGCACCGCCCCCACTTCCGGCACGACGAGACCCCCGGAGGGCTCACCCATGTCCGTCTTCGCGTCCCTGGTCGAGCGGTTCGCCGACCTGCTCGAACCGCTCTTCCACGCCTCGGCGGCAGCCGCCGCGGTCATCCTCCTGACCCTGCTCGTACGCCTCCTGGTCCACCCCCTGTCCCGGGCGTCCGCACGGGGCCAGAAGGCACGGACGGCACTCCAGCCGAAGATCGCCGAACTGCGGAAGAAGCACGCCAAGGACCCCGAGCGACTCCAGCGGGCCGTGCTGGAACTGCACACGAAGGAACAGGTGTCCCCGCTCGCGGGCTGCCTGCCGGGCCTCCTCCAACTCCCCGCGTTCTTCCTCCTGTTCACCCTCTTCTCCCGCCCCACGATCGGCGGCGAGACCAACGGCCTGCTCCAACACGAGCTGCTCGCCGCGCCCTTGGGCGACCGCTGGACCGACGCGCTGGGCGACGGCGGGCTGTTCGGCCCGGCGGGCCTCGTCTACCTCGGACTGTTCGCGCTCGTCACGGTCGTCGCGTGGTTCGGGTACCGGCAGAGCCGGCGCACCATGAGCGCGAGCCTGCCGGTCGACTCGGGCAGCGCGGTGCCGGGGCTCGGCGCGCTGACCCGGGCGATGCCGTTCATGTCGTTCCTCACGCTGGTGAGCGTCGCCGTCGTCCCCCTGGCCGCCGCGCTGTACATCGTGACGAGCACGGCGTGGGGGACGGCGGAGCGCGTGCTGCTCTACAGGTGACCCCTTGGCTCCGGTCCGGCGGGTGGGCGCTTCGGTCCAGTACGTGAACGGGGTATTGCGTACGGAACGGGGAGGTCGGAGGATCGAGCAGACATCGGATGACTGGGGCTGCCGGGGACACGCACCGCCGGCGAGGGAGAGGCACGGCCATGAAGCTGCTGCGAGTCGGCACGGCGGGAGCGGAGCGCCCCGCGGCGCTGGACACCGCTGGAGTACTACGGGATCTCTCGGGGATCGTGGACGACGTCGACGGCGCCCTCCTCGCGGACGCGGCGGCCCTGGCGCGGGTCCGGGACGCCGTGGCCGGCGGTGAGTTGCCCGTGCTCGACCCCGGCGCGGCGCGGGTCGGGGCGCCTCTCGCACGGATCGGGAAGATCGTCTGCATCGGGCTCAACTACCACGACCACGCCCGGGAGACCGGTGCCGAGCCGCCCGCCGAGCCGGTGATCTTCTTCAAGGCCGCCGACACCGTCGTAGGGCCTTATGACACCGTTCTCGTGCCGCGCGGTTCCGTGAAGACGGACTGGGAGGTCGAATTGGCGGTCGTCATCGGCCGCACCGCCCGTTATCTGGAATCCGCGGCGGACGGGCTCGCGCATGTCGGCGGTTATGCGGTGGCGCACGACGTGTCGGAGCGGGAATTCCAGATCGAGCGGGGCGGGACCTGGGACAAGGGGAAGAACTGCGAGACGTTCAACCCGCTCGGGCCGTGGCTGGTGACCGCAGACGAGGTCCCCGACCCGCAGGAACTCGCCCTCAGGCTGTGGGTCAACGGCGAACTGAAGCAGGACGGGACCACGGCCGAGCAGATCTTTCCGGTCGGTGAGGTCGTGCGATATGTGAGTCAGTTCATGACCCTTTATCCCGGGGACGTCATCAATACCGGGACGCCCGCCGGGGTCGCGCTGGGGGAGCCCGAGCCCAAGCCCTATCTCCGTTCCGGGGATGTGGTGGAACTGGAGATCGAAGGGCTCGGAAGGCAGCGGCAGGAATTCAAGGACGCATGAGAAAAGGGTGCCCTCTGAAAAAGAAGGCACCCCCTGAACGTGAATGCGTTCAGCCCTTGCTCAGGAATTCCTCCAGCGCCTCCACCACGAACCGGTGGTCCTCCAGCTGAGGCAGCCCCGACACCGTCACGGCCCCGATCACGCCCACGCCCTCGACGGTGATCGGGAACGACCCGCCGTGCGCCGCGTACTCGTCGGGGTCCAGCCGCGAGGACTCCTCGAACGTCGTCCCCTTCGCCCTGAACCGCGTCCCCACCAGGTATGACGCCGACCCGTACCGCTCGACGACCCGGCGCTTGCGCGCGATCCACGCGTCGTTGTCGGGGGCCGAGCCGGGCAGGGCGGCGTGGAAGAGCTGCTGGCCCGCGCGGTGGATGTCGATCGCCACCGGCGCCTGGCGCTCCCGGGCCAGCTCCACCAGCAGCGAGCCCAGCGCCCAGGCGTCGTCATGGGTGAACTGCCGGAAGACCAGGCGGCGTTCCTGCGCCTCCAGCTCCTGCACGCTCGGGGTGATCTCGGGGGTCGCCATCACAGGGTCACCGTCAATCCTTCTCGTGCCGAACGGCGGGCCGCCTCCAGGACGTCGAGGGCGGCAGCCGCCTCGATCGCGGGCACCGGGTTCGGACCGCCGCCGATCAGTGCCTCGGTCACCGCAGAGTAGTAGGCGGGGTAGTCCCCCGGTAGGGTCGGTACGGCCTCGCCGCCCCCGCTGACCGGCGATTCCCCGGCGCCGACCCGCCCCCACAGCTCCTCGGGTTCCACGCCCCAGCCCGCCCCCGGCCGCGCGCCCTCCCGCAGCGCCGCCTCCTGCGGGTCGAGCCCGTACTTCACGTATCCCGCCTTCGAGCCCAACACCCTGAAGCGCGGACCCAGTTGGGCGGTCGTCGCGGACATGTACAGATGCGAGCGGACGCCGCTCGCGTGCGTCAGGGCGATGAACGTGTCGTCGTCGGTCTCGGCGCCCGGCCGGCGAACGTCCGCCTCGGCGTACACCGACGTGGCCGGGCCGAAGAGGACCAGTGCCTGGTCGACGACGTGGCTCCCGAGGTCGTACAGCAGACCTCCGATCTCTGCCGGGTCGCCCGACTCGCGCCAGCCCCCCTTCGGCAGCGGGCGCCAGCGCTCGAAGCGGGACTCGAACCGCCAGACGTCCCCGAGCGCGCCGTCGGCGAGGAGGCCCTTGAGGGTCAGGAAGTCGTTGTCCCAGCGGCGGTTCTGGAACACCGACAGCAGCACACCGCGTTCGTCGGCGAGCGCGGCGAGCGCGCGGGCCTCCTCGGCGGTGCCCGAGATCGGCTTGTCGACGACGACCGGAAGCCCCGCGTCGAGGGCGGCGGTGGCCAGCGGGACGTGGGTCTTGTTCGGGGAGGCGATCACCACCAGGTCCAACTCGCCCGCCCGCGCGAATAGTTCGTCCGGCGTCGCCGCGATCCGGACGCCCGGGTGTTCGGCGCTCGCCTGCGCCTGACGTTCCGGATTCGAGGTGACGACCGTGTCGAGGGCCAGGCCCTTCGTCGCGGCGATCAGCGGGGCGTGGAAGACGGAGCCCGCGAGGCCGTAGCCGATCAGGCCCACGCGGAGGGGGTTCGCAGCAGCGCCAGTACTCATACCACCCACTTTCGCAACGCTGTTGCCAAAGTGCAAGCGCGGGCGAGAATGGAGGCGTGAACAGGACGAACGATCCGGGGCGTACGACCGGCGCCAACCTCCTCGCCCTGCGCGGGCACAACACCGCGCTCGTGCTCGACCTGCTGCGCACGGCCGGCGCCGAAGGGATCAGCCGGCTCGAACTCGCCGAGCGGACCGGGCTCACCCCGCAGGCCGTCAGCAAGATCACCGCACGGCTGCGGGAGGAGGGGCTCGCGGCGGAGGCCGGGCACCGGGCGTCCACCGGCGGCAAACCCCGTACCGTCCTGCGGCTCGTCCCCGAGGCCGGGCACGCGGTGGGGGTGCACCTCGACCGGGACGAGCTACGGGTCGTACTGGTCCGGCTGGACGGGCGGGTCGTCGCCGAGCGGTGTACCCCGCTGGACCTAGGGGCGGGTGCCTCCGAGGTCGTAGGGGGAGTGGTGGGTGAGGTGCGGGGGGTGCTCGGGGGAGGGGTCGTAGGACTTCTGGGGGTCGGGGTCGCCCTTCCGGGGCCGCTCGACCACGCACGGGGGGTGCTGGGGCGGGTGACCGGCTTTCCGGACTGGGAGGGGTTTCCCCTACGGGACGTCCTCACGCGGGAGCTGGGGGTGCCGGTCGTCGTCGACAAGGACACCAACGCCGCCGCGCTCGGGCTCGCGGTGTCGGGGGAGGGGGGTGCGGGCGGGTCTGCCGACGGGGTCGGGGAGGAGGGCTCCGGCGGGTCTGCCGTGAAGGAGGGCGCCGCTCGGAAGAAGGGTTCCGTCGGGGTGGGGAGCGGAGCCGATGCGGGGAACTCCGTCGGGACGGGCGGCTCCGCCGGGACGGGGAGCGCCGTCGAGATGGGGAGTTCCGTCGGAGAGCGAGGCTCCTTCGCCTACCTCCACCTCGGTACGGGGCTCGGCGCCGGGCTGGTCGTCGGCGGACATGTGCACCGGGGGGCGCGGACCGGGGCGGGGGAGTTCGGCCACCAGGTGATCCTCCTCGACGGGCCCCGCTGTCCCTGCGGAAAGTCCGGCTGCGTCGAGGTCCTGTGCCTGGCCGCCCTGGGGCGGGGGGACCTGGGGGAGGCGGCCCGGGTGCTGGGGGTGGGGGCCGCGAACCTCGTGGGGCTGCTCGACATCGACCTGGTGCTGCTGGGCGGGCGCCGGGTCGCGCAGGCGCCGGAGGTGTTCGTGGCCGGGGTCTCCGCCGTGGTGGGGGAGGTGCCGGTGCGGGTCGCCGGGGGCGGGGCGTGGGGGGTCGCGGCGGGGGCGGCGCAGTTGTGGCTGGGGCCGGTGTTCGGGAGGGGGTAGGGCTCGGGAGGTAGGGGGCGTGGCTCTGGAGGGGTACGGGGCTGACGCGCCGCCTCGGGGACACCCGCGGCCGGACGCCACCGCCGCCCTCACTCACGGCCTCTACTCGCCGCCGTCTTCACTCGCGGCCCCTTCGCCTCCGGCCCTCACTCGCCGCCGCCCTCACCCACGACCGCCACCACCCTCGGCGATCCACGCGCGACCGCCACCACCCTCGGCGATCCACCGGCGACCGCCACCACCCTCCGCAATCAGCCCACCGCCATCCCGCCGCCCGCCGATCATGTGTACGTCGTATGAGCTGAACGGGCGGACTCCACCCCCGCGCCGGAGCGTCACCCCGCAACCCCGGCCCTGCTGCGGCAGGCTCACGTGACCATGCGACCCTGCCCGTCCCCCGCCCGCCGACCAGCCGGGTCCGTCCTTGGCCCCGCCCTCCTCGGCGCCCCCGTCCTCGCCCTCCTTCTGGGCCCCGCCGCCCTGCCCGCGCAGGCGGCCGAGGTGCCCGCCTGTGCCGCCCCCGACGCCCGGGACTTCCCCCTCGCCGCCCGGCTCCGGGGTGGACCTGAGAGCTACGAGGCCGGGGGCGGGTACGGGGTCTGGTACCTGGACCTCGTCAACACCACCGCCCGCGACTGCACCGGGGTCCACCCCGTGGTCGTACTGGTCGACGGGCGACGAGAGTTGAAGGCGGGGCAGGCCCGGCTGGAGTTCTACGACGGTCCGCTGCCCCGCGCGGTCCCGTTCGAGAAGACCGACGCGGACGAACTGGTCGGGCCGTTCGGTGAGGATGCCGGGGCCGCGACCGGCGATGCCGCCTCCGGCGCGGGCAGCGGCGACGCCGACATCCCCCATACCCCCAACACCCCCGACACCCGATTCCCCGGCTTCACCGTCCCCGCCCACCGCACCCTCACCGTGAAGCTCCGCCTCTCCCTCACCTCCGACGCCGTCGCCAACGACATCACCGCCCGCGCCGCCGTCGTCCAGAAGAGGGGCGACGACGGGGAGTGGGTCGGCCAGTCCGACGCCTACCGCTTCACCGTCCGGGCGGCTCCCGGCTCCACCGCACCCACCTCGCCGCACGAGAGCGGCTCCCCCGTCGCAGGGGCCCACGAACTCGCCGGTACCGGGCTCCGGCCGGCCGTCGCGGGGGTGGCGGCCGTCGCCGGCTGCCTCGTCGCGGCGGGGGCGGCCCTCATCGTCGTACGCAGGAAGTACTACCGGTAGTCAGGGCGATCCCGTACCTCCGGAGTACCTCCCCCTCAGGTACCCCCTACCAGTACCCCCACCCCGCCGTACGCCGATCCGGCCGCCCCCAGGAAATCCACCCATTCCCTCAAGATCCGACCTGTGCATAGTCTGGCCCCACGACGCACTCACGGTGCGTTCGCGTACGGCACGGCAGGAGACCCCGCACATGGCAGACCGCAAGCCCATCGAATCGTGGCTCACCGACATGGACGGTGTGCTGATTCACGAGGGCGTCCCGATCCCGGGGGCCGACGCGTTCCTGAAGAAGCTGCGGGAGTCGGGCAAGCCGTTCCTGGTGCTGACGAACAACTCGATCTACACCCCCCGTGACCTGCACGCCAGGCTCCGCCGGATGGGCCTGGAGGTGCCCGTCGACAACATCTGGACCTCGGCGCTGGCGACCGCCAAGTTCCTGGACGACCAGCGGCCCGGCGGCACCGCGTACGTCATCGGCGAGGCCGGCCTCACGACCGCGCTGCACGACATCGGGTACGTCCTGACCGACCACGAGCCGGACTACGTCGTCCTCGGCGAGACCCGCACGTATTCCTTCGAGGCGATGACGAAGGCGGTCCGGCTCATCAACGACGGCGCCCGTTTCATCTGCACCAACCCCGATGAGACCGGTCCCTCCACAGAGGGACCCCTCCCCGCGACCGGCGCCGTGGCCGCGCTGATCACGAAGGCGACCGGCAAGCAGCCGTACTTCGCGGGCAAGCCGAACCCCCTGATGATGCGGACCGGGCTGAACGCGATCGGCGCGCACTCCGAGAGCAGCGCGATGATCGGCGACCGGATGGACACGGACGTCCTGGCCGGCATCGAGGCGGGCATGCAGACCTACCTGGTGCTCACCGGGCTCACCCAGCCCGAGCAGGTGGAGAACTTCCCGTACCGCCCCTCGAAGATCGTCGGCTCGATCGCCGACCTCGTCGAGCGGATCTGACACCCTCCGGGGCCGCCCGGCCCTTCCGTACCCCCACCCGTACGGAGTAGCCCACCCCCTACTGAGGGTGCACGAGGCAGCCCCGTGAGAGAGCCTCCAGATACTTGGAGGTTCACGATGGGTTCACCCCGCTTCACACTCTGTACCGGTGCGCTGGCCACCGCCCTCGTCCTCGCCCCGGTGACACCAGCGGCGTACGCGGCGGACGGAGGCCGGGGCGTCTCGGTGATCCCGTCGACGCCGGTGGCCGGCGGCGAGGTCGCGCTCAAGGTCAGCGGCTGCACCGGAAAGACGGCGAAAGCGGTTTCAGACGCTTTCGTCTCGGACGCCCGGCTGATCGGCACCGGCGGCACCCTCGCCGGCGAGACGAAGATCCGCTCGACGGCCGAACCGCGTGCCTACGACGTGACGATCACCTGCGCCGATCTGGAGCTCAAGGGCCGGATCACGGTCGCCGGCCCCGGCGCGACCCCGCACGCCACCCCGGTCGCCCCCGTCCACGCGGGCGGCGGCGGAGCGGCGGACCAACTCGCGGCGCAGGCACGGGACAAGGCGGACGCGCGTCCCGACGCCGGCCCCCGAACGCTGGCCCAGCCCGAGGCCACCGCCCCCAACACGGCCCACACGGTCACCGGCCTCACCCTCGCCGGCCTGGCCGCCCTCGCGGTCCTCGCCCTCCGGGGCGTCCTGCGCAGACGGAACGCGGCGGCTCTGAGCACCGGCTCGGCGACCCTCGGAAGCAGCGCCGCCGGAACCGCCCTGACCGGCACCGCCGCGCCCGCCCCCACGGCACCCGCCCCGAACGCCCCGAACGCCTCGAACACCCCGAACGCCCCGACACCCCCCACCCCGGCCCCCGAAAAGAACTGACCCGTGTCCGACCACCCCCGCCCCCACTCCGCCCGCCTCCTCACCGGCGTCGCCTGGGCGGTCCTCCTGCTCGGACTCTGGCTCTGGGGGCGCGAGGTCACCGAGGTCCGCCACGGCATATCGTCCCCCACAACTGGCGACATAGCCGCGGTGGGACGTCCTCCCGACCGCCAACTCCCGCCCGCCGCAAGCCCGTTGAGATCGGCACTCCCGCAACGCGTCGACATCCCCGAACTCGGCGTCCAGGCCCCGGTGGTGGCCCGCGGCCTCGACACCCGGGGCGCGATCGACCCGCCGCCGTACGACCAGGCGGGCGTCGTCGGCTGGTACGCGGCCGGCGTCACTCCCGGCGCACGGGGCACCGCGCTGCTGGTGGGACACGTCGACACGGAGACCCGTCCGGCCGTCTTCTACAAGCTCAGCACGGTGAAGGCGGGCGAGACGGTCCGGGTGACGCGCGGCGACGGAAAGGTCGCCGAGTTCACGGTGGACGACGTGGAGGTCGTCCAGCGCGACCGCTTCGACGCCCAACGGGCCTACGGCACAAGGGAGTCGGGCCGGGCGGAGCTACGGCTGATCACCTGCGGCGGCACGTTCGACCGGGTCAGCCGCAGCTACACGGCGAACGTGATCGTCTCGGCGTACCTCACGGGAACGGGCCCCTGACGCCCAACTGCCTCCGCCCTCAACGGAGTACACCTGTCCCGGCCGGCGGCCCGCTCCCCCGAAACCGCCGACCGGGCAGGTCCTCGACCGCGCGCGCACGGGCTGCGGGAGAAACCCGGCGGCAGGCGCGGGAGGCTCGTGGAAACCTCGGTGGTTGTGTTCCGGCCGGGGACTGGGGCCGTCTGAGAAGACTAACGGAGCCGGGGCACAAGGCTGTAGGGCCGAGGAGGGGCGGTTCCGAGAAAGACCGTGGAACGGTTCAGGCACTCGGGCCCAGGCCGTTCCGACGCCGAGTCCCGGACACGTGACTATCCGTCATTTCCGCAGGTGTCCCGCCAGGTGTACGACGGCCCGAGGGGTGGCCGCCTCTCGCCGCGCCCCAACTCCGTGTCGTCCAGGGTTTGTTCGACGACGGAGAGGGCGACCGTGTCGATCGGCAGCCGGTTGCGGCGGGCATAGCCGCGCAGCACCTCGAACGCCTCGTCCACGCCGACGTGCCGGCGTTCGGCCAGCATCCCCTTCGCCTGCTCGATGCGCACCCGGCTCGTCAGCGCGTGCTGCAACTGCCCGGCGAGGGTGCGGAACCGGTCGTGGGCGCGATGGTTGTGCAGGCCGAGCGCGGCGGCGTCCGCGAACGACAGTGCCGTCACGACCGAGGCCGAACCGCCTCCGGTCCCTTGCCGGTCGGGGTCGAAGACGGCGAGTGCCCCGAGGGGGACGCCGCCGCGTCTCAAGGGCACGGCGAAGGCCGTACCGATCCCGTGCCGCAGCGCGCACGCGGTGAACTCCGGCCAGCGGGCGGCGACTTCGGGGTCGTTCAGGGAGACGGGCGGGACCGGCCGGCCGGTGCGGTGGCTCTCGGGGCACGGCCCGCCGCCCTGCTGGGCCGCCAGCAGCGCGAGCAGGCCGCTGCCGGCGGACGCGACGGTCTCGCCGGAGCCGTCGAAGAGCATGATGCCCACGGCCCGCGCCCCGAGCAGCTCCGCGCAGCGGCCGGAGACGCGGCGCAGGTGGGCGGTGGTGTCGAAGCCGTCCGTCAGGGTGTCCGCGGCCTCCAGCAGCGCCGCCGCCAACCGGCCTTCCCGGGTGGTGTGTTGCATGCGCGCTCCCCTTCCGGCCGCCCCCTGGCGCGGCACCTACCCCGGTGGGAGGAGCAGTAACGGCAATCCCTCGGCGAACAAGAAAAAGCCCCCCGACGAATCGGAGGGCTTCTCTCGTCTGTGCGCCGCCAGGGACTCGAACCCCGGACCCGCTGATTAAGAGTCAGCTGCTCTAACCAACTGAGCTAGCGGCGCCTGCTGACGTCGTAACTCTACAGGACTACGGACCGTGCTCCCGACCGGCCGAACTGTCGTCCGAACGCCCGGGCCGGGTGATACCTCGCGGGTACATCATTCGGACCGTCAACATGCGAGCCGGGACGACAGTTGAGAAACTGACGAATGTGCACGAGTTTGGATATGTCCGGCGGAGTGTGAGGGGCGTCTCATGGAGACTCCGGTGTTCGAGGAGATCGATCCCGCGAGCGACTGCGGCTGCACGGGCTGCGTACGGCGGCGTCTCGGCGGCCCCGCCCGCCCCGCGCTCGCCGTCACCCCCCGCGCGGTGATCGTCGTCGCGACCGCGTCGGCCGCCACCGCGGCTCTCGGCGCCGCGCACGCACCTCCCGCCCAGGCCGCGTCGCGCCTCCAGACCCGTGCCGTTCCCGCAGGTGACGAGCCCGAGACCCCCCAGGGGAGCGCGACCCCGCTGCACGGTCCGGCCGGCCGTCCGGCCGCCCCGGTCAAGGCCCCCGCGACCACCCGCGCCGACATCATCAAGCGCGCGAAGACCTGGGTCGCCGCGAAAGTGCCGTACAGCATGACCGCGTTCTGGTCGGACGGGTACCGCCAGGACTGCTCCGGGTTCGTCTCGATGGCGTGGGGCCTGCCCGGCAACGAGTGGACGGGCACCCTCGACCGGTACGGCACCCGGATCGCCAAGGAGGACCTCCAGCCCGGCGACATCCTCCTGTTCCACAACCCGGTCGACCCCCAGAAGGGGTCCCACGTCGTGATCTTCGGCGGCTGGACGGACTACACGCACAGCTACTACATCGCGTACGAGCAGACCCGCCCCGGCACCCGCCGCCAGGCCACCCCCTACGCCTACTGGACCCACTCCGACCGGTACCTCGCCTACCGCTACACCGGAGTGACTACGGGTACTCAGGGTGCGCCCCCCGACGGGACCGCCCCCAACGGAACCGCCCCCGACGAGACCACCCTCTTCCCGGGCCGCGCCTACTTCGGCCCCGGCGCCAACAACGCCCACGTCACCCTCCTCGGCACGATGCTCGTCGACCGAGGGGCGAAACGTTTCTATACGACCGGCCCCGGCCCCCGCTGGTCAGACGCGGACCGGCGTGCCACCCAGGCGTTCCAGCAGGCCCAGGGGTGGAAGGGCACCGACGCGGACGGCCTGCCCGGCCCCGACACCTGGGCGCTGCTGATCACCGGCAAGGGCCGCGACATCGTCACCGGCACCCCCGGCCCGCCCGCCCCCTCGTCCGCCTCCCCGCCGCCCACCCTCCCGTCGCCCGCCGCCCCCGCCTTCCCGGGGCGCGCGTACTTCAGGCCGGGCGCGGAGAACCCGTACGTCACCCGGCTGGGCGAACAGCTCGTACGCAAGGGGTACGGGAGGTACTACGGGACGGGCCCCACCCCTCGCTGGGGGGACGCCGACCGGCGGGCCGTCGAGGCGTTCCAGCGGGCCCAGGGCTGGCGGGGCGCCGCCGCCGACGGCTACCCCGGCCCCGAGACCTGGAGGCGCCTCTTCTCCTGACCCTGTCGTGACGCAGACCGAACAGACGTGACGCATCTGGCGCGGAGGCTGGAGGCAGACATGAGCAGTACGACCACTTCACAGACGGCGGGTTCCGGGGGGCCCGCGGAGGAACGGCCGGACGGGGAGCCCAGGGGCACGGGGGCCGCTCCCGGCGGGGGGCCCGCCATCGGCCTCGGCCCCGGCAAAGACACCAAGGACGCCCCCCGTCCCGCCCGTCTCATCCAGAACGAGGCCACCACCGAGATCCCCGTACACCTCCTCTTCCGGGACGACCCCGAGCCGGGACCCCTACTACCCGTGGACCCCGCGGCGATCGGACGCCCGCAGACCGGCGGGATCGGTGCCCCGGGGCTCCCTCTCGGGTCCTCCGGGTACCCCCGTAGTACTCAGGGACCACCCCCCACCCCCCGCCTCAGACGCCCCGGCCGGCACACCCCCCGCCCGGCGGCCCAGGTCGACCCCGCCCTGGTGGAGCGGCCCGCCCGGGTCCTCCCCGGCACCGTCGGTGTCCTCGCCGGCACCTGCGGCGCCGCAGGCTGCGTCGCCACCTCCTGGTGGGCCGGCGTCCTCCCGCACCTCGCGACCGAGGCCCTCCACCTGCCGGTGTACGGCGGCACCGGGCTCGGCCTCGTCCAGTGGGCCGCGTACGCCGGGTCCGGGGCGCTCGGGCTGTTCGGGTTCGGCGGGCTGGCCCGCGGACGGACCGGTCGGGCGTGGGTGCTCGGGCTGTTCGGACGCTACCGGGGGACGGTCCGCCGTACCGGGCTGCTGTGGGTGAACCCCCTGCTGCTGCGCCGCCGCGTCGACGTCCGGCTGCGGCACTGGCGCAGCGAGCCGATGCCGGCCGCCGACGGCAGCGGGGTCGCGCTCCGGGCCGTCGTCCTCGTCGTCTGGCGGGTGCGCGACACCGCGCGGGCCACGCTCGGGGTCGAGGACCACGAGACCTACCTGCGGGAATGCGTCGAGGCGGCGCTGGCGAGGGTGCCGGTGGAGATGCCGGGCGCCGGGCGCGGGCCGGTCGAGACGGCCGGGGACGCGCTGACCCGGCTGGTCGCGGCGGACGCCGGGGCCATCGGACTTGAGGTGTACTCCGTCCAGCCGGTCCGGGTCGAGTACGCCCCCGAGGTCGCCGCCGCCATGCACCGCCGCCGGATCGCCGCGCTCGACGCCCAGCACCGCGCCACCGTCCTCACCTCGGTCGTCGACTCCGTGGAGGACACGGTCACCCGGCTCACCATGCGGGGCCTGGTCGAACTGGACGACTACGAGCGCAAGGCGCTGGTGAAGGACCTCACCGTCGCGTTCTGCGCCGGGCGGGGGGAGGGCGGGGCCTGACGGGACCCGGGGCCCGAAACTCTGAGCTTCCCCTGAGACAACCCGTAGTACCTCGGGGGTAGTTTCCCCACACGTGCACTGACCAGCACACCAGGGGAACCCGCCATGGACGTCATCTTCTACCTCGTCCCGTCGTTCATGCTCGCCGGAGCCGTCGGCATGGCCGCCGTCGTGATCCGCCGCTCCCGGCGGATCACCGGCGCGTGGAACAGCGGCCTCACCGCCGAGGCCCGCTGCCTGCGCGCGTACACGACGACCAGCGGCGGCGTCGGCGAACACCGTCATACCCGTACGACCCTGCACCACGTCTACGAGTTCACGAGCCGCGACGGCCGCACCGTCCGCTTCGACGAGGCGAACGGCCCGGGGACCGTGATCGAGGGGGACTTCGTCACCGTCCACTACACCCCGGAGCACCCGGAGCGGGCGACCGCGCTGCCGCCGATGCGGGGCCGCCTCCTGGCGGAGTCCGGTGTGCTGCTGGCCTTCCTCGGGGTCTTCGCCGCGATCTGCGTCGCCTTCATGATCGGCGCGCACAACCTCTTCGACCTCTCGGACGGCTTCTTCGGCGGCGGCCCGAGCGACCTGCCCGCCGACCTTCCGTCCGACTTCCCCACCGACTTCCCCACGCCGTGACCATCCTCATCTGACGGTCCGTCAACTACCGTGCTCCGCCATGGAGTACACCACCACCGCAGCCGAACTCGTCGCCCGGGGCTGGGCCGACCACCGCCCGGCCCTGTGGTGGCGGGACACCGTCCTCACCCACCACGATCTCGCCCGCGAAGCCTCCACCAGGGCCGCCCTGCTGACCGCCCTCCGCCGCCCGGACGCGCCACCCCACATCGGCGTACTCCTCGACAACACACCGGAGTTCGTCCACTGGCTCGCCGCGGCGGCCCTCGCCCGCGCCGCCGTCGCCGGCGTCAACCCCACCCACCGCGGCCCCGACCTCGCCCGCGACATCCTCCACACCGACTGCGCCCTCCTGATCACCGAACCCGCCCGGCTCCCGCTCCTGCGCGGCCTCGACCTCCCGGGCGTCCGCCTCCTGGTCACGGGCACGGACGAGTACGACGCCCTCCTCGCACAATTCTCGGCAACCGTTCTCTACGAAAGCGCCGCCACCCCGGCCGACCACCTCCTCCTCTACTTCACCTCCGGCTCCACCGGCGCCCCCAAGGCCGCGCTCTGCACACAGGGGCGCCTCGCGGCGGCCGGGCACCGCCTCGCCGAGCAGTTCGCGGTGAAGGAGGACGACGTCCACTACCTCTGCATGCCGATGTTCCACGGCAACGCCGTCATCGCCGGCTGGGCCCCCGCCCTCGCCGCCGGCGCCGGAGTCGCCCTGCGCGACCGCTTCTCGGCAACCGGTTTCCTGGCCGACGTACGCCGTTACCAGGCCACGTATTTCACTTACGTCGGCCGCGCGATCCAGTACGTCCTCGCCACGCCGCCCCGACCGGACGAGGACCGCGACCACCGGCTGCGGACCGGGTTCGGCACCGAGGCGGGCGCGGTCGACGCGGCGGCCTTCGAACGGCGGTTCGGCGCCCGGCTCGTGGAGGGATACGGCTCCAGCGAGGGCGGGGCGGCGATCCAGTGGGCGCCCGGGACACCCGCCGGCGCGGTCGGTCCGGCGGCGCCCGGTCTCGTCGTACGCGATCCGCTGACCTCCGCCGTCTGCCCGCCGGCGGTGTTCGGGGCGGGCGGGGAACTGCTCAACGGGGACGACGCGATAGGGGAGTTGGTGAACCACGCGCCGAGCCCCTTCGAGGGGTACTGGCGCAACCCCGCCGCCGAGGCCGAACGCCGGCGCGACGGCGCGTACTGGACCGGCGACCTCTTCTACCGCGATGAGAACGGTTACCTCTATTTCGCCGGGCGCGGGGACGACCGTATCCGGGTGGACGGGGAGAACCTGGCGGCGGCGCTGATCGAGGCGATCCTCGCGCGGTACGAGGGTGCCGACGCCGTCGCCGTGTACGCGGTGCCGGACGAGGTGACCGGGGACCAGGTGATGGCGGCGATCGCCGGGCGGTTCGAGCCGGAGTCGTTCGCCGCGTTCCTGCGCGCCCAGCCCGATCTGGGGACGAAGATGGCGCCCCGGTTCGTGCGGGTCCTGGAGCGGATGCCGGTGACGGCGACGAACAAGATCCAGCGGGCGGGGCTGCGGAAGGAGGGGGTGCGGTGCGGGGACCCGGTGTGGCGGCGGTCGGGCGGCGAGTTCCGCCTGATGGCACGAGAAGAGCCCCCTACCGAAGTAGGAGGCTCCTCGTTTGTGCGCCGCCAGGGACTCGAACCCCGGACCCGCTGATTAAGAGTCAGCTGCTCTAACCAACTGAGCTAGCGGCGCGTGACTCTCGCCGGGTTTGTACTGCTTTCTCCCGGCGACAGAGAAAATACTACCTGGTCCGCAAGAGTGCTCATGACCATGCCCGCGCCCCCCGCGGACGGTCTGCTCAGATCGCCAGCGACAGCAGCAGCGGCGCCGCGTGCCGGTGCAGTCTGTCGGCCGCCTGCCGCAGCCGGTGCGCGTCCTCGACCGGCAGCGACAGCGCCAGGCACCCCACGGACGACCCGGAGGGGATCGGCACGGCCGCGCAGACCGTACCCACGGCGTACTCCTGGAGGTCGAGTACCGGAGTACTAGGGGGCTGGGACTCCAGCCGGGACAGCAGGAGCTTGTCGCTGGTGATCGTGCGCGAGGTGAGGCGGGCCATCTTGTGGCGGGCGAGATGGTCCCGGCGCCCGTCGCGGTCGAGCTGCCCCAGCAGGCTCTTGCCGATCGCGGTCGCGTGCGCGGAGAAGCGGAAGTCCACCCACTCGTGGACCACGGGAGTGGTAGGTCCCGCGGCGTACTGGTCGACCTTTATCTCACCGTCGACGTACCGGCTCATGTAGACCGCCGCGCCGACCGAGTCCCGCAGCCGGTCCAGGGTCTGCTGGAGCTTCTCGCGTACGGCGCTCTCCCGGTCCCGGGTGGAGTCGATGAGGGCGAGGGCCGCGCCCGCGACGTACGCGCCGTCGCTGGTCCTTTCGACGTACCCCTCGCGGCGCAGCATGAGCAGCAGCGGGGTCAGTCTGCGGTCGCCGAGGCCGGTGCGGCGGGCGAGCGCGGTGTCGGTGACACCGTCGGCGTGCCCGGCGATGGTCTCCAGGACACGCAACGCCTCCCGCGCGGAGTGGTGCGGCGTGGTCGGCTCGTGCTTCAGCGCCACGGTTTTCCCCCTGCGGTCGCTTCCAGGCCGTGATCCGGGTGGCGGATCTCCTCCACGATAACCGCCAACCACCGGATACGGAGGGGGTGTTGACGAGAACGTGGGGTGACCGTAGGGCCTCCCACGTGCGGCAATGTTCGACAGGCATATGCCATTGACATGAACCGGAGCCTGGACCTGCACGCTTGGCGTGCACACGTCGCACAGTCGGCGGGCCGCCCGGGGCACCCCGAGCGGAAATATCTACGGCATCGGCGGCGGGCGTCAGTGGCCGGGGACGTACCCGCGGGCCTTGTCCACCACGTTCACCAGCCGTCTCCCCGCCTCCCACCGCTCCCACAGCTCCACGAACTGCGCCGCCAGCCGGTCGTGATGGCCCACGAACGCGCCGCTCGTGCGAGGCGTCACCAGCAGGTCCGGCACGTCCCACAGCGGGCTGCCTTGTGCAAGCGGTTGCTGAGAGAAGACGTCGAGCGCCGCCCCCGCGATCCAGCGCCGGCGCAGCGCCTCGGCGAGCGCCCCCTCGTCCACCAGCTCACCCCGGGCCACGTTCACGAACCGCGCCGACGGCAGCATCACCCCGAACCGCCGCGCGTCGAACATCCCGCGCGTCGCCCCGGTCAGCGGCGCCGCCGCGACCACCCACTCGGCGCGCGCCAGCAGCCGGTCCAGGTCCCCGGGACCGTGAATCCCGGTCCGCGGCACCCGCCCCACCAGAGCCACCCCCACCCCGACCGCCTTCAGCGCCCGCGCGACGGTACGGCCCACCGGCCCCGACCCGACCACCACGGCCCGGGTCCCCCCTACCCGTAGTACTTCCCGGTGACGCCACTGCCGCGCCCGCTGCGCCTCCCAGGCCCCCGGCAGCCCCTTCGCCATCGCCAGCACCAGCGCGACGACGTGCTCCGCCACCGCCTCCTCGAAGACACCCCGCGCGTTCGTCAGGACGGTGTCCGAGGCGGCGAACTCGGGACCCAGCACCCGGTCCACGGGCACGCCGGCCACATGCACCCACCCGGGCCGCGCCCCGTCCCCGGCCCACCGCTCCCGTACGGCGTCGGTGGCGGTGTCCCACACCAGCAGTACGTCCGCCTCGGGCAGGCGCGCGGCGAGTCCCGCCGGGTCGGTGTGCACGACCTTGGCCCGGCCGGTCAGCCGGCCCAGCCGGGGGAGGGGGTCGGCGTCGAGGACCAGGAGGGTGGGGGCGGACATGGCACCTCGTGACCTGGCTCGTGCCGGTGGGTGGGAACACGCTGGCACCACCGCCGGGTGGCGTCAACAGGGCCGTACGGATGGCTGCGGGGGAAGCCGTGCGGGGGTGGGCGCCGTACGGGGTACCCGGCGGAGGGAGACAGCCGGAATCGGGACGGGTGACCCGTAGGGGTCGTACGGGTCGTACGTACGAAGAAGCCGTCGCCGTGACCGAGAAGCAGCCGCCGTAGCGAGGAAGGGCCACCCACCATGACCGCACTCGGACTGCTCGTCCCGGGCGAACCCGCCGAGGACGACTACCCCCGTGTCGAGCAGCTCCTCGGCAGTGACATCCGGATCGACCTGATCCGGGCGGACCCTGCCGGGGACTCGCCGCAGCGGCTCGCCGCGTGCACCGAGGAGCTGCGGCTCGCCGGGGCCGACTCCGTCGTGTGGGCGAGTGTGACCGGTGCCGTGGCCGAGGGGTGGGAGGGGGCGAACGGGCAGGTCAGGGGGTTGGCGCGGACGGCGGGGCTGCCGGCGTCGTCCACCGCGTTCGGGTTCGTGCGCGCGGCCCGGGAGCTCGGGGTGACCCGGGTCGCCGTGGTGACCGCGCACGAGGACCCCGCCTTCACGGAGTTCCTGCGCGCGGGCGGGGTGAGCGTCGTCTCCACGACGCCCCTCGGCCCCGACCTCGCCGCCTCCGCGCACCCCGCGGCCCACGCGGACGCCCAGGCGCTCCTCCTGCCCGACACCTCCCTCCGCACCGTCACCCACCTCCCCGCCCTCGAACGGCAGCTCGGCAAACCCGTCCTCACCGCTCACCAGATCACCGTCTGGGAGGCCCTCCGCCTCACCGAACGCCGCGTCAACGCGCCCCGGTTGGGCACCCTCTTCACCCGGGAGCCGATCGTCCAGGCGTGAGCGGGACGCCGTCCCCGCACGCCGGCCCGCATCCGCTGCGGACGCGGGGTACGTCCGAGGTCGCAGGCCGGCGGGTACGACCTGAGGGGTACGGGTACGACCCGGTACGGGAATAAGCGGAGACTGTCTCCTGTTGTCGCCCGAAGGCCAGTCAGTCGAGGACGCGACGCAGGAGGTATCGGTGGAGGAGATCCGCGGGACGGTTCAGGGGACGGCACCGGTGCCCCTGTCCGTACTGGACCTGGTGACCGTCGGAAGCGGACGGACCGCGAGCGACGCGCTGCGGACGAGCGTGGAGCTGGCGAAGTTCACCGAGCGGCGCGGGTTCCACCGGTACTGGGTCGCCGAGCACCACTCGATGCCCGGGGTCGCCTCCTCCTCGCCCGCGGTGATCCTCGCCCATCTCGCCGCGCACACCGAGCGCATCCGGCTCGGCTCCGGCGGCGTCATGCTCCCCAACCACGCGCCGCTCGTCATCGCCGAGCAGTTCGGCACGCTGGAGGCGCTCGCGCCGAACCGGATCGACCTCGGGCTCGGCCGGGCCCCCGGGACGGACGGCGCGACCGCGGCGGCCCTGCGCCGCAGCGACCGGCTCCACGAGGGCGCCGACGACTTCCCCGAGCAGCTCGCCGAGTTGACGCGTTTCCTCGACGACGACTTCCCCGACGGGCACCCCTACCGGCGCATCCACGCCATCCCCGGCCCGGTCCAGGGCACCTCGCCCGGCGGCGTCCAGTCCCCCCACCGCCCGCCGGTCTGGCTCCTCGGCTCCTCCGGCTTCAGCGCCCGCCTCGCCGGTGTCCTCGGGCTCCCCTTCGCCTTCGCGCACCACTTCTCCGCGCAGAACACGGTGCCGGCGCTCGACCTCTACCGGGAGTCGTTCACCCCCTCCGCCGTCCTCGACGCCCCCTACGCCCTCATCGGCGTCTCCGCGCTCGCCACCGACGACGAGGCCGAGGCCCGCCGCCAACTCCTCGCCACCGGCCTCAACATGGTCCGCCTGCGCACCGGCCGCCCCGGCCTCTTCCCCTCCCCCGAGGAGGCGGAGGCCCACCGACTGTCGGAACTCGAACGCGAGTTCATCGACTCCTGGACCGCGAACATCGTCCACGGCTCCGCCGACGAGGTGCGCGCCGGACTGGACGACCTCCAGAAGCGCACGGGAGCCGACGAACTGATGCTGACGAGCCACGCGCACCGGGGTGAACTACGGCTGCGCTCGTACGAGTTGATCGCGGACGCGTACGGGTTGCCCACGGTGTGAGAGTGCCGGCGGTACGGCCGTGAGGTCGCCGGGCGTGGAGTGACGCCCGGCGACGCGGTGTCCGTCGGCCCACCGGTCGCGGAGCGTGATACGACGCCGTCCCGCCGACCGACGTATGAGCAAGGTGAGTTGGGAGGGGCGAACGGCAACACCCGAGGTGCTCGCGGACAGTTGGCCGAATATCGCCCACGGAACACCCCGTCCCGCCACCCCTACGGCCTCCCCAGAGCCCGAACCTCCCCGTTCTTCCCGGGCGCCGAACCAGCGCCCGACCCCGCAGCCGAAGCCGCGCCCGACCCCGCACCCGGCCCCCCACTCGAAGCCGCACCCGAACCCGAGCCCGGCCCCACCTCCGCCCCCACCTCCGCCCCCGCACCCGGCCCCGGCAGCCCCGAGCCCGGCCCGACCCCCGGCCCCGACACGGCCCCCTGCCCCCCACCCACATGCAACTCCGCGATCCGCTCGGCCGACACCGGACGCGAGTACAGCCACCCCTGCCCCGTGTCGCACCCGATCCGCCGCAGCCGGGCCGCCTGCGAAGCCGTCTCCACGCACTCCGCGGTGACCGTGAGCCCCAGCCGATGGGCGAGGTCGATCATCGCCTCGACGACGACCTCGTCGGCGGGGTTGGGCGGCGCCCCCGACCCGTCGTACTGGAAGCCGCGGACGAAGGAACCGTCCAGTTTCAGGACGGACACCGGCAGCCGGCTGAGGTAGGCGAGGTTGGAGTACCCCGTCCCGAAGTCGTCGATGGCGATCCGGACGCCCATGTCGCTGAGCGCCTGGAGCGCTTGGAGGGGACGGCCGGCGGACCCCATGACGGCCGACTCCGTCAGCTCCAACTGGAGCAGTCCCGGCGCCAGTTCGGTCTCGGCGAGGATCTCCGCGACGTCCGCGACGAGATCGGAGTCCCAGACCTGGCGGACGGCGACGTTGACGCTGACGAAGAGCGGGGTCTCGTCCGGATGGTCCAACTGCCAGCGGCGCGCCTGCCGGCAGGCGCTCGCGAGGACCCACCGGCCCAACGGCACGATGGAGCCGTCCTCTTCGGCCAGACCGACGAACCGATTCGGCGGCAGCAGGCCGAAACGCGGATGGTCCCAGCGCACCAACGCCTCGACCCCGCGCAGTCGTCCGTCGGACATCCCGACCAACGGCTGGTACTCCAGCACGAATTCACCCCGCTCGATGGCGGGCCGCAGTGTGGAGGCCAGGGCTTGACGGGTCATCAGATGGGCGTTGCGCTCGGGGTCGAACAGCGTCCACCGGGACTTCCCGTCGACCTTGGCCCAGTACAGCGTCGTGTCCGCCGCCTGGACGAGCCCGGTCGCGGTCGTCCCCGCGGCGTGCCGCTCCACGACCCCGATGGACGCGGTGACGTTGAGCCGCTGGCCGTCCAGATCGAACGGTGCCTGAAGGGACTTGAGGACGGCCTCGGCCAACTCCGCGAGCTGGTCGGTCCCCGTGGAGTCCGCGACGAGCAGCGCGAACTCGTCCCCGCCGAGCCGGGCCACGAGCGGCGCGGCTGCTCTGGCCCTCCCGGCCTCCTCCGCACAGGAGTTGAGCCGGTCGGCGACGGCGGCCAGCAGCCGGTCGCCCACCCGGTGCCCGAGCGTGTCGTTGACGGCCTTGAAGCCGTCGAGGTCGAGATAGCACAGCCCGATCCGCCCGGTCCCGCCGCGTTCGTACGTGTCGGGCTCCAGCGCGGCCGACAACCGCTCGAAGAACAGAGCCCTGTTGGGCAGCCGGGTGACCGGATCGTGCATCTGGAGATGGCGCAGCCGCGCCTGGAGTTCGCGCCGCGCGCTGATGTCGGCGACCGACAGGAGCACCCCGGGCGTGTCGCCGCCCAGCGGGGACACGGTCACCCGCGCCCACACGGCCCGCCCGTCGGGCTGCTTCAGCCGCCGCGCGCACCGCAGTTCGGCCTGCCGGCCGCACAGCACCTCGCGGTAGGCGTGCCAGGTGCGCGCGTCGGACGCGAGGTCGAGCAGATCGGCGGCGACCCGCCCGACCAGCCCCTCGGCCGCGGCCCCGAGGATCTCCCCGAAGGCCGCGTTGACGGAGACGATCACCCCGTCCCGCCCCACGACGGCCATCGCCGACGGGGACGCGGCGAAGACCGCCTGATACGTGGACGTGCCGAGGGCACCGTTCGGCCCCCGGGCACCATCCGATGCCAAAGTGTCACTCTCTGTAACGGCGGACCGGTCGAGGTCTGCCGCGGGCGTCGGCCCTTCGGACGTTCCGCTCACCGCTCGCTCCCGCAGTGCACTCGATCTCTGTCCGCGCAGGAAAGTGTCAGGAAAGTGTGCCGATCATAGAGGCTGGGCCCGGACCACCGCAGCCACTGCCAAGTGTCCATGACCTACCCACTCTTCTGACAGATCGTTTCTGCCCGCAGCCGGACCGGTTCTGCGGACCTGGGACCACATGTGACGTTCCGTGAGTGTTCCGGGGTGTCGGGGGTCGCCCGGTTCGTCGTACGACTCACTCGTCCGGGGCAGGCAAACAGCGCGCGGTATGACAAACCCGTACAGGGTGGGTGGAGGTGTCCCCAGATCCGCCGCCTCCGGAGGTCCTCGTGCCGCGTCCGCTCCCGCGCCCCCGCCTGCGCACGTCAGCGGCCGTGTTCACGACGATCTCCGCGCTCGCCGCGAGCTCCCTCGCGGGCGTCCCCTCGGTGGCCGAACCCTTCTCCACCGCCCCCTGCGCCCTCACCCGCACCACCGCCCACCACTCCGAGGGCCTCGACACCTGGAACGCCGCCTACCCGCGCCCCGCCCGCTCCCTCGACGCGGTGATGATCTTCCTCTCCTTCCCCGACAGCCGCCCGCTCACCACCCCCGCCGAGCTGGCCGCCGACCACTTCCCGGCCACCTCCGACTTCTTCCGCCGCGCCTCCTACGGCCGTTTCACGCTGCGCGCGCACCCCCTCAAGCGGTGGATCAGGATGCCGAAGCCGTCCACGTCGTACGCCATACAGCGCGACTGGAACGCCGAGCACCGCGCCGCCTACCTGCGCGACGCGCTCGCCGCCGCCGATCCGGACGTCGACTTCTCGCGGTACGACGTCGTCTACCTCGTCGCCGATCCGGACGCGCCCGGCGTCGACTCCGACGCGACGAAGGTCGTCAACCTGGACGTGCCGCTGCGGGCGGACGGTGCCGCGATCCGGCGTGTCGTCACCGTCTTCGAGCAGCATCCGCCGGACCGGCTGGTCCTCGCCCACGAGACCGGGCACGTCTTCGACCTCCCCGACCTCTACCACCGGCCCGCCGACGGCAAGGGGGACTGGGACACGTACGTCGGAGACTGGGATCTGATGGGGAGTCAGTTCGGGCTGGCGCCGGACCTGTTCGGCTGGCACAAGTGGAAGCTGGGGTGGCTCCAGCCCCGGCAGGTGGTCTGCGTACGGGACGCGGGGACGACCCGGCTCACCCTCGAACCGCTGGGTGCCGGGCCGGGCGTACCCGTCACCCGTGCCTCCGGCTCGCCGGCGTTCGGGCTGGGCAACGGGACGAAGCTCGCGGTCGTCCGGACCGGGGCGGGCAGCGCGCTCGCCTTCGAGGCGCGCGGGCCCGTCGGTGACGACGCCGCCGCCTGCCGGGCCGGGGTGCTCGTCTACCGGGTGCACAGCGCGGCGGACTCCGGGCGCGGGCCCGTCGAGGTCGTCGACGCGCATCCGCGTACCGAGGCGTGCTGGGAGCGGTCCGTCTACCCGCCGCTCGCGGACGCGCCGGTGGCGGCGGGGGAGAGCTTCACCGTGCCGGCCGTGCCGGGGGAGCGGGCGGTACGGGTGGAGGTGGAGGGGCGGACGGCTTCGGGGGCGTGGACGGTGAAGATCACGCCCCGGTGATACCCGTAGTACTCGCGGCTCCCCTAGGGGGCTAGGGGCTTGGCGGCAGGGGGTTTGGGGGGCATGCGAAAGGCCCTCCGCTTCCGCGAAGGGCCTTCTCGTCAAGTGCGCCGCCAGGGACTCGAACCCCGGACCCGCTGATTAAGAGTCAGCTGCTCTAACCAACTGAGCTAGCGGCGCCTGCTGACGTCGTAGACCTTAGCACCCTGATCCGGGCGCGGCGAAATTGATAAACGGACGGCCGCCCGGGCGGCCCGTACCGCCGCCCACAGCAGCACCTCCGCCCCCGGCAGCCAGGGGTGACGCGTGTCCGGGGCGACCAGCCAGCGGGCCGCCGCGGTCGCCTCGCCGGTGACCGCGGGGACGGTGATCGCGTCGCCGGGGCCGTGGCACAGCAGCGGCGGGAGGCACGCCGTACGGCTGCCGTCGCTGCCCCACTCCTCCCAGGACAGCAGCGACGGGAGCCGCTGGGCCGTCCCCGGGGCCGCGAACAGCAGCATCCGGCCCCGGAACACCGCCACCGGGCCCGTGCCCTCCCCCTCGCCCCACAGCCGGTCCAGCATCCGCCGGCCGAAGACCGCCGCCGTGCTGACGACGTCGAACACCGCGCCGCACGACAGCACGACCGGGGCGTCCGGCCGTTCCTCCCAGAAGGACAGCAGGCTGCGCGGATGCGCCCCCGCCGAGGCCAGCCACGCCGCGCCGTCGGGGGTGACCCCGCCGATGTCCCCGCATTCGTCCCAAGAACCTCTCATGGGATAAAGATCTACCGGGGGTGAGCGAGGGATCTCGGAGAGTTGCGGGAAACCGGGACGGATGGGTGGTGGGGGAGGTATCTTGCCCGCCTGGCATATGCCGGTGGCTGCCGCCGGAGGGGTACGGGGTTACCCGTAGGGGATCGGGCGGGCCATCGGAACCGGTGGGCCGGGCGGGCCGGAGCGGGCGGACCGGGTGGGCCACTGGAACCGGTGGACCGGGTGGATCGGGACGGGCCGGAGCCGACGGACCGGGCGGACCACCGGAACCGCCCGCCGGACCGGGTGGGCCGGGACGGGCGCGTTCAGATGGGCTCCACCCGGCTGTGGCTCTCGCCCGCCGCCTCGCCCCGCAGCAGATCCCGCCCGAACTCCACCATCTTCTTCGCGTAGTCCTCGGTCCACTCCGCCCGCTCCGCGATGTCCGCCGGGGTCAGCCGGTCGAACCGGCGGGGGTCGGCGAGCTGCGCCGCCGCCATCGCCTGGAACTCCGTCGCCCGGTCCGCCGCCGCGCGGAACGCGTGCGCCAGCTCGCTGGAGCGGGCCAGCAGCGCCGAAGGGTCCTCTATCGACTCCAGGTCGAAGAAGTGCTCCGGGTCCCCGGCCGCCTCCGCGGGCTCGAAGAGCAGGGGCGCGGGGCGTAACCGCGGTTCGTTCCGACGCGGCGTGGGCTCCGCCATGTCTTCTCCTCCTCGTACGGTGCGATTCCGGACCACCCTTCATTGTCCCCCGCCAACGCAAGAGGCACTCCGACGGTGACCCCGAGAACCAACGCGCGGGACGCACGGGGTGTTCCCACCCACCCGAGACACCAGGCCACACGGCGTCCACCGCAAGGCTCAGGGCCTCCACGCCACACGGCGTCCACCGCAAGAGCCAAGGGCGGCTCAGGGCCTCCACCGCACCCGGTGCTCCGCGAGATGCCCCAGCACCGCGTGATTCGCCTCCCACCCGTCCGGGAACTTCACCAGCGTCCCCAACTGGACCGGTTCCGTGGACGGGTAGTCGTCCAGGAGGTCGCCGACGCCTTCCCGGCACACCACCACGCACGCGTGCCGGTGGCGGGACGTCAGGACGCAGAGGCGGCCGGTCTCCAGGTGGAAGGCGGTGGCGTCGGGGCGGCCGGAGAGGGGGTGGAGGACGACCGTGACGTCGAACTCCATGCCCTGGAGGCGGTTGGCGGTGTCGACGGTGACGTCCGATACGCCCAGTTCGGCGAGGGCCGCGCGGACGGCCGCCGCCTGGTCGCGGTGGGCGGTGCCGACGGCGATCCGCGCGGCGGTGACCGGCGCGGGCTCGGGCGAGCGCTCGGACGTCGCCACGCCGCCGCGGTCCAGCATGCGCCGTACGACCGTGGCGACCGCGCGGACGGCCTCCGGGTCGGTGCGCGGGGTGTGGCGCGCGGGCAGCTCCAGCAGGCCCCAGCCGGAGGCCGCGGCCTCGTCGATGACGCGGTCGGGCCCCGAGCCGTCGGAGGGGACGGCGAACGTCAGGCGCCGGTCCGCGTGGGACGTACCGCTGCGGAACGGCGTGTACGGGTAGAACGCGTCGGACACCAGGGGCGCCGCGGACGCCGGGAGCCGCCAGGACACCGGCAGCCGGTGCTGCGGCAGCCCCGGGTTGTGCGCCAGCAGGGTCGTCACCGCCGACGCCGCCGGGTCGTACGACAGCCCCGCCCACTGCTCGCTGCCGACGATCGAGAAGGGGTCCAGCTGCCCCGGGTCGCCCACGAACAGCGCCCGCTCGAACAGCCCGGCGACGGCCAGCAGCCCGTCGGAGCGCATCTGGTACGCCTCGTCCACGATCGCGTGCCGCCACGGCTCGTCGACCTTCACGTGCGCCCACTTGGCCGCCGTCGAGATCACCACCGGCAGTCCCGCGAGATCCCCGGCCTTCGCCGACTTCCGTACGGACGGCAGCTCGTCCAGCGCCTTGTCGTACGCGTCCGCGTCACTGCTGTGCAGCCGGCCCACCGGCAGCTCCGGCGCCTTCTCCGCGAGCCGCAGCACCAGGTCGTCCACCTGCGCGTTCGTCTGCGCCACGACCATCAAGGGGCGCCCCGCCTCGGCCAGTTCGAGCGCCGCGCGGACGACGAGCGTCGACTTCCCGGCCCCCGGCGGCGAGTCCACGACGACTCCGCGCGCGGTGCCGTGCAGGGTGTCGCGGAGGATGGCGTCTGTGGCCTGGGCGGCGGCGGTACCGGGGTCGAGGTGAGTGGTCACGGGCCGTCCTGCGGGGTGAGGGGTGTGGGGGCTGCGGAGGCGAGGAGAACACGGCTGGGCACGTGCCCCCACCGGACGTGACCGGACACGCGATCGGGCGAGCGCCCCTTCCGGAGGCGCCCTTCCCGGGGCGGCCCGACCACCACGCGCGCGTGGCCCTCCCGAAGCGGTCGGCCCGCCGCCCCCCGGAGGCCGCCGGGGCAGCCGCATGCCGGGCGAGCCACGACCCGTACGAGGCACCCCGCGCCGTACGCCCCCGCGCCCCGCCGCTCGCAGCCGCCCCTCCCGAGCCCGCGCCGCGCGTTCACAGGACGTCCTCCTCGGTCACCGGGTCCGCCGCCTCGGTCACCGGCTCGCCGGGAGGCCCGCCGTGGGTCCACGGAGTGTCCTCGGGGTCGGGGAGTTTCGCGCCGCCGCGCTGTTCGTGCTCGAAGAGGGTCCAGCAGATCAGGTCGCCCTTCTCCGGGACGGAGCCCCGGTCGGGTTCCTTGCCGCGGCCCATCTTGTCGAGCAGCCGCAGCGTGACGACGCCGTCCGCCTCGGCGGTGACGAACTCGGCGGCCTGGGGCTTGCCGGCGAGCGAGCGGTAGACCTTGACGCGCCCGCCGAGCTGCGGGCGGTCGTCGGTGCGGACGGTGACCAGCGGGCGCGGGCGTGGCGAACGGCCCTCGCTGTACGCCATCTCGACGTCGACGACCTCCCCGGCGAACGCCTCCCCGGTGAGCCGCCGGCCGGCCATCACGAGAGCGTCGTCCAGCGCCTCCTGCGCGTCCAGGCGGGCCTGTTCGCGCTCGCGCGTGGCCAGCTTGTTCGCGGCCGTCACCGCGTCGTCCCGGCGGGGCTGGGGCGGCTCGCCCGCGCGGACGCGGTCGCGGTGGCCGGTGAAGGACCACCGGTCGCGCGTCCACCGCTCGTCGACATGCGCCCCCGGCGGCAGCTCCCGCAGCAGGTCCAGGCCCCGCCAGACACGCTCCCAGGTCGGCAGGGTCCGGCTCAGCACCAGCTCCCGCAGACGTTCCTCGGCGGCGGTCAGGGCGCCCAGCCGGTCGTCCGCCTCCAGGCCGTCCTCGGCGAGTGCCAGCGCCGTCCGCGCGCGGTCGTAGCGCTCGATCGCCGGGGCGAGCAGTTTGTTGTCGAACGCCGGGTCCGTCGCGGGACCCGCCGGGGGGTGCGTCAACTGGCCGTCGCCGTCGCGCTCCAGCTCCACCCGCAGCGCCTCGCGCGCGCCGGACGCGCCCTCCGGGGGGTCGATCCACGCCATCAGCGAACCGAGGTGCTGGTCCTCCAGGCTGGACTGCCCGGTCGCCCAGTGGAGCGCCAGGACGTCCGTCAGCGCCAGGAGCAGCGACGAGCCCGGCACCCGCGCGCGCTCCGCGTAGTGCGTCAGCCAGCGCCCCAGCAGCGGTACGTACGGGGGCGCCGGGTAGGGCGCCTCCGGGTCCTGCTCCGCCGTCCGCCGGAACCTCATCGACCGCCCCAGCAGCCGCAGCAGATCGACACCGCCCCGGCTCGGGACGATCAACTGCGGAGCGTCCGCGCACAGTTCGACCTCGACCTTGACGCGCTTCCCGGTCTCCGCGTCCGTCTCGCTCCGCTCCGCCGCCTCCACGACGTCACCGAACTCGTCGATGTACGGCAGGACGACGTCGGCGAGCCGCGACAGGAACGCGAACCGCAGCTCCGGGTTGCGCGGCTGGGGGACGACGAACACGCGCGGGGCGTCGCGGTCGGTCCCCACGAGCACCCCGAGCGGGGCCCCCGCCTCGCCGCCCGTGATCAACGGAACCAGCACCATGGGCCGCTGCGACAGATGCCGGTGGCGGACCGTCGCCGTCGGCTGCGCGCGGCCCGTGGCGTCCGCCTCCAGGCGGGCCAGGGTGGAGATCAGCGACATGGGACCACCTCGGGGTGCCGGGGGCCGCGGAAGGAGCCGCTCATCGGGCCGCACCTCCAGCTGGAACAGCGCTCAGGGACCCCTCCAGCGCCTCCGCGCGCAACTCGGCCGCCCTGCGCAGCGCCGCCACCGCCGGGTCGTCCGGATCGCCCTCCTCGCCGCGCGCCGCCGCCAGGACGCCCTCCACGGTGCTCAGGCCGCCGAGGTCCGCGCGGATCGAGCGGCCCAGGGTGGTCACCGCGCCGGCCGCGCGGGAGCGGGCGCGGCAGTGGAAGGCCAGTTCGCACGTCGCCAGGCATTCCGGGGTGTACGTCGCCGGGACGGACTCGACGGCCGCCGTCAGCTCCTCGGCCGGCAGCCCCGGGGCGAAACACGTGCCCTCCGGGAGCGCGGCGGCGATCTCCTCGATCCGGGTGAGCCGGGCCAGCTGGCGGGCCGTCACCGCGCGCTGCTTGCGGACGTCGACCGCCGACGCCGTGGGGAGGTTGGAGAAGTCCCTCGGGCAGACCAGCAGGACGCGGTGGCGCACGCGCGGGGGCGCCGGGAGCATCGCCGCGACCTGCTCCAGCGCCAGGACGTACACCGCCGCCTGCCGGGCCGCCGCGCCGACCTTCGCCGGGTCCGCCGAACCGTCCAGCATCGGGAACGACTTGATCTCGACGACCGTCCAGGCGCCGTCCGGGTGCACCACCACCGCGTCCGGCTCCAGGAAGGCCGGGGAACCCGCGACGTCCAGCGCGAGCATCGGGTGGTCCAGCAGCGTCCACATCCCCGGCGCGGAGGCCGCCTCGCGCAGCGCCAGCGCCGTACGCGCCGTACGCCCCTCGGGGCCCGCGGCCGTCAGGTCGGGGACGGCCGCCGAGACGGGGGGCTCTGCCGACGCGTCCAGCGTCGCGTGCGCCAGGCGCAGGAGTTCCGCGCCGCCGTCGGCCTTGACCTTCGCCTCGAAGGCGTTGCCGCGCGTGAGCGCGAACTGGGACTGGCCGAAGACCGCGGGTGAACCCAGCGCGCTCGCCAGCGCCGTCTTGTCCACCCCCGCGCCGTCGAGGAGGGCGCGGCGCCCGCAGCCCGGGTTCGCGGCGAGTGCGGCGAGGGCGCGGGCGTCCAGCGCCTTGGCCGGGACGTCGGGGCCGCGCAGCTCAGCGAGCTGCTGCCGGAGCGCCGTCCCCCGCGTCCGCGGAGGAGGCACTCGGCTCGGCTCGGGAGTCGCGGGGCCGGGAGAAGTGCTCACCCGTCGAAGTCTGGCATCCGCCACTGACAATCGGGGCCGGTGCGGCCACCGAGGCGGCTGCGACAGGCGTCCGAGCCGTCCGGAAACGGGCCTTGAGGCCGTCGGCCGCGCGCATCACGTACGGCGCCAGCAGCAGCCCGACGCCCATCACGGCCGCGCCGGCCACCGCGTCGAGGAAGTAGTGGTTGGCCGTGCCCATGACCACGATGGTCGTGATCAGCGGGTAGGCGACGCCGGCCGCCTTCGTCCAGCGCGTGCCGCCGAACCGCCACAGCATCACGCCGCACCACAGGGCCCAGCCGACGTGCAGGCTCGGCATCGCGGCGTACTGGTTCGTCATGCCGCCGAGCCCGCGCGGGGCGCTCGCCTCGCCGCCCCACCAGCCGTACGAGCTGTACTGCGCCATCGTGTCGACGAAGCCGTGCCCCGCGTCGAGGAGGCGGGGCGGGCAGGTCGGCAGGAGCGTGAAGCCGATCAGGCCGATGAACGTGGACGTCATCAGCCAGGTGCGCGCGGCGCGGTAGCGCACCACGCGCGAGCGGAACAGCCAGATCAGGATCGCCGGGGTGACGACGTAGTGCAGCGAGGCGTACCAGAAGTCCGCCGGGACGCCGATCCACGGCTCGCGCGTGAACAGCCGGTTCAGCGGGTGCTCCGCGTTGATCCGCAGGGCCTTCTCGACCTTGAGGATCGCCAGGCCGTGGTCCACGGCGGTCGTGACGTCCCCGCGCGCGAGGAGGCGGCCCGCCGAGTAGCAGGCGTACACCAGCAGGATCAGCGGCAGCTCCGTCCACCAGCGGAGCCGTCCCGGGGGAGCCTCCTGGGTGCCCGGTGTCTCGGTCTTCGGCATCCGATCGCCTCCCCTTCCGACAGTAGTCGCCAAGCCGTGCGGACGTGTCACTTTACGGCGTATGTGCGCGCCCGCCCCGGGCGCCCTCGGCCTGTGAAGACGTCGGGATCGCCCGCCGGGTTGCCCTGATCCACGGTGCGCGATGATGGAGAAGTTCCGCTCCCGTTTTTCTCCCGGAAAGGTCCCCCATGGCACCGCGCATCCTGCTGGCCCGGCACGGACAGACGGCGTGGTCGCTGTCCGGCAAGCACACCGGCAGGACCGACGTCCCCCTCCTGGAGGAGGGCCGCCGGGGCGCCAAGCTGCTCGGTGAACGGCTCCACAGGATGCCGTACGACGGTCTCGCGGGGGTCGAGGTGCGCACGAGTCCGCTGGCACGCGCGCGTGAGACGTGCGACATCGCCGGGTTCGGCGAGCGCGCGACCTCCTGGGACACGCTCATGGAGTGGGACTACGGAGCGTACGAGGGGCTCACGCCGGACGAGATCCAGGCCGTCCGTCCCGGGTGGCTCATCTGGCGTGACGGCGTGCCCGAGGGGGAGAGCCTCGCGGAGGTGGCCGCCCGCGCGGACGACGTCGTCGCCTGGGCGCGCGAGGCCGACCGGGACGTCCTGGTCTTCGCCCACGGCCACATCCTCCGCTCCATCGGGGCCCGCTGGCTCGGGCTGCCGCTGGACTTCGCGGCCCGGATACGCCTGAACCCGACCTCCCTGTCCGTCCTCGGCTGGGCCTACGGCGAACCGGCGATCGAGAGCTGGAACGACCTGGGGCACCTGTCCTAGGTACCCCTGGCCGGCCCGTTCATCCGGGGCACTCGGCTCACGGAACGCGTACCCGCGCGCGGGCGCGCGCCTGAGCGACACGTTCCGCGCGGGCGCGTGCCCGCCTCACGGCCGCGGCCGACGAACCCGTCGTCCCGGTGAACCCCTCGCCCCGATCTCCGGTCCCCGGCGGTCCCGGGTGTTTCACAACCTCCTCGGGCGGGAAGCGCGTCGCTCCAGGAACTCCGAGACCTCGGGTGTCCGGCGGTGCGGGAGGAGTACGCGGGCGGTGTCGTCCAGCATCGAGCGGATGCGGGACGACTGGACGTGCCCCAGCAGGTCCAGGACGCGCAGCCCCGCGCGGGCGGCCTCGTCGGGACGGCCGTCGCGGGCGAGGTCGTCGGCGAGTTCGGCGGTGTACAGGGCCATGTTGCGGCTGAAGTCGGGGTCCTGGAGATCGGCGGCGTCACGCGCGCGACGCGCCGCCCGGGACCAGTCGCCCAGCGCGGACCAGCACTGCGCCTCCAGGCTCGCCAGCTCGGCCTCCCCGTAGAAGCTCATCCACTCGGGGTCGGCGTCCGAGTGGCCTCGCTCGTACAGGGCACGCGCGCGCGTGAGCGCCTGGGTGCAGCCCGTCGGGTCCCCGAGCCCGGCCCAGCCGCCGGCCTCCCTCAGGGCCAGCAGCGACAGCAGCCGGTCGGAGCCCAGGGGGCGCGCGACGCGCTGGGCGGCCTGCGCCGCGCGCACCGCCTCGCGCGGGCGCCCGGCGTCGCGCGAGAGGAACGCCGTGTTGCAGAAGGCGTGCGCCTCCAGCGCGCGGTCGCCGGTCATCCGGGCGGTCGCCAGAGCCTCCGCGTAGTGCGAGCGGGCCTCCTCGTACCGCCCGGAGTCGTGGGCCAGCCAGCCCACCGAGATGGCCAGTTCCCCGGCGCCGGAGTACAGCCGGTCGGCGGTCGCCTGCCGGGTCGCCCCGGCGTCCAGCAGCGCGTACGCGCGGCGCAACGGCTCCGCCGCGCGCCGGTACAGACTGTCCCCGCCGTGCCGGTCGTCCAGCAGGCGGATTCTGCGGACCGCTTCCTCCAGGGCGCCCGCGTCGCCCGCCCCGGCGCGGCGCGAAGGCCGTCCGCCGGAGGCGTACGCGTCGGTGGCGAGGCCCAGGGAGCCCAGCGAGGCGGCTGCCACGGTGGCGCCCCCGCCGGTCATGAATGCGCGACGCAGCACGTCGCTCTCCTCGTGGTCGTGGTGCGAGTCGTACGGGTCCTGCGTGTCATACGGGTGACCCGCCGTCGGCGGTTCACCCGTCCTCCCCGCGGACTCGGTGGTGCGAGTGGGGCTCGGGATGTGCGCGCGGGGCGCGTTCTCGGGGGCGCGCGCCCCGCGTCCGCGGACGGATGCGCGGGGGGCGAAACCCAGATCGGTGAGCGTGCGGCCGGGGAACATGTGCAGGAACACCCGTTCGTACGCGTAGTTGGGGCAGCGGATCTCGCCCGCCTCGACCCGCCCGATGTAGCGCGCGTCGCAACTGACCCGCTCCCCGATCTCCCGCGCGGCCCGCCGCACCAGGGCGGCGAACTCGGCGGGCGAGCGCTGTCCGCGCAGGCGCCGGAAGGCGTGATTGGGGCGTGCGGGCCGGTCGGGACGGGGTGGGGTCACCGTTGACGACGCCATGGCCGGGTCCTCTCGTGCGAACCGTCGAACCATGCCGGTTTCAGGGGGCTTTGACCGAGTGAGACCCTGTATCGGGCTGTATCCGGTGTATCCAACTGTTTCCGGCGGGCAAGAACGTACCTGCTGTTCCGGGGTCGCCACACGGGATTTGGCTACAAACCGGATATCTCATGCGCGATCTGCCATGAAGTGCCATCCTTTGCGGCTGACTTCCGCCGTAGCCGTTGACGGAGTGACGCGTTGAACGCTGTGGACTGCAATCAGGCTGCGCGGTGGAGGCCGGCATGGAGACCAGCCAGAGCAACGACCCCTGTACGACGCCGTCGACGGCGCCGTGCGATCTCGTGACGGTGCCGACGCGCCAGGGCCTGGAGGCGGTCGACATCCTCCGCCGCGGCGCCTGTGACGCGGTCGGCCCCGTCCTTCACGACGACGACGGCCGCACCCTCGGCTTCCTCGTCCCCCCAGGAACCGCTGCCGCCTGGGACGTCCCCGGCAGCACCTGCACGGAGACCGACGGCCGCGGCCTGCGGCTCACCCCCGATCCCCCTGTCGAAGGCTCCGACTGGCTCCTTCCCCCGGGCGACACGGACCTCGCGACCGACCCCACCCAGCTGAGGCGCGCCCTCGGCGAGGCGGCCCGGCTGATCGAGGCCGCGGACAGCTGCCGCTGAACATTCCCTGGGGGAGCGGAAACGGTCCTTCAGGGGTGGGGGAGTGCTCGCGCGGTCCGCGCGGGAGCGCGCCGGAGGCGGGGCTTCGCGGGTGTGTGTACGGAGTGCGCTTGCCGGGGCGCGGAATTGACTGGCCCCGCGCGCGTGGGTGGGGGCGGCCCTTCCGGGGCGGCTCGCGGCGGGGCGGCTTGCGGTGGGCGGGGGAGGGGGCGCCGGTCGGCGGTTGTCAGTGGGGGCTGCGACGATGGGGGCATGGCGAAGGGCAAGGGTGGTCGGCGGGGCGATGCCGAGGGTGTGGTGGAGGAGGTCGACGGCGGGTTGGCGCAGCTGGTGCCGGACCGGGACCGCGCGCGGGCGTGGACGCTGCTGATCGACGGGGCGCCGCAGTCGCATGTGGATCTCGACGATCCGGGGTTCCTGTCGTTCGAGTACCAGCGCCGGCTGGGGCATGTGATCGACCTCGTCGCGCCCCCGGGCAAGCCGATCCACGCCGTACACCTCGGCGGCGGTGGACTGACGCTCGCGCGGTACGTCGCCGCGACGCGTCCCCGGTCCACCCAGCAGGTCGTCGAGTGGGACGCGCGCCTGGTCCAACTCGTCCGCCGGGAACTCCCGCTGGACCCGGGGGCGCGTATTCGCGTCCGGTCGACCGACGCGCGCGAGGGCCTCGCGAAGGTTCCGGACGGCTGGGCGGACCTGGTCGTCGCCGACGTCTTCAGCGGCGCGCGCACCCCGGCCCACCTGACGTCGACGGAGTTCCTGGACGAGGTCCGCCGTACGCTGCGCCCGGGAGCCGTCTACGCCGCGAACCTGGCCGACGGGCCGCCCCTGACGTACCTCCGCGCCCAGATAGCCACCGCGGCGGCCCGCTTTCCCCACCTCGCCCTCCTGGCGGACCCGACGGTCCTGCGCGGCAAACGCTTCGGCAACGCGATCCTCGCCGCCTCCGACAGCCCCCTCCCCCTCCCCGAACTGACCCGCCGCGCCGCCTCCGACCCCCACCCCGTCCGCATCGAACACGGCCGCGCCCTCACGGACTTCACGGGCGGCGCGACGCCGGTCACCGACGCGTCGGCGGTGCCTTCTCCGGTGCCGCCGGCTTCGGTGTTCCGGTGAGGTGGGGGTGGGGGGGGGAGGGGGCGGGGTATCGCCGGCGGGCTTCGCGGGCGGCGTGGGGCGGTGATGGGCGCGGCGGGGTGGGACAGGGGGGGGCGCGGCGCGTGCCGAGTGCGGCGCGTGAGTCGTGGCCGGTGTGGGGTGCGTGGGGCGTGGCTGTGAGGCGTGCGGGGTGCGGGCGCGGGCGGTAGGGGTGTGAGGTCCTGGGACGCAGGATGCCGGTATGAGCGTGCGGGGTGCCGGGGTGCCGGGGTGCGGCCGTGCGGGCGTGCGGATCGAGGGGGCGGACACGTCTCCGCCTCAGCGGGTGCGGCCGTGCGGGCGTCGGCGTGCGGGTGTGGGCGTGCCCTCAGAGCCCCGACCCCCTGAAACCCACCCCCCTCAGAAGCCCCCAGGCCCCCCGAACCCCCCAGGCCCCGCCCCGCCCCCGGGCCCGTGCGGATGGTGATGAAACCCGTCCAGCAGCACATCCGCCAACAACATCCCACCCACCCCCGCCGCCCCCGCGACAGCGGCCGTCTTCCACCACGGCGCGCTGTACCACCCACCCGGAACGGCCCGCCCGCCCACCACCCCGCCCGGGTG
The DNA here is from genome assembly GCF_040610055.1 of Streptomyces sp. NPDC004539. Lineage (NCBI taxonomy): Bacteria > Bacillati > Actinomycetota > Actinomycetes > Kitasatosporales > Streptomycetaceae > Streptomyces > Streptomyces sp. NPDC004539. The sequence goes on along the minus strand of NZ_JBEXLS010000013.1, from coordinate 70,148 downwards.
GTAGTACGGCGTGTCCGCCCCCGGAACGGCCGACGCGGAGTACGTCCGCCCGCCGACCCTCACCTCGCCGCCGGAGGCCACCTCCTCGTTCGCCGCGGGCAGCGCCGGACCGGGATCGAGCCCCAGGGCCGTCCGCGCGGCCCGCACATGGTGGAGCCCCTCCAGAGCGGTTCGGGTCACCAGGGCGTACTGGGCGGGGGAGTAGGCGGTGGCCGACTGCCCCTGGGCGGCCCGATGCCGCTCGGCGGCGTCCGCGAGGCACTGCCGGGCCGCGCGATCGCTCCCCGCGTCCAGCGTGGAGATCGCCCCACCGAGCCGCTCGACCCACCGATGAGCCTCGGCGGCGGCGTCCACCCCCACGTCGTACGGCCCCTCGGGCGCCCCGTGAGACCCGTAGGACCCGTACGACGGTGCCACCCCCCGAACCTCCCGCCGCTTCGCGAACATCACCGCCCCGCCGATGACCACCCCGAGCACCACCAGCGTGATGAACCCCATGCCGTCCTCCCGAAGATCTACGGGTATCACCCGTACGACCAGGGAACTCCCGGCAGTTGAGAGGCGCCTGCGGGGACCCTGAGCGGCCCCTGTGAGACCGGACGAGCCCGGACGAGCCCGGACGGGGTGCGGCACGTCCCCTCCACGTGCCGCACCCCGAGTACCCGTAGTACCTCCGAGCCACGCGACAGCCGGATACCTCCGAGCCGCATGCCTCCGAGCCACATACCTCCGACGAGCTACGCCGCCCCGCCGACCCCCGGCTCCGCCCCCGGAAGCACCCCGGTCCGAGCCACCTCCCCGTACCACCGCGCACTCGACTTCGGAGTCCTCGCCAACGTCGAGTAGTCCACGTACACCGCCCCGAACCGCTTCCCGTACCCGTACGCCCACTCGAAGTTGTCGAGCAGCGACCACAGGAAGTACCCGCGGACATCGGCCCCGTCGGCCAGCGCGTGCCGCACCGCGGCGAGATGCCCGTGCAGATAGGCGATCCGCTCGGGATCGTGCACCCGCCCTTCCGCGTCCGGCTTGTCGTCGTAGGCGGCACCGTTCTCGGTGATGTAGAGCGGCAGCCCCGGCGCCTCCCGGGTGTACCGCATGATCAGCTCGTGGAGCCCGGTCGCGTCGATCGTCCAGCCCATCTCCGTCCGCTCGCCCGGCGTCTGGTGGAAGGCGACGTCGTCGGCGCCCGGCCAGGGCGTGTGCGAGCTGGCCCCGTGCCCGTCGGCCCGCTTCCCCGGCGCCACCGCCCCGCCCGCCGAGACCAGCGTCGGCGAGTAGTAGTTGAGCCCGAGCGCGTCGAGCGGCTGGTTCGCGGTACGCAGATCCCCGTGCTGGACGAAGGACCAGTCGGTGACGGACGAGGTCGCCGCCAGCAGGCTCTCCGGGTACGCGCCGTGCAGGATCGGCCCGTGGAAGGTCCCGTTCGCGAGGTCGTCGATCTTGCGGACGGCGGCGAGGTCGGCCGGGTCCTGCGAAAGGGGCCGTACGACATGGGAGTTGAGGCTGAGCGCCACCGAGTTACGGGCCGGCATGACGGACCGCAGCGCCGAAGTGGCCAGCCCGTGGCCCAGGTTGAGATGGTGGGCGGCCTTCAGCGCGGCGGCCGGGTCGGTCCGCCCCGGCGCGTGCACTCCGGAGCCGTACCCCAGGAAGGCGCTGCACCAGGGCTCGTTGAGAGTGATCCAGTGCTCCACCCGGTCCCCGAGGGCCTCGCCGACGATCTGCGCGTACTCCGCGAACCGCAGCGCCGTGTCCCGGGCCGGCCAGCCCCCGGCGTCCTCCAGCTCCTGCGGCAGGTCCCAGTGGTAGAGCGTGAGCGCCGGCTTGATCCCGGCCGCGAGCAGCTCGTCCACGAGCCGCCGGTAGAAGTCCAGGCCGACCTGGACGGCGGGCCCGCGCCCGGTGGGCTGCACCCGCGACCAGGAGACCGAGAAGCGGTACGCGGACAGGCCCATCTCCGCCATCAGCGCCACGTCGTCGCGGTAGCGGTGGTAGTGGTCGACAGCGATGTCACCGGTCTCACCTGCGGCGGTCTTTCCCGGTGTACGGCTGAAGGTGTCCCAGATCGACGGGGTACGGCCGCCTTCCCGCACCGCCCCCTCGATCTGGTACGCGGAGGTGGCGGCGCCCCAGAGGAAGGTGGAGGGGAAGGAGACGGGGGTAATGGGCTCAGACATGGAAGCGCTCCCATAGGTGGTCGTCGAGACCGACGGAGAGTGGAGGGGGGATGGTGGGGCGAGCCTGCGGGGTTCGGCAAGTGGGGGATGGGTGGGCGGAGTTGGGCCGAGGGGAGGCAACCCCCGCCCGGTACCGGGGACTTGGGCCGGGCGGGGAGCCGGGGCGACGTCGGCCCGGCTCCCGGCGGCGTCGACGGGGCCGTACGGCTCGTCCCGGCCCGCCGGCCGTTCGTACATCTGCCCCGCGTTGGGAGGCCGTACCCGAACTCCGTTGCGGAGTCACGGAGTTCAGCCCTTGACCGCTCCCTGCATGATCCCGCCCACGATCTGCTTGCCGAAGATCGCGAAGACGAGCAGGAGGGGGACGGTACCGAGGAAGGCGCCGGCCATGATGAGGGACTGGTCGGGGGTGTAGCCGCGGCCGAGTGCGGCCAGGGCGACCTGGACCGTGGGGTTGCCGGTCTGGCTCAGGACGAGGAACGGCCACAGGAAGTCGTTCCAGGACTGCACGAACGTCAGCATGCCGAGGACGGCCATCGCGGGCCGCGCGGCGGGGAACACGATGTGCCAGATGATCCGCCAGCTGCCGGCCCCGTCCACCCGGGCCGCCTCGATGAGTTCGTCGGGCAGCGCCTGGATCAGGTACTGCCGCATGAAGAACACCCCGAAGGCGCTCGCCAGCGACGGCAGGATCACGGACTGGAGCTGGTCGGTCCACTCCAGCTTCGCGACCATCATGTACAGCGGGATGATGCTGAGTTGGGGCGGCACCATCATCGTCCCGATGACGATCAGCATCATCGCGCCCCGCCCCCGGAACCGGAGTTTGGCGAAGGCGAACCCGGCGATGGTGGACAGGATCACGATGGTGATCGCCGAAGTCCCGGCCACGATCGTGGTGTTGAAGAACGCCTTGCCGAGGTTGGCGTCGGTCCACGCCTTGTCGAGGTTCTTGAAGAGGTTGGAGCCGAACCAGAACGGGGGCGGTGTCTGGGCCAGCCGGTTGGTGTCCCGGGAGGCGGCGACCGCCGTCCAGATCAGCGGGGCCAGCGAGCCGAACGTGAACAGTCCGAGGACGATGTAGGCGATCGGGCCGCCGTGCAACTGTCCGCCCGCGCGGCCCGACTTGGCGAGCCGGCGGCGCGTGGCCTTCGGTGCCGCCTCCTCCGGGGCGGGCTTGGGCAACGTCGTCGTCACCGTCGTACTCCTAACTGCCACTGCTGGCGCGCAGGCGGCGCGAGATGACGTAGTTGACGATGCCGATCACGATGAGGATCAGGAACATCGTCCAGGCGATCGCCGAGGCGCGGCCCAAGTGCTGGTTGACCCAGCCCTGTTCGTACAGATAGAGGCCGAGCGTCTGGAACTGGTGCTCCGAGCCGCCGGACGCGCCCTTGCCCGAGTCGAACAGCAGGGGTTCGCCGAAGATCTGGCTCGCGCCGATGGTCGAGACGACGACCGTGAAGAGGATCGTCGGCCGCAGCGACGGCAGCGTCACGTGGATGAACTGCTGCCAGCGGCTCGCGCCGTCCAACGCGGCTGATTCGTAAAGGTCGCCCGGGATCGCCTGCATCGCCGCGAGGTAGATCAGCGCGTTGTAGCCGGTCCACCGCCAGATGACGATCGTCGAAACGGCGATCTGCGAGGCCCACTTGTCGCTCTGCCAGTCGACCGGGCCGAGACCCACCAGATCCAGGCCCCAGTTGATCATCCCGTAGTCGTGCCCGAAGAGCAGCGCGAAGACGAGCGAGGCGGCGGCGATGGACGTCGCGTACGGCGCGAGGATGACGACCCGGTAGAAAATCGAGCCGCGCAGCCGGTAGTTGAGGATGTGCGCGAGTCCCAGCGCCATCAGCAGCTGCGGCACGGTCGAGATGATGCCGATCGTCAGCGTGTTCTTCGCGGCGTTCCAGAAGAACTCGTCGTCGAAGATCCGCGTGTAGTTGCGCAGCCCCACCCACTTCATGTCGGTGGGCGCCGTCAGCTCCACCTGGTGCAGCGAGGACCAGCCGGTGTAGATCAGCGGGAACAGCCCGAAGGCCAGGAAGAGCAGGAAGAACGGCGAGACGAACGTGTACGGGCTCCACTTGATGTCCCGCTGCCAGCGCCGCGAGAGCCGGGCCCGGCGGCGCTTCTCCGCCTCGGAGGGTTCACCGGGCGCGGGGCGGCCCGGGGCCGCGCCCCCCTTCACGGGGGGCGCGGCGGTGTCGTGACTGGCCATCCGGGTCACTTGTCCAGGTTGTTGTCGATGGTCTTGGTGGCGTTGTCCCAAGCCTCCTGGATCGACTTGCCCGTCGCGACGAGGAGCACGCCGTTCTTGGTCAGACCCGTCTGGATGATCTGGTCCTTCGGGCCGATCGACTGGACCGGCACGTTCTTGGCGGCCTCGGTGAAGATCTTGCCGACCGGGGCGTCACCGGTCATCTCGTTCTTGGCGTCGAGGACTTGGGGCGTGGTGTACGCGGCCGGCGTGCTCGGGACGCTGCCCTGGACGGCGAAGAGCTTGGCGAGCTGCGCGGGCTGGGTGAGCCAAGTCGCCAGCGCCTCGGCCTCCTTGACGTGCTTGCTGGCCTTCGGGACGGCGAGGAAGGTGCCGCCCCAGTTGCCGACCTGCGGCGCCTGGGCGACGTCCCACTTGCCGACCGCGTCAGGCTTCGACTTCCCCTTCAGGTAGCCGAGCATCCACGGCGGGCAGGAGATCGTGGCGAACTTGGTGTTGGCGATGGACTGTTGCCACGGCGTCTCGAACTGTGCGACCGGCTGCACGAGGCCCTTCTGCGCGGCCTCCCCGGAGAGGTCGAAGGCGGCCTTCACCGCGGGGTTCGTCTTGTAGATGACGTCTCCGGCGGCGTTGTAGAACTTCTCCTTCTCGCCGCTGGTGATGGCGTTGAACAGCCCGCCCGGCGAGTCCATGAAGTAAGTCCCGCTGGGCGCCTTGGACTTGTACTGCTCACCGACGGCCAGCAGCTTCTTCCAGTCCCCGGCCCACAGCTGGCTCACCTTGTCACGGTCCGTGGGCAGCCCCGCCGCCTTGAAGAGGTCCGTGCGGTAGCAGATGGCCATCGGGCCGATGTCCGTGCCCAGGCCGATCGTCTTGCCGTCCTTGGTCGTCGACTGCGACCACTTCCAGTCCAGCCAGTTGCTCTTGGAGACGCCCTCGGCCTTGCCGATGTCCTCGAACTTGTCCGCCTGGGTCGCGACGACCTCCGCGATGTTGCCGACCTCGATGGCCTGGATGTCCATCAGACCGCTGTTGGTGGTCAGGTGGTTGAGCAGCGCGGGGTAGTAGTTGTCGTTCGACTCGACGACGTTCTCGGCGATCTTGATGTCCGGGTGGAGCTTCTCGTACTCGGTGTAGAGCCCGGCTTCCTTGAAGCCCTGCGTACCGAAGAGACCGAGGGTGATCGTCGTCTGCCCTTTGCCGCCACCGCCACCGGACGACGCCGACGGGTCGTCGGAGCCGCTGCCGCTGTCGTCGGCACAGCCGGCCAGCAGCCCGGCGCCCAGCGACACGGCAGCCGCCAGGACCACCACCCGACGGGAGGTTCGGGATCGTGCTCGCATTGCGTCCTCCTGTTGCCCTGACGTGCCGACCCCCCGGCCAACTGCATGGTTGGGCCCGTTCTTTTCTCGCTGCGGCTCGGGCGGGGAACGTGCGGGATGTGTATGTGTCAGGTAGTGTGGGAGCGCTCCCACAAGTGATGTGTTGAAGAGTCGTCGGTTCCGGCGGGGGTGTCAAGGGCGTCGACGCGGAGAGATGCGTTCAGTTATCGGGACGTTAACTGAGAGCGGGGCGCATCGGTTTTCGGCCGGTCGGGTCCCGCTGGCGAGGGTGTGGTGCGGGCCGTTTCATGTCAGGACAGGGCTGTTAGATTCCAGGCCAGTGCGTAGCGAACGAGGGAAGGCGGGGCCCATGGCAACCCACGGAGCGCGGGGCCGCAGCGGTGGCCGCCCCACCCTTGAGGAGGTCGCCGCGCGCGCCGGGGTCGGCCGGGGCACCGTCTCCCGGGTGATCAACGGCTCCCCGCGGGTCAGCGACGCCACCCGGGCGGCCGTCGAGGCGGCCGTCGCGGAGCTCGGATACGTCCCGAACACGGCCGCCCGCGCGCTCGCCGCCAACCGCACCGACGCGATAGCGCTCGTCGTCCCCGAGCCGGAGACGCGGTTCTTCTCCGAGCCCTACTTCTCCGACATCCTGCGCGGCGTCGGGGCCGAACTCTCCGACACCGAGATGCAGTTGCTACTGATCTTCGCGGGCAACGACCGGGAGCGGAAGCGGCTCGCGCAGTACCTCGCGGCGCACCGTGTGGACGGCGTCCTGCTGGTCTCCGTGCACGCCGACGACCCCCTCCCCGACCTGCTCTCCCAGCTGGAGATCCCCTCCGTCATCAGCGGCCCCCGCTCCGCCGCCGAGACGCTGCCGTCCGTCGACTCCGACAACTACGGCGGCGGCCGGTCCGCCACGGAACATTTGCTCTCGCGCGGCCGGGAACACATCGCCCACATCACCGGTCTGCCCGATGTGTACGGTGCTCAGCGGCGCGTCGACGGGTACCGGGACGCGATGGAGAACGCGGGCCGGGAGCCGCTGATCGAGCCCGGGGACTTCACGGAGGAGAGCGGTTACCGGGCCACCCAGCGCCTGCTCGCCCACAGCCCCCTCCTGGACGCCGTCTTCGCCGGCTCCGACGTGATGGCCGCCGGCGCCCGCCAGGCCCTCCGCGAGGCCGGCCGCCGTACCCCGGAGGACGTAGCTCTCGTGGGGTACGACGACTCCGCCATCGCCCGCCACATGGCCCCGCCCCTCACCAGCGTCCGCCAGCCCATCGAGGAGATGGGCCGCCACATGCTGGACCTCCTCCTCACCGAGATCGCGGACCGCCGCCCGGCGGTGTCCCGGGGGCTGGAGCGCCGGCAGGTCGTGGTGGCGACGGAGCTGGTGGTACGAGCGTCGTCCTGACGACGCCGGCACCACCGGCCGGGGCCCAGCGGCGACCGGGGCTCACCATCGGCGAGGCGCCGGCGGGGGAGGCGCCTCCGAACGCCGCGCGGAACGGCCCGAGGCTCGGTTCGTGACGAGCCAGACGACGCCGAGGATGACGGCACCGGCGGCCCAGGCGAAGAGGACGAGGCCGGAAGCGATGGTGGTGCTGACCTCGTTGACCGTCTGACACGATTCGCTCGCCCCGCACTTCGCCCCGTCCCTCGGGGCGGTGCTGATCACGCTGACGAGCCAGATCAGCATCAGTGCGTTGAACGCGAGGATCACCCAGGTCAGCACCCGCCAGTGCGGCCGACGCAGCCGACGACGGCGCGGCGCGGCGGGCGGCGGCACCGGACTGGGACTGCTCCATCCCTGGTACGACATACCGAGCCTCCCAACCACACGAACGGCCCACATCTCGACGATACGACCCCCGACCCCACCCGGCAGTTTCTCGGTGGACCGGCGCAGGGGAGGCTGACACACTCCCCGCCATGCCCCCGCACCCCCTGCTGGACGTCGAGCACGTCCCCGTCCCCCTGGAGAGCTACCTCGCGGGTATCGGTGAGGTCTTCCGCCGCTTCACGGCACCCGAGCAGGACTCGGGGTGTACCTCCTACGGTGTACGCCTCCCCGACGGCGAGCGCTGGTTCGTGAAGGCCCCGACGACCCCGGAGGCGCACCGCACGCTGGACCAGGCCTGGCGGTTCCACCAGGACGTACGGCACCCCGCGATCGTCCCGCAGCTCCACCGGCTGGGCCCGGCGGCGGTACTGCCCTGGCGGAGTGGCGACCTGCTCCACACGCCCCAACACCGGTCCCGTTTCCGCCGGTTGTCGCTCCCCGAGATCCACCGGGCCCTGCACACGCTGCTGGACGCCCACCTGACCGTGGAGTCGGCGGCCTGGCAACCGGTGGACTTCTACGACGGCGCCCTCCTGTACGACTTCCCCCGCGCGACCCTCCACCTCATCGACCTCGACGAGTACCGCCCCGCCCCCTTCCGCCTGACCACCGCCCGCCTCCCCGGCTCCCGCCGCTTCATGGCCCCCGAGGAGTGGCACCGAGGCTCCTGGATCGGCCCCCGGACGACGGTGTACGTCCTCGGACGTGCCCTGCGCCTGCTGCTGGACGCGGGGAACGAGGAACGCGAATGGCGGGGCACGGAGGCCCAGGCGGCGGTGATCAGCCGGGCGACCCGGGAGAACCCGGAGGAACGCTTCGCGGACGTGCGGGAGTTGGCGGGGGAGCGGGGGAGGGTGACGGAGTAGGGCTCCCGGAAAAGCTGGGGGAGTTGGAGCAGCTGGAGGACCGGCGCCCGGTCGAAGCCCCCTCCCGTCGACCCCGCCCCTCAACTTCCCTACCCCTCACACCGGTCCAGCGCCGAGCGAACCCTCTCCAGCCCCTCCACCCGCAGTCGTTCCCGGTCAGGCATCCGGTCGTCCGCTCGCCACCGCCATGCCGAGAACAGTGCCCAGTTCAGGGCCCGGCACCGGAGGATCAGCTGACGGTCGGCCCCTTCGCAGTACGCGTCCACCTCTTCGGGAGCATGCGCGAGGTCGAACTCGACGGGGCCGTGGCAGCACGTACCGAGGTCCACGAGGAGCGGCCCCTGACTCGTGTGCAGGAGGTTCCCGGAGTGCGGCTCGCCGTGCAGGAGTTGGTCGCGGGAGCGGTCGGCGTCGAGGGCGGCTCCCAGGCGATGGAGCGTGCCGATCAAGAACTCCCGCTCGGCGGAGGGGAGTTCGGGAGCTCTTTCGGTCACCTCGCGCAGCGCCGTGGTGACCCGATCGGTGACGTGGGGCGCGTCCAGGGAGATCCGGCGCAGGGCGGTGTGGTGCCGGGTGAGTACGTCGGCGTAGGCGTCCGGCGCGATCTCCGTCCCCACGGGTTCGTAGTACGTCCACAGCGAGACGGCGAAGCCGTTACGCACATGGACGCGCGGCTCGGCCCGGGGATCGAGCCCACCCACCGGGGCGCCGGCCCCGACGAGCAGCCGGGCGACCTCCACCTCGAACGCCGAGTCGGCCGCCTGCTCCGCCGGCGCGACCCGGGCCAGCACCTCGCAGGGGAGCAGCCGCAGGGCGACCCGGTCGGAGTCGTGGACGACCCGCATGTCGTCCACCCGAAGACCCAGCCCCGAAGCGGTGGCCCGCGCCGCCTCGACCGCCCGCCGAAGATCCGGTGGCCTCATACCCGTCCCCCTCAGGTATCCCGCAGCACACATACGACTAAGGGCCGACCTGCCTGAGCAGATCGGCCCTTAGCCCGATGAGGGTGAGTGACGGGACTCGAACCCGCGGCATCCTGGACCACAACCAGGTGCTCTACCAGCTGAGCTACACCCACCATGACCGGCGACTGGAGTTTGTTTCTCTCCGACCGGCCGAGAAAAAGTGTACAGGGTCCGAAGGGGTGCTCGCGCACGGGTTTCCCAGCACCCCTTCCGGGGGACCTGCGGCTCTAGCTCGCGGGGAGTACGTGTCGCGCCGCGATCGACTTCGCGGTGTCGGAGTCGGGGCCCGGCTGGGGGACGAAGATGGCGTCGCGGTAGTAGCGCAGCTCGGCGATGGACTCGCGGATGTCGGCGAGGGCGCGGTGGTTGCCGTTCTTCTCCGGGCTGTTGAAGTAGGCGCGCGGGTACCAGCGGCGGGCCAGCTCCTTGACGGAGGAGACGTCGACGATGCGGTAGTGGAGGTAGGACTCCAGCGCGGGCATGTCCCGGGAGAGGAAACCGCGGTCGGTGCCGACGGAGTTCCCGCACAGCGGGGCCTTGCCGGGCTCCTTCACGTGCTCGCGGATGTACGCGAGGACCTGCTCCTCGGCCGCCGCCAGCGTCGTACCGCCCGCCAGCTCGGCCAGCAGCCCGGACGAGGTGTGCATCTGACGCACCACTTCCGGCATCGTCTCCAGCGCCGCGTCCGGCGGGCGGACGACGATGTCGACCCCCTCGCCGAGCACGTTCAGCTCGGAGTCGGTGACGAGGGCGGCAACCTCGATGAGCGCGTCGTCGGACAGCGAGAGGCCGGTCATCTCGCAGTCGATCCACACCATGCGATCGTTCATGCGTCCACCCTAAGGCTGACATCCACCGATCGGGTGTACCGCGACCTGGGAGGTACCCCCTGAGAGGTGCACCCCGAGACGGACAGAAGCCTGGCCCGGAAGGACTACCCCTTCCGGGCCAGGCGTCAGACCGGTCGACCGATCGGTACGGTCACGCTCCGCTGCGCTGCCCCGGCAGGGCCGCGCGGGCGCCGGCGTACGGGTCCCGGTCGCGGGAGACCGCGTGGTCCGGGGCGAGTCCGGCGGTCGCGGGGGAACCGACGGACGCCGTACGGCGGGCCTGCATGGGCACCGGCGCCTCGGAGTGCAGCCCCGAGGACGGCGGGCCCAGCGGAACCGGCGGCGGATCACTGTCCAACTGGCGCTCGCTCTGCGGACGACGGGCCCGGTACGCGGCCCGGTACGCGGCCGGCGACGAACCGAGCTGACGGCGGAAGTGCCCGCGCAGCGCCACCGGCGACCGGAAGCCGCAGCGGCCCGCGACCTCGTCCACCGAGTAGTCGGACGTCTCCAGCAGCCGCTGCGCCTGAAGCACCCGCTGGGTGATCAGCCACTGCAACGGCGCGCTGCCGGTCAGCGAGCGGAACCGGCGGTCGAACGTGCGCCGGCTCATGTACGCGCGCGCGGCGAGCGTCTCCACGTCGAACTGTTCGTGGAGGTGCTCCAGCGCCCAGGAGACGACCTCGGCGAGCGGGTCGGCCCCGATCTCCTCTGGTAAAGACCGGTCGAGGTAGCGCTCCTGACCGCCCGAGCGGCGCGGCGGCACGACGAGTCTGCGGGCCAGCGCGCCGGCCGCCTCGTTGCCGTGGTCCGTGCGCACGATGTGCAGGCACAGATCGATCCCGGCCGCCGTGCCGGCGGACGTGAGGACGTCGCCGTCGTCGACGAACAGCTCTCTCGGATCGACGTGCACCGACGGATAACGTTTCGCCAGGGTCGGCGCGTACATCCAGTGGGTGGTCGCCGGACGGCCGTCCAGCAGCCCGGCGGCCGCGAGGACGAAGGCGCCCGTGCAGAGCCCGACGATGCGGGCCCCCTCCTCGTGCGCCCGGCGCAGCGCGTCGAGCGCTTCCTCGGGCGGTGGCGCGGTGATCGAGCGCCAGGCCGGCACGACGACCGTCCCGGCGCGGGAGATCGCCTCCAGGCCATGTGGCGCGGTGAGTTCGAGGCCCCCTGTGGTCCGCAGCGGGCCGTCCTCGCCGGCGCACACCAGCAGGCGGTAGCGCGGTACGCCGGCGTCCTGGCGGTCGATACCGAACACCGACAGCGGTATGGAACTCTCGAATATGGGGCCGCCGCTGAACAGCAGCACCGCGACGATCTCCTTGCGGCGGCGCCCGGAAAGCTTCCGGGCAGCGGCTTCCGGCGCGGCAGTGGAGTCGTGGCTCATCCTGCTAAGCCCCCCTCGGTGGTCGCGGCTCCTCGGTTGTGTCGCTCCTGCACGTTTCCCCTCGGTCCTGCACGAGTCCCCCGCCGTAGACAGTCAAGATCGAATCTACTGTGTCGCGTCGTGCCGCGGTGGCCAGTTCTCCACCCGGCACATTGTCGACATGGCAACTTGGCGTAAAGCATTCGATCACGAAGCGTTGCACTACGGGGACGCGCAGGGAAGTGCGCCTCGTGGCAGTGGCCAATCTGCGTAGGGTGCGGGGGGTCCTGGAAGCCCTTTCCGCGCAGGTCAAACGGGGGGTGGGGGGTGTTTGGCCAACCTGATGCACAGGTATGGGAAGTTGGCTGAAAAGCGATGTGGTTGTGCGCGGAAACCGGTCAACCGACCGGTGAGCCTCCCCCGGTGTGACGTCCGCCTCGATGCACGCCCGCGCCCGCACGCGGGGGGCGCCTGTGGTGGTGCGTGTGCGGCGCGCGTTCCTCGGCGGGCACCCGGGCCGCGCAGCGCTCCGACTGCCGCAGCAGCACCCGGCACACGGCCGTCACCGCGGCCAGCCCCAGGGCGGTGCCGGCGGTACCGCCGAGGGAGGTGCCGTACCAAAGGAGTACTACGGGTACGAGGAGACAGGAGAAGACCGCCCAGCGGATGAGATCGGTCGTCCGGTCGTCGGCGGACCCTGGCGGTCCCTCGGAGGTATTACGGGGTACGGGCACGGCGGTCTCCCTGGCTCCCGGGGGCGGTGGCGGGGCGGTGGTGGGGGCGGTCGGTCACCGGGTTCAACGCCTGTTCGACCCGTCGGTCACTCGGGTGTAGGGGCCGCGTCAGTGAATCCTGTGCAAACCGCCTGTACGGGGCAGCAACCATTGCGTTACGGGCGCCACCTCGTGCATGCTCCCTGGAACCCCCACCGGACAGGCGCGGGATATGGGCTGAGGAGGCGTGCCGCCGTACCCTTGGGGGTATGGGGTTGGGAAGATGATTCCCGGACAACAGCTCCGCCGCTCCTGTCGCCCTCCCACACAAGGATCGATTCGCCGAGACAGCCATGGCCGGTCACGAATTCTTCGAACCCGCAGACCGCAAGCGGCCCGTCGCCGACCCTACGGCGGCCGAGCCCCAGGCGGCGGAAGAAGCACGTCCCACCTGCGATCCCGCCTTCAAGCACGGCGTGGTCGTCGGCTTCGACGGCTCCATGTCGAGCGAGCGGGCCCTCGCGTACGCCATCGGCATGGCCCACCGCTCCCGTTCGGGTCTGATCATCGTCCACGTCGCCAACCGGCTGCCCACGACCGTGTGGGCGGGCTGCGAACCTCCGGTCTTCGTCGACGTCCCGGACCACCGCACGGAGGTCCTCGGCCTCGAACTCGCCTGCGCGGAGTACCTGTCCGAGGTGCCGTGGATTCTGGTCGAGCGCGGCGGTGACATCTGTCACGAACTCGAAGAGGTCGGGCGGGAGTACGAGGCGGACGCGATCGTCGTCGGCTCCACGCACGGCATCGTCGGCCGGATCTTCGGCTCGGTCGCGGGACGGCTCGCCAAGCGGGCGCAGCGGCCCGTGGTGGTCATCCCGTAGGTCCCGTCCCTCTCAGGTATGAAGCTACCGATGCGTAGAGGTGTTTGTGTCCTTGTGAAGGGCATATAACGCACACCGCACAACTGCACATGCTTGAAGGGAGCCCCCGCCGTGGCCAACGACGTCTCTGCGGGAATCAGCGCAGGCACCTCCACCATCGCCGGCCGACTCGCCCTCGCCGTCACCCTGTTGGCCTTCGGCCTCGGGTACGCCGATGTCATCGACGGAGTCTCGGCGGCCGACGCCGTCTCCGTCGCCCACTACGTCGGCGGAGTCACCCTCTTCGTCGCCGGACTCCTCGCCTTCCGGGACCACGACACCCTGAACGGGACCGGGTTCGTGGCGGTCGGGGCGTTCTGGTTCACCTGGGCCGTGTCCGCCGGCAACCAGGTCTCCGACAACGCGGCGGGGCTGTTCCTGCTGCTGTTCGCCCTCATCGCCCTGTCCCTCACCGTCTCCGGCGGGGACCAACTCACCCAGGGGACCTACGGGTTGTTCCTCGTCGCGCTGGTCCTCATGGCCGTCGCGCGGCTGTGGGGCCCCGACTCCCTGACCAAGGTGGGCGGTTGGTTCGCCGTCGCGGCGGGCGCCGTCGCCTGGTACGCCGCGACCGCGGCCCTGGCCCACTGGCCCACCGCCCTGCCCCGACGTGGACGCGCTGCCGGCCGGGGGGTGACGGCCACCGGCTAAAAGGCAGCCGCAGCCGGGGAGTTGGGCGGCCCCGGCACATATGAACGGACCCCTTGTGAAGGTGGCATCACAAGGGGTCCGTTCCGTTTGGCGGGAGCGAGAACTCCCCGCGAGAACTACTCGACCGTCACCGACTTCGCCAGGTTCCTCGGCTTGTCGATGTCCCGGCCCAGCGCCTTCGCCGTGTAGTACGCGAGGAGTTGGAGCGGGATGCCCATCAGGATCGGGTCCAGTTCGTCCTCGTTCTTCGGGACGACGATCGTGCGGTCGGCCTTCTCCTGCTCGCGGTGGGCGACGGCGACGATCCGGCCGCTGCGGGCCTTGATCTCCTCCAGGGCGGCGCGGTTCTTCTCCAGCAGGTCGTCGTCGGGGACGATCGCGACGGTCGGGAGGGCGGGCTCGATGAGCGCGAGGGGGCCGTGCTTCAACTCCGAGGCGGGGTACGCCTCGGCGTGGATGTACGAGACCTCCTTCAGCTTGAGGGACGCCTCCCGGGCGACCGGGTAACCCCGCACGCGCCCGATGAACAGCATCGAGCGGGCCTCCGCCAACTCGGCCGCCAGCTTCTCGTACTCGGCCTCGTTCGCCATGATCTCCGCGATCTGGCCCGGGAGTTTGCGCAGCCCCTCGATGATCCGCTTGCCGTCGCGCACCGACAGGTCACGCGTACGCCCGAGGTGCAGGGCCAGCAGCGCGAAGGCGACCGTCATGTTCGTGAAGCACTTCGTCGACACGACACAGACCTCGGGACCGGCGTGGACGTACATCCCGCCGTCCGCCTCGCGGGCGATCGCCGAGCCGACGACGTTGACGACGCCGAGGACGCGCGCGCCCTTGCGCTTCAGCTCCTGGACGGCCGCGAGGACGTCGTACGTCTCGCCGGACTGGGAGACGGCGATGTAGAGGGTGTCGGGGTCGACGACCGCGTTGCGGTAGCGGAACTCGGAGGCGGGCTCGGCGTCGGCGGGGATACGGGCCAGCTCCTCGATCATCTGGGCGCCGATCATGCCCGCGTGGTACGAGGTGCCGCAGCCGAGGATCTTCACGCGCCGGATCTGCCGGGCCTCGCGGGCGTCGAGGTTGAGGCCGCCGAGGTGGACGGTGGAGAAGCGGTCGTCGATCCGGCCGCGCAGGACGCGGTCGACGGCGTCCGCCTGCTCGTGGATCTCCTTGTGCATGTAGGTGTCATGGCCACCCATGTCGTAGGAGGCGGCCTCCCACTCGACAGTGGTTGGCTCCGAGGTAGTACGGGTCCCTTCCGTGGTGTACGTACGGAAGTCGTCCGCCTTCAGCGTGGCCATCTCGCCGTCGTCGAGGGTGACGACCTGGCGGGTGTGGGCGACCAGCGCGGCGATGTCCGAGGCGACGAACATCTCCTTCTCGCCGATGCCGAGGACGACCGGGGAGCCGTTGCGGGCGACGACGATGCGGTCGTTGAAGTCGGCGTGCATGACGGCGATGCCGTACGTGCCCTCGACGAGGCGCAGGGCGTCGCGGACCTTGTCCTCCAGCTTCTCGGCCTGCGAGCGGGCGATCAGGTGGGTGAGGACCTCGGTGTCGGTCTCGGAGAGGAACTCGACGCCGTCCGCCTCCAGCTTGCGCCGCAGGTCGGAGGCGTTGTCGATGATGCCGTTGTGGACGACGGCGACCTTCAGGTCGGCCGAGAGGTGCGGGTGCGCGTTCACGTCGGAGGGGGCGCCGTGGGTGGCCCAGCGGGTGTGCGCGATGCCGGTGGTGCCCTTGAAGCGCGCCGGGACCTTGGCCTCCAGGTCGCGGACCCGGCCCTTGGCCTTGACGACCTTCAGCCCGGTGGACTTCGGGGAGGTGATCACGATGCCCGCCGAGTCGTACCCCCGGTACTCCAGCCGCTGGAGACCCTCAAGGAGGAGGGGGGCCACGTCACGCCTGCCGATGTAACCGACAATTCCGCACATATAAAAGCTATTCCTCAGCCGTAGACGATGCGGCGCAACTGCCGGAGCGAGAGCTCCGGCGGCGCGACCGCCCTGTACTTCAGATCCGCCTCGATCCGCTCGAAGATCTCCGTGTTCACCAGGCCCTGGGCCTGGAGCTCGCGGTGGCGGCGACGGACGTAGTCCTCCGTCGTCTCGTCGAAGTAGGCGAGCACGTCCTGGATCACCCGCAGCGCCTCGCCCCGCTGGAGGGGCGTGGACCGCATCAGATGATCAACGAGTTCGTCGTGCACCCGGTAGATCCTGGGGTACCGGGACCCGTTTCGCAAGAAATCTGCCCGCTATCGGGCACGCGCCTGTGGGAGAGCCGTGAGGGAAACTCTTGGGGCGGCGTTGAAGGTCTCATGAGCCCTTGTTCGGGAATCGTCCATTCGGAGTCTTGCGCGCCGTCGTCCTGAAGGACGAATTTCAGACCTCATGGACACTCCTCGCATGGGCGTACCCGAGCAGCTCGCCGCCCGCATGACGATGGCGGAGCAGCACGAGTACCTGCGCGCCAAGTTCTCCCGCCGGTCGATGGTGAGAGGCGGCGCCGTGACCCTCGGCGCCGTCGCCGGCGGCGTCTTCGTGCCGGGCGCCACCGCCCAGGCCGCACCCCGCACCCCGTCTCAGCAAACGGTTGCTGAAAAGGTCGACGGCTCCCTCGTCGCCCCCTTCGGCCGCCACCTCGCCTACGGCAACGACCCCCGCACCGAGATCACCGTCTCCTGGCAGGTCCCGGTCGCCGTCAAGAAGCCGTTCATCCGCATCGGCGCCCACCCCTGTGACCTCTCCCGCAAGATCGACGCCGAGGTCCGCACGCTGTACACGCCGGCCGGCGTCGGCGCGAGCGGCGACCACACGCAGTACTACCTGCACGCCAAGCTGACCCACCTGCGCCCCGGCAAGACGTACTACTACGGCGTCGGCCACGCCGGCTTCGACCCGGCCGAGCCCCGTCTCCTGGGCACCCTGGGCACGTTCACCACCGCCCCCGCCCACAAGACGCCGTTCACGTTCACCGCGTTCGGTGACGAGGGCGTCAGCTACCACGGCCTCGCCAACAACTCCCTTCTCCTGGGCCAGAACCCGGCCTTCCACCTGCACGCGGGCGACATCGCGTACGCCGACCCGACCGGCGCCGGCAAGACCGCCGACACCGGCTTCGACTCGCGCGTGTGGGACCAGTTCCTCGCCCAGACCGAGTCGGTCGCCAAGTCCGTTCCGTGGATGCCCGCTTACGGCAACCACGACATGGAAGCCTGGTACTCGCCCAACGGTTACGGCGGCGAGGAGGCCCGCTGGAACCTCCCCGACAACGGCCCCGACAAGAAGAACCTGCCGGGCGTCTACACCTTCACCTACGGCAACACGGCGATCATCTCGCTGGACGCCAACGACATCTCGTTCGAGATCCCGGCCAACCTCGGTATCTCCGGCGGCACTCAGACCAAATGGCTGGAGGCGCAGCTCAAGAAGTACCGCGCCTCCAAGGACATCGACTTCGTCGTCGTCTTCTTCCACCACTGCGCCTACTGCACCTCCACCGCGCACGCCTCCGAGGGCGGGGTCCGGCAGGAGTGGGTGCCGCTGTTCGAGAAGTACACGGTCGACCTGGTCATCAACGGCCACAACCACCAGTACGAGCGCACCGACGTCATCAAGAAGGGCGCGGTCACCAAGAAGCTCCCGATCGGCGGCACGGCCTACCCCGAGACCGACGGCGTCGTCTACGTCACGGCGGGCGCGGCGGGCCGCAGCCTGTACGCGTTCACCGCGCCGCTGTCCTACGAGGGCCACGAGAACGAGGTCGACTCCGTCGCCTCCTTCATCAACACCAAGGACGGCAAGGTCAACGAGACGGTCACCTGGTCGCGCGTGCGCTACCTCGACTACTCGTTCCTGCGCGTCGACGTCACCCCGGCCGCGAAGGGCCGCACCGCGACGCTGACCGTGCGCGGCATCGCCGAGACCGGCGAGCAGGTCGACCACTTCACGGTGGCCCGCCGGGCGAAGTGACCCGTGCGCCCAGAAGGCGGGGCACACAGGTGAGTTGACCGACAGGCGGTTCTCAAGCGAAGTGACACATCGTCACAGTCGTTTGAGGATCGCCTGTTTGGCGAGCGTGAACTCCTCGGCCGTCAGCACCCCGTCACGATGCAGCTCACCCAGTTCCCGCAGCCGCCGCAGCATCGCGTCGTGGTCGTCTCCGGTGACGGGCGGGGTGGCCGAGGGGATCGCGGGGACGGCGTCGGCGGCGCCCCGCGCCGGATGCGGCAGCCGCGCCTGGACCGCCGCCGCGACCAGCGCCATCAGCGGGTCCTTCTTGAACCCCCACAGCTCGACGGCGTTGGGGTCGTACTTCGGCGGCGCCTTCGTGACCGCGCCCCGGACCGTGAACCGCAGATGCCCGTTCTCCAGCCCGGCGGCCGGCTGCCACTCCACACCGAGGATGTCCCCGATCGCCAACTGCCGTTTCCCGGCGGCCGACTTGGCGTCCTCGGTCTTCCAGTTCCACTCCAGCCGGGCGACGTCCCCGTCGAAGCTCGCGCTGCCGTCCCCGGCGGACACCGAGAGCGGTACGGCGGGCCCCGGCAGCAGGAACGCGTCCACGGGGGTGCCCGGCACCTGCTCCAGGAGCAGCGCGTTACGGACCTCGTCCACCAGGTACTCGGCGACGCCGTACCGGTCGGACTCGACGACCAGCTGATAGGGGTCGTGGGGTTCGGCGAGCCGGCCCGCGGTCGCCAGCAGCAGCGGGTCCGCGCCGTCACGCAGGCGCAGTCTCAACCGGCCGTTCTTCTTGCCCTGTTCGAACGAGACACCGGCCAACGCCTCCAGCGGGACAGCGAGTTCACCCAGGTCCTTGCGGAGCGGACTCACGTTCTTGTCATGGCCGGGGGTCAGTCTCAGCCGGTCGCCGTCGAAGACCCAGGTGCCGTCCTTCTGGATGATTTCCGCCATGACATGATTGTCCACCAGAAGGTGACGGGCGCCCCCGAGGACCGTACTCGGGGGCGCCCGTCTCTTTGATCAGTACCCCGTGACGGGATTGTTCAAGGTACCGATCAGCTGGAGGGCGCCCGCCGGATCGGCCAGGTCGACCATCTGCTGGTTGTCGCGCAGCTGGAGCCGGTTCAGGCAGGAGCGCGCGAACTCGGGGGCGAACATGTCGTACTGCCGGAACTTCTCGGCGAGTTCGGGGTGCGCCTCCTGGTAGGAGCGGGTCGTCTCGGCGACCGTCCGCCAGAAGTCGTCCTCGGTGAGGACGTTCTCCGCGGCGAGGTCGGAGGCGAGGAAGCGGAAGAAGCAGTCGAAGACGTCCGTGAAGATCGACAGCAGCTTCTTGTCCTCGGGGACCTCGACGGCGATCCGCCGGACCTCGGGCGGCAGCACCGCGTCCGGGTCCATGACGGCGATCTCCTCGGCGATGTCCTTGTAGACCGCCCGCTGCACGACCCCGTCCCGCAGGACCAGGATCGTGTTCTCGCCGTGCGGCATGAACACCAGGTCGTAGGCGTAGAAGGAGTGCAGCAGCGGCGTGTAGTAGGCGTCCAGGTAGCGCCGCAGCCAGTCGGCCGGCTCCAGTCCGGACCGCGCGATCAACTCGGCGGCCAGCGAACGGCCTTGGTGGTCCACGTGGATCAACGAGGCCATCGTCGCGAGCTGTTCGCCGTCCTGGAGGGCGGAGACGGGGCTCTCGCGCCAGAGGGCGGCCAGCATCTTGCGGTACGGGGAGAAGCGGTCCGTGGCGGCCTCGTACTCCAGGTGGCGGTAGCCGACGGCGGCCCGCTCCCGGATGATCGACAGCCCGGACGCCTTCAACACGGCGTCGTTGTCGATCAATTGGGCCAGCCAGTCGTTGATGGCCGGGGTCGCCTCCATGTAGGCGGCCGAAAGCCCGCGCATGAAGCCCATGTTGAGGACCGACAGCGCCGTTTTGACGTAGTGCTTCTCGGGGCTGCTGCTGTTGAAGAAGGTCCGGATCGACTGCTGGGCCAGGTACTCGTCGTCGCCCTCGCCGAGCGGGACCAGCGTGCCGCGCGCGACCTCGGCCGCGAACGTCACCGTCAGCTTGTTCCACCACTGCCAGGGGTGGACCGGGATGAGGAGGAACTCGGCCGGGTCGTGGCCCTGTTCACTTAGCCGGGCATGGAACCGCTCGACGGTCTCCGCGCCCAGCTCCTGCCGGACGAACGACTCGTACTCGATGCCGACGCCCGCCGTGAACGCGGCGCGCGAGCGGTGCGCGGCGAGCCACACCAGACGGACCGGGTGCGCGGTCTCCGGCGCGTACGACAGGTACTCGTGCACCCCGAAGCCCAGCCGGCCGTTGTTGGCGACGAAGCAGGGGTGGCCCTCGGTCATGCCGGTCTCGATCGCCTGGAAACCGGCGTCGATCAACTCGGCGGAGGTCAGCTGGGGTTTGGTGAGCTTGTAGCAGGTGCCGGAGAGGGTGGAGGAGATCTCCTCCAGGTAGACCGGCAGGACCTTGTCGCCGAGGCCGAGGGTGTCCTTCAGCTCGATGAAGAAGTCCATTGCGGCGAGAGGGAGTTCGGCCCCGGCACGGGTGCGGGTGATCGAGTCCGCGTCGACCTGCCAGTGGTCGAGGGCGCGGCGGACGGCCGTGAAACGGTAGGCGGTCTCGCCGTCGTCGCTGCGCACGACGTAACCGCCGTCCCGCTCCTCGGGGTCGAGGAGGCACTCGTGCGCGAACTCGGCGAGCGCCTTGCGGATCAGCAGGCGGTTGGCCTTCTCCCAGCGCTCCGGGGAGAGATGGGCCACGGCGTCGGCGAGGCTCACGCGGTCACCGCCGTCGCGCGCTTCGCGAGGAACTGTTCGCGGGTGCAGAAACTCAGCAACGCTGTCTTCTCCGGTTTCTGGATCTCGCGCTCGGCGACGAATCCGACGGCTTCGTTCAGGGCGTGGACGGCACTGTTGGAGACGTCCGGTTCGACGACGACCCGCCGGACGTCCGGGTCCTCGAAGAGGTGGGCCATGACGGCGGTGATGACGGCCAGGGTGAAGCCGCTGCGGGGGGTGTCGGTCGCGGGGGTGAGGAAGTGCATGCCGACGTCACCGGGCAACGGGTCGTAGAGTCCCGGCAGTTCGCGGTGGACGGGGTCGTAGCGCTCCATCACGAAGACCGGGACGCCGTCCTCCAGGCCGAGGAAGGCTTCCTGGTGCTCGTCGGCGGCGACGGCCATGTAGGCGCGCTCGACGTCCTCCAGCCTCGCGTCCAGCATCATCCAGTAGGCCGCCTTGGGGTGGGTCAGCCAGGAGTGCAGGAGTTCGGCGTCGGTGAGGGGGTCGACGGGGCGGAAGGCGAAGTTCATATCGCGAACTCCTGGAATGCGATGGTCTTCTCCACCGGGTAGTACTCGCGGCCCAGCAGCTCCGCGATGATGCTGCTGTTGCGGTACGCGCCCATCCCCAGGTCGGGAGAGGTGACGCTGTGCGTGTGCACGCCCGAGTTCTGGAGGAAGACGCCCCGGCCGGTCGTGTCGATCGCGTAGTTGCGGGCGACGTCGAAGTTGCCGTGGCCGTCGTAGACCAGGCGGTCGCGGATCGGGGCGAGGAACTCGGGCTCGTTGTAGACGTAGCCGGTCGCCAGGACCAGGCCCTCCGTCGTCAGCTCGAAGTCCTTCTCCTGCTCCTCCTGACGGAACGTCAGGGTGTAGTGACCGCTGTCGTAAGTCGCCCCGTTCAGCGCGGAGTTGGTGAGGAGCCGGGTGGGGACCGGGCCGCCGAGGTTCTTCTGGTAGAGCAGGTCGAAGATCTCGTTCACGAGGTCCCCGTCGATCCCCTTGAACAGGCCCTTCTGCTGCGCAGCGAGCCGGTAGCGGGTCGCCTCGGGGAGCGCGCGGAAGTAGTCGATGTACTCCGGGGAGGTCATCTCCAGCGTCAGCTTGGTGTATTCGAGCGGGAAGAAGCGCGGGGAGCGCGTCACCCAGTTCAGCCGGTAGCCGTGGACGTCGATCTCGCTCAGCAGGTCGTAGTAGATCTCGGCGGCGGACTGCCCCGAGCCGACCAGCGTGATCGACTCCTTCTTCACCAGCTCCGAACGGTGCTCCATGTAACGGGAGTTGTGGATGAAGTCGCCGCCGAGCCCCGCGACGGCCGCCGGGTGATACGGCTGGGTGCCGGTGCCGAGAACCAGCCTGCGGGCGCGGTAGGTGTCACCGGCGGTGGTCTTCACCGCGTACGACTCGCCGTCGTACGTGACCTCTTCGACCGTCGTAGAGAAGCGCACGCTGGTCAGCTTGTTGGCGGCCCAGCGGCAGTAGTCGTCGTACTCCACCCGCAGCGGATAGAAGTTCTCGCGGATGTAGAACGGGTACAGGCGGCCTTTCTCCTTCAGGTAGTTGAGGAAGGAGTAGGGCGAGGTGGGGTCGGCGAGGGTGACCAGGTCCGACATGAACGGGGTCTGGAGGTGGGCGCCGTCGAGGAACATGCCCGCGTGCCACTCGAAGTCCGGCTTCGACTCCAGGAAGACGCCATCGAGTTCGGCGATCGGCTCGGTCAGGCAGGCGAGGCCGAGGTTGAAGGGGCCGAGGCCGATGCCCACGAAGTCATGAGTGGTGTCAGGACGCGCGGTCAAGGGACTCTCCCAGGTACTGCTCGGCGTGGCCGGCGATCAGGTCGAGGACGGCGGTGATGTCGTCCGGCGTCGTCTCGGGGTTGAGCAGGGTGAACTTCAGGTAGTGGCGGTGGCCGACCTTCGTGCCCGCGACCACCGCGTCACCGGACGCGAACAGGGCCTTGCGGGCGTACAGGTTGGCGCGGTCGATCTCGGCCGGGTCGGTGACGGCGGCCGGGATGTAGCGGAAGACCAGCGTGGACAGCGACGGCTCCACGACGACGTCGAACCTCGGGTCGGCGGCGAGGAGTTGCCAGCCTTCCACCGCCAGGTCGCAGACCTCGTCGAAGAGTTCGCCGATGCCGTCCGACCCCATCGTGCGCAGCGTCATCCACAGCTTGAGCGCGTCGAAACGGCGGGTCGTCTGGAGGGACTTGTCGACCTGGTTCGGGATGCGCTCCTGCACCATCCGGCGCGGGTTCAGGTACTCGGCGTGGTAGGTCGCGTGCCGCAGGGTCGCCGCGTCCCGGACCAGGACGGCCGACGAACTCACCGGCTGGAAGAAGGATTTGTGGTAGTCGACCGTGACGGAGTCGGCGCGCTCGATGCCGTCGATGCGGTGGCGGTACTTCACGCTGGCCAGCAGGCCGCAGCCGTACGCCGCGTCGACGTGCAGCCACGTGCCGTACTGGGCGCAGAGTTCGGCGATCTCGGGAAGCGGGTCGATGGAGCCGAAGTCCGTGCTGCCGGCGGTGGCGACGACGGCCATCGGGGTGAGACCGGCGGCCTCGCAGCGCTCCAACTCCCGGGCCAGGGCGACCGTCTGCATCCGCTTCTCGTGGTCGACGGGGATCGAGACGACCGAATCGGCGGACAGGCCGAGGAGTTTGGCGGACTTCTTCACGCTGAAGTGGCTGACCTCCGAGGCGAAGACGCGCAGTTTCCCGAGGTCGTCGGTCTTGGCCTCCTCGCGGGCCAGCAGCAGCGCCTGGAGGTTGGACTGGGTGCCGCCGGAGGTGAAGACACCGTCCGCGGACCTGCCGAGGCCGATGCGCTCGGTCGTCCAGTCGATCAGTTTCCGCTCGATCAGCGTGCCGCCCGCCGACTGGTCCCAGGTGTCCAGCGAGGAGTTGACCGCGCTCAGGACGGCCTCGCCGAGCACCGCCGGTATGACGACCGGGCAGTTGAGGTGGGCGAGGTAGCGCGGGTGGTGGAAGTAGACCGCGTCCCGGAGGTAGACCTCCTCCAGCTCGTCGAGGACCGCCGAGGTGTCGTACAGCGGCTTGTCGAGGTCGATCCGCTCGATGCGGGGGGCGAGGGCGTCGACCGTGACGCCGGTGAACGGCCGGTCGGTGGCGGCGAGTTTGGCGGCCACCCGTGCCACTCCGTCGGTCACGGAGCGGCGGTACTGCTCCGCGGTCGTGTCGTTGAGCAGGTGCGAGCGCATGCGGGGGTCCTCCGGGGGAAGGGGACGGTGGCGGCGTGGGGGGTGATCGGCGCGAGTGGGGGACGATCGCGAGGTGATCAAAGTAAGGTTAGCCTAGCCTAAGTTTGCTGTTCGAAATCGCGACCGTGCGGTGACCGTGATCACGTTTACTCCCCGGCGGCCCGCAATTCCTCTTCGGACATCCCCTGTCGCCAATAACCGACAAAAGTGACCCGGCGTCGGTCGATGCCGCGCTCCTGGACGAAATGCCGCCGAAGCGCTTTCACCGAACCGGATTCCCCGGCGATCCAGACGTACGGAAGTTCGGCGGGCGGCAATGAGGCGGCGCGAAGATGGGCGAGCGAATCCTCGCCGACCAGCCAATTGATCTCGGTGTCGGGAGGGGCGGTCAGGTGAATGACGTCCGAGGTGTCATGGACGTCGATCCACACCCGGACCTTCTGGCGTTCCGGAAGCGCCTCAAGAATCGCGGCGATGGCCGGGAGCGCGGTCGAATCGCCCCACAGGACCAGGAGATCGGCGTCCTCGGGCGCCCGGAAACGGATCGCCCGGTTGTCGGCCACGGCCGGCCCGAGGAGGAGCACCCGGTCGCCGGGCGCGGCCCGTTCGGCCCACGCGGAGGCGGGCCCGGCCGGGGTGTGGAGCACGAAGTCGATGTCGATCTCGTCGGGCCCGCAGCGCAGTTCCCGCAGGGTGTACGACCGCATCACCGCCCGTACGTCGTCGGGGAGGTCGCGCCAGCCCTGCCACCAGCCGTCGCCGAGTTCGATCGGGACGCGCGGTTCTCGCTGGCCGGGATGCGGGACGAACAGCGACAGGGACTGGTCGTACCCATGGGAATGGAAATGCCGGAGATCGTCACCGGCGAAAGAGACACGGACGAGAGACGGCGAAATCCGCCGAGTCCTCGTCACGTGAAGGGAAAAGAAACGGAACGGGGACTCGGCGGAATCGGTCATCAGGCGATCACGAGACCTTCTTGGCCTTCTCGATGGCCTCGGCGAGGTTCTCCAGCAGCGGGGCGCACTTGTCGTACGACAGAATCGGCTCGGTCGAACGCGGAATGACCTGGCCGGCCTTGACGGCGGGCAGCTTCTTCCAGGTCTCCTTGGTGATCGCCGCGGGCTGGATCGCGGACGTGCGGTCGTCCATCAGGATGACGTCCGCCGGGTACTTGTCGACGTTCTCCCAGCTCAGCGACTCGTACCAGCCGCCGCTCGCCTTGAGGACGTCGGCCGGCGGCTCGACGAAGTTCACGCCGAGGGCCTTGAAGTACTCCAGGTCGATGGAGAGGTTGCTGCCGGAAACGTAGAACAGCTCGGCGCTCGCGGAACCGACGAGGACCTTGATGTCGGGCTTGGCCTTCGCGGCGGCGCGCAGTCGGGTCGCCGCGTCCTCGAACCGCTTCTTCGCTGCGGTCACCTTCGCGGCCGTCATGTCCGCGCCGAGCGACTCGGCCAGCTCCCACATCCGCTCCAGCGGCGCGGTGAGCTGACGGTCGAACACCGAGATCCCCACGCTGGGCGCCAGCTTGGCGATCTTGTCCTTGGACGCCTCGGGGACGTACCAGAGGGTGCCGGCCGAGTCGAACATGGTGGAGATCAGGACGTCCGGCGCGAGGGCGGCGTACTTCTCGACGTTGAACTCGTCCCAGATGTTGCCGAGGATCTCGACCTTCGTGACGTCCATGTCGCCGGCCTGGACGTCGGCCTTGCCGTCGGCGGTCCTGGTCGGGCCGAAGACGCCCTTCACCTCGACGCCGTAGTCGTGGAGCGCGGCGCCGACGCCGACGAAGGCGACGATCGTCGAGGGGGTCTTGTCGAGCTTCACGGTCGTGCCGCGGTCGTCCTTGAACGTCCACGGGCCGGCGGCGGTGGCCTTCGCGCTCGGGCTCGACGACGAGTCAGAGCCACCGCTTTTCGCGTCGTCGTCCCCGCAGGCCGCGAGGACGGCTCCGAGGCCGAGGGCACCGCCGGCGGCGAGGATGCCGCGGCGGGTCAGGTGGGTGGCTCTGGCGTTGGGCATGAGGGTGGCTGCTTTCGAACGTGCGGGATCACCGCCGGACAGATCGAAAGATAGGTTAGCCTAACCTCAGAAGATCTTCCTAGGGGTGAGGGCCTTGGATCGAAAGCTATGAGCGCCCTGTGGCTCGCATGTTGTCAGCTCACGAGGCCCAACTCCCTTGCAATCAACATCCTTTGCACTTCGCTCGTACCCTCCCCGATCTCCAGGATCTTCGAGTCGCGCCACATCCGGGCCACCGGATACTCGTTCATGAAGCCGTAGCCGCCGTGGATCTGCGTCGCGTCGCGGGCGTTGTCGACGGCGACCGTCGAGGAGTGCAGCTTCGCCAGCGCCGCCTCCTTCTTGAAGGGTTCGCCCGCGACCAGCCGGGCCGCCGCGTCCCGCCACGCCAGGCGCGCGGTGTGGGCCTTCAGCTCCATGTCGGCGATCTTGAACTGGATGGCCTGGTTGGCGCCGATCGGCCGCCCGAACGCCTCGCGCTGCTTCGCGTACTTCACCGACTCGTCCACACAGCCCTGCGCGAGACCCGTCCCCAGCGCGGCGATCGCGATCCGGCCCTCGTCCAGGATGCGCAGGAACTGCGCGTAGCCGCGCCCCAGTTCACCGAGGAGGTTGGCGGCCGGCACGCGGACGTCCGCGAAGGACAGCTCGCGGGTGTCCGAGGCGTTCCAGCCGACCTTCGAGTACGGGGCCGCGACCGTGAAGCCCGGGGTGCCGGACGGGACGATGATCGACGAGATCAGCGGCTTGCCGTCCGGCTTGCGGCCGGTGACCGCCGTCACCGTCACCAACCCGGTGATGTCCGTGCCCGAGTTGGTGATGAAGCACTTCGTGCCGTTGATCACCCATTCGTTCGTCTCTGGGTCGAGGCGGGCCGTCGTGCGCGTCGCGCCCGCGTCGCTGCCGCCGTCCGGTTCCGTCAGGCCGAAGGCGCCGAGGATCTCGCCCGTGCACAGGCGCGGGAGCCACTCGCGCTTCTGCTCGGCCGTGCCGAACAAATGGATCGGCATCGCGCCGAGCGAGACGCCGGCCTCCAGGGTGATCGCCACCGACGAGTCGACGCGGGCCAGTTCCTCCAGCGCGACGCCGAGTGCCAGGTAGTCGCCGCCCATCCCGCCGTACTCCTCGGGGAACGGCAGGCCGAACAGGCCCATGCGGCCCATCTCGCGGACGATCTCGTAGGGGAACTCGTGCCGTTCGTAGAAGTCGCCGATCTTCGGGGCCACGACGTCGTGCGCGAACTCCTCGACCGTGCGGCGGAGTTCTTCCAGCTCGGGGGAGAGGCGGTAGTCCATCACTGTTCCTTGTGGTCCGGGTGGTCCTGGTGGGAGAGGGCGCGGACGGTGCGGGACGGGCTCGGGCGGCCCAGCCGGCCGGCCATCCACTCGCTCGTGGCGACGAGACGGCCGAGGTCGGTGCCGGTGTCGATGCCGAGGCCCTGGAGCATCCACACGAGGTCTTCGGTGGCGAGGTTGCCGGTGGCCGACTTGGCGAACGGGCAGCCGCCGAGGCCGCCCGCGGAGGCGTCGACGGTGGTGACGCCGTGCTGGAGGGCGGCCAGGGTGTTGGCGAGGGCCTGGCCGTAGGTGTCGTGGAAGTGGACGGCCAGGGCGGAGATAGGGAGTTGGGCGTCGTCGAGTGCTGTGAGCAGCGCTTTCACGTGGCCCGGTGTCGCCACGCCGATCGTGTCGCCGAGGCTCAACTCGTCGCAGCCCATGTCGTACAGGGCCTTGGCGACCTTGACGACCTGGGCGATCGGGACCGGGCCCTCCCAGGGGTCGCCGAAGCACATCGAGAGGTAGCCGCGGACGTGGGCTTGGTGTTCCTTCGCGCGGGTGACGACCGGTTCGAACATCGCGAGCGACTCGTCGACCGTGCGGTTGAGGTTGGCCTTGGCGAAGGATTCGGTGGCGCTCGCGAAGACGGCGATCCGCGTCGCGCCGAGGGTGAGGGCGCGGTCGAGGCCGCGGTCGTTGGGGACCAACACGGGGAGATCGACGGGGAGTTCGCTGATCTGCGGGAACAGGGCCTCGGCGTCCGCCAGTTGGGGGACCCACTTGGGGTGGACGAAGCTCGTCGCCTCGATGGTGGTGAGGCCGGCGGCGGCCAGGCGGTGGATGAACTCCGCCTTGATCTCGGTGGGGACGGTCGTCTTCTCGTTCTGGAGGCCGTCCCTGGCGCCGACTTCGTGGATGCGTACGCGACCGGGGAGGCCGTCGGCCCGGACGGTCATGGGGAGTTCAGGCATCGGGGGCCTCCTCGCGGGGCTGGGGTGTCACCACGGCGAGGATCTGGTCCATGGCGACCGTCGTGCCCGGCTTGACGTCCAGCTCGGTGACCGTGCCCGCGTGGGGGGCCGCGATGACGTGCTCCATCTTCATCGCCTCGACGACCAACAGGCTCTGGCCGGCGGTGACTTCGTCGCCGGGGGAGACCTTGACGACCGTGACCGTGCCGGGCATGGGGGCGGTGAGGGCGTCGGCTCCCGCGTGGGCCGTGGTGGTGAGGGAGGCGGCGACCGGGTCGTGGTCGCGGACGTGCCAGGATTCGCCGTCGCGGCCGAGCCAGTCGGCTGCCCGGTGGAAGGTGTGGCGGAGGCCGTCGAGGGTGACGGTCACCTGGTCGCCGGTGACGGTGTGGGTGCCGCGCGGGGCGTACTCCCGGGGCTCCTGCACCTTGAGGTGGAAGGCGGCCGGCTTGGGCACGCCGCCCAGCCGCCACCCGCTCGGTACGGAGAAGGGGTCGACCCACCCTTCCCGGGCGGGCCGGAGCGCGTCGAGACGTACGGCAGCCGCCGCCTCGTACACCTCCTCCGGTACGGCGTCGGAGACCAGGTCCGCCACGACCCGCTCCACCAGCCCCGTGTCCAGCTCGCCCGCGACGACCGCCGGATGGGCCAGCAGCGCGCGCAGGAACCCGGCGTTCGTCTGCACGCCCAGCGTGACCGTCTCCGCCAGGGCCGCCCGGAGCTTGCGCAGGGCCGTCTCGCGGTCGGGCCCGTACGCGATGACCTTCGCGAGCATCGGGTCGTACAGGCTGCCCACTTCCGTGCCCTCACTGAGCCCGGAGTCCGTGCGGACGCCGGCGCCCTCGGGCTCGCGGAGCCTCAGGATCGTCCCCCCGGAGGGGAGGAACCCGCGCGCGGGGACCTCCGCGCAGATCCGCGCCTCCACCGCGTGCCCCTTGAGGGCGATGTCCTCCTGCGCGAACGGCAGCCTCTCCCCGGCCGCGACCCGCAACTGCCACTCCACGAGGTCGATGCCGGTGACGAGTTCGGTGACCGGGTGCTCCACCTGGAGGCGGGTGTTCATCTCCATGAAGCAGTACTGCGAGGCGTCGGCGCCGGGGACGATGAACTCGACGGTCCCCGCCCCGACGTACCCGCAGGAGCGGGCCGCCTGCACCGCCGCCTCGCCCATCGCCGCGCGCGCGGCGGCGTCGAGGAAGACCGAGGGGGCCTCCTCGATGACCTTCTGGTGGCGCCGCTGGAGCGAGCACTCGCGCTCGCCGAGATGGACGACGTTGCCGTGGCCGTCGGCCAGGACCTGGATCTCGATGTGCCGGGGGCGGTCGATCCAGCGCTCGACCAGGAGCGTGTCGTCCCCGAAGGAGGCGCGGGCCTCGCGGCGGGCCGCCGCGATCTCGTCGTCCAGCGTGGTCATGTCCCGGACCAGGCGCATGCCCTTGCCGCCGCCGCCCGCGCTGGGCTTGAGCAGCACGGGGGCGCCCAACGCGCGGGCCGCCTCGGCGAGTTCGGGGTCACGGCCGCCCGGGACGACGGGGACGCCGGCCGCCTCGACGGTCTCCTTGGCGCGGATCTTGTCGCCCATCAGGGCGATCGCCTCGGCGGGCGGCCCGATGAAGACGAGCCCCGCCTCGGCGCACGCGCGCGCGAACGAGGCGTTCTCCGCGAGGAAGCCGTACCCGGGGTGGACCGCCTGGGCGCCGGTGCGGGCGGCGGCCTCAAGGATGCGCTCCGCCGACAGATAGCTCTCCGCCGCGGGCGCCGGGCCGATCCGTACGGCCGTGTCGGCCTCGCGGACGTGCCGCGCGTCCGCGTCGGCGTCCGAGTACACGGCGACCGAGCGGACGCCCAGCGCGCGGAGCGTGCGGATGACGCGGACGGCGATCTCGCCCCGGTTGGCGACCAGAACGGTCCCAAACATGAAGGATTCTCTTTCCACTAGATCACCGCAACCATCAATTGAGGAACCACGACGGCGAGCAACCAGGTCCGCGAGAGCGGCGGCGGTTTAGTCGCAAAGGCAGCCCTCACATCCGGAAGATGCCGAACTGGGGTGCACCCAGGGGCGCGTTCGCGCAGGCGGTCAGGGCGAGTCCGAGGACTTGGCGGGTCTCCAGGGGGTCGATCACGCCGTCGTCCCAGAGGCGGGCGGTCGCGTAGTAGGCGTTTCCCTGGCGGTCGTACTGGGCGCGGATCGGGTCCTTGAAGGCGGTCTCCTCCTCGGCGGGCCACTGCTCGCCGCGCGCCTCCAGCTGGTCGCGCTTGACGGTCGCGAGGACCGAGGCGGCCTGTTCGCCGCCCATGACGGAGATCTTGGCGCCGGGCCACATCCACAGGAAGCGGGGGGAGTAGGCCCGGCCGCACATCGAGTAGTTGCCCGCGCCGTACGAGCCGCCGATCACGACCGTCAGCTTCGGCACGCGCGTGCACGCCACGGCCGTGACCATCTTCGCGCCGTGCTTCGCGATGCCGCCCGCCTCGTAGTCCCTGCCGACCATGAACCCGGAGATGTTCTGGAGGAACACCAGGGGGATGCCGCGCTGGTCGCACAGCTCGATGAAGTGGGCGCCCTTCTGGGCCGACTCGGAGAACAGGATGCCGTTGTTGGCGACGATGCCCACCGGGTGGCCCTGGATGTGCGCGAAGCCGGTGACCAGCGTCTGGCCGAACTCCGATTTGAACTCGGCGAACCGGGAGCCGTCGACGACACGCGCGATGACCTCCCGGACGTCGTACGGGGTGCGGGGGTCCACCGGGACCGCGCCGTACAGGCCGTAGGGGTCGACCTTCGGCTCGGTGGCCTGGCGCACCGCCCAGGGGAGCGGGCCCCGCGCGGGGAGCGTCGCGACGATGTTCCGGACGATGCGCAGCGCGTGCGCGTCGTCCTCCGCGAGGTGGTCGGTCACACCCGACACGCGCGCGTGGACCTCGCCGCCGCCCAGCTCCTCGGCCGTGACGACCTCTCCGGTGGCGGCCTTCACCAGCGGGGGGCCGCCCAGGAAGATCGTCCCCTGGTTGCGGACGATCACCGCCTCGTCGCTCATCGCGGGGACGTACGCGCCGCCCGCCGTGCAGGAACCCAGGACGGCGGCGATCTGCGGGATGCCGGCGCCGGACATGCGGGCCTGGTTGTAGAAGATGCGGCCGAAGTGGTCGCGGTCCGGGAAGACCTCGTCCTGCATGGGGAGGAAGGCGCCGCCCGAGTCCACCAGGTACACGCAGGGGAGGCGGTTCTCCAGGGCGACCTCCTGCGCGCGGAGGTGCTTCTTCACGGTCATCGGGTAGTACGTGCCCCCCTTGACCGTGGCGTCGTTGGCGACGATCACGCACTCGCGCCCGCTCACGCGCCCGATGCCGGCGATCACCCCGGCGGCCGGGGCCTGGCCGTCGTACATGCCGTCCGCCGCGAGCGGGGCCAGCTCCAGGAAGGGGGAGCCGGGGTCCAGGAGGGTGTCCACGCGGTCGCGGGGGAGGAGTTTGCCGCGCGCGGTGTGCCGGGCGCGGGCCTTCTCGCCGCCGCCGAGACGGGCCGCCGCGAGCTTGCCGCGCAGCTCCTCGACGAGGGCCTGATGCGCCGCCTCGTTGGCCCGCCAGGACTCCGACGCGGGGTCTGCCGCGCTGGTCAGCACCGGTTCCTGCGCCATCTCGCGCTCCCCTTCCGCAACAGTGGGCTGACGTTAATGAGCGTTAACTCATGCCTCCATGTTAACGACCGCTAACAAGCCTGTCTAGAATCGATTTCATGGGCACCAGAACCGACGCCTCGACCCGGCGCGACCAGATCCTCGGGGCAGCCGCGCGCCTCTTCGCCGAGCGCGGGTTCCACGGCGTCGGAGTGGACGAGATAGGTGCGGCCGTCGGCATCAGCGGGCCCGGTCTGTACCGGCACTTCGCCGGGAAGGACGCGATGCTCGCGGAACTGCTCGTCGGCATCAGCGGCCGGCTCCTCACCGGCGCGCGCAGGCGCCTCCAGGAGGCGGCCGACGGTACGTCGCCCTCCCGGGTGCTCGATTCCCTGGTCGAGGGGCACATCGACTTCGCCCTGGACGACCGTCCGCTGATCACCCTCCACGACCGCGAGCTGGACCGGCTGCGCGAGAGCGACCGCAAGCTCGTGCGGCAGCTCCAGCGGCAGTACGTCGAGCTGTGGGTGGGCGTCGTCCGGGAGGTCTATCCGGGGCTGGCCGAGCCCGCCGCGCGGTCGGCCGTCCACTCCGTCTTCGGGCTCCTGAACTCCACGCCTCACCTGGGGCGCGCGGGGTCGCTTCCCGGGAGGGGGGACACGGCGCTGCTGCTGCACCGGATGGCTCGGGGGGCGTTCGCGGCGGCTGCGGAGGGGGAGTGAGGGGGTGATGGGGAGGGGTGTGTCGTACGCGTCGGGGAGGGGTGCCTCGTGCGCGTCGGGGTGGGGTGTGTCGTACGCGTCGTCCACGCACGCGTGGAGCGCGTTTTCCGGCGGATGATGCACGCGCGTGCGTGCCTGTTCCCCCGGAGTGACCTGTATCTCTGGACGCTGCTCGCTACCCACCGGTATCTTGGGGTATGAGCAAGCGCTTAGACATGTAGTGGGAGGTGGCGGCGTGCGCCGTACGGTGTTCAACGAGGATCACGAGGCGTTCCGGGAGACCCTTCGGGCGTTCATCGAGGCCGAGGTCGTACCCGTGTACGACGAGTGGTTCGCCGCGGGGCAGGCGCCGCGCGAGTTCTACTACAAGCTCGCCGAGCTGGGCGTCTTCGGCATCCAGGTCGCCGAGGAGTACGGCGGCGCCGGCATCGACTCGTACAAGTTCGAGGCCGTCATCTACGAGGAGACCGCCCGCGCGGGCGTCACCTTCGGCGGCTCCGGCGTCCACACGCTGCTCGGCCTCCCGTACGTCAAGCTGCTCGCCACCGACGAGCAGAAGAAGCGCTACCTCCCGAAGTTCGTCTCCGGCGAGGAGATGTGGGCCATCGCGATGACCGAGCCGGGCACCGGCTCCGACCTCGCGGGCATGAAGACCACCGCCAAGCTCTCCGAGGACGGCACGCACTACGTCCTCAACGGCGCCAAGACCTTCATCACCGGCGGCGTCCACGCCGACCGCATGATCGTCTGCGCCCGCACCTCCGCGCCGACCGCCGAGGACCGCCGCCACGGCATCTCTCTCTTCGTCGTCGACACGAAGGCCGAGGGCTACTCCGTCGGCCGCAAGCTCGACAAGCTCGGCCTGAAGACCTCCGACACCGCCGAGCTGGCGTTCGTCGACGTCAAGATCCCCGTCGAGGACCTGCTGGGCGAGGAGAACAAGGGCTTCTCCTACCTCGGCCACAACCTCGCCTCCGAGCGCTGGGGCATCGCCTACGGCGCGTACGCGCAGGCCAAGGCCGCGATCCGGTTCGCCACGCAGTACGTCAAGGACCGCGTCGTCTTCGGCCAGCCGGTCGCCGCCTTCCAGAACACCAAGTTCGAGCTGGCCGCCTGCCAGGCCGAGGTGGACGCCGCCGAAGCCGTCGTCGACCGCGCCACCGAGGCGCTCGACGCGGGCGAGCTGACCCCCGCCGAGGCCGCCTCCGCGAAGCTCTTCACCACCGAGGTCGCGCACCGCGTCATCGACCGCTGCCTCCAGCTGCACGGTGGCTACGGCTTCATGAACGAGTACCCGATCGCCCGCCTGTACGCGGACAACCGCGTCAACCGCATCTACGGCGGCACCAGCGAGATCATGAAGACGATCATCGCCAAGAACATGGGCCTGTAGGAATCCGGCAAGGCCCCCGTAACGATCAGTCAGTAGAAATAGGGGCCATGACCGAGGCACTTCAGGATCTCCTCGATCTGCTCGACCTCGAACAGATCGAGGAGAACATCTTCCGCGGCCAGTCCCGCTCCGCCGTCGTCCCCCGGGTCTTCGGCGGGCAGGTCGCCGCGCAGGCGCTGGTCGCCGCCGGGCGCACGGTCCCGCCGGACCGGCTCGCGCACTCCTTGCACGCCTACTTCCTGCGCCCCGGCGACCCCGGCGCGCCGATCGTCTACACGGTCGAGCGGCTGCGCGACGGCCGTTCCTTCACCACGCGCCGCGCGGTCGCCGTCCAGCACGGTCGGCCGATCTTCGCGCTCTCCGCGTCCTTCCAGCTGTACGAGGACGGGCTCGACCACCAGACCCCGATGCCGCCCGCGCCCGACCCGGAGACCCTGCCGACCAGCCATGAACGGCTGCGCGGGTACGGGCATCTCGCCCCCGAGGTCGTCGAGCGCTTCCTCGAATCCCGCGAGGCGATCGACCTGCGGTACGTCGAGGAGCCGCCCTACGGTCAGTTCGGTGAGCCGCGGGAGCCGCACTCCCAGGTGTGGTTCCGCACGAACGGCAAGCTGGCCGACGATCCGCTGCTCCACGTAGTACTCGCGACCTACGTCTCCGACATGACCCTCCTCGACTCCGTCCTGCTCGCCCACGGGCGTGGGGGATGGGCCGTAGGGGATGTCGTCGGGGCCTCCCTCGACCACGCGATGTGGTTCCACCGGCCCTTCCGCGCCGACGAATGGCTCCTGTACGACCAGGAGTCGCCGTCGGCGCACGGGGGGAGGGGGCTCGGGCAGGCGCGGATCTATACGCGGGAGGGGCAGCTCGCGATCTCGGTGATCCAGGAGGGTGTGGTCAGGGTCCCTCGGGAGGGGTAGGGGCCGGTGTGGGGCGCCTCGCCGCAGGTACTACGGGTACTACGGGTCATCTCAGCCCCGCCTCCGCCAGCAGGTACGTCACCATCGGGTCGTAGTACCGGGGGCTGACTACGTGGTCGTCCAGCGGGACCGCGACCTGGAGCGTGCCCTCCGACTCCGCGAGGAACAGGGCGGGGTCGTTGCAGTCGGCGTACCCGACGGAGTCGATGCCGTGCTGACCGGCGTACCCGGCCCAGCCGTGGTCGGCGACGACGAGGTCGGGCAGGTCGCGGGCGGTGCGTTCGAGGGCGGTGAGGATCTGCCGCATCGGCTCGCCGGAGTGCGTGTGCCAGAGGGTCGCGCCGTGTTCGAGGACCGCGACGTCCGCGAACTGCATGACGTACCCCTCCTCCGTCTGGAGGCCGTCCGGGATCACCACGATGTCGCAGCCCGCCGCGCGCAGCGCCCCCGCGACCGTACGGTGCACGTCCAGCAGCCCGCCCGGGTGCCCCGTCGCGAACAGCACCCGCTGATGTCCGTCCGCCGCCTTCCGCAGCCGCGCCGCCATCCGGTCCAGCGCGTCGACCGTCAGCTCCGGGTCGATCGTGTCCTGCCCGTACCGGTACTCCGGATCGTCGTTCACCCCGACCCGCTCCGCCATCACGGCCAGCACGTCCTGCTCGTCCGCCCACCGGTCGCCCAGCTCCAGCCCGAGCCAGAAGTTCCGCACCCCGTTGGCGAGTTGACGGTAGTGAGAGAGGTTGTTCTCGCGCGGCGTGGCCACCTGGCCCGCGATGCGGGTCTTCACCAGGTGGTCGACGAGCTCGGTGCGGGTGGGAATCCGGGGTATCGGCATGCCCCCATTCTGGTCCAGCGGCCTGTGCGCGTCTGCGCAGTTCCAGCCGCTGGGACGTGGGTCACGTCGACGATCACCCCTCGCCACCCGCGCGTTCCCTGAGCGCGAACCACAACTCCATCCGTACGTCCGGATCGTCCAGG
This sequence comes from Streptomyces sp. NPDC004539, assembly GCF_040610055.1. Taxonomy (NCBI): domain Bacteria; kingdom Bacillati; phylum Actinomycetota; class Actinomycetes; order Kitasatosporales; family Streptomycetaceae; genus Streptomyces; species Streptomyces sp. NPDC004539. Next base: position 34,380 of record NZ_JBEXLS010000013.1, on the reverse strand, counting down.
TCCGTACCCAGCAACCCCGCGCAGCGCGCGATCCGTTGGCGCACGGTGTTGCGGTGCACGCCGAGCGCGACCGCCGTCCGGTCCCAACTCCCGTGCAGCGAGAGCCAACTGCGCAGTGTCTCGGTGAGCGCGGGGCTGCCCGCGACCGGCGCGAGCAGCGTCCGAGCGTGCGCCTCGGCGTCCTGCGGGGCGATCAGCGCGGTGAGGCTCGTGCGGGCCGTGTGCCGGACCACGGGGACACGGGTCGCCAGCGCCCGCGCGAGCGCCCGCGCCGCCTGCGCGTCGGCGGCGGGCCAGTCGACGGGTTCCACGGGGGCGCTCGCCCCGAGTGTCCATCCCGGCTGAGGCGGCGGGGCGGGGTACGGGTCCTCCCCGGCCGGCAGGAGGAGGCGTACGACGTCGGCGCCCGCGTCGACGAGCGGGGTGCCGAGGGCTGCGGCCAGGGTGGAGGGGGTGTGGGTCTCCCGGGGGACGGGGCTGGTCCGGCGGGCGTGGACGACGATCCAGTGGGCGGGGGTGGAGAGGGGGGTGGTGGGAGCGGGGTCGGGAGTGTGGCCGGGGTCGGGAGCGGGGGCGGTGCCGGGGGCGGGGCTCGGAGTGGTGCCGGGGGTGAGGAGCGGGGCCACCTCTTCGGGGCGGGCGCCCAGGAGGAGGCGGACGAGGGAGGTCGTACGGGTCGTCTCGGGGGTGCTCTGGCGTTCGTCGGTGAGGAGGGTGAGGAGGACGGCGGCCACCGAGGTGATGGTGTGGTCGGCGGGGGTGCGGTGGGGGGAGGCCACGGCCAGGGCGTGGGGGCGGCGGGGGGTGGGGCCGCCCGTAGTACCCGTAGTACCTGCGGCGCGCCCGCCGGTCAGGGCCGTGGGCCCCGTAGGCCCTGTAGTCCCCGTCCCTGTGGACCCCGTAGTACCCAAGGCGTACGCCGCCAGGTGCAACCCGGTCGCCGGGTCCGTGTCGGTGGCCGTCGTCGAGGCACGGGTCGTGACGAGGTGGGCCAGCGCGGCGAGCACGTCGTCCACGTCGCTCCCGGGCGTCCCGGAACCTCCAGGAGCCCCGGACGTCCCGGAACCCCCGCCCGCCGTCCCCGCCGCCGCGACCTCCCTCCCGTCCGGCCCGAACAGCACCGCCCGTCCCCCCGTCCGCTGGGCGAGCTGCCGCAGCACCGCCGGGACCGGGTCGGGACGGGAGGCCGCCGCCGCGAGGCTCTGCTGGGCCTCCGTCACCCGGCGCAGCTCCGAGGTGCGGGCCCGCTCCATCAGCTGCCACACCGCGCGGGCGACCGCCGCGAACGTCGTCGCCTCCGGGACCTCGATCAGGGGCAACCCGTACGACTCACAGGCGGCGACCAGGGCCCGGGGGACCGTGTCGTGGACGGGGGCGACCCCGAACCCGAGAGCCACGCCGCCCGCCTCGATCACCCGGGAGACGTAGTCGTCGAAGTAGGTCCCCGACCCGCTCGCCTCCGGGATGTGCACGCCGGCCGTCAGGAGCAGCTCGCCCCCCAGGAGGTACGGGTACGGGTCGGCCATCTCGGAGGTGAGGGCGCCGTACAGGACCGTCGCCGGGTCGGCGGGGCCCGCGATCTGGCGCAGGGCGAGATCCTCGCGGGCCAGGAGGGCGGCGAGGGGGACGGGCGGGGTGGGCGGGACCGCCGGGGGCGGGGAAGCGGCCGACGGTTCGCCATGCATGTGCGTTTCCTCCATCCTGTACCGCGACGGTGTGGGAAACGTACACTTCGCAGTCGCTTTCCGGCCACCTAATGTCGGAGTCCGTCACCCGCACGGCGACAACGAGCGCCCCAGGGCGCGCAGCCTGAGTGAGGGATTCCATGGCCGTCGACTACACCGTGATCGCCGTCTACCTGGCCGGGATGCTGGCCATGGGCTGGTGGGGCATGCGCCGCGCCCGCTCCAAGAGCGAGTTCCTCGTCGCGGGGCGCCGGCTCGGCCCCGTGATGTACTCCGGGACCATGGCGGCGATCGTCCTCGGCGGCGCGTCCACCATCGGCGGGGTAGGTCTCGGGTATCAGTACGGCCTCTCCGGCGCCTGGATGGTCTTCACCATCGGCCTCGGCCTGCTCGCCCTCAGCGTCTTCTTCTCCGCCCGCATCGCCCGCCTCAAGGTGTACACCGTCTCCGAGATGCTCGACCTGAGGTACGGGGGCGGCCGGGCCGGGATCGTCTCGGGGGTGGTGATGTGGGCCTACACCCTGATGCTGGCGGTGACCTCGACCATCGCGTACGCCACCATCTTCGACGTCCTCTTCGACATGAACCGCACCCTCGCGATCGTCCTCGGCGGCTCGATCGTCGTCGCCTACTCCACCCTCGGCGGGATGTGGTCGATCACCCTGACGGACATGGTGCAGTTCGTCGTCAAGACCATCGGCGTGCTGCTCCTGCTGCTGCCGATCGCCGTCGTCAAGGCGGGCGGATTCGCCGCCATGCGCGACGAGTTGCCCACGTCGTACTTCGACCCGCTGGGCATCGGCGGCGAGACGATCTTCACGTACGTCCTCATCTACACCTTCGGCATGCTCATCGGCCAGGACATCTGGCAGCGGGTGTTCACCGCGAGGACCGACCGCACCGCCAAGTGGGGTGGCACCGTGGCGGGTTCGTACTGCCTCGCGTACGCCGTCGCGGGCGCGGTGATCGGTACGGCGGCCAAGGTCCTGTACCCGAACCTGGGTTCGGCGGACGACGCCTTCGCGACGATCGTCAAGGACGAACTCCCCGTCGGCGTACGCGGCCTGGTGCTGGCGGCGGCGCTCGCGGCGGTGATGTCGACGTCGTCCGGCGCGCTCATCGCCTGCGCGACGGTCGCGAACAACGACATCTGGGCGCGGCTGCGCGGCCGGGCCGCCGGCGCCGAGAGCGGTGACGAGGTCCGTGACAACCGGCTGTTCATCCTGGTCATGGGGGTCGCCGTGATCGGTACGGCGGTCGCGCTCAACAACGTGGTGGAGGCGCTGACGGTCGCCTACAACCTGCTCGTCGGCGGCCTCCTCGTCCCCATCCTCGGCGGACTGCTGTGGAAGCGGGGGACCGTGCACGGCGCGCTGGCCTCGGTCGTGGTCGGCGGCGGCTCGGTGATCGCGCTGATGGCGACGTACGGCATCCTCGCCAACGAGCCCGTGTACTACGGCCTGTTGGCCTCCCTCGCCGCCTACGTCCTGGTCTCGCTCGCGACCCCGCCGACCGACGAGGCCGTCCTCGCCGCCTGGCGTGAGCGACTGGCCGGGCACGCACCGGAACTGACGGACCACCAGCTCCGCACGGCGACGACCTCGTCGTAGGAGACATTCAAGGCGCGCCCAACAGGCGTGAGAAAGAAGGCACTTGACCATGGCTGAGCACGAGACGCCGCGCGGACCCGTCGACTCCTCACGGATTCCCCGCTACGCCGGACCCGCGACGTTCGCACGGCTGCCGAGGCTCGACGAGGTCGGCGGGAAGGCCGATGTCGCCGTCGTGGGCGTGCCGTTCGACTCCGGCGTCTCCTACCGGCCGGGGGCGCGGTTCGGCGGCAACGCGATCCGGGAGGCGTCCCGGCTGCTGCGGCCGTACAACCCGGCGCAGGACGCCTCGCCGTTCGCGCTCGCGCAGGTCGCCGACGGCGGCGACATCGCCGTCAACCCGTTCGACATCAACGAGGCCGTCGAGACGATCGAGGCAGCGGCCGACCAACTCCTGTACGGCGGCGCCCGGTTGATGACCCTCGGCGGCGACCACACCATCGCGCTGCCCCTCCTGCGGGCCGTCGCCAAGCAGCACGGCCCGGTCGCCCTGCTGCACTTCGACGCCCACCTCGACACCTGGGACACCTACTTCGGCGCCGAGTACACGCACGGCACCCCGTTCCGCCGCGCGGTCGAGGAGGGCATCCTCGACACCTCCGCGCTCTCCCACGTCGGCACCCGGGGGCCGCTCTACGGCAAGCAGGACCTCACCGACGACGAGAAGATGGGCTTCGGGATCGTCACCTCCGCCGACGTCATGCGGCGCGGCGTCGACGAGGTCGCCGACCAGCTCCGGCAGCGGGTCGGCAACCGGCCGCTGTACGTCTCGATCGACATCGACTGCCTCGACCCCGCGCACGCCCCGGGTACGGGTACCCCCGAGGCCGGCGGTATGACGTCCCGCGAGCTGCTGGAGATTCTGCGCGGGCTGTCCGGGTGCAACCTCGTTTCCGCCGATGTGGTAGAGGTTGCTCCGGCTTACGACCACGCCGAGATCACCTCCGTCGCCGCCTCCCACACGGCGTACGAGCTGGTCACCCTCATGTCCCGCCAGATTGCCGAGGCCCGCGCACAGTGACTCACGACCATGACCTCGTCCTCCGTCCCACGGCGGCCCAGACCGAGGCCGCGCTGAACCCTCCCGCCGGGCGGATCGGCGGGGACCTGGTTGTGGAAACGCTTTCCGGCCTCGGTGCGACGACCGTCTTCGGACTGCCCGGCCAGCACGCGCTGGGCATGTTCGACGCGCTGCGCCGCTCCGGTCTCAGGTATGTCGGTCTCAGGGTGGAGAACAACGCCGGGTTCGCGGCCGACGCCTACGGGCGGGTCACGGGCGAGGCGGCCCCGCTGCTGCTGTCGACCGGTCCGGGCGCGCTGACCTCGCTCGCCGCGCTCCAGGAGGCCGCCGCCGCCTCGGCGCCCGTGCTGGCGATCTGTAGCCAGGTCCCGCGCGCGGGCCTCGGCGGCGGCCGGCACGGCTACCTCCACGAACTCCCGGACCAGGCGGCCTCGTTCAGGGGCGTCGTGAAGTCCGTCCACACCGTCCGCAGCCAGTCCCAGATCCCCTCGGCGATCGCCGAGGCGTGGCGCTCGGCGCTCTCCGCGCCGCACGGACCGGTGTGGGTGGAGATCCCGCAGGACGTCCTGCTCGCCCCGGCCGCGCTCCCCGTCGTGACCGGCGTCGACGCGACCCCGGAGGAGCTGGCGCCCCGCCCCGAACTCACCGCCGTCGCCGCGGACCTGCTCTCCCGCGCCGAGCGCCCGGTGATCGTCGCCGGCGGCGGGGTCGTCCGCTCGGACGCCGCCGGGAAACTGCGCAGACTCGCCGAGCGGCTCTCCGCGCCGGTCGTCACGACGTACGGCGGCAAGGGGGCCTTCCCCTGGAACCACCCGCTGTCCCTCCAGTCGTGGATGGAGGACCGGCACACCACCGACCTCCTCGAGGACGCCGACGTACTGCTCGTCGTCGGCTCCGGACTCGGTGAACTCTCCTCCAACTACCACACGTTCGCGCCGCGAGGCCGGGTGATCCAGATCGAGGCGGACCTCGGCAAGCTGGAGTCCAACCATCCGGCGCTCGGCATCCACGCCGACGCGCGGCTCGCCGTGCAGGCGCTCCTCGAAACGGTCGACGACCGCGACGACCCCCAAGCGCCGGAGCGGGTACGGGAGTTGCTCGCCAAGGTGGGGGAGCGGCTGTCCGGTCAGCAACTTGGGCTGGAGCAGCAGGTGTTGGCGTCCGTCCGGCGCGCGCTGCCGAAGAAGGCCGCGTCGTTCTGGGACATGACGATCCTTGCCTACTGGGCATGGGCCGCCTTCGACGCGGGCGCGCCCAACCTGATGCACTCGGCCCAGGGCGCGGGCGGGCTCGGGTACGCGTTCCCGGCGGCCCTCGGCGCCGCCGCCGCCGATCCGACACGGCCCGTCCTCGCGGTGTCCGGGGACGGCGGCGCGCTCTACTCGATCGCCGAGCTGGCCACGGCCCGGCAGTACGGGTACGACGTGACCTGGCTCATCGTCGACGACGGCGGGTACGGCATCCTGCGGGAGTACATGACCGACGCGTTCGGCGAGGCCACCGGGACTGAGCTGGCCCGCCCCGACTTCGTCGCGCTGGCCGAGTCGTTCGGGGTGCCCGGGGTGCGGACCACGCCGGAGACGCTCGCCGAGGATCTCGCCAAGTCCCTTGCCGAGCCCGGGCCTTCGGTGGTGGTGCTGCCGGCGCTGCTGCGGATGTTCGCGCCGACGCACCTGTAGCCGACAGCTCCGTAGCCGGCGCACCTGTAGCCGACGCGTCCGTGGAGGGCGCCGTCGGCCGGACAGGTTGGCTCTTTCGGGCGTTCCGCTCCACTCACCCCATCTGTCACTCTGAGTGCTGAGAAAGTTACTTTCGGCTTTCGGTGCGAGGAGGACGGCATGCGGCAGGACGAAGCTGGTCGGGGGACCGGTACGGCAGGGGCCCCGGAAACGGAGAGCAACCGCTTGCGCCGTTCCGCCGCCTTCCTCATCGACGAGGCGCTCGGCTTTCTTCATCCCGCCGCCCTGCGCGCGGCGGCCGAGATCGGGGTCGCCGACCACCTCGCCGACGGCCCCCGCACCCCGGCCCAGCTCGCCGTCGCGACCGGCGTCGACGAGCGCGGGCTCTACCGCGTGCTGCGGCTGCTCGCGACCCGGGGCATCGTCGAGGAGGACGCGCGGGGCGAGTTCACCCTGACCGAGACGGGGCAGGCGCTCCGCAGCGACGTGCCGGGTTCCGCGCGCAGCGCCGTACAGATGATCACCGATCGGAGCATGTGGCAGCCCGCCGGGGAGCTGGCCGGCTGTCTCTCCGGTCAACTGCCCGCGTTCGACGTGATGTTCGGGATGCCGTTCTTCGACCACTTCGCGCGGGACGAGCGGACGGCGGCCGTCTTCCACGTCGGGATGGCCGCGATGTCCGACCCCGAGAACGCGGTCATCGCCGCCGCGTACGACTTCCCGGCCGCCGGGACGGTCGTCGACGTCGGCGGCGGTCACGGCGGGCTCCTCCAGGAGACGCTCCGTCAGAACCCGGGCCTGGAAGGGGTGTTGTACGACCGCGCCCACGTCCTCGCGGGCCACCGACTGGCCGACGACCCGGAGATCGCCGGGCGTTGGGCCCTGGAGGACGGCGACTTCTTCACCGCCGTGCCCGCCGGCGACGTCATCATGATGAAGCGCATCACCCACGACTGGTACGACGACGACTGCGTCACCCTCCTCACCCACTGCCGCCGCTCCCTGCGCCCCGGCGGGCGGGTCCTCGTCCTCGACGCCGTCGTCCCGCCCGGCAACGCGCCGCACCAGTCCAAGACCCTCGACATCATGATGATGGCCTCCCTCGGCGGCCGGGAGCGCACCGCGAGCGACTTCGCCGAACTCTTCGAGGCGGCCGGACTGAAGCTGGCGCGGGTGATCCCGACGGACTCGGTGCTTTCGGTGGTGGAGGCGGTGGCGGCGTGAACCCCGCCCTTGCGGCCGGAACTCCCCTGCTGTGGGCCTGACTTACCGTGCGCGCCGCCTGACCGGACACAGGGGATGTCCCGCCGGGTTCGCGTAGACGCGCCAACCGCGGTTCGGCGGGCCCGTGTCGAGGAGTTCGGCACCCAGGGCGAGGAGTTGCGGCCCGGGCTCGTCCAAGTCGGCCACGCCGAAGCCGAGATGGAACTGCTGGGGGCGGCGATCATCGGGTGAGCCTGGATCAGTCGAACCAGAAGAAGAGGGTGTCCGCCGTCGAGTGGGGCCGCCAGTCGTCCACCTCGAAGCGGAACGCCTCGGTGAAGCGGCGGACCGTGTCCTGGCAGTCGGGGTGGACCCGGTCCAGGACGGCGGTGTAGGCGGTCGCGGCCTCGGCGGCCCGGCGCATGGAGAGGGTGCCGATCCTCGGGTGGATGTCGCCGGTGTCGGGCAGGGGGAGGGGCGGGCCGGAGAAGAGGAACGTCTCGGGCAGCAGGGCGGCCGGGATGCCGTTGCGCGCCAGGTCGTTGGAGACCGTCTGGAACCAGGACATCCGGCGCCAGCTGCCCAGGTCGGTGGTGTACGAGAAACAGGACGTCACGACCTCGTGGAAGGCGTGCGTGTACGCCTGGCACATGTTCCGGGACGGGGCGCCGTCGATCAGCTCCTCCAGCGCCCGGATCACCGGCACCTCGAAGTCGACCCCCTGGCTCTGAAGTCTGATGTCCAGGGCCTTGCAGCGCTCCCGCACCCTGCCGAGATGCTCCTCCTGCTCCGGCGTCCGCTCCACCGCCGTCAGCAGCCGCACCACCTGCCGCATGTCCCCCGTGCTCATCTCCAGGGCATAGCTCACCGTCGTCCCATCCCCTCCCGCTCGACCGCTCCGCCCATGATCCGTTGCCCGGCGCCGGAAGGCCAACTCCCTTGCGGGAAAAGGGAGTCGGGGATTTTCCGAGGCGGCTGTGTAAGCTTGTGGATCATTGTGTCCGAGCTGTGGGGAGGGGCCTTGGAGGAGGCGCGCGGGATGGCGTCGGCGCTGCTGGCGCTCGCCGTCGCCCTGTCGGTGATGGCGGCACTGCTTGTGAGCGGCGTCGTATCGGGCGGGGCGTACTACGGGATGCTCATGGGTGGGGTGCTGGCTGCCTCGGGTGCGGTCGGCGCGCTGGTCGCCCTCGCCGCCCGCCGGGGGAGCGAGGGGCGCGGCTGACTCGGTGCCCCGCCGACGCCGAGGGCCCCCTCCCCGGCGGGAAGAGGGCCCTCGTTGCTGATACCGGTTTCTACCAGATCGCCTCGACCCACTCCGGGTGGTCGATGAACGGGTTCCGGTTGTGCTGGTACGTGTCGTAGATGACCTGGTTGCGGCGCTCCTCGAAGGCGCTCGGCGGGTCCAGCTCGTTCCACGCCTTCAGGACGGACAGCTTGCCGATGTACGGGTTGCTGCCGTTGTTGACCTTCTCGTTCGGCTCCAGGTCGGCGAAGCCGTCACCGCCGTCGTAGCGCACGGCCATGTAGAGGATCATGCGGGCGACGTCGCCCTTGTCCGCGTCACGCGGCTCGAAGGAGTCCGAGTCGACCTTGCTGCCGCCGCCGTTGGTGACGGAGCTGCCGCCGTTGTCGAAGTCCAGGTTCCCGCGCGTGCTGTTGACCTGGACGTCCGCCGGCCGCAGGTGGTGCAGGTCGGTGCCGGGGCCGGTCGCCTCGCCGAAGTCGCCGTGCGACTTGGCCCACACGTGCTCGCGGTTCCAGTCGCCGACGTCGCCGCCGTTGAGCGACTTGCTGCGCGAGACGCCGCTGTAGAGCAGGATCACGTTGCTGCTGTTGTTGGGGTCCTGATCGGTCGCCTTCAGCGCGTTCCACACCGCCGAGTACGAGATCTTCGTCTGGCTGCTGATGATCGTGTGCAGCGAGGACTTGAGGCTCGCGCCCGTCTTGCCGACCGCGTCCTTGTAGTACGTCGCGTCGTACGCGGTCGTCGTGGCGGCGGCCGGGGTCGCCGTCATGGCTGGTGCGGTGAGGCCCACCAGGACCGCGGTGGTCGTCAGAGCCACTGACTTCCAGCGGCGGCGTATGCGTGTCGCCAGCATAAGGAGTGTCCTGTCTACGCGTGTTGAGTGGGGGGCAACAGGGGGAGCGTGACATGCACATGAGGTCATGTAAATGAATCCGACGTGTCTGTTCGGTGTCAAGAAACGGCAAATCAGTGGTGATCTACGCGAGTTGACCTCGTGAACGCGTGAAGCGGCCCCCAACCCTGGTGGGTCGGGGGCCGCTTGACGTGCGGGGTGAGGGTCAGCTCACGTCCGAGGGGTCCAGCCGGTAGATCGTCGAGGTGTTCGACGTGGAGGTGGAGGACGACCCGGACGACTCAGCCGACTCGGCCGACTCGGAGCCGGACTCCGTGGCCGTCGAACCCGTCGACGTCGACGCGCTCTTGCTGTAGTCGCTCTCCTTCACCGCCGTCGCGTTCTTCTGCACCCACTCCGTGACCTCGGAGCTGACGTTCGAACCGCCGCCGGGGCCACCGCCCATGCCGCTGCCGCCGATCTGGATGTAGTGCAGCTCGCCCTTCTTGACCAGCTCCTTCAGCTTGGCGAGGGTCATCGCCTTGTCGCTGCCGGACCAGCCCCACATGGAGATCACCGGCTGCCCGCTGCTGAGGATCAGCTGGGCCGCGCTCTGCGAACTCGACACCGCGAGCAGCCACTTGGCGCCGTCCTGGTGCTTCTTCAGGTAGGTGATCAGCTCGCTGTTCGCGCCGCCCATCCCCATACCGCCACCGCCGCCCATGCCGCCACCGCCGGGGCCGCCGCCGGTCATGCCGCCCTCGGTGCCGGACTCGCCGCCGCCCTCGGTGCCGCCGGTGCCGCCGGGCGGCGTACCGCCCATCTCACCGAAACCGCCGGGGAGTTCACCGCTCTGGCCGCCGGGCGCCTGGCCGGACTGACCGGACTCGCCCTGACCGCCCGGGACTTGGCCGTTCTGCCCGGAGCCGTTCTGGCCGGACCCGTTCTGCCCCGTCCCGTCCTGGGCCCCGCCCGGCAGCTCGCCGTTCCCGCCGCCCGGCGTCATCTGACCGCCGCCCTGCTGACCGCCCTGCCCGGACTGCCCGTTCTGGCCGCCCTGACCACCCTGGCCGCCGGGGAACCCGCCCTGCCCGCCGCCCATGCCGCCCCCGCGGTTGCCCCCGCGGTTGCCCCCGCCGGGACCGCCGCCGAAGCCGCCGCTGCCGGTCGTCGGACCGGCCGTGGGGTTGGTGCCCCCCATACCTCCGCCGGACCCCGACGGCACCGACCACGCGTACGCCGCGGGCCCCGCCACCGAGGCGACGACCGCCGCCGCGACGGAGGCCGCCAGCAGCCGCACCCGGTTCCCGGACCGGAAGACGATCAGCCCCACGACGGCCGCCGCCATCAGCACACCGATCGCCGGCCACAGCCAGGTGTTCCAGCCGGACGCCCGCCGCAGCAGCACAACGGCCCAGATACCGGTTACCGCAAGCGCCACCGGCAGCACCCACGCCCACCGCTTGTCCGTCCGCATCGCCCGCAGCAGCATCGCGCCACCGCCGCCGCACAGCGCCGCGATCCCGGGCGCCATGGCGGTCGTGTAGTACGGGTGCATCGTGCCCTCGGCCATGCTGAAGGTGAGGAAGTGCAGGCCCAGCCAGCCGCCCCACATCAGGACCGCGGCCCGCGTCAGGTCGGTGCGCGGGGCGCGCCCGCACAGGATCACCGCGCCGATGAAAGCGATTGCGGCAAACGGCAGCAGCCAGGAGATCTGCCCGCCGAGGATGTCGTTGAACATCCGGCCGATCCCCGCGGTGCCGGAGAAGCCTCCGCCGCCCCCACCGCCCCCGCCTCCGCCGCCCATGTTGCCGTCGCCGCCGAAGACCCGGCCGAGGCCGTTGTAGCCCATGATCAGGTTCCAGGCGCTGCCGTCCGTCGAACCTCCGATGTAGGGGCGGTCCTCCGCGGGTACTACGGATACGGCCGCCGCCCACCAGAACGACGAGACCGCGAGGACGACACCCGCGAGAGCCAGGTTGACGATCCGCTTCACCAGCCGGGGCTTCGCCGCGTACAGGTAGACCGCGAACGCGGCCGGCAGCGCGATGTAGCCCTGGAGCATCTTGGTGTTGAAGGCGAGCCCGAAGCACGCGGCCGAACCGAGCAGCGGCAGCAGCCTGCCGTTGTGGACGGCCCGCAGCGCGAGGGCCGCGCCGCCCGCCATCAGGAACACCAGCAGCGTGTCGGGGTTGTTGTCGCGGTTGATGGCGACGGTGATCGGGGTCAGCGCGAGGACCAGCGCGGCGACGGCCGCCGCGCCGTGCCCCCACACCCGCTTCACGGACGAGTGCAGAATCCAGATCGTGCCGAGCGCGACCAGGACCATCGGCAGCATCATCTGCCAGGTGCCGAAGCCGAAGACGCGGCAGGACAGGCCCATCACCATCAGTGCGAACGGCGGCTTGTCGACGGTCAGGAAGTTCCCGGCGTCCAGCGAGCCGAAGAACCACGCCTTCCAGCTCTCGGTGCCGCTCAGCACGGCCGCGCTGTAGAAGCTGTTGAGGCTCGACCCGGAGAGGTTCCAGGAGTAGAGGACCGCCGCCAGGACCAGGATCGCGAGCAGCGCGGGCAGCGACCAGCGCGGCGCCTTCTCCGGGGTGCCGGGCGCTGCGGGCTCGGGCGGCGGCCGGTCCGGGGAGACGGTCGACTCGGTCGTGTGGGGGTGGGGATCGGTGGCAGATGTCACCCGAGCATGGTGCGAAGCCCGCGTTGGCGGCGGCTGTGCCGAAGCTGGCCGTCACCTGTGAAACCGCACAGGGCGCGGTAACGCGTTGTGCAACCTTTGCCCAACCGTGTCGGTGGACCGTACAACCCTTACCTCGAACGTATGAGTCAACTCTGGTATGACTCTGTCGACTTCGAGACGTGCTAGAGCGGCCCTGGTCGCCGCCCTCGGCACCGGACTGCTCATAACCGCCGCCGCCCCGGCCTCGGCAGCCGCGCCCGCCGTGAGCTGTACGTCGTCCAAGGCGGCCCTCGCCGCCAAACTCAAGAAGGACATCACCGCCGCGCTCGCCTCCCGCAAGGGCACGGTCGCCGTCGGCCTCTACGACCGCACGACCAACACCAACTGCACCCTGCGCGCCTCCTCGGCCTACGACTCGGCGAGCGTCGTCAAGGTAACCGTTCTCTCCACCCTTCTCTGGGACGCGCAGAAGACGAAGCGCTCCCTCACCGCCCGCGAGAAGACCCTCGCGACCGCCATGATCACCAAGTCGGACAACGCCTCCACCAGCACCCTGTGGAAGCAACTCGGCGTCACCAAGGTGAAGAACTTCCTCACGGCCGCCGCGATGACCCAGACGAAGCCGGGCGCGAACGGCTACTGGGGGCTCACCCAGATCACGGTCACCGACGAGCAGAAGCTCCTGAAGCTGCTGCACGCGAAGAACACCGTCCTCACCGACGCCTCCCGCTCCTACGTCAACGGCCTGATGAGCAAGGTGATTTCGTCCCAGCGCTGGGGAACTCCCTACGGCGCCCCGGCCGGTGTCGCCGTCCGCGTCAAGAACGGCTGGCTCCAGCGGGCGACCAACGGCTGGCGCGTGCACAGCGTCGGCACCTTCACCGGCGGCGGGCACGACTACACGATCACCGTGCTCACCCACGGCAACAGCACCATGAACTACGGGATCACGACCATCCAGGGCGTCGCCAAGGTGATCCACGCGGACCTCAAGGCGTCCTGAAACCGGCGCTCTTGGCATGGTGTTCCCCCGGACGACACCCACTCGTCCTACGGTGCCGTCCATGCGCCTGAGAACCGTACTCGCGACCTTCACCGCCGGCCTGGCGGCGGCCACCACACTGACCGCCGCGGGCCCGGCCGTCGCCGTCGACTCGGCGGGCGGCAACGCCTGTTCGCCCACCGTGGCCATCGACGGCTTCTCCGACTCCCTCGACAAGACGTCGTACGAGGGGAACTTCACCGGCAACTTCTCCGCGCTCGCCCTCGATCCGGACGGCACCCTCGCGGCCCTCTCCGACCGGTCGGCCCTCTTCTCCCTCGACCGGCGAACTCTCCAGCCCCGCAAGGTCGTTCAGCTCGCCGACGAGAAGGGCGCGGCACTCGACTCCGAAGGGCTCGTCATCGACCGGGACGGCACCCGGCTGATCACCTCCGAGACCGAGCCGTCGGTCCGCCGCTACGACCGCGCGGGCCACGTCCTCGACCGGCTCCCCGTGCCCGCCGCGCTCCAGGTCGCGCCCGCCGGGCGGGCCGTGTCCAACGGCACCTTCGAGGGGCTGACCTGGACGGACGGCGGCCGTGCGCTGCTGGCCTCCATGGAGTACGCGCTCAGCGGCGACACCGCCGGGACCGTCCGGTTCCAGACCTGGAGGCGGCACGGCCGGGGCTTCGTGCTCGGCGCGCAGTACGCCTACCGGACCGACGCCGGGCTCGGCGTCCCCGAGGTGCAGGCGCTGCCCGACGGACGGCTCCTCGTCCTGGAGCGGGGGTTCACCGCGGGCGTCGGCAACACCGTCCGCCTCTACCTCGCCGACCCGCGCCGCGCGACGGACACGAGCGGTGTGGAGTACCTCACCGGGCAGCCCGGGGTCAGGGTCGTCCGCAAGACGCTCCTCGCCGACCTCGCCGACTGCCCGAGCCTCGGCGCCACCGCGAAGCAGCCCCAGCCCAACCCGCTGCTCGACAACATCGAGGGCATGGCCGTCACCGGCCGGACCGGTGACCGGCTCCGGGTGACCCTGGTCAGCGACGACAACCAGAACGCCGTACAGACGACGCGGTTCTACTACCTGAGAGTGAGGACGCGCTGAAAGCGTGAGAGAAGCGGAGATCATCCCCGGAATTGTTGCGGAGGGATGAAATCCGCTTCTGCCTGTGTTGACTCCCTCCGGAGAGGTACGTCCGGACATCAGGAGGGCACCGCGTGGCAGCGCAACGGGGATGGGCACGACGGCTGGCGGGATACGCCTGGCGGTATCCGAAGGACACGCTCCTGGCCCTCGGCTCCTCCCTCGCGGGTATGGCGGTCATGGCGGTCGTCCCGCTGATCACGAAGGTGATCATCGACGACGTCATCGGCGACCACTCCCGCTCGATGGCCCCCTGGGCGGGCGCCCTGCTCGGGGCGGCTCTCGTGGTGTACGTCACGACGTACATCCGCAGGTACTACGGGGGCCGCCTCGCCCTCGACGTCCAGCACGACCTGCGTACCGAGATGTACGGGACGATCACCCGTCTCGACGGCCGCCGCCAGGACGAGCTGTCCACCGGCCAGGTCGTCGGGCGGGCCACCAGCGACCTCCAGCTCATCCAGGGCCTCCTCTTCATGCTGCCGATGACGATCGGCAACATCGCCCTGTTCGTGATCTCCCTCGCCGTCATGGCCTGGCTCTCCCTCCCGCTCACCCTCGTCGCCCTCGCCGTCGGCCCCGCGCTGATCTGGATCGCGAGCCGCAGCCGCCGCCGGCTCCACCCCGCGACCTGGTACGCGCAGGCCCAGGCCGCCGCCGTCGCCGGAGTCGTCGACGGCGCCGTCAGCGGCGTACGCGTCGTCAAGGGCTTCGGGCAGGAGGACCAGGAGACCGGGAAACTGCGCGAGGTCGGCCGCCGTCTGTTCGCGGGACGGCTGCGCACGATCCGGCTCAACTCCCGCTACACGCCCGCCCTCCAGGCCGTCCCCGCGCTCGGCCAGGTCGCGATGCTGGCCCTCGGCGGCTGGCTCGCCGTCCGCGGCCACATCACCCTCGGCACGTTCGTCGCGTTCTCCACCTACCTCGCCCAACTCGTCGGCCCCGTTAAGATGCTGGCCCTCGTCCTGACCGTCGGCCAGCAGGCCCGCGCGGGCACCGAACGCGTCCTCGAACTCATCGACACCGAGCCGACGATGCGCGAGGGCACCAAGGACCTGCCCGCCGACGCCCCGGCCACCGTCGAGTTCGACGACGTGACCTTCGGCTACGACGACGAACGCCCCGTCCTCGACGGCCTCAGCTTCGAGATCCGCCCCGGGGAGACCCTCGCGATCGTCGGCGCCTCCGGCTCCGGAAAATCCACGCTGTCGCTGTTGCTGCCGCGTTTCTACGACGTCACCCGCGGGGCGGTCCTGATCGGCGGCCACGACGTCCGCGAGCTGACGTACGACTCGCTGCGTACCGCCATAGGACTAGTACCCGAGGACTCCTTCCTCTTCTCGGACACCGTCCGCAGCAACATCGCCTACGGCCGCCCCGACGCCACCGACGCCGAGATCGAGGCCGCCGCCCGCGCCGCCCAGGCCGACCGCTTCATCGCCGACCTCCCTCTCGGGTACGACACGAAGGTCGGCGAACACGGCCTCACCCTCTCCGGCGGCCAGCGCCAGCGCGTCGCCCTCGCCCGCGCCATCCTCACCAACCCCCGGCTCCTGGTCCTCGACGACGCCACGTCGGCCGTCGACGCCCGCGTCGAGCACGAGATCCACGAGGCGCTCGCCCAGGTCATGACCGGCCGTACGACGCTGCTGATCGCCCACCGCCGCTCCACCCTGAACCTCGCCGACCGCATCGCGGTCCTGGACGCCGGACGCCTCGCCGACATCGGCACGCACGCCGAACTGGAACGCCGATCCCCGCTGTACCGGCGGCTGTTGACCGACCCCGACGGCCTCGGCGGCGTCAGCCCCGGCCACGCCCGGCCCGTCCAGGCCGCCGAGGACACGACCGTACGCGACGAACTGGACGCCGAGTTCGACGCCGAGCGCGGTCTCACGCCCCGGCTGTGGGCGGGGGAGCGGCGGACCGGCGACACGGCCCTCTCGGGCACCCCGTCGACCCCCGAACTCCTCGCCCAGGTCGAGGCGTTGCCCCCGGCGACCGACACCCCCGGCATCGACGAGGCGCGCGCCGTCACCCCCGAACAGTCCTACGGGCTACGGCGGTTGCTGCGCGGATTCCGGACACCGCTGCTGATCAGCCTCGGGCTCGTCGCCGTGGACGCGGGCGTCGGCCTGCTGCTGCCGGTCCTCATCCGGCACGGCATCGACAGCGGCGTCACCGAGGCGGCGCTCGGCGCGGTGTGGGTGGCGTCGCTCCTCGCACTCCTCGCGGTGCTCGTGCAGTGGGCCGCCCAGATCGGCGAGACCCGGATGACCGGGCGGACCGGCGAACGAGTCCTCTACACCCTGCGGCTGAAGATCTTCGCCCAGCTCCAGCGGCTCGGACTCGACTACTACGAACGGGAGTTGACCGGCCGGATCATGACCCGGATGACGACGGACGTGGACGCCCTGTCGACGTTCCTCCAGACCGGGCTCGTCACCGCGTTCGTCTCCGTCGTCACCTTCTTCGGGATCATGGTCGCCCTCGTCGTCATCGACGTGCAGCTCGCGCTGGTCGTCTTCGCGACCCTTCCCCCGTTGGTGGTAGCCACGTACTACTTCAGGCGGGCGAGCGTGCGCGCCTACGAGCTGGCCCGGGAGCGGATCTCCACCGTCAACGCCGACCTCCAGGAGTCGGTGGCCGGCCTCAGGATCGTCCAGGCGTTCCGGCGCGAGGACGACGGCGCCGCCCGGTTCGCGGCGGGCAGCACGTCGTACCGCGAGGCCCGGGTGCGCGGGCAGTGGCTGATCTCGGTCTACTTCCCGTTCGTGCAGCTCCTGTCGTCCGTCGCCGCCGTGGCCGTCCTGGTCGCGGGCGCGGGGCGGGTCGAGGCGGCGACGCTCACGACCGGCGCGCTCGTCGCCTACCTGCTGTACATCGACCTGTTCTTCGCGCCCGTCCAGCAGCTCTCCCAGGTTTTCGACGGCTACCAGCAGGCGTCCGTGTCGCTGGGCCGCATCCAGGAACTCCTCCAGGAACCGACCTCCACGAAGTCCGCCGACGAACCCCTCGACGTGCTCTCGCTGCGCGGCGACATCGCCTTCGAGGACGTCCACTTCGCCTACACCGACGACGAAGAGGCCCTCGGCGGCGTCACGTTGAGGATTCCGGCGGGACAGACCGTCGCGTTCGTCGGCGAGACCGGAGCCGGCAAGTCGACGCTCGTGAAGCTCGTCGCCCGGTTCTACGACCCGACGTCCGGACGGGTCCTGGCCGACGGCACCGACCTGCGCGACCTCGACCTCACGTCGTACCGCCACCGCCTCGGGGTGGTCCCCCAGGAGGCGTACCTCTTCCAGGGGACGGTCCGCGACGCCATCGCGTACGGCCGTCCCGAGGCGACCGACGCCGAGGTCGAGGCGGCGGCGCGGGCCGTCGGGGCGCACGAGATGATCGCCACGCTGGAGAACGGCTACCTCCACGAGGTCGCCGAGCGCGGACGCAACCTCTCCGCCGGGCAGCGCCAGCTCATCGCCCTGGCCCGCGCCGAGCTCGTCGACCCCGACGTCCTGCTCCTCGACGAGGCGACGGCGGCCCTCGACCTCGCGACGGAAGCGCAGGTCAACCAGGCCACCGAACGGCTCGCCGGGCGCCGTACCACCCTCGTCGTCGCCCACCGCCTCACCACCGCCGCCCGCGCCGACCGGGTCGTCGTCATGGCCGACGGGCGGGTCGCGGAGGACGGCACCCACGAGGAACTCCTCGCCCGCGACGGCCGGTACGCCGTGCTGTGGCGGACGTTCGTGGGGGAGCCGGTCGACGCGGTGTCCTCCTCATGACCGATGCCCGCGCGTAGTCCTCGGGAGGGATGCGTACGGGGGGACCAGAGGGTTGACTCTCAGGGGGTACGCGGGGGAGCCGTGTCCTCGTGACGGTCGTGCAACCGTGCGACACATGTCATGCGTCCGTACATCAGTACGGGCGGACGACTCACGGGTGGGGACCATGGAGAAACGCGCGATACGACGACGGCTGGCGCTCGTGACGGCCGTCCTCACGGCGTCCGGGGTGCTCGCCCTGGCGACGCCGGCGATCGCGGCGGCGGCGCCGGACAGAGCCGCCGGGAAACAGCCCGTCCCCACCGCCTGCTTCGGCCGCAAGGTCCGCACGCTCCCCTTCTCCACCGGCACGGTCGTCGTCTACAAGCGCCCCGGCTACGTCTGCGCGGTCACCCTCGCCAAACGCCCCGGCCCGAAGCAGAGCATCTCCGTCACCGTCCAGGCCCGGGGCAACGCCCCCGTACGGCGCGGCTGGTCCGACACCCGCACCTCCCCGGCCGTCACGGTCCACGCCGGACACCGGTGCGTGCGGGTGGAGGGACAGGTGGGGCGCGGGGAGGTCAAGTCGGGGTGGATCTTGTGCTGACGACCTGCCGGACCGGCGACTGACCCCGCCCGGACGCCTACTCGCCCTCGTCCCCCACCCGGCTCGCCAGCCGCTCGTACCGCTGCCGGGCTGCCTGCGGAGTCCCCAGGCCCAGCCCGAACGCGATCTCCTGCCAGGTCATCTCGCGCCCCCGGGCCATCTGGAGCAGCCCCGCCTCCAGTTCGTCCAACTCGGCCCGCACGAGCGGCAGAAGCGTCAACGCGGCGGTGATGTCCGCCCGGTCGACGGCCTCCTCCCCGTCCTCCTTCAGGGCCGCCCCGCTGAGCAGGAACGCCACCAGCCGCACCGCCTCGTGCGGCGCCAGGATTGCGGGGTTGGTCTGCCGGGCGCGCTGCGCGTCCGTGGCCGCGTGCCGTTCGGCTATCCGGAAGAGGGAGGGGTACACGCGCCGGGCGCGGGCCTGTTCGGGGTCGGGTGCGGTGAACGGGTCTGAAGTCATGCGCCCAGCATCGGATTTGAACGAAAACACGTCAACTCATTATGTTGAACGAGTTGTTGTCATCGGACGGGTTGCCGTCATGGCTCACCCCCGTACCGCCCCCGCCGTCAGCCCCGACACGAAGTGCTTCTGGAGCAGCACGTACACGACCACCACCGGCACCGACGCGATGACGACTCCCGCGAACAGCAAGGGGTACTGGGTGAGGAACTCGCCCTGGAAGTCCAGCAGGGCCAGCGGCAGGGTCCGGTGCTCGTGGGAGCGGATGAACAGGAGCGGGTAGAGCAGGTCGTTCCAGTCCATGACGAACAGGAAGATGCCGGTCGTGGCGAGCGCGGGCCGGGTCAGCGGGAGCGCGAGGGACACGAACGAGCGAAGCGGCCCCGCCCCGTCCAACTCGGCCGCCTCGTACAGCTCTTCGGGGATCGTGCGCAGGAAACCGCCGAGGATGAACACGGCCGTCGGCAGCGTCATCGTCGTGTCCACGAGGACCAGCCCGAGCAGGCTGTCCGTGAGCCCCAGCCGGTCGAACAGCACGTACTGCGGGACGATCGCCGCCTGCGCGGGCACCGCGAGCCCCGCGACGAGGACACCGAACACGATCCAGCCGGCCCGCCCCGGCACCCGCGCGCAGAAGAACGCGGCGAGGCTCGCGAGGACCAGCGTCAGCGCCACCGCACCCGCCGTCACGATCACACTGTTGCCGAACGCCGCCCCGAGCCCGCCCTCGTCGACCGCGCGCCGGTAGTTGTCCAGTGTCGGTGAACTCGGCGGCGACAAAGGCGAGTCGAAGAGCTGCGGCAACGTCTTGAACGTGCCGAACACCACGACCAGCAAAGGGAGTACGACCGTCGCCGCGCCCAGCATCAGGACCAGGGGTCGCAGGGTCTTCGTCATCGCGTCGCCCTCCGGATCGCCCGCCGCTGGACCCAGGTGAGCAGCGCGATGAGCGCCATGAACAGCAGGGACTGGGCGGCGGCGTAGCCGAACTGGTTGTTGGAGAAGGTGGTGTAGACCCGGGTGGACAGCAAGTCCAGTGCCGGGCCAGGGGGGTTGCCGCCGAGCCCGAGGACCAGGTCGAACGCCTTGAAGGACTGCACGGTCGTGTAGGCGACGACGATCCCGGTCGCCGGAGCCACCAACGGCCAGGTGACATACCGGAACCTGGCCCACCGCCCGGCGCCGTCCAGCTCGGCCGCCTCGTACAACTCCCGTGGGATCGCCTGGAGTCCGGCGATGAAGACGACCATCATCTGACCGGCGTGGAACCACACCTGCGTCAGCGCCAGCCAGTACACGGCGGTGTCCGGGTTACCCAGGTACACCGACTGGAGACCGCCCAACCCCACTGCGCGCAGGCCCGAGTTGAGCAGCCCGCCGTCCGGGTCGTACACGAACCGCCACACGAAGGCGACCGCCACCGAGGACAGCACCGTCGGCAGGAAGAACAGCGCGCGCAGGAACGTCGAGGCGCGGGTCGTGCGGACCAGGTAGAGCGCGAGGAACAGCGCCAGCGCCGTCTGGGCGAGGACGACCACCACCATCAGCTTCAGGTTGTTCTCCGCCGCGTTCCTGAACACGTCGTCACCGGTGGCGAGTTGACGGAAGTTGTCCAGTCCGACGCTGTGGTACGTGGCGCTGTAGCCGTCCCAGTCCGTCAGCGCGTACTGCACCGCCTGCACGGTCGGGTACGCGAAGAAGAACAGGTAGAGGGCCAGCGCGGGCACCGGGAAGAACCACAGTGCCCGCGGCGCACGGCGGTTACGCGCGCTTCTGGTCGATGACACGCTGGGCCTCCTCGGCCGCCTGCGCCGGCTTCTTGCCCCCGACGACGGCGACGGCCGCGTTCTCGACGGCCGAGCGGATGTCCAGGTTCAGGAACTGGAAGCGCGGCGCGAGCAGCGTCTTGCGGGTCAGCCACGGCGACACGGCCTTGAGGTCGGTGTTCGTGTACGCGACGTCCTTCACCGTGACGTGCTGCCCGGTGCCGTTCGCGTAGAAGGCCGCGTTCACCGGGTCGCTGAGGAACTCCAGGAACGCGTACGCCGCCGGCTGCACCTTCGACGCGCTGTTCACGCCGAGCACGAACGTCGCGTTGAACACGCCCTCGTACTTGGCCTGCCCCGCTGTCGTCGTGATCGGCGCGACCAGGTCGAACGGGAACTTCGCCCCCAGCGCCCGCACCCCGGCCATCTGGAAGGAGCCGGTCGCGAGCAGCCCCGCCTTGCCGGAGGCGAACAACTGCGTCACCGCGTCCGTCGTCGAACCGGTCGCGCGGGCCTGGAAGTACGGCGCCAACTGGGCGTACTGGCCGAGGGTCTTGAGGAACCAGTCGTCGGTCACCTTGTACGCGCCCGACTCGATCTTCGTGAACATGTCGTCGCTCGGCGCGTTGTTCATGACCATCGTGTTGAGCAACTGCCCCGCGTTCGCGGTGTCCCCGCCCGGCCAGGCGATCGGCGTGTACCCCTTCGCCTTGAGATCGTCGAGGAGTTGCAGGAAGCCGTTCCAGTCCTTCGGCGCGCTGGTGTGCCCCGCCTTGTCGAGCGCGTCGGTGTTGGCGAGCGGCATGTTGAACACCAACTGGTAGGGCAGGCCGTACTGTTGGCCCGCCTGCGCGCCCGGCGTGATCAGGCTCGGCTGGTACTTGCCCACCACGTCCGTGCCGGTCAGCGGCGCGTACACGCCCGCCTTCACGATCTGCTGGAACTGCGCGCCCCGGAACGCGGTGAACAGGTCGCCCGTCTTCGAGCCCTGGATGCGGCGCAGCGCGGTCGACTGGTAGTCGGCGGACGGGGAGATGTCCTGCTCGACGTTCGCGTCCGGATACTTCTTCACGAACGACTCGACCAGCTCGGCTATCACCGCCTTGTCCTCGGCCCGCCAGTGGGCGAAGGACACGGTTCCCCTGACGTCTCCCGAAGTGGCGAGCGCCGTGGGCGAGTCGCTGCTCGCCGAGGACGCTCCGCCGCCGCCCGGTCCGGCGCAGGCGGCGAGGCCCAGACCGAGGCCGGAGGCGGCGAAGAGGCGGAGGGCGGCTCGTCTGTCGAGCGTACGGGACATGGCTCGGTTCTCTCTTCTCGTGAAGTCGGTTCAGGCGGTGGCGAGTTGGCGGGCGAGCAGCGGGCGGACGCACTCGCCGAAGCGGATCGCCTCCTCCAGGTGCGGCTGGCCGGAGAGGATGAAGTGCTCGATGCCGAGCGAGGCGAACTCCTCGATGCGCTCGGCGACTTGTTCGTGGCTGCCGACCAGCGCGGTACCGGCGCCGGGCCGTACCAGACCGAATCCGGCCCAGAGGTTGGGGTGGATCTCCAGCCGGTCCGTGCGTCCGCCGCTCAGCGCGGCCATCGCCCGCTGCCCGGCCGACTCCGAGGTCTTGAACCGCTCGTGGGCGGCGGCGATCGCGGCCGGGTCCAGACTGCCGAGAATCCGGTCGGCCTCCGCCCACGCCTCGGCGGCGGTGTCCCGGCTGATCACGTGCAGCCGGATGCCGTACGACAGCTCCCGCCCCTCGGCCGCCGCCAACTCCCTTACCCGGGCGATCTTCTGGGCGACCGCAGCCGGGGGCTCACCCCAAGTGAGGTACGTGTCCGCGTACTTGGCGGCCACCGGGAGGGCCGCCTGCGAGGAGCCGCCGAAGAACACCGGGGGCAGTTCGGCCGGCGGCTTGCGCAGCCGCCCGCCCGCGACCCGGTAGTGGGCGCCCTCGTAGTCGTACGCCTCGCCCGCCCAGGCCGTCCGCAACAGGTCGAGGAACTCGGCGGTGCGGCCGTAGCGTTCGTCGTGGGAGAGGAAGTCGCCGTAGGCGCGCTGCTCGTCGGCGTCCGAACCGGTGACGACGTTGAGGAACAGCCGTCCGCCGGACAGCCGTTGGTAGGTCGCCGTCATCTGGGCGGCGAGCGGCGGCGCGATCACGCCGGGGCGGAACGCGACCAGGAACTTCAGCCGGGTGGTCTGCGGGATCAGCGCGGCCGTGGTGAGCCAGGAGTCCTCGCAGTCGCTGCCCGTGGGGGTCAGCACGGCCTCGAAACCGGCCGACTCGGCGGCGCGGGCGACCTGCGCGAGGTAGTCCAGCGTCGGCGGGCGGGTGGTCTTCCGGGACTGGAGCGAGTCACGGGCGGTCACGCCGACGACGTCACGGTCGTCGCCCGTGGTGGGCAGGAACCAGTGCAGGCGCACGGTCATGGGATCTCCAGGAGACGGGTCACCAAGGTGGATGCAACGTTGAATCAACGCCCGGCGAAGATGGCACGGAAGCGTACGAAGCGGGAGAACGAGAAGAAGAGGATGTGCCGAACGGCGGCGTGACGGGTCAGCTACACAGCGCGGTGGCGACCCTGAGCAGGTCCACGTGCGCGCGCTTGACGAGCTCGACTCCGGAATCCATGGGCCGGGACTATACACACAGTCCGTAAATGACACGACGGCCGACCGGAATATGGGCCGGTCGGCCGTCAGGGTGGCTCTCAGGTACTACGGGTGACCCGTAGGACTCACGGACGCAGCGCGGGCTCCCGCTCCACGTCCCGGACATCCAGCTTCGCGTCGAACCTCGCCAGCGGCTTCGCCGCCTCCACGGCGGCGGCCGGGACACCCGCCCACTCCAGGATGCGGGCGGTGGCGAACGCCTTCTCGGCGGGGACGAGCCCGGCGACGTTCGCGCCGTGGTTCAGCCCCGGCGCGGTCAGCACGTACGAGTCCTTCGTGCCCTTGCCGACCCGGAACCGCTCCGAGCCCCAGGGGTCGTTCTGCCCGTACACGAAGAGCATCTGCCGGGCGTTGTGCCGCACCCAGTTGTCCACGTCGGCCATCGCGAACCGGTCGAACTTCGGGATGCGCACGCTCGCGGGCACGAAGTTCGACGGCGGCTGGTACCCGTACCGGATGTACCTCCGCTCGATGTGCGGGAAGCGGATGGTCGGCGCACCGAGCTGGGAGGCCGCCTGGAAGTAGTACGGGGTGTACGGGTCGAGACCCTGGTCCGTGTAGAAGGAGAACCCGGAGATCGCGTCGACCGAGTCCCAGATCTCGTCGTCGGTCGCGTTCTTCGCGTCCGCCGGGATCGACGCGCAGTCGGACAGCAGGCTGTACTGCCAGAAGCCCCACACGTAGTCCAGGACGACCGCCTCGTACGCCTTGTCGAGGCTGCCGACGGTGGTGAACGTGTACCCGTTGTCGGCCGCGTACGCCGCGTACCGCTTCTCCAGCGGCTCCCGGCGCACCAGCGCCTCCCGCTGCACCCCGTTCAGCCGGTCGCGGCACTCCTTGGTGCCGACGCTCGCGAAGAACCGGTCGTAGGCCGAATCCTCGTCGTTCACCACGTCGTTGGGGGCGACGTACGCGACGACGCCGTCCATGTCACGCGGGTAGAAACGCTCGTA
This sequence comes from Streptomyces sp. NPDC004539, assembly GCF_040610055.1. NCBI lineage: Bacteria > Bacillati > Actinomycetota > Actinomycetes > Kitasatosporales > Streptomycetaceae > Streptomyces > Streptomyces sp. NPDC004539. The sequence continues at coordinate 10,071 of NZ_JBEXLS010000013.1, read as the reverse complement.
GTACGTGGCGGTCATGCCGCCCTTCGAACCGCCCGTGGAGAGCCACTTCTTGGCGTAGACCGGCTTCAGCGCCTCGAAGATGCGGTGCTGGTCGCTGGCGGCCTGCCAGATCGTCAGCTTGCTCCAGTCGGTGGGCTCGGCCGGCCGGGACGGGGTGAAGTACCGGTACTCCATGGAGACCTGGTTGCCGTCCACGATCTGGGTGGGCTCGCGGCGGCCCGGCGTCGTGGAGACGTTGTAACCGCTTGTGTAAAAGACCGTCGGCCGGTTCACGTCCTTGTGCAGCACCGTGATGCGCTGCTCGAACGTCCCGGCGGAGGGGTGCCGGTGGTCGATCGGCTGGGTGTAGTTCAGCACGAAGAAGCGGTAACCGGGGTACGGCTTCTCCTGGACCAGGCTCATGCCCGGGATCGCCAGCAGCCGGTCCTTGATGTCGGTGGCCTCCGGTTCGGCGGCGGTCGCCGCCGTCGCCGTGCCCAGCGTGCTTATCAGCACCGTGAGCGCGAGCAGCCATCTGAGCGCCTTGCGCATGCGCGTGCACCCTCCCTGCATACCTGTGAAGTTGGTGTGTGCGGCGGAAGTTATCGGAGCAACGGCCGTGGCACCAGAGGGCATAGGGCGCGCGGACGGCGCAACTCACCTGTGGGGCAAGGGAAGAGGGAGGAAGAAGAAAGGAGAAGAAAGGAGGAGCAGGGGAGGTGCGCGGGGAGGCGTGCGGGAGCGGAGGCGGGTCTCACCCGCTCTCGCGGACCACCAGCCGATGCCCCGCGACCAGCAGCGAGGCCCGGTCCGCCCCCGCTATCCCGCTCAGCAGCGACGTCACCGCCAGCCTCGCCAGCCCGGACTTGTCGGGGGCGACCGTGGTCAGCGGGGGAGCGGTGTACCGGGCCGCCTCGACGTCGTCGAAACCGATTACTGCAAGGTCTTCCGGCACCCGCACCCCGCGTTCCCGGGCCACGTGGAGCGCCCCCTCCGCGAGCGCGTCCGCGAAACAGAAGACGGCGTCCGGGAGCCGGGGCAGCGCGAGCAGAGTGCGCAGCGCCGCCGCCCCCGACGCGCGGTCGTACGCGGGGACGGGCGGCGCCAGAGCCTCGTCGTACGGCACGGAACACGCCGCCAACGCCTCCAGGTACCCCTTGAGGCGCGTCGTCGAGGTCGCCGCGTGCGGGACGGTCTGCCGGCCGATCACGGCGATACGGCGCCGACCGCGCGCCAGCAGCCGGGCGGTCGCCTCCCGGGCCGCCGCCGTGTTGTCGATGGTGACGTGCGGGTGGGGAAGGTCGTGCAGTCGCTCGCCCAGCAGCACAAGAGGCTTGCTGCGGACGGCAGTCGACGCCTTCGTGTCGTCCAGCGCGAGGGGGCTCAGGATGACGCCGTCCACCATCGGGTCGGTCCTCCCGAGGGCGATCTCCAACTCCGCCTCCGGGTCGCCGCCCGTCGCCTCGACGAGGAGCGTGCAGCCGTGGGCCGCCGCCTCCCGCAGGACGTGACCGGCGAGTTCGGCGAAGTACGGCATCGACAGATTGGGCACCGCCAGCAGCAGCACCCCGCTGCGGCCGGTGCGCAGCCGCCGGGCGGCCGTGTTCGGCCGGTACCCCAACTCCTCGACGGCACGGGCGACTTTCTCCCGCGTCGCCTCCGAGAAACGGCCCGTCCCGCGGACCACGTTCGACACGGTCCGCATCGACACCCCGGCCCGCTCGGCCACCTCCCTGAGCCCGATCCCCGCGCGCATCGGCCCACCCTACGGCCTCGAATCCGCCGGTCGGCGGCGCTGACATGAGGAGTTCACACTCGGCGTCCGACCGGCACAGGGAGGCGGCGTCCGGCCGGACAAGGGCGCTCGCCGGGACATCCGCGCACCGTGCGCCCCCTGGGGGCCGCCATCGGCGCTTTGGAGGGGGGCACGCCGATGACGGCACGCTGCCGGCCTCGGTACGGCGGAGAGGGTGGGTCGGCGATCACGGCCAGCCGCGAACGCCGACACCGCACCGTGGTGAAACGTCCGGCAGTTTCGGGTTGGACGTGGCGGGGGCGCGAGCGGTTCCCTCCCTCGGGCGGCGGGCGGCGGGCGGCGGGCGGCGGGCGGCGGGCGGCGGGCGGCGGGCGGGCCGCTCCCTCTGAGGTACTACGGGACGACCCTCACCGTGCCGTCACCATCGGCCAGTGCTCGCGCAGCGTCCGGACCGTCTCCGCGATCGCCGGGCGCCGGGCCGCGCCCTTGCGCCACAGGGCGTACAGATGGCGTACGGGTACCGGCTCAAGGGGGACCTCGACCACACCCGGCGGGAGCGGGCCCCGGCCCAGGCGCGGGATCAGGGCCACCCCCAGCCCCGCCGCGACCAGCGCCACCAGGGTCGGGTTCTCGTCCGCCTGATGGACCACGTCCGGCTCGTGGCCCGCCGACCGCAGGGTACGCAGGAGCCAGTCGTGGCACACCCGCCCCGGCGGCTGGCAGATCCACCGCTCACCGCCCAACTCCTCGCGCCGCACCCCCGTACGACCCGCGAAGGGGTGGTCCTCAGGTACGAGGAGATCGCACAGGTCGTCCCCGAAGTGCACCTGCTCCAGACCCGTAGGGGCCGGCAGCGGGGCGATGTCCCAGTCGTGGGCGACCACGAGGTCGACCGCGCCCTTGGCCACCAGGTCCACCGACAGATGCGGGTCGACCTCGGCCAGCCGGGCGTCCAGGGCCGGATGCCGACGGGCCAGGTCCGCGAGGACGGACGGCATCAGCCCGCGCGCCGCCGAGGCGAACGCGGCGATCGTCAGCCGCCCCGCCGGCAGCCCCCGGCGCTCTTCGAGACCGGTCTCCGCGCGCTCGACGATCGCCAGCAACTCCTGTGCCGTCTCGGCGAGTTCCCACGCCTCGTCGGTCAGCCGCACACCCCTGCCCTCCCGCTCCAGCAGGACCGTCCTGGTCTCCCGCTCCAACTTGGCGATCTGCTGCGACACCGCCGAGGAGGTGTACCCGAGCGCGGCGGCAGCGGCGCCGACCGTGCCGTGGACGGAGACCGCGTGCAGGGCCCGCAGGCGCTGGAGGTCGAGCATGACCGGGCTCCCAAGAGTTAGCGTTGCTTCATTCTGTCGTGCAGCAATCATCGCTGGTGCTACACAGTCCGTACAGCGGATGCTCGACGCATGCGTCCGGCACACCTCCTCCTCGCCGTCCTCGTCGCCGCGGTCTGGGGCGTCAACTTCACGGTCATAGAAATCGGTCTCGACCACTTTCCGCCGCTGCTCTTCTCCGCCCTGCGCTTCCTGGCCGCGGCCCTGCCCGCCGTGTTCCTCGTGGGGCGGCCGAAGGTGGCGTGGAAGTGGATCGTGGGCGTGGGGCTCTCGCTCGGCGTCGCGAAGTTCGGGTTCGTCTTCGTCGGGATGGACGCGGGGATGCCGGCCGGGCTGTCCTCGCTGGTCCTCCAGATCCAGGCCGTGTTCACCGCGCTGATCGCGTTCGCGGTACTGGGGGAACGGCCCACGCGGCTACGGGTGTTCGGGATGGGCGTCGCCTTCGCGGGCATCGGGGTCGCCGCCGTCGACGAGGGAACGTCCGGGCCGCTGGGGGCGTTCGCGCTCGTCGTCGCCGGTGCCGCGTGCTGGGGCGTGTCCAACGTCCTGACCCGCAAGGCCGCCCCGCCCGACGCCCTCAACTTCATGGTGTGGGTCAGCACCGTCCCCGTACTGCCGCTGCTCGCCCTGTCGTTGCTGACGGAAGGGCCGCGCCGCGACCTCGACGCCCTGCGCGCCCTCGACCCGGCCGGCGTCGGAACCGTCCTCTTCGTCGCCTGGATCTCCACCGTCCTCGGCTTCGGCGCCTGGGGCTGGCTCCTGCGCCGCCACCCCGCCTCCACCGTCGCCCCCTTCTCCCTCCTCGTCCCCGTCTTAGGCATGTCCTCGGCCGCCCTCTTCCTCGGCGAACAGATCAGCCCCCTGCGGTGGTGCGCGGCGGCGCTGCTGGTGGGCGGCGTGGCGCTGACGTCACTGGCACCGGGGCGGGGGGTTGTGGAAGCGGCTGCACAGACGATGGAGGCCGACGGGAGGGCGCGGGTTGTGGAACCGGTTGCGCAAGCCGGGGTGGTGGTTCCGGCTGCACCGGTTGTGGAAGCGGTTGCACAACCCCGGACGGCGATCCTGGCGGCGCCCGTTGTGGAAGCGGTTACACAACCCCGGACCATGATCCCGGCGCCGCCCGTTGTGGGAGCGGTTACGCAATGCCCGCAGACGGCCCCAACACCCCCCGTTCCACAACCGCTCCCACAAACCCGGACACCTACGACACCGTCCCCACGGCCCGCGACACCCCCGCCCCCTCCGCCGACCTGACGAACTCCCCGTTCCATCCCCTGGACGTTCCCGCGCCCGGCACTCCCGTCGCGAGATCATGAGGGGCATGCCCCTCGTCGACATCCCCGGTTCCAAGTCCCTCACCGCCCGCGCCCTCTTCCTCGCCGCAGCGGCGGACGGTGTCACGACTCTCGTACGCCCCCTGCGCTCGGACGACACGGAGGGGTTCGCCGAGGGGCTGAACAGCCTCGGTTACCGGGTCGGCCGGTCGCCGGACGCCTGGCAGGTGGACGGCCGCCCGCAGGGCCCGGCGGTCACCGAGGCCGACGTCTACTGCCGGGACGGCGCGACGACCGCCCGTTTCCTGCCGACGCTGGCCGCCGCCGGCCACGGCACGTTCCGCTTCGACGCCTCGCCCCAGATGCGCCGCCGCCCTCTCCTTCCGCTCACCCGTGCCCTGCGCGACCTGGGAGTCGACCTGCGCCACGTGGACGCGGAGGGGCACCACCCGCTCACCGTCCACGCGGCCGGGGTGGAGGGCGGCGAGGTCGTCCTCGACGCCGGTCAGTCCTCCCAGTACCTCACCGCGCTGCTCCTCCTCGGCCCCCTCACCCGAACCGGCCTGCGTATCCGGGTCACCGACCTGGTCTCCGTGCCGTACGTGGAGATCACGATCGCGATGATGCGGGCGTTCGGGGTGGAGGTGAAAGTGGAGGTGAAACAGGGGGCAACCGCTTACGGAAACGGAGACGGTGCCGGCTCGGGCGAACGCGTCTACACCGTCCCGCCCGGCGGCTACCGCGCCACCACCTACCCCATCGAGCCCGACGCCTCCACCTCCAGCTACTTCTTCGCCGCAGCCGCCCTCACCGGCGGCGAGGTCACCGTCCCCGGCCTCGGACAGGGCGCGCTCCAGGGCGACCTGGGCTTCGTGGAGGTCCTGCGCAAGATGGGCGCGCACGTCGAGATCGCGGCCGACCGCACCACGGTCCGGGGCACCGGCAGCCTGAACGGCGTGACGGTCAACATGCGGGACATCTCCGACACGATGCCGACGCTCGCCGCCATCGCCCCCTTCGCCACCGGCCCGGTCCGTATCGAGGACGTCGCCAACACCCGCGTCAAGGAGTGCGACCGCCTCGACGCCTGCGCGGAGAACCTGCGCCGCCTCGGTGTCGACGTCACGACCGGCCCCGACTGGATCGAGATCCACCCCGGCACCCCCGAGCCCGCCGAGATCAAGACCTACGGTGACCACCGCATCGTCATGTCCTTCGCGGTCACGAGCCTTCGTACGCAGGGTATTTCGTTCGACGACCCCGGCTGCGTCCGCAAGACTTTCCCCGGTTTCCACGAAGCCTTCGCGGAGTTGAGCACGCAGTTGGGGAAGGACGTCACCGGGTGAGATTCGAGGCGGGACAACAGCCGCTCCTGGCAGGCGACTTCGTACGACTGGAGCCCCTGGAGCGGCGTCACGCGGCCGAGTTGGCGCTCGCGGCGGAGGAGGACCGGGAGACGTACGACTTCACCTGGGTCCCCCGAGCCGAGGACATCGACCGTTACCTCGACCTCCAACTCGCCCGCGCCGCCGACGGATCGATCGCCCCGTACGCGCAGATCTCCACCGCCACCGGCCGCGCGGTCGGTGTGACGGCCTACTGCGAACCCCGCGCCTGGCGCACCCCGGACCACCTGGACGCGGTCGAGGTCGGCCACACCTGGCTCGCCGCTTCCGCCCAGGGCACCGGCGTCAACGCCGAGGCCAAACTCCTGCTGTTCCGCCACGCGTTCGAGGTCTGGCGGGTCTCCCGCGTCGACCTCAAGACCGACGCCCGCAACGCCCGCTCCCGCGCGGCGATCACCGGCGTCGGCGCCACCTTCGAAGGCGTCCTGCGCAACTGGTCCCCCTCCAAGTACCCGGGGGAGGAAGGCGCGTTGCGCGACTCGGCGATCTTCTCCCTCACCGCCGAGGAGTGGCCGCGACGCAGATCCGCCCTGCTGGAACGAGTGGCCCGCCACCGGATCACCGCCTGAGCAACTTCCTCACCTCGGGCGGAAGCCGGTCCCGCGTCTCGTGCGCCACCAGCAACGTGTCGGCGACCTCGTCCACCACGATCGCCATGGCCGGGTCCACCCCGACCACCGAGTACGCCACCACCTGCCGCTCCCCGATCCCGGGGTCCCCGTCCCCGCCCGTGTCGTCGCAGGCCGGCAGCACCGCCGTGCCGACGGCCTCCCCGAGCGTGAACTCGGCCCCGGACAGGTCGGAGTACCGCCGCCCGTCGTAGTCGGCGACGAACGCGCAGGACGCCGCGCCCTCCCCGCCACCTGCGGAGCAGCCGCCGACAGCCCACCCGGCGGCAAGGAACAGCAACACGGTGAAACGGCTTGCTACGGCTCTCACCGCAGAACCCCCTCAGGACGACGGACCACTGGCGAGTGGCGACTTACGGCTGACGGCCGACGACTCGGACGCCGACCAGCGGACGTACGACTCGTCACGACCGTGACGCCTCAGCCCCGAAGAACGTTCGCCGCCGCACGCAACTCCTCCCGCACGACCCTCAGCACCGGGTCCCCCTCGGCCCCCGCCCGCACGGCCACGAACACGTTCCGCGAGGGAGCCGCCCCCGCGGCAGGCCGGATCGCCAACTCCCGCCCGGCGTACACGGATCGCACCAGCCGGGGGACCAGCGCGACCCCCGCCCCCGCCTCGACGAGCCCGGACAGCGCGGCCCAGTCGTCCACGGCGTGCCGGACGTCCGGGGTGAAACCGCTCGCCGCGCAGACGGAACGGGTCACCGCACCGCAGCAACTGGAGGCCCGGCCGATGATCCACGGCTCGGTGGCGAGATCCCGCAACCGCACCTCGGCGTGGCCCGCGAGCCGGTGCCCTCGGGGCAGGGCGATGTCGAGGACGTCGGTCAGCAGGTCCTCGCGGGTGTAGCGGGCGTCGGTGTGCGCGGGCGCCGCCGCGAAGTCGACGGCGACGGCCACGTCGACCTGGCCACCGTCCAACGCCGTGAACAGGTCCGGCGGTTCGGCCTCCACGATGTCCACGCGCAGCTCCGGCAACCGCTCCCGCAGGGCCCGCAGTGCCGGGGGCAGCAACCCGAGGATGCCGCTGGAGAAGCAGCCGACGACGACCGTCCCCCGCCCGCCTTCCGCGTACGCCGCCAAGTCGGAACGGGCCCGCTCCAGTTGGGCGGCGATGAGGTCGGCGTGCGAGAGGAGCACCCGGGCCTGACCGGTTAACCGCAGGCCCCGGCCGTCCCGTTCGGTGAGCGGTACGCCGAACTCACGGGCGAGCGCGGAGAGTTGCTGGGAGACGGCCGAGGGCGTGAGGTGCAGCGCCTCGGCGGTCCGCGCGACACTGCCTCGGCGTTGCAGCTCGCGCAGGACGGTGAGGCGGCGAAGGTCGATGGTGAAGGCCGTGCTTAAGGGTTCCACCAGGAAAGATTAACTGGACCTGATGGATTCCGGCCGGGGATGATCGGCCCATGACCTCCTCGTTCCTGATCCTCCACGGCTGGCAGAACCACCGTCCCGAGGGCCACTGGCAGCACTGGCTCGCCGGCCGCCTGACCGCCCTCGGACACGACGTCGCCTACCCGCAGCTGCCGGACCCGGACACCCCCGAACTCGCTGTCTGGCTGGGCGAGTTCGAGCGTCACCTCACCACCCCGGGCCGCAAGCTGGTCGTCGCGCACAGCCTCGCCACCGTCACCTGGCTGCACGCCGTCTCCCGTGACCTCCCCGGCCTCGACACCGTCGAGCGCGTCCTGCTCGCCGCCCCCGTCACGACCGCCGCCGACTTCCCCGAGATCGCCGGGTTCGCCCTGCCCCCGCTGACCGGCCTCACCCCGCCGTCCCCGACCCGCATCGTCGCCGGGGACGACGACCCGTACTGCCCGGAAGGCGCCCAGCGGGCCTACGGCGACCCCCTCGGCATCACCGCCGAAGTCCTCCCGGGCGCGGGCCACTTGACCCCGGACGACGGGTACGGGCCCTGGCCGTCGGTGCTGGACTGGTGCCTGGACGGGGAGGTGAAGCTGACGGCGAGGTGAGGAGCCCGACCCTCAGGGCAAGCCTGACTCTCAGGGCAAGGCTGACGCTCAGGGCGAGGCCGGAGGCCAGGGCGAGGCCGGAGGCCAGGGCGAGGCCGGAGGCCAGGGCAAGCCCGATGAGCCAGACAAGGCTGCCGGCCAGCCGAGGCCAACCCCAGCGAGATCACCCGAGAGAAGCACCCTCCTCATCCCGCGTCCGGCGACGACCACCCCCGACCACCGCCAACACCGCGAACCCCACACTCACCCACACCGCGTCCCGATAATCCCCGCTCACCTCGGTGACACCCCCGGCGACCAACGGCCCGACGAACGCCCCCAAGTTGAGCGCGACGGTGGCGAACGCCCCCGCCATCACCGGCGCTTCCGGACTCGCGACGTACAACACCCGCCCCACCAAAGCCGACCCGGCCCCGAACGACAGCCCACCCACCACCAGGGCCCCACCGAACAGCACCCCGCCCCACTCCCCGGTCACGGCCAACACCGCCCAGGCGAACGGCAATACGAGCAGCACCACCCCCAACCACCGCTCTCCCACCCGCCCGGAGACAGTCACCCCGACGAACGCCCCCACCCCGAACACCGCGAGCAACACCGGAACGACCCCCTCGGACAGCCCGGCGACCTCCGTACCGATCACGGCGAGATACGAGAACCCGGCGAACGTGGCCGCGTTGACAGCAGCTCCCACCCCCAACGCCCGCCGCAGCAACGGCCGTCCCAACAACCGGAGTTCGGCCCGAACCCCAGAACCACTCACCCCACCCGAAGACGCCCCCGAGGCCCCACCCGAGGCCCGACCCGGAGACCCCCCAGAGGCCCCACTCACAGACCCCCCACCCCCCACCCGCACAACCCACCCCAACGCCGGCACACACAACCCCGCCACCGCCCAGAACGCCGCCCGCCACCCGAACCACTCCCCGAGCAACGCCCCCGCGGGCACCCCCACCGCACAGGCCAACGTCACCCCCGCGAGCAGCACGGACGTCGCCCGCCCTGCCAACTCCGGTGCCACGAGCGAGGAAACGGTGGACAACGCCACCGCCAGGAACCCCGCGTTGACGACAGCGGCCACCACCCGACTCCCGAACAACACCGCGAAGTCGGAGGTCACCGCCCCCACCACATGCACGACGACGAACGCCGCCAGGAACCCGCCCAACGCCGTCCGCCGAGGCAACCGCGCCCCGACGAGGGCCATCAAGGGCGCCCCCACGATCATCCCGACCGCGTACGCGGACGTCAGACTCGCGGCGGCCCCGACGGACACGGACAAGTCGCGCGCGATACCGGGAACCAGCCCGGACAACATGAACTCAGAGGTGCCTTGCGCGAAAACGGCAAGGCCGAGGACGTACAGAAAAACAGGCAAGGGAAGTCGCTCCAGCGGATGACGAGAGACGAGGGACAGCGCGAACGCCGATCACAGGTCCCGCACGCCGAAACGACCCCGAAGGGGCCTCAGTAACCGTTTACCGTCCAGCCGCGCGGAACCAGCGGCTGCGCTCTGTCCGACTCGGGGCTCGACATGCCCGGCACGCTACAAGCCGACCCCGCACCCGATCAACCGCGTATCACCCACCGACCCACTGCCTGCGACTCACCCGCAACTCACTCACTGAGCGTTTTCAGCTTGGCCATCGATCGGGTGATGTCGACAGCGTGCGCAACGCACGAGGCTCCCGTGCCGTTGGGGGAGGTGTTCGAAGTCTCA